>CAZJZI010000007.1:1228-23881 GCA_964550435.1 uncultured Chitinophagales bacterium | reverse complement strand
ATTGGGTAAAACTTTGTAGTAACGGGTCAATAGCAGAAGGAATAAAATTCGCTGCGAATCCGCCAGAAACCCCGGCAAAGGCTGCGGCTATACCAGCTAGTGGGTGTCGGCCGGCGGCATAAAAAATCACCCCTCCAAGAGGAATAACCAGTACATATCCGGCGTCAGCAGCAGTGTGTGACACAATTGCAACCAGGATCAACATTGGTGTAAGCATGAACCTTGGGGTGAAGTTCAGGAGTTTTTTGAGTCCCGCATTGATATATCCGGAGTGCTCAGCTACACCAACACCCAACATCGCTACCAATACTACTCCAAGTGGAGCAAAATTCATGAACACAGTGATCATGTTGCTCATAAATGAGGCGAATTTCTCGAGAGATAACAAGTTATTGACCGTTAACGGTTGGCCAGATCTGGGATCAAGCTCTGAGAACGTCATTGGCGACAAAAACGCCGAGAAAATCCATACCAAGATCATTAACATCAGAAACAGTATTGCCGGATCAGGCAGTTTGTTTCCATTTCGTTCAATCCAGTCCAGTGCTTTATTCAGAAATCCACTCTTATTGGTGCTTTCTTCGGCAGATTGTTTAGCCATACCACATAGATTTTAAGTTCACATTGACAAGGTATTCACCTATACGACCGCATGAATATAGGAAATGCAATACTCAATTCAGAAGATTGGATTCAAATCTGCAAAAAAAATCCCTCTTTTGGGTGTTTTGCCATGAACAAGAGCTTGTAAACTTCCGTAAAAGAGTGATTCAGTTACAATTGAAAAGTTATTATCTACATTCTAAAGAAAAGATATCATGGGTAAAAAAATACTGACCATCACGTTGTTACTTATTGGGTTCACGATTGTGGCAACCGCACAAGATTACAATGACCACGACAACTACGATCTGAAATACCGTAAGTATCGAGTTACGCTGGTGCCTGGAATCAGTTCAAATGGTGTTGAAGCACCAAAATACACTGCCAAGTATTCTTTTAATCTAATCGCTGGATATCACGGCGGACTCGACGGATTCGAAATTGGCCCGATCAACATTAACAAGTATTACTCTCGAGGTACACAAATTGGAGCATTCAATTATTCTGGCGGAGAAATGCAAGGACTACACTTAGGTGGCATTGGCAACATAGCGAATGGCGACATGCAAGGGCTTCAACTTGCCGGTATCACAAACGTTGCAAACGGCAGCATGCAAGGACTCCAGCTTTCCGGAATCTTAAACATGAGCAACGATGAAATGCAGGGGGTCCAGTTGTCCGGAATCGCCAACGTAACAAATGGTAACATGCAAGGTTTACAATTTGCCGGAATAGCGAACGTCAGTAACGGCTCGTCACAAGGTCTTGTGGGTGCCGGAATCGCAAATATTGCAGGTGGAGAAGCACAAGGTATCTACTATGCCGGTATTGTAAACTATTCCGACGATTTTCAGGGAATTGCTATGAGTGGTATAGTTAACTACTCAGAATACACTCAGGGGATTCAATTGGCGGGAATCACTAACATCGCAGAAGATTTTCAGGGTATTCAGGTTGCCGGTATCGTCAACTATGTCGAAGATGGCCAAGGTATTCAGGTTGGTCTGCTAAACCTTGGCGACCACTTTGAAGGCGTTCCAGTTGGACTCATTAGCTGGTATGATAACGGTCGTCACCAATTCGACGTCTGGGCTAATGATGGTGGCATGCTCTACGCTGGTCTCAAAACTGGTACCCATGAAGTCTATAACATGCTGTCTGTTGGTTACAATCCCACAATTACCGATCGCGATGTCTGGGCACTGGCATGGTCAATCGGCCTCCATCGTCCACTGGATGAAGCATGGGAGAATCCTCGTTATGCTGGATACTACCTCAATCAGGATTTCACCATTCAACATATTCAGGAAGGTGAATACAACGATTCGAGCCTGAACCATATCTACAGCTATCGTTATCTTTTCGGAAAAGACCTCAGAAATGGACTCAGTTTCTATGCCGGACCTACATTCAACATGATGGTGTCTCGTGACCCTCGAAACGATGATTACACCTGGTACACTATTCACGACATCACACGTAAAGGTCGTGAATTCAAGTTCTGGGTCGGACTATCGGCTGGATTTCAATTGAATTGATACTCCAATGGTGAACTGGTTCTGGTGATTACCCGGAACCATGTTCATGTTTTTCCTTCGGGCGTATCCAAAATCCAGCCCGAGGTTATATCCCGACATTGCCAAGACCGTGCGATAGGTAGCACCCAGCTCGAAATCGTGGCGGTCTTTGTCGGTAAAGTACAGGAAGTAGAAGTCGTCGTCTATGCGTTTGTATTCAATATGGATTCCATGCAGGGCAGTATCAGTGTACCTTCTGAAAAACATATTGTATCCCAAAGCACCTGCCGGACCCATACCGGAACCGAGTATTTGTCCGCCATTGGTGTATCCCTGTTCTATGCTCATGTGGATGTAGTAGCTGCCCGGAGGTCTGACAAATCCCGTTTTAGACATTGCCGTATTCGTCAGTTCAAATGTAAGGGCGTAATTGGAGGCATTTGCAGAGGGAAAAATCTGTGTAACACCTATGTTATATGCTCTGGAATGATCGGGATGAGATCCGAAGAAACTACCTCCAAAATCGTTGATGGCGAACTCAAAATACGCTTCGAATCCTACAGATGGCTGCCTCCAGCGAGCCGTTACTGCCGCAATCTGGTCGAAGGCATCGTTCAGTTCCAGATCAACGTCCTCTAAATCCGGTTTAGCTTTAAACCGATACAATGTAACCAGGGGGTCTCCCGAAAACAGGTTAAAATCTTGTCCACGTTGAATAAATGTACGATTGAATCCAAGTTGTAATCCCGGGACGAAGTGAGGATTAAGCTCAATAAACAATCCGGCGAAGTAGCGCCAATTATTGTCCGGATTTTCATCAAAATACGCTGACTCATGAAGTGCTCCCCAAACCTGTTTGAATCCGATATCAAAGTGTGGAATCTTCAATGGACGACGGGTCTGGATATATATATGTGGGAAACCAGGCGCATTTGTACTTAAAAGAATCGGATTGTACCATGACGGTCCAACGGACATGTTTTGTGTAGATATTCCAGTTCTAAAGTGTTTCAATCTTAGACTGATGTCTGACTGTCCGGGATGAAATTTTACAAAAGGCTTATCTCCGTAACGAATCACGTAATCGATTAAGGCGTCGAACTGATAACTGTAATTCGATTTATCGTATTCGAGCTCATAAATCGGATTCTGCTGCAGATCAAAACTTTTATTTTGAGAATAGAAAAGTACAGGTTGAACGGTTACATCCAAAATGCCACGTGTGTACTGAAAACCAGCATGGAGTTCGTGCGTGAATCCACGTCCATACCATAGTGCACCATCGTTCATCGATCGTCCATAGGCCGATCGATAGGTGGTTTTGAAAATGGCATCCGATCGTTTTACGAAATTGGCTTGATAGGTCGAATCGCTTGAATTCATGTACTCAATCGTTGACTGATATGCTGCTGAGTATGACGGGAGTCCACCGGATATTCGCATCACTCTATCGAAATCAGAATGTAGCGTCCCGGGAGTTTGGACTTGAGAAAAAGCCACGATAGGTGAAGCGAATAAAACTAACAGAACTGCAAATTGGACTAATTTCATGATAGTGTTACCAGTTTTCCATCTTCGAATTTTAGCATTATGTCGGCGACATCAAAATAGCGCTCATCGTGAGTAATTACGATAACTGTTTTTCCTGCGGACTTTAACTCAGGAAGGATTTCATGGTAGATTGTGTTGCGAAATCCTGCATCCTGGTTTGAGGATACTTCATCCAGAACCACAATTTCTGATGGATAACTGCAAGCAAATGCGAATGCAAGACGCTCGCGTTGCCCTTGTGAAAGTCTGGTTGTCGAAATCCGGTTACCACGCACTTGTACCACATTTGCAATTTCGAACCTTTGTATCCACTCAGACAATCGTTCACCTCCTACTGTTTCAGGAGCCAGTTCACTAAACAGGTGGAAGTCTGAAAACACCGAAGAGAACCTGGACCGATAAGAAGCAAGCGTGTCGGAATTAACTACTTGCCCATTGTAGCGAATGGTCCCGGATTCAGGTTGATATAAACCAGTAATGACCTTGGCAAATGTCGACTTCCCGCTACCATTATTACCCGTAATGAAAGTGATTTGTCCTGCAGGAATGGTGATTGAGACCGGGCCCAAACGGAAGTTCGTTTGTCCATCATTTCTTTGATAACTCACTTCAACTGCTTCGAAATGCAGTACAGGTTCACCCACAGCCCCAACGAAGGGCTTAAGATCCGTTTGAACGATACCCCGTTCCGTTTCAGATGTTATTTCATCTTCCATGGCATTCAATCGATCCATCGAAACTTGCATGGCTTTATACTCGCTGGCAAAATTCGCCAAAGTTGAGAGTGGAGACAACATGAATAGTAGTACCGTAAGTACTCCACTAAATGCCGATGGACTTGCAATTTGGTACATTAAAATGCTGTAAACAAGTAAACCCAGGGTAGGAAAAAACAAAATTTCAACGGTTCGAATGGAGAAATTAAACAGGATATTTTCCTTGAGTTTGAGCTGCTGATGTGCCTTGATCATGGGCGGAAATACAGTGTTACGGTAATGATCTCGCAGAAAGGGATTGAGTTTGAGTTCCTTTAGTCCGTATACCAAATCTTCAAAGAACCGATACATTTTATCATAATGGTCTCTGGCTTGTTTCGCAAAATACTGTGCCCGGTGTCCCAGAGCTGACATAACCGTGAAAATAAGTCCAAAAAGCAGTGCAATTCCAACTGTTATACTCCATGACAAATACATCATGTAGACAAAACATCCTATGACCGTTGCGGATGCTGTGGTAATAGCGGGAATCCGATATATCGTGTAAGATATCGTCTGAATGTCTTCGGTTAGGACTGGAAAATACTCAGCTCCACGTCCTTCAGCCTTGCGATAGGACAAGTCCAGTATTTGATCGGTTACCCATTCACGTAGCTTGTATAAAGCTTTGTGGGCCATTGATGAGGTTAAAACTGTCGCAAATGTGGTACAAAATACAAAGAGAATCCAGATCAATAAATAAAACCCAAGAAATCTGACAGGATCAGGAGCTTCAATAAGCAATGACTGATGAATCATTCGAATCATCAACGTAAGGAACAGCCCCGAAGCTGCCCCAGTTGAAATGGCACCGATGAGAAATCCCGTAGATCCCTTTCGAAGAAGTCTGATGATCTTCATAGTGCTATTGTGGATGTTTTCGGGTGAAGCAAAACCAGGTACTTGTTGCAAAAAACCATGGTTGACCAACGACTACCAATATAAGGTAACAAATAGCACGAATTGGATTTAGTGGTTTTTGCAGGCCGTATCGTATGTATTGGCTATTGCGCTCTGAGAGTCCATTGAAAAAAGAATTGGTCAGAAATCGACCGTTCTGAATGGCTCGCATCGGAAATTTGGCATACGACTTCGTTGTATGTTCACGCAGAAATATATCAACATGAGAGTTTTCCCATGGAATAGCGGATAGTTTCTCTGCTACTTCCAACCGAATCAGATAAGCGTGAGTATCGTTTGACCTAACTTCCACAAATCCACGGGTATCCGTTTTTCGAACCAATCGGGTATCCCAGATGATAGGTCTATGGCCCAGATAAAATATCTCCCAATCCGTGTGTAAATGTAGAAAGTCAGCATAAACTGTTTCAGGTAAACGCTTCAAAAAAACCACATCATCCTCAAAAATCAACGCGTTCTGATAACCGTTTTTTACTATCTGTTTCCAGATATGATGGTGTGATTCAAAACATCCACGCATGGTGCCCTCTGGATGCCTGGCAAAATAATAAACTGTAACGTCCTGAGGTTGAACCTCAATCGCACGAGCAATATCCGTCCGTTTTTGATCGTGAAACTCTGGATTTGGATCCGTTGTAATGAGAGCAATATGGTCGATTTTCATGCGGGAAAGATAACGAACTCAGTGCATATCTGATGCAACGGAATGCGTTTTTTCGACCAGGGGATCCATCACACGAAACCATACCGGAGGAATCAGTGCAAGTAGAATCATGCCCGGGTATCCGGTCGGTAATTGAGGAGAATCCTCAAAGGTTCTCAGAATCTGATACTTTCGGGAGGCAACTGCATGATGATCTGAGTGTCGAGTCAATTCGAACAAAAACATACGACTCAGGATGTGATCACTGTTCCAGGAATGGTGGTGTGTGACCTTTTCATAGCGCCCATTGGACTGTTTTTGGCGCTCCAGTCCATAGTGTTCCAGGTAATTAACGGCTTCCAGCAGACTGAACGAAAGAAATGATACAATAGCAAATATGCCTGCAAACGCAGCTCCGAACCAGACATACATCAGTGCCAACATCATTATTTCACATAGTGTGAACTGGATCATTTCATTGGAAAGTGAAACGATAGGCTTCTTGATTTTTTTCAGCCTTTCGGCCTCGAGGTGCCATGCTGAAATGTATTGGCCAAAGATGCTTGGAAATAAAAAAGCATAGAAAGACTGACCTTTGCGTGCCGAAGCTGGATCCTCTTCAGTAGCTACCGTTGCATGATGGCCACGGACATGTTCTATGGCAAAATGCATATATAAAACGCTCAAAAGCAGAATACGTCCGAGCCACTGTTCACTTTTGCTGCTTCTGTGGACTAATTCATGGGCTATGGTAATGCCTATTCCGCCATTGCTTAATGCGACAGAGAACATTGCTCCTGCAAGTGATGCTCCTGAAAGTAATCCAGATGAATACTGATATCCAAGCCAGAATATGAGTCCGAACTGGACAGGAATGAACATCCAGAGGATAAATGTATACACTGTACTTGCTTTAGCCCTGGCCTCTGCCTCAGCTGAAAGATTACTTGCATCACGTCCAACGAAGTAATCTGCCAAAGGAATCACAAAAAATACATAAACAACTGGCATCCAGGTAAACCACGACCCCATTGCAATGGTCAGGCACACCAAAAGTGGAATAGTATATGCGACTAAGTATCTCCAGGGCGACATAGTTTTACCTCTTACCCATTTTGACGATTTGAACCAGATAACCTAATAACTCAGTAATATTTTGCTCACTCAAGGAATAGTTGACTGCATTTCCTGTTGAAGTGGCATCGATGATTCCACTGTTGACCATCTCATTGAGATGACGCGAAACTGTTGGTTGAGCAAGATTCAGGATTTTCACCAAATCCGTACCGATACATGGACCATATTGAAGTAAATGTTCCAGAATTGCAACACGAGCTGGATGTCCAAGTGCCTTAAACGTCGCAGCTTTATCGTTCTGATGATCTGTGTAAATATGTGATTTTGTAGTGCCCATTC
Organism: uncultured Chitinophagales bacterium; assembly: GCA_964550435.1. Taxonomy (GTDB): domain Bacteria; phylum Bacteroidota; class Rhodothermia; order Balneolales; family HLUCCA01; genus UBA11400. The sequence goes on along the minus strand of CAZJZI010000007.1, from coordinate 16,475 downwards.
CTTAAGATAAGAGAAAAGAGAGAAGAGATAAAAGAAAAGGGATAAAGCAGATAACGGTGAGCGGTAACTCAGGTGCAGTGTTCAGTGGGCGGATGGGCAGTATACCGTTTACTGTTTACTAAAAACGCTTTTGGTTCTTCAGAGAACTCACAAACTCCACAAACGTATCAAGATCTTTCGAGGTCGTTGGCAATCCAACAGATACCCTCGTCGCGCCTCGCATTTTCCCAAGAAAGGCAATCATATCACGATAATCGCCTTCATCGCGACTCATGAAATACTGGGCGATTTCGTCGTTGGTGAGGCAGTTGTTAATTTCATCAAGACCCGGATTACAGAAACATCCGGATCTGATCGATATCATGCGTTCATTAGCTAATTCTTCGATGGACTCAAACGGAAATACATCTCCGTTTACATCAAAGAAGTTCATGATTATGTTCCCACCTCGATTTTTATAATCGGTCGGACCAAAAATCTTGGCAATAGGCTGCCCGTTATCGTGTTTCAACTTGAGCAGTTCATCAGCAAGTGCCTTAATGACTCTTCCAACCCGATTCGTGATACGATCTATTCCAATGCCTTCAATGAAATCGAGTCCGGTTTTTATGGCCGGGATATCCAGATAGTTGATGGTACCGTCTTCAAATCGCTCGTAAGTTTTAGCCAGAAATCTATGCTGACTTGCAACTGAAACCAACGTGACCGTTCCACCTGCAAACCAAGGTTTTCTGAGCTTGTGAAATGCCGTTTTTTTGATCAACAGACAGCCAAGTCCGGTCGGATAACCAAAAATTTTATAAAATGACACACTAACAAACTCCGGTTGGACCTTCTTCAAGTCCAGACGGGTTGTTGGTACGTAAGCAGCTGCATCGAGTAATACATCATATCCCATTTCCTGGGCACGTGCAATCCAACCCAAGTCGTGTTTGGTTCCCGACACATTAGACTGAGCTGGAAAAGCAAACAGTTTGACTTCACTTTCCGCATGCTTTTTTAGTGCATCCTGCAATGCACGTTCATTTATTTGAAGATCTTCGTACTGAACCGGAACATACGTCGTCTTGCCACCCTTTCGGTTGCAATATTCCCGGATTCCGTTGACTGAGTTATGATTATCAGCCAATAAAACATAGCTACTTCCCTCATTGAAGGGATAACTTTCACCGACGATTTTTAGCGCACCTGTTGCATTCTGGGTGAAAACGCAGATGTAATCTTCAGCATTGAAGAACTCAATCACTTTGGCCCGACTGTCCTCAACTAAATGCGTCGCTATCTGCGAAGTAGGGTTCGTAGAATGTGGATTCCCAAGTACTTCTTCATTCAGCAAACGAAAATGGCTTGAAAGTAGAGATGAGCCATATAAGTTACCGCCAGTATAATCCAGATAGGTGTGTCCATGATCATCAATTCGTGAAAACTCCTTACGTCTGAGATCCCGGAAAAAGTCCTCATCCGGTAAATTCCAGTTCCTGTTTGTTAAGAAAGATTTGGGCTGGGTCAGGCTCATAACATAATCCTCAATCAATTAATCTTGTACAATTTCGTTTAAAAAAAAACAGCAAGATTTAGTTGAATGGTACAAAATTCCATTAAAAAATGCCCGTTCTTTTACGCTCAAGTATACGTTCTACTGAGGTATCGATTCGGGACACGTCAAAAACACCTTCGTTGAGCAGATCTTTTATAATCCGGATGCTTAGTTGTGCTACATCGGGTTCAAAAGCAAGGTTATTGCCAAAAGCCAGGATGTCAACTCCGGCCAATAGTGTTTGTCGGACCGCGTCTTCAAGTCCGAAATGATGGGTAATTGCATGCATTTGCATGTCGTCAGAAATGATGACCCCATCGTACCCAAGCTGGTCTCGAAGCATTCCTTGCATGATTCTGGTTGACATCGTTGCGGGATAATCGGGATCCAGATTTCGGTTGAAAATATGAGTGGTCATGATCATGTCGATGAGGCCTTTGTCCAGGAGATGCGTGTAGGGAATCATTTCGAAATCCTGCCAGGTATCAGTTACGTCAGCCATGCCCAGATGGGTATCTGCCAACGAGCTTCCATGACCAGGGAAGTGTTTCGGGCATGTCAGTACACCTTCTTCCCTGTGACCACGTATGTACGCTTCACCATGCACTGCAACACGTTCAGGATCATCCGAAAATGTGCGCTGCCGACCATAAATTGCCTTATTCTCTTTGTTGATGGCCAAATCCAGACAGGGCGCAAAATTCAGATTGATTCCGTATCGTTTTAGAATGGATGCAATGTATCGTCCTTCTTGAAAAGTGCGATTAACATCGTCAATTTGACCTAACTCCACGTGTGAAATCGTGGGTTCGAATCCATATTCGGGCTTCAGGCGGTTAACCGTTCCACCCTCCTGATCGATTGACAGAAATGTAGCAGCTGGCATGTGGCTATACAGCTGCTGATTCAGTTTCATGAGCTGTTCCGGTGATTTGACATTCCGGTCGTACGCCTTAAGTACCACATCGTAATCGAACAGTATGATTCCTCCGATGTTACGGTCACGTAGATCTTTGACAATCGGGTGATCGCGTTCAACTTCACATCCCCTGAAGCCAATCAACAGCATTTGTGCGATTTTTTGATCTATGGTTAGATCCGATAGCTTAGGGACTTCTGGCTGCTGGAACATGGTACTTTTAAAAAAGACGGTTGGTGAAGTTTAAATTTTGTGAAGCGCGTTCAATACAAGTCGTAAATGCTCTGGTCCAACGCTTAACTGGTTGAACATATTTGTGAGTAATGCTCGGTCGATTCGTTTAAAATCAATTTCGACCGGAGTAATACACACACCACCAAAGTCAACTGATGCAGGTGAAAACAGAATTTTTTTATCTTCGCTTTCTTCAAAAAACTGATAGGGGCGATGTTTTCGACGTAAAAAAACGATAACAGTCCATTTCCCATCCCTGAATGACGAGATAATGTTGAACATTGGCTCTTCCATGGTTTGACCTGGATGCAACTCATCATTCAATGCCTCAAAGCTTGAATATAGAGTTTCAAACCGCTCGGTAATAGCTGTGTCTGAATCGGATTGGAGCACAACAAATTTACGGAGTCCGTCATCCACACCAGCAATTCGAATTGATTCTGAATCCACAACCCAGTTTCCATGAAGGTTGACCAGCTCTGGCCAGGTAGTTTCAATGGTCATGAATCCGAAATCTCCAGCCTGAAAATGGAGGTGATCTGGAGCCGAGGCTCCACAACGCGGACCATTATAAAACAGTGAATATCGGCTTCCCATAGATTTTGAAAGTGCCAGCATCGCCGGAAACGAGTCCCGGATACGTTGAGGCACATGATTTTTATGGGGAATCGTGAAGTGCTCCGAAAAAATTGGGAACGGATTTACCAAAATGACATAATTGTCCGGATTCGCTGTATCGAAGCTATCCTTTGAAAATGTTCCTGATCCTGCAATTACTCCCTTTTGTTCTGCCGGGAGATTCTCAAGACACAAAAAACATTTACGTTCGGCGATCGATTTGGCATCCACTTTTGCCGAGCTCGACACAATACGACCCGGATTAAACTGCAGCTTCATCTCGTAGCCATCCATTTGGATGGATCTTACGATGACATCACCTAAGGTCGAAGCTCCCTTTTGAAGCATCGGCCAGGATGCGAGCTGGTGTGTAAGCAAAGCTTTGGATTGGTCGGCCAGGTCAGCCCCCCCTACCGGGAGTCCATTGGCCAGTAGTTCTTCGTTACTCAGAAACATGATGACTATTTTTGAGCAGCAACAAATTGTTGACGTGCGTGAAGCTCAAAAGTACGCAATTTGTCTTTATAAGCATTGTGAGCATTCATTTTAACGATGTCCAAAGATGCGTCCGTGTTGTCTTCCCAACGTCGAACACAATAGATCGGATCGTAAATCCGTCCAATTTGGTATCGTCTTGAAATTGCGAGACCAAGAGCATAATCCTCACCATAGCTTACATTGGGAACGGTGATTTCTCGGAGAATCGGAGTATAGAATGCACGTGGGGCGCCGAGTCCATTGATTCGGATCGCATTATTCCGACCATTCTCGGGAGTCCACTCTTTGTGGTCGATGATTCCCGGAGGAATCGGTTGCAGATTTACGTCGGTCATTTCATAAGATCCAACGACCATTGCACATTTTTCTTCGCGGAAGATATCCACAACACGCTGGAGCGTGGTTTCATCTTTGTAGACATCATCGCTATCGAGTTGAATAGCATATTTGCCACAATATTCGCTGAAAACAGCAACATTCCAGCACCCTCCGATCCCCAGATCTTTACGTTCCGGGACAAGGACTTTTAGCCTGGTGTCAGTCGCTGCGATTTCCTGAAGTGCCTCATAGGTTCCATCGGTTGAGAAATTGTCGACTACAATCAGATTGAAATCAAAGTCAGTTTTTTGGGTCAGGACAGAGTTAACAGCATCTTTAATAGTACGAATACGGTTACGAACCGGAATGACAACTGCTGCCTCAACAGGAAACGAATCATTGGTCTCTTCAACCAATTTAAACTCTGGTTTCAGCCACGCTCCAATGCGTTTGAGATATTCGGTGAATGCGAGTTCCATTTCGATCTGAACCTGTCGATTACGCGGATCTACATAATCGAATACCTTTTCGCCTGTTTTACGGGTATCGGTTTGTACCGTACTGTAAAGAAACTCAGTTATCCGAACTAAATCAGCCTTTTCGGATACTCTGAGACGGATATCGTACAATCCGGCGTGAGCGTACTCTGATTCAACTGAAGATGATACATCTTTAAGCACATCGGCACGGAACAGCATCAGGGGACCGAAATCGAAGTCATCACGAACGCTACCAAATTGATAGTCATTCACGGGATGATTTGAACGGGTATCCCCCTTGATCTCAATGAAGTCAGAGTACACAATTCCGGCATTGGTATCGCGTGCTACCTGAACAAACCGCTCCAGGCAAAACTGTCCGGTTGAGATAAGCGTGTCTTTGGTAAGAATAAGTGCAAAGTCAGTGTTGGTCGCCTTCGCAATGGCATTAAACGTTTTCGAGCTTAACGGAGCATCAACTGAAAGGTCGCTGGTTTTTGGTGCATGTACACCGGAAGGACTTGTAGCCAACAAATAAATATGTTTGACCAGATTGGATTTGGCAAATTCAGCTGCAGTCTGTTGAGTGAAATCGCTTCCCATCCATGGTAAAAAAACGGTAATCGTATTCGGCATAATGTAGATGATATAAACTTAAAATTACTCCTGAGGACAACTTTTGTGTCGATGACAGCAGAAATATAAGCAAACTAGGACGCACTTTCCCGAAATAACGGAGAATTGGATACTCTGATTATGTTAATCCTTTTTAAAACGAATGTCGTAGGTAGTTCCGGAAGTAGATGATAAGGTATACCTTGCGCCTAATTGTTCGAGAAAGGATTTAATAAGCGAGTTGCCAAGTGATGAAGTACCCTCTTCAAACTCAATCGGGTCAAATCCTACACCATCGTCTCTAATGATGACATGAATTTCATCGTCAGAATCTTCCAGTACAATACTAATGTTCCCTACATCTCTGTTCTTGAATGCATGTTTAAATGTATTGTTCAGAATTTCATTAAGAAGAAGCCCCATTGGCATCGCTTTATTGATATCAATGATTACATCTTGTAGATCTAATTGTAGATTCACTTGAGTTGCAAGTTTATCAGAATACATATCCAGTACTGTCTCAGTTTGCCGCTCAATATTCTCTTTGAGTGAAATTCCCGAAAAACGCTCAGATTTGTATAATTGCTCATGAATCAAAGCAATCGATTTGATTCGATTGATACTTCTACTGAGGATTTCCTCAGCATGGGGGTCATTCTGGCTGTATAACTGCAACTGCATAAGAGCTGAAATCACTGCCAGATTATTTTTCACCCTGTGATGAATTTCTGCTAATAATGTTTCTTTCTCCTTTAAGGACTCTTTAAGCTCAGACTCAGCCTTCAATCTTGCTGATATGTTCCTCCAGATTATATAAACCAAATCCTCGCCATCCACGTCTTGCAACAAAGTTGTGGTCACCTCAAGGGGTATTAGACTACCATCTTTTCGTTTATGGTATAACTCAAACCGATAACTTTGGTTCGATAGAGCATTTTCTACGTTTTTATTATACAAATCAGAAGTTCTTGTCCCATTTGGCTGGAACTCGGGAGCCATTTCGAGTGGGTGCAAACTGGTCAGTTCTTCAATACTACTATAACCAAGTAGTTCAACTGCTGCGTGATTACAATCAAAAATTCGGCCATTTTTAAACAACAAACTGGCATCTGAAGACTCATTGAACAAATCTCTATATCTTTTTTCAGACCGTTTGAGTTTTTCTTCGGCTTTCATCCAATCAGTCACATCGACATGGGTTCCAACCATTCGAACCGGTTTACCGTCTGAATCCCATTCAACAACCTGTCCTCGATCCCAAACCCATACCCAGTGTCCATTTTTGTGCCTCATTCTAAAACGTACATCGTAAAAATCAGATTTGCCTTCGAAATGACGATTTAGTTGTTCTTCAGCACGAATGATGTCTTGTGGATGGGTCAATTTTTGCCATAGTTCAATAGTCGTCGGCTCCAATTCTGCCAACGTGTATCCCAGCATCTCCGCCCAACGATCATTAAAAACAGTTTTACCCGTTTGAACGAACCAATCCCAGGATCCGGCTTGAGTTCCCTGTAGAGCATAACTCAGCCTGTCAGATATTTCCTTAAGTTTTTGTTGGTTCCTGACCTCATTGGAGATATTTCGCCCTACACCTAAAATTCCAGTGATGTGGTCATCGATTATCAGTGGGGTTAGTTTGGTTTGAAAATACTCCGTTCCTCCGCTCTCTGATCTTGTTGACCACTCATAGGTAACAGTAAGACCCTGGAGTGCATTTTTAAATGCATCCATGTGGACTTTACCAGCCTCCCTCCCCATGACTTCCTCGGACGTTTTCCCGATAAGCAAGTCTCGATAAGCAACATTTTCAGCCCAGTGCCCGAATAATTCAGTGTGCCTACCTTTTCGATCTAGTGTAAATACAATATCATCAAATGCTCCAACTACGGCCTTAAATCGGGCTTCAGAATTCTGAACGGCTTTAAATGCCTCAACTTCATCCGTAACGTCACGAACCGAACCGATAACTTTATAAACTTTGCTATTTGAATCGATAAGAGCCCGACTCTTTGCCCTAACCCACTTTTGAGTGCCTTGTTGATCGATAAATCTGACAGTATGGTCGTAATCAACCCCATCAGATACACATTTTCTAAATGATTCAATGATTAGGCCTTTGTCATCCGGGTGAATACACGATTTAACCAACTCAAGTAAATCGCCTTTGTAATCAATTGGTACTCCGTGAAGTTCAAAAAGCTCGTCGGTCCAGTACATTTGACCACTAGGAACATCAAATTCCCAACCACCAGTCTTGCTCAAAACCTGAATGTCGTTCAGCAACCGTTCACGCCGATCGAACTTGATTTTGTTTTCTATCTCAGAGGATACATCTCTTTTTACAGCAATGTAGTGAGTGATTTCGCCACTATCATTCTTCACCGGATTGATATGGGCACGTTCCCAATAGAATTCCCCGGCCTTATTCTGATTTTTGAAAAGTCCAGACCAGGATTTTCCTTTACTCAGAGTCTCCCACATTTCCCTGTAATAGTCGTCGTTATGAAAGTCGGACTTTAAAATTCTTGGATTCTGCCCAATGGCCTCCTCGAATGAGTATCCTGAAAGTTTGGAAAAATGTGCATTTACATATTGAATTTTCCCGTCTTTATCAGTTACTACAATGGATGTAGGCGACTGCTCAATCGCTTTTTGAAGCAGATCAAAGGTAATATTGGGCTTGCTCGAATTCATCCTCAAATTAGACATCAAATTTGTCAATATACTCGATATTAAACGGCTCACTAGTAGAATAAGCATTTAATTTCAAGGATATCACAAATTTTAAGGTTCTACAACTGTTGTATGTTGCTTTATAACATTGACCACAAACCTAGTTTAATAATCCGATACTCCATATTATTCATAAACAATACAACCGTGTTATCTTTTTGATGATCGTTTCCCAATGGTAGTTTTCTGATAAAATCAAACCTTTTTTCGATAGTACATGTAGTTTCTCCTCATTTTCAACCAGATTAGACACGATTTCGGCGAGTTCAGAAACATTCCCTGGTTTAACGAATAGATCGTCAAAGTAACCGGAAATAACACTTTTGTATCCATTGTTAGCATATCCCACAACAGGGGTTCCAACGCTCAATGCCTCCAGGAGTACAATTCCGAAACTTTCACCATAAAGAGCTGGTGCAAGATAAAGTTTTGCATGGATCATGAGATCCCATTTTTCACTATCGGAAACCTGTCCCGTAAATACGATCTGTTTTAGACCACATTCTGCAACCATTTTCTCTGCTTGCTTCCTGAGTGGTCCATCGCCAGCAACGATCAGTTTTACGTCTTTGTGCTTGGGGGATATGAGTCGAAACATCTCAATTGCATCGAGAAGTCCTTTTCTTAGCTCCAATCGTCCCAAAAACAATATATATGGACCTACTTTTTCCCATTTAGTATGATGGTACTCTGATTCAATGAACTCAGGCGTTCGAATTCCATTTGGAATCACATGTACAGTCTGCTGCGTAAATCGCGTCAAATACCTGGATTGTGGCTCAGAAACGGCAATGACCTGATCAAACATTCTCATGAAATAGCGTGCTGTAAGGGGCATCACATAGTCGCCTAGAAATTTCCCAAGGCCAGACTCGGACGGAGTATCATGGAATGTGGCTATGAAACGAGAGTGTATAGTCCGATCATTCCGAAGTTCAGTTGCGACCTGTAACAGCTGAATACTAAAAAACGGGGTCCATGGTGTATGAAAATGAATGACGTCTGGCGAAAATGACTTAATAAAGCCTTTCACCTGATCTCTGGTAGCGTTGTTCATCCATGTAACATCAATTTGAGTTCCTCCAAACTGAATGGTTTTTCCACTATTTATTTGAAAAAGAGCACCATTTAAGGGAATTGATGTCTTTGATGTAGCAATTCCCCATCCCACTGGTAGTTCAGGGTCACCATCAACTGGACCTATTACGACTACCGAATGACCTAATTTGAGCAGTGCAAGTGCGGCATCTGTAACATGCGTTTTTACACCGCCAGGCCGATTCCATGTGTATGGACAAACTATCAAAATTCTCATGGACCAAAATACATATAAGTCAGCACGATTTACTACCTTTGAACCCAATGAATCTTAAGGAGATATCCAATAGTGGCTTAAATAACACCCTGCGGCCGATTGTCATGCAGGGTTCACAACTATTTATGGATGAACTCAAGGTACTCGCCGAGTCTGCTGCTGATCGTTTTATGGTTCAGGTTATGACATTTGAAGGCGATCGTGCAGGAAAAATGTTGATTGATTTAATGATCAAATCCCCTGCGAGAACCAAACTCCTGGTCGTTGACTACTACTCTGATGCCGTGATCAACGACACGCTGGTTCACTTTCCACCTGGATCGCTTGATAAGAATGTTCAAAGAGAGTTCAAAGCAACTCAAGAGTTGCTAAAATTCGCTCAGAACAATGGTATCAGAGTAGCTCGAACGAATCCGATTGGGACATTCTACACTCGTTATCCACTTAGAAATCATAAAAAGTCTATCGTTATTGATAATTCATTATTCGTCGGTGGAATCAATTTTAGTGATCATAACTTTGCCTGGCTCGATATGATGATTCGCATTGATTCACCGTACTTTTCTAGCATTGTAGCCAATGATATCCATCAAAACTCCCAGGGAACATCTACCACTGGTATTTTTAAATCCGAAGAGACTAGCCTGGTTTTTTTGAACAGATTCAGTGAAAAAGAATACGCTGAAGTTTTTCAATGGATGAAAAATGCCAAATCGTCAATCACAGTTTTCTCACCATACATCTCAGACCCATTTTTGAGCGTTTTAAAATCCGTTTCTGACAAAATTAAGATAAGGTTAATCGTTCCTGAACAAAATAATAAGGGTCTATTTACCGAGTATCTGAAGCGAGAGTCCCATTCAGACTGGTTTCAATACTACGAAACTCCGGGTATGATGTCACATCTCAAGGCTATACTTATCGACGACAAAGAACTTATTTTCGGTAGTTCAAATTTCGATTTTATCAGTTACCTGTTTGAAGAGGAGCTTGTTATCAAGACCAGATCCGAGCAGATTGTGGGTGAGTTTATCCAGTTTGTCCATGATCCAATACTCAACAGATCTGTTCATCATCAATCCCCTTCTTATGATCGCTTCAAATCGTATATTCCACACTGGTTGTGGAAGTTACTTCGTGTTACAGATCCAAAGTCGAATCAGTTGTATCGTCGCCCATGAAATGGTTTAGAAAACTACGTGATGAAGTTCGAGCAAGTGTTAGAATAGTTGCAGTTGAAGAGCGATTTGACCTGGTTTTTAGTCGTCCATTTGGACTATTATTCGCAAAGATTGCTTTCAAATTGAACCTGACTCCAACTCAGGTTTCAGTTGCCAGTTTACTGACTGGAGTGGTTGGGGGCATTCTGTTTACGTGGCAAAATGATCCGATGTATGCCTGGTCAGGTGCTTTTTTGGTAGTATTTGCCGGAATTTTGGATAGTAGTGATGGCCAGCTTGCACGAATGACCAATAGCAGTACTGAATTGGGCAGGATTATTGATGGAATCGTCGACAACTTTGTGTTTATATCCATGTATTTTTTCTCAGCATTGTATCTGGTTGACACGTATGGATGGTTTGTTTCATATGGTATCGCGACAGCAGCTGGATATGCCCATAGTCTGAAATCTGCCGTGTACGAGTTTCACAAGTCTGAGTACTTTTACTATGTAGGTAATTATGAAACAAATCGGGTCCCCTATGCAGAGGAGGTTCGCAACACATACAAAAGAGATACTTTTTTTGAGAAATTTGTTTACTACTCTTATCTCGATTATTGCCGTAAGCAGGAAAAACAGGCGTTTCGTCCTCCTACAGTGCGCGAAGACCTTAAAAAGTTTGCCTTCAGTTCAAGTACAAGAGATCGGTTTTTGTCACTCTATGAACCATTAAATCAGAAAATGCTGTTTTGGTGGGCATGGACAGGTGGCAGTAATATTCAGCGCAACGGAATGTTAGTAGCCATTTTGTTAGGATATGTCGAAGTCTATTTCATTTTGAATGTTTTAAGCCTGATTGCACACTTTCTAGTAGGAAGTTTACAGGTAAAAAGTGACATGAAATTACTCCAGACATTTCAAACACGTTCAACCAACTAAGTCATTTCATGCAAAAGTCTGATGTAAAGGCTGCCTTGATTCTTGCTGCGGGCAAAAATACCCGCTTCGATACTGGTATCCCCAAAAGTTTGCATAGAATCGGTGACTTTACTCTACTTGAACGACATATTCGTGAATTTCACAGAAACGGTATTCAAAACGTGGGCATAGTTACCGGGTTCAGAGATACCATGATATCAGATTACATACAGCGTTTGAGCCCTACACTTGAAAATCAGGTCTCGTTGATACACAATTACGAATATGAAAAAGCAAATGGACTCTCAATTCGTGTTGCCCGGGATTGGGTGAATTCGATTTCCGCAAAAAATTTCATCTGCACGATGTCAGACCACCTGTTCTCCTCAAGATTTTACGCAGAAGCGATAAACAAATTCGAGTCTGAACAGGTCACGGATGCCGTGTTACACTTGGTTGTGGACAAGCCAGGCGAGCATAATTCCTATATTGATCTTGAAGATGTTACCCGAGTTGCAGTTAACATTAATGAGCCTCGGCGTTTAAAAATAATGATCGTGTCAAAGTTGATGAGTGAATATAATTACTTTGACACGGGATTCTTTTTTTTGAGTCATTCGGTTTTTGAGCACCTGGATTATTGTGCTGCAGAGGATAAAAACAGCATTTCTGACTTGGTTAACCATTTAGCAATCCAAAACAAGTCTTATGCTTTGGATTTAACAGGAGAGTACTGGAATGATGTTGATACTCCCGATGATTTCAAGGTGGTTCAACAACAGTTAACGTTACTCTGAGTAGTAAATCACCAAGGATCAACTCAGAAACTCATTCAGACCTTGTGTAACCTGAGTTTCGGTTATGTTGATTGCTGGATGTTTAAAGCCAAAGCTTGAAATAGGCTGAATGGTCCCTTTTAGGCCTCTATCTTTGGCAACTTTCAACATTCTCACAACATCTATCATCACTCCAGCGCTATTTGGAGAGTCCTGAACCGTCAATTTCAATTCAAGCTCAAAAGGGACATTGCCAAATTGTTTTCCGTGAACATTGATGTAGCAAATCTTAGTGTCTTTCAAATGCGGGACAAAATCACTGGGTCCGATTCTAAGTGCGGGCTCTTTAGATGAATTTTTGTCATTAAACAAGGTTTTAACGGCACTGGTTTTGGATACTCTTTTTGATGATAACCTTGATTCATCAATCATGTTCTCAAAATCTGTATTGCCACCCACATTCAATTGATAAAGATTGTCAATTGAGAATCCCCGTTCAATCATGTGTTCCACAAGGAGTCTATTTAAATAGGTTGCTCCAAATTGTGACTTGATATCATCTCCGGCACAGACAAGTCCTGCATCAGCAAACCGATCGTCCCATTCAGGAGTTGAACATATAAAAACAGGAATCGCATTTACAAAACCTATACCAGCTTTGATACAAGCGTCTGCGTAAAATTTGGCGGCATTTTCACTTCCAACAGGGAGATAGCAAATGGCGAAATCAGCGTTGGTAGACTTTAAATAACTCACAACATCAACTTCGGTCTGATTCACATCTACAGCAAATCGGTTGCTCATGTGAGTCGCAACTCCATCCAATACGGGTCCTTTTACAACAGTAACACCTGATTCTGGAATTTGCGCAAAGATTTCGGTGCAGTTGGGTTCACTTAATAGGGCTTCAGAAAGATCTTTTCCCACCTTTCTTTTGTCAACATCAATAGCTCCAACAATAGAAATATCAGATGGTTTATAGCCACCAATTTGGGCATGCATCAGTCCGAATGGTGTCGAATTATCTTTATAGTATTCAATACCTTGTGCAAAAGACGAAGCACAATTTCCAACTCCGATTAGTACAATTTTTATCTGCTTTTCGACACCCATAGGATTAAAACTTATCTCATCTGATTAAAATGCCCCGAATATTATCGCTATTACCCCGTAATTGCAATGAATGAAATCATCCGAAGTCAATTTCGGAGATCATATTGCGTGTCAGGATTATACAACCAGGCGATATTCTTACTGAATTCTAATAATCAGGGGGCATTTTTAAGGATTTGTGCCGAAATGTAATAGATATTTAATGACAACTTGGTACAGCAACCTGTATTATTGGAGACCTAAAAAAGGTGGATGAAACGAATAACCCCATTTTGAGTCCTAGTTTTCATGGCTAGAGCGTTAACGATTATGGTGACCACAGCACTGGTTGTCCTGTTAGGATTATCGCCTCTATATGTCCATGCCCAGTCGCTGGATTTTAAGTCATACACCGTCAGTGATGGATTACCACATGGACAGATATCAGATATGTCCCAGACCAAAGATGGCATCATGTGGATTGGGACTGCTGCTTCAGGATTGGTTCGTTTCGATGGTCATACCTATCAGGTCTATGGTATCACAGAAGGTCTAAAAGACGATTTCATCCTTAAGACACTGGTAGATTCAAAAGACCGACTTTGGGTTGCAACGTATGCGGGTGGTGTCGCAGTAATGGAAAACGACTCGTTGATTTATCCGTTTAAGGATAAAAAACTCGATTCATTGTATGTAACCACCATACTTGAAGCACCGAATGGAGACATCTGGATCGGAACTTTTGATGATTCTGCTTTTATCTATGATGGCAATGAGTTAACGCGATTTGAACATGCTGACAAGCTAATCGACACCACAGTATGGGATGTTTTGTGGGATGATGATGGATCCATTTGGATTGGAACACACTTAGGATTATCGATCGTTGAAGCAGATTCTGTCAGAAATTATTCTACCAAAAATGGAATGAGTGGGAACAAGGTGTTCCGGATTGTTGAGGATGACAAGGGTCTCAAATGGATGGCTACTGATCGAGGAATTACAAAATTTGACGGATCCACATTCACTACCATAACAGAAATTAGTGGAAACCAACTGTACTATGTGTTTGATATGACCAAAGATCATTCAGGGCGTATTTGGGCAGGAATGGAGAATACAGGTATATATTGGTTTGATGGCGATGAAGTAACCCACGTTACTCGTGCACAAGGACTCGTAAGTAACTATATACACAGATTTTTCTTGGATAACGACGGAAATGTTTGGGTCGGAAGTGACGAGAATGGTATCAGTATTTATCGTGGAGAAGGATTTAAGTTTTACAGAAATATTCCTGGGCTCAATACCAGTGAAATTCTTGGATTTCAGAAAGACGCACGAGGAACTATTTGGATCGGGACTAATCTTGGTGTTTCAAGATCGGTTAATGGTCGATTCGAAGACGTCAGCATTCCGTTTTATGATGCTACAACCCATGAAGTTTGGGTTATTTCTGAACTCCCGAATGGGAATATGTTATTCCTTTTAGACAATGACATATTGGTCGAATATGACGGAACCAAGTTTGTTAACTACAATCAGAAAATTGGATTAGGCGATCATTTCATAGTGGATGTTCATTTCGACTCTAAGGGTGATCTCTGGATAGCAACTGACGATGGTTTAGTTCATTATGATGGTTCTACAATTCGTCGTTATATGCCTGCTGATGGATTGGCAGGCAGCGTAGTTAATAACATATATGAGGACTTTGATGGTAACATGTGGTTTGCTACCCAGTTGGGAGTTTCGAAATATAAAAATGGTACATTCACTAATATCCGTCTGAGTGATGGTCTTGGACACTATAATGTTAATAACATTACCCAAGACAAGCGTGGCGATTTCTGGTTTGGGACGAGTGCTGGGGTAAGTTACTACCGCGTAGATCCTGCGACTGGAGAAGCAAGAATATCTAACTTCGGTAAGAACGAAGGTATGAAGTTAGTCGATACTCTGTTTTTGGTTTTTGATGATTCTGACCAATTGTGGCAAGGTACGAATGGAGGCCTCCATCGTTTAAATGT
>CAZJZI010000007.1:0-1128 GCA_964550435.1 uncultured Chitinophagales bacterium | reverse complement strand
AGTACAGATTTTCTGCTTACCGACTATGAAAATCCGGAAGAAGAGGAATACGACGGACCGAGAAAAGAGTTTGCCTTCGGGAATAATTCAATAAGCTTTAGTTTTTCGGGTATAGAGTATGTGAATCCGGAGAATCTGACCTACAGATATCAACTCAAAGGTTTCGATCCAAATTGGACCATTACTAACTCAAATAGTCCGGTAACATATACAAATCTACCCGCAGGAAAATACGAGTTCATTGTACAGACCAAAGTGGGTACAGATCCCTGGAGTTCAAACACAGCAACAGTACCCATACTCATACGCTCGCCATACTGGCAAACGGCATGGTTCTGGATACTTCTTACTGCTGGTTTGTTTGTTGCAGTGACACTATTTATTCGTTTAAGATTACACTTCCTGGAGAAAAGAAAATTAGGGCAGTTGGTCGAGGAAAAAACCGCGACTTTGACGAAAGCACTTGAAGAAAAAGATGTTCTTATAAAGGAAGTCCATCATAGGGTTAAAAACAACCTTTCCATCATTTATGGGTTATTAGAGTTACAAATGGAATATCTGACCGATGAGCGCATGAAAGATGTATTCCGGGACAGTCAGTTACGTGTTCATTCGATAGCTATGGTCCATGAGAAACTGTATCAGAGTGACAATTTGTCCAGAATTGATGCTAAGAAATACATTCAGGATCTGGTGAATGTAATTTCAGAATCCATGCTCGAAGGCGACAAGATGATCAACATGAACATTGATGTTGACGACATCCACTTGACAATCGACCAGGGGATTCCATGTGGATTGATTCTTAACGAACTAATCAGCAACGCAATCAAGCATGCATTTACTGAAGCAGCCTCTGGAATGGTGAATATCTCATTGAAAACAGAAGGGGATAAAACTATTCTTACCGTAAGTGATAACGGGAAAGGTCTGCCAGAAGATTACAAAATCGGAACAACAGAATCTCTTGGTCATGTACTGATCGAAGCCCTAACCCGTCAGCTCAAGTCAACAGTTGAAATCTTTTCAAATCCAGGCGATACCCGTTTCGAAATTCGATTTATCGCTGCATAACGGTTGAGCGGTTGAGCGGTTGAGCGGTTGAGCGGTTGAGCGGTTGAGCGGTTG
>CAZJZI010000006.1:18191-74847 GCA_964550435.1 uncultured Chitinophagales bacterium | reverse complement strand
GGGTTAAGAGCAATTCCGTGGGTATTCGCATGGACTCAGACACGATATAATGTACCAGGTTGGTTCGGTATAGGTTCTGCGTTTGACTCAGAGTTAAAGGAAGGATCTGTAAACATTAATGAACTCAGAGACCTTTACAAAACATGGGATTTTTTCAAGGCAATCGTTAACAATTCTCAAAGAGAAATGGGTCGTGCAAGTTTTACTACTGCCAGAATCTATTCTGGTACGAAAGGAAAAAGCATGCATGAAATTGTCTCACTCGAATTCGATAAATCATCTGGGATAATAAATTCGATTTGCGAACAAGAAGAACTCATGGATATAAATCCAGTTATTAAAAAATCGATAAAACTTAGAAATCCGTATACCGATGTTCTGAATTTGATTCAACATGAAATGATGTCACGATGGAAGTCGATTGATAAGAATTCTGAAGAGGCTGAACAGCTAAGAAGTCTATTATTCATAAGTGTTAACGGTATAGCGGCAGCAATGCAGAGTACTGGATAATTGTGATAGTAAGTGAGAAAATAGTGTAACACTGGAAATGGCTTTTTCGTAGCAATTGCCTATGTTTAATACATAAACAGGCTGACTATGAAAAATAAAATGACTCAACTCGTTGCCACTATGGGAGTTGCAATACTTTTTGTATTTGCAGGCTCTCTTCAAGCGGCCTCAGTTTCTTCAGACCATCACATGTACCGACTAACTGATAATCATCAGTTTCAGGTAAATGGAAAAATCAACTTTTCAACACTTGATATACGCGGTTCTAGCTCAACGGTCATTGAGCCTTATGCAGTTCATGAGTTCAAGGTTTTAAGCAATCCGGAAGTTACTGTTCGTTCCACAAATGGATCGATAACCGTTGTAAAAGGATCTTCGAACAAAGTGAGGGTTGAGGTT
Source organism: uncultured Chitinophagales bacterium (assembly GCA_964550435.1). GTDB lineage: Bacteria > Bacteroidota > Rhodothermia > Balneolales > HLUCCA01 > UBA11400. The sequence continues at coordinate 73,935 of CAZJZI010000006.1, read as the reverse complement.
CACATCAAAAGAAGAGGTTTAGCTATACTCGCATCAGATCGTATTGGAGATGATTTTAGACTTGTTGTACGCCAGAGAAACAATCGGATATTTGCTGAAGTAATCAATCTAAAAGGTGCAGCCTGGACTTCGAATATGCCAGTATTTGATTTCATTGTTGAAGTCCCTGAAAAATCAAGCGCCTCACTGCATACTAACATGGGGGACATCAGTGTTAATGGAATCTCCGGGATGGTTGATGCCATGACCAGCAAGGGGTTAATCCAAACATCCGACACCCAGGGAATGTTTAAACTGTCTACTACGTCAGGGGAAGTGATAGTTGATTCCCACAAAGGAGAAGTCTTTACAAATTTACTTAATGGGGATGTGACTTATGATAATGTTCATGGAGAATCCCGTATTAAAGTCGTCTCCGGAAATATTGTTATGAACGATATGCGTGGAAGTATACTGGTCAGTAACACAAACGGGTCAGTTGAAGTACATACTTTGATGGTAAATCAACTTATTGATATTCAAACGATGGTGGGTGACATTCGAGTGAAATTGCCTTCTAAAGGAGCTTTTGATCTGATTTCAGAAGGACAAGCGGTTCAGATAAACAATGATTCAAAAGTTGTTTCTGCACCAGGAAAAGAAATGCTCAATACGAGAATCAATCATGGTGGAGTCCCTATCCATTTGAGAACCAGAGTCGGTCAAGTAGATATAAAATTAGAGTAACTGATTGTAGAACTTTGTTAGCCCGAACAACATATAGTCTTCTATTATGGCTCTGGATCTGCATTCCGGTGATGGCCGCTTCGTCGATTCAGTTTGATCGTTCGATGTATTTCATTAGTGCAGATGACCTCGAAAACGAATTCAGAACCATATATTTACCTGATCAGTGGTGGTATCAAGCTGGGGATAGTCTGCAATGGTCAACCTTGGACTACGATGACACAAACTGGGAATCAATAAGTACACTTTTGGGTCCTAATCAACTTCCACTTATGACCTGGGAAGGAATTGGTTGGTTTAGACTGGTACTGGATGTAGACTCATCAATCGTTGGTAAATCTTTAGGAATTGATATACCAGTTCAAAACGGAGCATCTGAATTTTATTTAAATGGAAAACTCCTTTATTCATTTGGTGTAGTTTCGGCCGATTCTACAAAGGAAATATTTGCTACAGAAAGAACTCCAAAATCCATTGTGTTTACTGAGCCAGGATTGAATGTTATTGCAGTTAGATACTCAAATCATAAAGCGGATCACTTTGTGGAATCAGGCTATAACGCCGGATTTCGATACTTACTAGTAGATTTGAACCATCAGATTTCAGGGGCACTAAGAACCACCCGATGGACCTCGGTACATCAATTTTTATTTACTGGAATCTTGTTGGTTTTCACAATCATCCATTTCTTATTGTTTTTGTTTTATCCTAAACAGAAACAGAATCTCTACTTCGCCCTTTTTACGAGTGCTTTTGGTGTAATGAACTTTCTTAGCTATGAGGCCTATTATTCGAATATGGGAATGGATGTGATCAATCTGGCTCAAGTCCAGTTTGTTTTGGTTCTATTTACCATGTTATTCTTTTTATTGTTCAGCTATTCATTGTATTACAATCATATACCGCGACAATTCTGGTTGTTTACTGTTTCGTTTTTGACCCTTGGCTTTTCATTTAGTGCCTCGCAAGGGGAGGTTCTTGAAATGGTAATTCTGGGTGTAGTTGCGGTCTTTGTGATAGAGGTCCTTAGAATACTTATAGTTGCAGCCTTTAGAAAAAGAAAAGGAGCGTTGGTTTTCTCTATTGGGCTAATATTGTTCATGACTGCTGAAATCTATGCTGCAGGTGTTAATTTGGATTATTTCCAGGCTGCATTCACCCGTAGTGGAGAACTTGCTGGAATAGCAGGGATAATTGTTTTGTTGATAACCATGTCAGTTTCGCTTTCCCGGGGTTTTGCCGAAACTAATTTGCATCTGGAGCATAAATTGCTAGAAGTCAAAGAACTCTCGGATAAAGCTATAGAACAGGAGAGACTGGCTAAACAAAAAGAAATCGACAGGTTATTGCTTGAAGCGGACAATAAGCGTAAGACTCATGAATTGGAAGAAGCTCGAAAATTACAACTTTCAATGCTGCCTGATGGTGTTCCCGGAATCCTGAATGTTGATTTCTCAGCTAGAATAAAAACTGCTACAGAAGTTGGTGGCGATTACTATGATTTTACCGTGGGTGATGAGCAAAATACTGAACTGACTGTCGTAATTGGTGACGCAACCGGTCATGGAGTAAAAGCCGGAATAATTGTTGCATCTGTCAAAAGTTATTTCAAAACATTTGCTTCAGGAACTGGATTACTGGATTTGCTAAGACTAATGTCAAAAGGTCTTAAAAACATGCGTTTACGTATGATGTACATGACGTTGACGCTTGTACGGTATGATGGGCAATCAATCCAAATTGTTGGTGCAGGAATGCCTCCAGCACTATTTTACGATGCTTCCAAGAAACGAGTAATTCCAATTGTAACAAAAGGGATGCCATTGGGCAGTAAACCGGATTATCCCTATGAAGTTTTAAACAGATCAGCACAAGCCGGCGATGTTTTACTCTTGATGAGCGACGGCATAATGGAAGCCTTTGATCGTAATCGACATCAATTAGGTCTGGATCGTATTATATCAACCTTCCAAGGTGTAGGTGATCAATCACCTGACCAAATTCTGGACTCAATCGAGGATTTAACAGCCAAATGGACTCAAGGAGTCGAACTTGAAGATGATTACACAATCATTGCAATGAAATTTCATCAATAAAATATACTGCCATGAAACGATACGTCATTTTATTTGTACTCGCATTATTTGTTGCACCTATTTCACTGTTGGCCCAAACAGATGGATCGCAATCAGATCCGTTCGAGAATGATCCTTTCTTCACAAAACCAATAGATCAATGGTTTAGTGTAGATAACGTAGTAAATAGTGTCGCGAAACGCGCAGAGAGAATGAAACGCGGTGGAGGAATTGACGATGGTTTCCGAGATTTGGGTGGTTTCAGTTGGAATCCGGGATTTTCATACCTGGATAGAATGGGTTCACCCATACGATTTAACAGGGTAGAAGCACTTTATATTGGATTTCACTCTGATCGGTCACTTGGATTGGGGGGATCGCACTATCGTGGATTCGAGCCATATGGTTCAGTAGGTTATTCATTTGGCCGAAAAGATTGGTTGTATACACTTGGAGTGGAAAGAGGTTTTGGACCAAGTCAAAATGTATTATTTGGTGTAAACTACTCACGTGTAACTGATTCTGAAGATAATTGGAGAGTAGGCAGTATGGAAAATAGCTTTTACTCCTTTTTCTCTGTATTTGATTACAAAGATTATTTTGATCGCCAGGGTGCGCAGATATACGGAGTTATTCGGCCATTAGATAATGTCGAATTATCAATTTCGTACAGTGATGAGATATACAAATCTTTACCTAAAGAAACCGGATTTTCTTTATTTGGTAAAGGATCTAATGTGAGGAATAATCCTCTGATTGATGCCGGACAGTTACAAATTATCAGACTGGGTTTACAGTTGAATCCACTGGATAGGCTTCAGAATAACTTTTGGGGTGGATCACTTGATGTCGATGCTGAGTTTTCTGATTTAACTGGAAACAGTGATTATGACTATCAGCGATATCAACTCGAGACACGGAATGTAGTTTTGCTTGATCCGGGTGCAGCGCTTCAAAATCGAATAAAATTAATATCAGTGACAGGGACAGCACCCAATTTCAAGTATGTACCTTTGGGTGGGATCAGTACCATGCGTGCAACACCATTCAAGAGCATGTTGGGTTCAAGCGTAGTTTTGATTAATACCGAGCTAAATTTTGGGTTTTTCAGAAGTACTGGTTATGAATATGATGACATACTGGATATCGATTTGACAACCACTAGTTTCAGTGTCTTTGCAGATTTGGGTTGGACAAACGGTTCATTTGAAACTGAGGATTCATTGCTTGATGGTTTTAGCGATTTTAAAATCGGAGACATGACCGCTGACGTAGGAGTTGGGGTTAATTTTTCATCGTTTAGGGTTGAAGCAGCCTGGAAAGCAAATGATTTGACCCAAACGCCAGTAATCTGGATTCGTTTAAACCCGACATTCTAGTCTAATTACTTCGTACACATAGCATTATTTTACAATTTAGGGGATGCAACCTGATTATTTTGGGACTTCTAACCCAAACAATAGGTAATGCTATGTATATAAAAAAAATATCAGTCGTGATGGTGATGTTGTTTGTGTCTGTTTCTTTAACGCAGGCCCAATCAATTAGTAATCCTACAGTAGATCAAGAATTTGTTGAGAAAATTATTAAGGAAGGAACCGAAAATTCGCATGTGATGGAATATGCGGGTTGGTTAACAGACGTTTATGGTCCTCGTCTAACCAACACTCCACAGCTAGTCAGAGCTTCTGAGTACGTTATGGAAACTCTGAAATCGAACGGTGTTGAAAATGTTCATCTGCACAAATGGGGACCATTTGGAACCGGTTGGACACTAAAACGATTTTCATTTCATGCAACATCTCCCTATGCATATTTCCCGGTAATCGCTCAGCCTAAAGCCTGGTCACCAGGATATGAGTCCCTTCAAAGTGGCGAAGCGGTATATCTGAAAATTGATTCCCCGGAAGACTATGCAAAGTATCGAGGTCAGCTTGCAGGAAAATTTGTTCTTATCGAAGAACCTGTCCCAGCAGAACCTTCGTTCAATCCGATTGCTTCACGTAGAAGTGTTGAGAATTTACTTCAACTGGCAAATGCTACCAGGATGCCAACTCGTCCGAGCATGGCTGGTGGGCCAAACGCCGGTGCACTGGCACGTGCGCAAGCTGCTTACGAGAAAGCACAGTTTCTTATGAACGAAAAACCTATCGCTATAGTGGATCAAAGTTATCGTGGATGGGGTGGTCAGGTTGCTGTAAGTGGTGCAACTCTTCCAGCAGATCCCTCATTAGGATGGGGAGAGCGTCCACGTCCACATCAAGTTGATGCACCTACACCTATCCCACAGATATCATTAGCCCGGGAGCATTACGGTCGTATCTACCGTTTACTTGAGAAAAACATACCGGTAAACATCGACATGGAACTCGAAGTTGAATTTCAAAAAGATGATCTTTACGGATACAACGTCATTGGTGATATCAAAGGCACTGACTCTGTTGTTGGTGATGAACTTGTGATTCTTGGAGCCCACATTGACTCATGGCACACTGGGACCGGCGCAACTGATAATGCGGCAGGTAGTGTGGTCATGATGGAAGTAATGCGCATTCTGAAAGCGTTGAATGTACAGCCAAAACGAACCATACGTATAGCACTTTGGAGTGGTGAAGAGCAGGGATTACACGGTTCACTAGAGTATGTTCGAGAATATTTTGGTAGCCGAGGTGCCGACTGGACTTCAACTGGTGATGTTGATTTGAAACCAGGTCATGAGAAGTTCTCTGCGTACTATAATATTGACAACGGTGGTGGACAGGTACGAGGTATTCATTTGCAAGAGAACGAGCAGCTTCGTGAGTTGTTCCGAACCTGGTTAACTCCCTTTGGTGATTGGAGTGCAACTACGGTGTCATTTGCAAATACAGGTGGGACAGACCACTTGTCCTTTGATCGAGTAGGATTACCGGGATTCCAGTTCATTCAGGATGCTCTTGAGTATTCAACATTTACTCATCATTCTAACATGGACACCTATGAGCGATTGGTTGAACAGGATCTACAGAGAACGGCTATAATTGTAGCCACATTTGTGTATCACACTGCAATGCTCGACGAAAGACTTCCACGAAAAGGTGAATAAACGAACATATGTTTATTTGAGGCCGAGGCTGATAAGCTTCGGCCTTTTTTATTTGAATCTTATGCAATAAAAAAAGCCTTTTGCAGGATCAGTGCAAAAGGCTTGATAAACCAAAGGTCATTCTAGCTTATTTGTGTCGAAAAGATAAGCACCTTGTCAATGTTGCTTATAGTAATTGTTATACGCCTTGTGTTGAAAAATGGTTACATTTAATATGTAAAAAATGATCATTGAATGATTTTGGAATGCATTATTAAGTCTTTCTAATTAACTGGATGGTTTGTACCCTATATGAATTAGAAATCACTTATAGACGGGTATTAGACGGTAAAATAGAGTAAATTAAGTTTGTAATTCTGTCTAATCGATTGTATAAAGGAGATTGTCCTGTTACTGATTCCCGAAAATATTAAAGTTGTTTCAAGTAACCTCCAAACTCTGGTGCTTAAACTGGCATATTGTTCAATTGGAAGGGTTTTGCCAGCAATAATCATACTGTTATTTTCAATGGGCAATACGGTTGTTTTTGGTCAGACTAGTCCAGTTCTCAGAACTGCGTCTGGGACAGAGGATTTTACTGTTCCTGCTGGAGTCAAAAATATAACTGTTGAACTTTGGGGTGGTGGTGGTGCCGGAGGTAGCACTAATGGTAACGGTAGATTAGGGGGTGGAAAGGGTGGGTCGTTTGTGCGTAGTGTATTAAACGTTACCCCAACTCAAGTCTATACAATGAATGTCGGGACAGGTGGGAGTTCATCTGTTGTAAACGGTGCGACTACCAGATTTTATTTAGCATCTAATCCTGCTACTGATATTGTGCGGGCTGCGGGCGGATTAGGAGTAGGAGTTGGAGTAACAACTGGTGCTACCGGGCTTAATGGTACGAACTTGGGTGATGTAACATATGTTGGAGGAAATGGTGCAAATGGAACTGGTTCAACAGGAGGCGGTGGCGGGTCTTCAGCTGGGACTGATGCAGTTGGAGGTGCAGCCTCTGGTGTAACGGGAGGAACTGCGCCATCTGGAGGAGGAAACGGTGGTGATGGAGCTGGAAGTAATAACACAAACGGTGTGAATGGAACTAATCCTGGGGGAGCTGGGGGTGGTGCTGCAAAACAAGGTGGTGGGTCTACACAATACAGTGGGGGAACAGGTGGAATTGGTCAGGCAAGGATCACTTGGCAGGTTATTGTAAGCGGATCTAATTCATCGTTAACGAATGTTTCATCGACTAAACTCTATGCAGATAACACTTCTGTTACTACCGTAACGGTTCAAGTTCGTAATCCTGCAAATGCTGCTACATTAGGTTTGGTTTTGGCAGATTTCTCTTTTGCTGGTGCAGGAGCTGCAACTGTACAAAACTTTCAGGACCTTGGGAGTGGATCCTACTCTTTTGATTTTAAAAATGCCACGGCTCAGACCGTTAATATCAATGTTTCTGTTTTAGGAATATCAATTGGTACAACCGGGAATATTCAATTTATCCTACCAAGTCAGGCCAACTCAACTATTAGTCCGTCTCCAACGACGGTATTGGCTAATAATACCAGTTTTTCAACCATCTCTATTACAGTTCGAGATAATAATAATGTTGTGATTTCAGATCTTATAGAGGGTGATTTTGGTTTTACTGGACAAAGTGCTGCAACGGTATACAACTTTGTAAATGCAGGTGGTGGTAATTATTCGTTTAGGGTAAGAAATGCTTCTGCACAAACTGTTAACATTACTTTTACAGTTAAAAGTACCACCATAGGATCGACCGGTAATATTGTTTTCAATACCCCGACACCTAATGCAGGACAGTCCTCGGTACAAGTTTCACCAACATCAGTACTGGCAAACGGATTTAGTAGCGCAACGGCAACGATTACTGTAAAAGATGCAGACGGAGTACCACTTACTGACAGAAGCGTAGGTAGTTTTGATTTTACCAATAAAGGGGACGCAGTATTTAGCAATTTTACACATACTGGTAGCGGTATCTACACGTTTACGGTAACCAATACTACAGTTCAAACAGTAAATATTTCAGTGACCGTCAGTACCGTATTTATAGCAAATACCGGAAACATATCATTTATTGACGTTCTTCCTAACGCCACAAATTCTGATATAACTACAGATGTCACATCAGCTGTTGCAGATGGTACTGATGCTATAGCCTTAACAGTTGAACTCAGAGATAATTCAAATAATCCGATAACAAACGCACTTGTATCGGAGTTCGGATTTACAGGTCAGGGTGGTGCAAGTATTTCAAATTTTGTTAATCAAGGTCTTGGAATTTATACGTTTGATATCACAAACTCGGTCGCAGAAACCATCAATGTCACAATAACAGTTCGTACAGTTAACCTTGGTAGCACAGGAAATCTGACATTTACACAACAGACTCCAAATGCGGGAAACTCAACCATTCAAGCTTCACCAACTTCAGTTGAAGCCGATGGTATAGGTACTACTACTTTAACCATTACCGTCAGAGACGCCAACAATCTTGCAATTCAAGATCTGCTGGTCGGTGATTTTGTATTCAGTAATGAAGGCAACGCTGATATCACTGGTTTTACGAATACCGGAAATGGTATCTATACCTTTAGTGCAACAAATGTAGTTGAAGAAACTGTTGATATTGGAGTGACCGTTCGTAGTATCTCTCTTGGTTCTACAGGTAACATCGTATTTGCACTAACGGATCCAAACGCAGGTAATTCTACATTTACTGCAGATCCATCTTTTGCCTTTGCTAATGGAACTGATGACATTACGTTAACCATACAATTGAATGATGTTTCCAATTCACCTGTTTCTAACTTGCAGGTAAGTGAGTTTGTATTTAGTGGGGAAGGTAACGCTACCATTGCAGGATTCACTAATGTTGGAAGCGGACAGTATACTTTCACGGTAACGAATAATACAGTACAAACTATAAATATTTCACTTACCGCCAGGACAATCAGCATTGGGAGTACAGGTAACATCGAGTTTATTGCAGTTCCAAGTTTGGCAAATTCTTCTGTCTCTGCCTCACCTTCATCGGTACTGGCCGACGGAACAACAGCATCGGTGTTGACTACGATTGTTCGAGATGCCGGTAACAATCCTATTACTGGATTGACTAGTCAGAAATTTTCTTTTACAGGATTATCAGCTGCCTCGGTCGGCGGATTTTCTGATAACGGGTCTGGAAACTATACCTTTAATGTAACAAATGGAACTGCTGAAACAATATCAATCACTGTAGAGGTTAATGGAGTTGAGATTGGAACAAGTAACAACATCGTATTTACAACACCTCAAACGATACAAATATTTAATGCAAGTAATACCTTTACTGTTCCAGATGGTGTATCCAGAATTACCGTAGAGGCCTGGGGAGCAGGAGGAGGTGGAGCGGTTAACAGTGCTGGAGGTGGCGGTGGAGGCGGTGCTTATGCTCGTGGGGTCTTAAATGCTACACCCGCTCAGCAGTTTACGCTCACTGTCGGAACTGGTGGAGCTGCCAGTACCGCAGGGGGCTCTACAACATTTAGTGGTAATAGTTTTAGCTTTACGGTAGCCGGAGGGGCAGGGGCTAATACGACAAACGGTGGAGCCGGAGGAGCTTTGACAAGTTCTTTCACAGGAACATACGTAGGAACACCGGTTTCATTTGGTGGTGGTTCTGGTGCTGTTGGTGTTACTAATGGAAGTGGTAATGGTAGACTCGGTGGTGGTGGTGGTGGTTCGGGTCTTTTTAATGCTACTGGCGGAAACGCTTCAGGAGGTTCTGGTGGAATCGGGACTGGAGATGGTGGAGCCGGTAATAGTATTGATGGTGGTGGTGTTGCGCAACCTGGATTTGCTCCGGGTGGAGGAGGTGGAGGAGTTGGACAAGGAGGCACTGCTGGAATAGGAGCAGCCGGTAGAGTTCGCATTGAATATGATATCGTATCTGCATCTAACTCATCGGTCTCAAGGTCACCAGCTACTGTGGTTGCCAATGGAACAGCATCATCGCTACTGACGATAACGGTTCGAGACCTCGATAATGACCCAGTTACTAATCTTGCAAGCGGGAATTTCTCGTTTACAGGAGAAGGAGGTGCTACAATAAATGGGTTTGACAATACCAATGCCGCAACTGGGATTTATACCTTTGATGTTTCAAACTCCACAATCGAAACTGTAAACATTGCTGTAACCGTACTCGGTATAAGTATAGGTAATTCGGGGAATATTGAATTTACTTCAGCACTACCAAGTGCAACATTCAGTACAGTCTCAGCAAATCCATTATTTGTTCAAGCAGATGGAGTTGCAACTTCTTTGTTAACCATCACTTTAGAAGATGCATCACAGAACCCAGTTCTAAACCTATTAAGTACTGATTTTGGATTCAGTGGTCAAGGCAGTGCAGTAATAAACAATTTCCAGGATTCAGGTGCCGGTGTATATACCTTTGATGTTTCCAATTCAACAATTGAGAATATCAATATTACTGTAACTGCCAATACAGTTAACGTTGGAAGCACTGGAACAATATCGTTTTTGAATCTACCAGATCCCGGAAATAGTACTGTGTCCGCGAATCCACTCAGTGTATTTGCAAATGGTTCCGCAACTTCGCTGTTAACTATTGATGTGAGAAATAATGCAAATCAGGGTATTACTGGTTTAACTTCAGGTAATTTTCAGTTTAGCAACCAAGGAACAACAACTATTAATGGATTTCAGACAGTTGGAAATGGAGTCTATACATTCAATGTTTCTGCCACACTTGCTCAAGTAGTTGATATATCCGTTACCGTTACTAGTATATCCATTGGTAGTAGTGGCAATATCACTTTCCTTGGATTTCCTAGTGCTTCAAATTCTAGCTTTGTTTCGAGTCTTACAGTACTACCTGCCGATGGAGTAAGTGAGGCTGTGTTAACAGTTACGGTTGAAGATGCTTCAGGGAACCCAATAACGGATTTATTAGTAGGTGATTTCATTTTCTCAGATGAAGGCGATGCAATAATTGAAGACTACGTTGCTGTTGGGAGTGGTGTTTACACATTTAACGTTCGAAACAATACCTCTGAAGTTGTTGAAATTGGTTTAACTATTAGAACTGTGTTTCTGGGGACGACAGATCCGATTGAATTCTTTGCGGCAAAAACGTTGTACTCCTATCAATCCGGAAGTTGGCATTCTGCGAATACGTGGACTGAAGATCCATCGGGGACCACGTTAGTTAATCCGGTCATTCCTGGGACTGAAGATAACGTCGTTATTTTGAATGGAAGAACAGTTACGTTAACGCAAAATGTAACTCAAACTGATCAATCTATCACGATCAATAGTGGTGGAACATTAGACCTTGATAATTTCGTGGTTCAGGATCTTGTCTCTCTGTCCGGTGCTGGAGTCTTGAGAACAAGAAATGTGGTGTCCGGTTCGCCAAATGTCGCTTATTTCCCGACCGTAACGACTAATGATTTCATATCGGCAAGTGGTGGTACGGTAGTTTATTACCAACAAGCTGATGTAACACTTCCAACTACAATTCCTACGTACCGAAACCTTACAATCAGAAATACATCTGGTAACAATTATACCTTTACACAAGCCTCAAATATTACTGTTTCCGGTAATTTAGTGCTTGATAAACAGTCTACTGGTTTACTGACACTACAACTGGGAAACAACACAACGGTTCGGGATATTGTAGTAGATGGCAATGTAACCGTTAGCACTGGGTCTACGTGGACTGTGGGTAATTTTGATGCACTTCATACAGTTGAAATCGGTGGAGATCTGGTGAATAACGGTTCTGTGTTTATGCAGTTCAATGATGTGGCAAATTATGAAAATGCAACTCCAACAGTCGGACGATCAGTTGTTACCTTCACAGGGAATGTTGATAACAAGATAGATGCGTTTGGTCTGACCCGCTTTTTTAGGTTAATTATCGATAAAGGTATAGATCAAACGAATATTCTAACAGTCAACTCAAGTAATACCGATAATTTCAAGGTTCTTGGAACAAATAATCAGGCTATCGGGACCGGAGATAATCCCGAAAGTACTAAAGGATTATTTATCAGAAATGGTACTTTGAGACTGAAAAGTAACATCATAATTGAAAGTATGACTTCAGGCGGTAGTGACTTTTTTATAAATAAAAACGCGTCACTTTGGGTTGATGGAGCTTCAGTAACCACTACAACACTACTAAACACCGGAAACACTGCGTTAACGATAATCGGTAAACTTCATGTTTCTGCAGGATCCTTGAGCACGGCTACGTCTGCAGGGTTGATCATACGTAATGATGCTGAGTTGGTATTTTCCGGTGGAACAACGACTGCTTCCCAAGTGCGACCTTCTACATCGCCCGGTTTACATACGGCTTCCATAACAATGACAGGTGGAACACTTACAGTTGACGGTTCCGGTGCTACAAATGCAACTTTTGCCCGATTCAGTTTACCATATACTGATAATACATTTACAATGTCAGGTGGAACCATAAATGTATCTGCTCCAGTAGACATTGTGGGAGGTGGAATTAATCTTGGTATGGATATCGGTAACATAAGTGTAACTGGAGGTAGCTGGAATGCTACTGCTCCTGATGGCACGGTTAATTTTAGAATTTCCTCAACAGCTCCGTTTTTTAATCTTACCACGCAAAAAGCTGGAACAGGAGCAGGCGATGTGCGTTTCGAGACCGCAATGGAAGTGTTGAATAGTTTGACTGTGAGTAGTGGAGTACTACAATCGATCAATGATAGTCAATTGACAATTAGGGGTAATTTGACAGTTAGTTCAGGAGCAACTCTAACTCCTAATAACAATACCACACAATTTCTAGGTACATCCGCCCAAACTTTTACGATTGATGGAACAATTGGCAGTTCAGGACTATTTAACCTTACTGTTAACAAAGCCTCGAATACACTCACTCTGGCCGGGTCAGCTGGAAGCCTAATCGTTAGAAACGAATATACCTTAAGCTCAGGAACCTTTGCAGATGGGGGTAAATCAGTAGAAGTTGCCGGTAATGTGACCTTGTCTGGTACACATGGTGGAGCGGGTTCATTAATTCTGAATCCAACCGGAGCCGTCAACATTTCAGGTAATGGGACTGGTTCTGTCGCAACGTTAGAATTAAGTGGAAATGCTTCAAATATTACCTATTCTTTATTGGCAGACCTAGACATTACAACGAGTCTTGAATTTGTTGCGAATGCCGCGAACGACAGAATTTTGAACATTGGTTCAAATAACTTGACAATTGGAACAGCTGCATCAATAATTGGCTACAATGCAGATAGATTTATTCAGACAAATGGTCTGGTATCGGCTTCGGGTTTGACAAAAGTCTTTGATGATGAACTAACTTTTGATTTTCCTGTAGGTGCAGCAGGAAAATATACGCCTTCTACTATTTCATTTGATGTTGCGCCTTCGGTATATGGTAGTATCACTGTCAGACCTGCTGATATAGTTCATCCTGCTGTTGACCAGACGGCATATGCTTTGGATTATTATTGGTCTGTCAGTCAAACTGGATTTACTTTAGGCTCGGCACTGGTAACTCAAACATTTACGTACATCCCGGCTGATCTTGGTGTAAGCGTGGTTGCTGCTGATTTGGTACCTGGTAAATTTGATAATGCAATTTGGACACCTGGAACTTCTGCAGGAGTAGATGAAGCCCAGAATATCATTACATTCGGTGGCACCGGATTTGATACAGATATTGATGGTGATTATACCACCGCCGATAACGTAAATGGTACTCCATTTGGAGAATTAACTGTTTATTATTCAAGAAATGGTGGTGGTGACTGGTTTAATCCGAATACTTGGTCAAATGACAGTCACAGTGGGACTGCTGCATCTACGGTACCCGGATTGGGAACTATAGCGATTATCGGGGATAATGATGTAGTAACTGTTGGAAGTAATGGTGCGACTTCAGCGTTCATTCAGATCCTGAGCGGTAGTGTACTGGACATCGGTGCTACAAATGGACATGCTTTTGGAACACTTGAAGGTGTATCTTTCGGTGAACTGCGAATTGGATCGTCTTATTTCCCGGGTGGTGACTTTACCTCAATCTTTACGAGTGGTACTGTAAGCTATTATCGGATTGGAGCTGACTATACACTCCCTACTTCATCTGTTAATAAGCCAACAATAAACGAATATTTCAATCTTAACATTGAAGTCGAATCGGGTGTTGGTACTCCTTTCATTTCGTTACCTGATCTTGCAGTTACAGTCGATAACGAGTTTCGAGTTTCGGGAACAAGTGTAGATCATCAAACCAGAATCAGTGATGGTGCCTCTGGAACTCTAACCGTAAATGGCAATTCGTTTATTGACAGTGGTAGCGTAAGATTCAGATACGGTGGAAGTAATTCAAGGGCGGTGGTCCTCAATGGTGATTTAACTGTTGCATCTGGCTCCGTTTTAGGAAGTTACGACATCAATAACGTTGTACATACATTGACCATAACCGGTAATTTGGTTAATAATGGTACAATCGACTTTGGAACAAATACTGCACAGACCGTTCAATTGATCGCATCAGGGACAAATAATGTTACCTATTCTGGAAGCGGAAATGCGACGTTTGCAAGATTAGAGATTAACAAAGGATCAAGTCAGACTCCAAAATTAACATACACTCAGTCAGGTACATTAACAATTGCTTCGGAGGCATTTCTAATTACTAATGGTACACTTGAATTTAATCGAACCGGGACAATTGTTTTATCCAATACTGCTAACGCTTATACTATTCCTGGTTCAGGTGCTTTGATCATCAATAATTCAGGCTTGACTGTTCAAATTGGAAACAACGCAAGTGATACTGCTGGATTAACATTGACCGGTAAACTACAGATAAATGCAGGTACTGTTGAAATCGGTAATATTGCCAACAATAACAATAATGACATTGTTTATTCCAGTGCCGGGACACCTGAAATAACTATATCAGGTGGAATACTTGATGTAAATGGTCAAATTCGCCGACAACTTGCCAGTACTAACGGCTCGTTAGCGTACAGACAGTCAGGTAGCAGCATTGTAAGAGTACGCGGTCGAAATTTAAATACATCCAGAGGTATGTTCGAAATTGTGAACACTGGAAGTATATTTGAAATGTCTGGTAGTTCAGAAATTCACATATATCGAGGTGGAGCAATAACCTATCAGGATATTTATTTATTGCCGGCGAGCTCAACAGTATCGGGTGGTACAATTCGGCTAAGACCTGATGCCGCCGGGAATCAGACATATACCATAAATGCGACTGCTCCTATATTCAATCTACTTATCGAGAACGATAATACAAACACCTCGTCAGTTACTCAGCAGGTAAATACAATTACCATATCCAATAATTTTACACTTAGTAGTGGTGTAACATATAATGCATCTGGGCTTAATATGAACATTGGTGGCACATTTACACGTGCTTCAACGGCTACTTTCACCCCTGGAAACAACACTGTTACATTTAATGGAGCCTCCGGAGTGTTGGATGGGGATTTTTCAACAAATCAATTCTTTAATTTCACAGTTGCATCCAGCTCTTCATTAACACTGGCTGCATCTGCAACTGCCAGAATAAATAATCTCTTGACAATATCAGCCAGTGGTACTTTGACTGAGGATGGATCTGGGAATATCATAGATCTGAGGGGTAATGCAGTTGTGAACGGAACCTATACAAGTGCTGCTTTGAGTAACACTTTAGGTTTGGTATTGAATCACACATCTGCTCAGAACCTGAGTGGGACAGGGGTGTATGGTAACGTGATTAATAATAACAGTGCTGGAGTTAGTTTAACATCTGATATTCAGATTAATGGTCGACTAAGGTTAAATAATAGTGGTCTAACCATCGGAGAACATCAGTTGATATTAGGTGTCAATGCAGATATTTCCAATTACACATCAACCAGATACTTATTGTCCAACGGAGTTATCAGTGACGGTGGCGTTAAAAAACTATTTGGATCTGGAACCGCGACTTTTGAGTTTCCCGTAGGTGTTTTCAGTAAATATACTCCGGTCACGTATGCAATCACTGCAAACGGTGCCTCAGGAGACATAAATGTTACTGCTGTAAATGTAAAACATCCCTCAACCCGCCTAGTAGCAGATCAACAACTCAACTACTACTGGAGTGTAACTTCTACTGGATTTTCAGGACTTGAAGTGACGCATACATACAATTATTTGCAAGGCGATGTAACAGGAACCGAAGCCAATTATAATGGGGGCAGGTTTACAGGTACAAACTGGACTCCGATAGGTGGTATTGTGGGGGCTGTTAATACCACAAACAATCAAATTATTCTTACTGGTGTTTCATATCTAAATGGTGATTATACTGCAGGCACCGAAGGTGAGTTTGGTGGTGTAGATGTATTTTATTCTCGAAATGCAGCCTGTGAAGCGCCAACTGGTTGTGTTTGGAATGATGTGAACTCATGGTCGGCAGATGGTCATACTGGAGTGGCTGCAATTTCGTTTCCAAATGGTGAACCAGTTGTAATCAATACTGGACACCTGGTTAAAACTAATGGGAATAACAGACTCTCTGAATCGTTAGAGTTAACTGGAACAGCTATATTAGATACTGAAGACGATACAGGCCATAATCTTGGTGTAGTTTCGGGAACGGGTACCATTAGGTTGACTGCTACAGTTAGTAACCAATTTGTTTTTCCGGGCGGAGATTTTACGGCTTTCTCGTCCTCCAGTGGTGGAAATGTCGAGTTTTATGGTACTACTGCCGGTACGTTGCCTACTCAAGCGACGTATAACAATGTGTTCATGATCGATAATTCTACCAGAACCCAACCAGATGTAAACTGGACGGTAAACGGTGATTTTGTTATTAGTGCCGGAAGTTTTAATAATTCTACGTTCAACAGAAATATTACGTTACATGGTGATTGGTTAAATAATTCTGGGACAAATGCGTATGTCCCTGGAACAGGTAGATTGATATTACAAGGATCTTCAGCTCAGTCTATTGGTGGTAGTTTTAGTACGAATTTCGGTTTTATTGAACTCAGAGGGGGTAGTGCAAAATCTTTGGCACAACCTATTCGTGTGCAAAGTGGTGTACTTTTTGATTCTGGTAATCTGTCATTGAATACGCACACAATGACATGGAGCTCCGGGGCTACTGTGACTGGAACACCTTCAGCTTCAAGTATGATTGTTCTAAATAGTTCTGGAAAGATTCGTCGTGAAATATCCAGTGCTTCAAGCATTACTTTCCCGGTGGGTGATGACACTGGAGGTGCTAAGTATTCTCCTGTTACCCTGACATTCAACAGCGGATCGTTCAACAGTGCATACGTAGATCTTGACGTTAAGAATGCAGCCGACATTGAGTGTGGCGGAGGAAATTATCTGAATAGGTATTGGATATACGAATTTAGCGGAATTACAAGTTTTTCTGGTACCGGAGTATTTACTTACAATCAATCAGATGTAGTGGGTACTGAATCAGAAATATTTACTTTAACAAGAGATATAAATGATACACAGTGTATTTTAGGTGACGCAGCTAATACTACTAACAATACTTTATCATTAACGCTTTCAGCTACAGGATTGGTGGTTACTGGTGGTGATGCAGGTGAATTACTTGCACCTACAGTTCAAGCTTCAAATATTCAAATTGCAGCCGTTTCTTCTAGTACCATGACTATTGAGTGGACAAATGGTAATGGTACTGGAAGAATCGTTTTGGCTAAAGAGGGATCTGCAGTTGATGGTGTTCCTACCGATGACATAGCATATACGGCTGATGCGATTTTCTCAGGTACTCCTGATCAGATTGGAACAGGAAATTATGTTGTGTATAATGGGAGTGGGAATAGCTTCGTACTTGATGGATTGAATGAAAATACAACATACCACTTAACGATATTCGAGTATAATGCAATTGGTCCCAAAATTAGTTTTCTGACAACTGCACCACCAACATTTAGTCAGCTAACTAAAGTACTGTTTGAATTAACATTTACAGGACAACATGGATGGCGAATGATTTCAATACCGTTGCAGAATACCCCGCTTAGTAGTGTGTTTAATGGTGCCGGACTCGTTACTCAAGGTTTTACAGGATCTACGTATCCAGGAGCCTCACCGAATTTCTTATGGTACGAAGAAGATTCCCTGGGAACAGATAATCAACGCTGGAGAACACATTTAAACATAACGGACCAAGTGGTACCCGGGCGTGGCTATATGTATTACCTCTTTGGTGATCAAGTTGCTGATAACAGATACAACGATCCGTTTCCAATAAATATGTCAGTTGAGGCATTTGAAACTGAGATAGTATCAAATCAATTTGATTTTGGGGTTACATACACAGCTGCTGCAGATTCAGGATGGAATTTAGTTGGCAATCCATTTGCTGGTGATATTGACTGGGATAATATCCCAGCCTGGACGAAAACCAATATGAATGATGCCATTTATGTTTGGGATCCTTCGCTTAATAGCGGAGTAGGGGATTACCTCACTTGGTCAAATCAAACAGGTGACATAGCGCTTGGGGGACTAATTTCTGAAGGACAATCATTTTGGGTGAAAGCGTCAGGTACTAATCCAGCTTTAATTGTTACAAGAAGTGCAATTACGACAGGTGCTGAATTCTTTGATAAACAAGTTCCTGATTCTACAGGTACAATTGAAGATGCATACTCACCAACTATTCATTTGATTCTATCAAAAGGTAAATATCAGAAATCGGCATATGTAACATTTACCAATCTTGGTTCTCGAGGTGTAGATGCCACGGATGCATATTACCTTCAACCACTAAGCGATTCTTACATTAGTATTTTCAGCAGAAATACCGACAATGAAAACCTTTCGATAAATTCATTACCACGCAGGTTCAATTCACCCTTTGATATTCCGATATACATTGGTGGTTTTGAAAACGGTCAAAGTATGGACGGAATTTATGAATTGTCGGTTGGGGAGATGACGAACATGCCTAGTAGTTGGGCTGTAGAAATGATTGATAAATCAACAAATGAAAGAGTCATCTGGAAAACAAATCAGGATAATCAGTTACAAATACTGGATAACAATTTGAGAAGTGATCGCGCGGACTCAGTTGTTACTACAAGAAAAGACATTAATCAACCGGTATATGGATTTGATTTCAACTATGATACACCTGTCACAATTTCAACTCCACAACCGGGTGATCCAATTATACTTCAGGCCATTGAAGGTACCGCAAAATCAAGATTCGTACTTCGTGTGAGTCCGAATGGTGAATTCAATGATATCCCTGAGGAGTTTATTTTAAAACAAAACTATCCTAATCCGTTTAATCCACGAACTCAGATTGACTTTGGTCTTCCAGTAGAAGAACAGGTCCGAATCGATGTCTATGATATTTTGGGAAGAAGAGTCACTACACTTACGAATCAAATTTACGCTGCTGGTAATCATACAGTAGAGTTCAATGGTAATTCACTTGCCTCAGGTATTTATATCATTCATATGAGAAGCGGCTCGTTCAATGCCACACGTAAAATGACCTTATTGAAGTAGATTGCAGTCCTAGTTCAGAATACCTATTATTCATTCAATAATAATCGAAAATAATAGTGTGTTACATGTTCAGGATTTTAAGTTTGAGTTATCCGTTTATATTAATAGCATTAACGCTACTCGTCGCTTGTAATCGAAGTCCCGAAGTTGGTCCGGCTCAGTTACCGTCAGATTATGATACTGAGTTGGCTGCATTTTTCGCTAACCGACATGAATCTTTGACCAAACCAAATGGATGGATGAGGATTGCGGGTATGTATTGGTTGAATGAAGGCGTGAACTCATTTGGATCTGACTCAGCCAACAATGTTGTTTTTCCAAAAGATAAAATATCTCTAAATGCCGGTGAGTTTCGTGTTGAAAGAGACTCCGTTTGGATGATGCCTTTTCCTTATGATCAGTTTTATGTTGATCAAATTACCCTTGAACAAGAAACGTTGCTTTACCCAACCGATCCTGAGTTACGCGTTCAATCGGGTGACCTTGAGTGGTATATAATTAAACGCGGTAATCTACTTGGAATCAGGCTTTATAACGCAGACAATTCTTTAGTGGATGGATTTGAAGGGTTCCCAAGGTATCCCACGAATACGGATTTATATGTAAAAGCTGAGCTCATATCACAAGGAGTACCGGATAGCATTAAAATTGCAAATATCCTAGGCCAGGAAGAAATGACTCCTTCACCTGGTGTACTTCGGTTTCAAATCGATGGGGCAGAATATCGTCTATCAACTTTAGAGGGTGGAGATAGGATGTTTGTAATTGTTGGTGATCTGACCAATCAAGATGAAACCTATCAGGCCGGAAGATATTTATATGTCGATATGCCTCCGGAAGGAAGTACTGTTACTACAATTGATTTCAATAAGATGTACAATCCGCCATGTGCATATTCCGCTTTTACTACATGTCAGCTACCACCTGTTCATAATAGGTTAGATGTAAAAATTGAAGCTGGTGAATTAAGACCTCAACCTCAGTACAGACCTGAAGTGGTTTATTATTGATTCGAAATATCTTTTGAAATTGCAGATTTCAGTTGATAATCGGGCGTCAATTATGGTATATTTGGAATCTTCGCCGGTGTGGCGGAATTGGTAGACGCGCACGACTCAAAATCGTGTTTCGCAAGAAGTGTCGGTTCGAGTCCGACCACCGGTACAAAAAGGCTTCTGGAATAAATCCCGGGAGCCTTTTTTATTTTACAGTAGGATGAAAAAGATTATTCGTTATTTTGGGTTCATCATCCACAGCCAACTAAACTCTCGGAGTCACACATGAAATTCATCTACAAGCTGATGTTCTCAGCTGCCTTAAATATTGCTTTTCTGATTTCACTAACACCCAATACAATTGCCCAGGTTGTCTGGACTGAAATATCTGTTGAACATGATCTTCCGGAAGGGATTAGATTATTTTCAGGGAGGCAATCAAGTCCGGGACTTGTAGCATATTATGCTGAAATTGACTTAACGAACGAAGGCATACTGGTTCATCCGTATTTTAGTCAAAATTTGCGAGCTACATCAACAATTGCAGCAGAGAAAGGCGCCATACTTGCAGTGAATGGTGGTTTCTTTGCAAACAACTCGTCAGTGTCAGCAGTTGTAGAGCCTTACAACGTTTTGGCCAGAAATATTGCCAGTTTGTCACGTCCAGCAGGAACTTTTCCAGTTACGCGTTCATTTTTAGCACTTAATGAGGATAAAACTGTATCCATAGATTGGATTTACCACTTTTCAGGTGAATTTGAAGACATAATCAGATTTACGAATCCAACTCCCAATTCAACTACTACCCCAGCTCCTGTGCCAAATAGAAATGATGGTCAAGCGTATGATAATTTACTTATGGGTCTTGGTGGAGGACCTACACTGGTTAAAAATGGTGAAGTCCGAATTACATACGATGAAGAGGTGTTTTTCGGTTCTGGAGTTAATAGTACAAACAATGTACCAAGAACGGCAGTAGGATATACATCTGATAACAAAATGATCATATTCATTGCTGAAGGTGGACTTGTGAGTTCATCTGGTGCTACACTGCGTCAGGTTGCTGAAATTATGATTTCTATAGGAGCTGTGGAAGCAATGAATCTGGATGGAGGAGGTTCTACTACAATGGCCGTAAATGGTGAGTTGTTTAATCGTCCGAGTGGTGGAGCATTTCAGCGTCCCGTACCTTCGATTTTGGCCGTAGTTCCATCTGATTCGTTGAAACTTCCGGGGACGGAGCCACAAATTGAATCAGTAATTCTTGATACAGAAATGGAGAATGTGACATTCTCGAATGCTGGTGAGGGATGGGGGGAGACTGCAAACACTGGTAATTATGGTGATTCTAAGGCAAGAATTGCGTTAATCGGGGATGGATCACGATTCGTGAGCTATAAACCTGAGTTAGATGCAGCAGAATACGAAGTATTTGGATGGTGGGTGGCTTCTTCAAATCGGGCTCCAGATACGCCATATACGGTATATCATTCTGATGGTCAATCTATTGTGCGAGTGAACCAACAGCAGAATAACGCAACCTGGGTCTCACTTGGATCCTATAATTTTACTGGAACTACGGCTGATTCTGTACGCATTTCAAATAATGCATCAGCTTCAGTAGCAGGAGGCTTAAATACTTTTATAGTTGCAGATGCTATTCGTTTTGTGAAAAAGCAAACTTCTACCTCAGTAGAATTCGACAATGGGTCACCTCATGGCATTACTCTGTCACAAAACTATCCAAACCCATTTAACCCGAGCACTGTAATCGAGTTTTCAATCGATGGATTTCAGTTTGTAGAAATTCAGGTTTTTGATTTACTTGGTCGTAAGATTACAGATGTAGTATCAGGAATGATGCCATCAGGAACTCATAGAATATCATTCAATGCCGAATTATTGAGTAGTGGGACGTATATGTACCGATTAGAAGCCAATAATGCATCAATTACTCGACTGATGACGGTTATCAAATAGACAATTCCTAGAGCCTCCTTACTAATGAAATAAAAAAAGGGAGACTGACGGATCAGCCTCCCTTTTTTATGAATCGTGTTCTAGGAATTATTTCAGCAATGTCATTCTACGGGTCATAGAGGTCGATGGAGTCTCAAGACGGTAGATGTAAACACCACTGGCAAGTCCGTTAGCACTGAAATTGATGTTTGTAACGCCAGCTGGCATCATCCCATCAACTAAAGTTGCAACCAAACGACCAGTCAGGTCATAAACACTCAACTTGACAGCTTCTGAGCGATTCAGAGTAAAGCTGATCATAGTTGTTGGGTTGAAAGGGTTTGGATAGTTCTGATTCAAAGCGATTTGATCAGGAACCATTTCAAACTCGTCATCGATACTAGTTGGAGTACTGTTATTATTCAAGTATCCAAGTTGTGACAGTGCAGTCCAGCCTGTTAACCAGTTGTACGTTCCGAAAGCACCTACATAGTCAACTTTAGTGAACCATGGGTCTTCGTACAGGTCACGGTTACCTGCACCGAGGGCAGGGGAGTTCTGACCTGGTCGTGGGTCGAGCATGTTGTCCATTTCACGGGATATCCCACGGAGTTGTGGGTCCACAATCTGGTTTCCAGAAAGACCGGCACCCAGTGCATCTCGAACGAATGCCTGTGGGATCAGTGCTTCGGCAGTGTTTCCTGCAGCGAAGTCGAACCAGAAGTTGTTCATGAGTTTCAGATCACCAGCCACAAGACGGTTACGGGAGTCCTGAGCTGCCTCGTTGGACACATCTTCAATGGTCAGGGCAGGTGCGCCTGGCTGGCCTTTGAAGTCACCGAAGATAGAGTTCAGGTAGCTACCACCGGAGTTGTCACGGAAGATCAGACCTTGGGATCCGTCGCCTTCAACAGTACCTGGATTGTCGATACCGTCACCCAGGTAGGTCGCGTTGGCAATCACCGGCATGGTGTATGGAGTAGCCTGCTCGTCACCGATAGCTCCGTCCATCTCGGCCATACGACCAGCAGCGTCTTGTGCCTGGATAGCGAACCAAAATTGGCCACGGCCGTTAAAGCCCTCGTCCCAGTCGTAGGCATCGTCAGCGTTGAATGCAGATACCAAATATTTAGCGTCTACGGTTCCACCGAACCACTCAAAGCCGTCATCATCTGAAGCGAATGACTCTACATATTCAATGGTCGTTCCACGACCTACACCACCCAGGGTAAGACCCTGGATCTCGTTACCTGCCTGGTCACCTACGGCTTTACCGGTGTGACGGATAGAAACGTAGCGCATGATACCGGAATTGTCGTCTGGATCATTTCCACCGTAGTCAGCGCGGTTGTCACCTGCACCAACGATCTCGTTGAGACCTTCGATCTGACGCACGGTCGCGTTGTTGGTCGGTGCACGTCCAAGAAGGATTACACCACCCCACAGACCACGGTCCATACCGTCGAGCTCACCTGTCAGGTCGTCAAGTACAGAAGTAAAGATGATCGGGTTGGAGGCAGTTCCTTCAGCGAAGAGTTTACCACCTTGTGATACTGCAAGGAAAGAGGCATTATTACCGTCGCCCTCAGCACCTTTGATGACTGTTCCGGGTTCGATCCACAGTTCTGCTCCGTCCTCAACGAATACTCCACCCTGAAGGATGTACACGTTGTCGGCTGTCCAGTACACCTTCTCACCAGCATTGATGCTGGCATCGGTGACTTCAACTTCATTATCTCCTGTTGCGTCTTCATTTAGGTAACCTAATTGATCTAATGCAGTCCAACCTTTCATCCAGTTGTTGGCACCGAAAGCACCTACATAGTCAACTTTAGTGAACCATGGGTCTTCGTACAGGTCACGGTTACCTGCACCGAGGGCAGGGGAGTTCTGACCTGGTCGTGGGTCGAGCATGTTGTCCATTTCACGGGATATCCCACGGAGTTGTGGGTCCACAATCTGGTTTCCAGAAAGACCGGCACCCAGTGCATCTCGAACGAATGCCTGTGGGATCAGTGCTTCGGCAGTGTTTCCTGCAGCGAAGTCGAACCAGAAGTTGTTCATGAGTTTCAGATCACCAGCCACAAGACGGTTACGGGAGTCCTGAGCTGCCTCGTTGGACACATCTTCAATGGTCAGGGCAGGTGCGCCTGGCTGGCCTTTGAAGTCACCGAAGATAGAGTTCAGGTAGCTACCACCGGAGTTGTCACGGAAGATCAGACCTTGGGATCCGTCGCCTTCAACAGTACCTGGATTGTCGATACCGTCACCCAGGTAGGTCGCGTTGGCAATCACCGGCATGGTGTATGGAGTAGCCTGCTCGTCACCGATAGCTCCGTCCATCTCGGCCATACGACCAGCAGCGTCTTGTGCCTGGATAGCGAACCAAAATTGGCCACGGCCGTTAAAGCCCTCGTCCCAGTCGTAGGCATCGTCAGCGTTGAATGCAGATACCAAATATTTAGCGTCTACGGTTCCACCGAACCACTCAAAGCCGTCATCATCTGAAGCGAATGACTCTACATATTCAATGGTCGTTCCACGACCTACACCACCCAGGGTAAGACCCTGGATCTCGTTACCTGCCTGGTCACCTACGGCTTTACCGGTGTGACGGATAGAAACGTAGCGCATGATACCGGAATTGTCGTCTGGATCATTTCCACCGTAGTCAGCGCGGTTGTCACCTGCACCAACGATCTCGTTGAGACCTTCGATCTGACGCACGGTCGCGTTGTTGGTCGGTGCACGTCCAAGAAGGATTACACCACCCCACAGACCACGGTCCATACCGTCGAGCTCACCTGTCAGGTCGTCAAGTACAGAAGTAAAGATGATCGGGTTGGAGGCAGTTCCTTCAGCGAAGAGTTTACCACCTTGTGATACTGCAAGGAAAGAGGCATTATTACCGTCGCCCTCAGCACCTTTGATGACTGTTCCGGGTTCGATCCACAGTTCTGCTCCGTCCTCAACGAATACTCCACCCTGAAGGATGTACACGTTGTCGGCTGTCCAGTACACCTTCTCACCAGCATTGATGCTGGCATCGGTGACATTGATTACCTGCTGTCCGAGTGCGGGAAGTACCGCAAACGTGAGAAGCAGAAGTGTTGTCGCTATACGTTTCATTGTTTTTGTGTTTGTTTTTTTGTTTCGGTTAAGAAAAATCTTAGTTGAAACTGTATTTAACACCTACCGAGTATGTAGTACCGGTTTTGTATTGCTGGTAGATGTACTCCTGACCTTTGAACTCCTGTGAGTATTTAACGGTCGGGTCTAAAATGTTGTCGATTCCTAAAGAAACTGTGAAATGTCTACCTACGGTCTTTGAAAAAGAAGCGTTCAGGGAGTCATAACTTCTTTCGTAGACATTCGGTGCAGCACCTTGACTAACTCGACTCAGACGATCACCAAATCTGTTGTAACTAATGTTGGTAGAAATTCCAAAATCTGGGTTCAGATAAGCCAGATCAACGTTAACTACATATGGTGATTGTCCTGCAAGTTGGCGGGTAGTCGGTGGATTCTGACGAGTTTCACGCATCTGAATCAATTCAGCTTCAGGGATGTTTACCTCAGAATGAATCAATGCCATGTTAGTAATGATGTCAAAATATCGAAGTGCCTCACTAAATGAACCCAGATTCTTTCTGAGTTCGAATTCAATGCCATAAACAGTCGCTTTATCCACGTTTTGGACTGATTCCGCACTAGTTCCGATATCGAAACGCAGTACACGTTCAATGGGTTGATCCAGATTCTTATAGAATGCACTTACAGAAATCATTTCAGTGGCTCCAGGATACCATTCCCATCGGACATCATAATTGCTAATGAGTGTTCTGTCCAGATTTGCATTACCTCTAAAGAGGTTATCACCCACGAAGTCAAATGACACGTAAGGTGATAACTCTCTAAAAGTCGGCCGCGCAAGAGTCCGACTAAAAGAGGTTCTGAAAAGCATGTTTTCAGAAGCGGAGAAAATCAGGATAATAGAAGGGAGCAAATCTGTTTGTTTAACTTCACCGAATCTATCAGATGCAGAAAGTGTAGAATCTCGACTTACAGATTGTAGGTCGGTCATTTCATATCGAGCACCACCAGCTAGTTTGAGGTTTTTAAACAAATCAAACTCGAGCATCGCGTAAGCTGCAGAAATGGTTTGCTCAGCATCGTAACTGCTGCGATCAGTGGTCGCTGAAATAACATAATTAGCAACCTGAGGGCGGTTTCGGTTGTCGTACCCAATAATTCCAAGATTGGCCAAATATTCTTCTTCTGAATTGAATTGATTCAGACCAAATCCGCGTCCTTGCAGATACTCATATCGACGCTCTCTGAAGTCTCTTGAGGTATACTCGTAGAGTCCTCCGGTTTTGAATCTAACCGTCGAAGAAGGGGTGTTGAATGGAATTGTTAAATCGATAGTACCAGAGTATTTTTCTTCGTTTAAGTCACGGAAGAATCTGGCAGGACGAGGGAATTGACTGTTTGGATTTGCAAGAATATTTGAAATGACATTGCCTGCATCATCATAAATAGGACGAGACTCAGATGCCATAAATCGCAAATCCGGAGTGCTTTGTCCATTCACCTGATACGCGGAATTCCATTCCAGTCGCATATCCTTGATCAAGTTAATGGTATGACTTCCAGAAAGCTGATATGATGTCAGGTCTCTTTCAATAAACTGATTAACTCTTGATCGGTATTCAATATCGTCAGAGTTAAACTGTTCCCAGAATCCATACAAATATCTACCGGTGTTTTCACCACTTTGTGTACGAAGAAGTGAGAAATTGATTTTATTGAAGTTTCCAATTAACAGACCAGCGGATCCAAGGAAACCCCAATCTACCGATTGAGTACCTTTGACATCTGTTAAATCGATATTTGGATTCAAGGACTCAGACTCTTCATACATTCCAATCAATTCGTATCTGGATGATTTACCATCAAAGTACGCTGAGTTGTTCATGCCGTAAGAATAATTAGCTGAGTAACCCAACTTAATCTTGTCAGTCAAAGTATGTCTGTTACCTGCTCCAAATGAATAGGACTGATTTAAACCAGTGCTTCGATATTGGGGTAAGAAATCGGTATTGAAGGATTTGGCAAGCATATTCAGTGTCTGAGCTGCCTCTTCGTTTAACCTTGCTCTTGTGTCACTCGGGAATTCTGAGGATGGTCTATTTGCAAGGACGCCAGGTTCTGACCTATATCCATCATCCATTCCAAGCCAGTCTGTTCCAGATCCTTCTCCCAAAAGGATGTCATTCATAGACGACATAGTGTTGTATCCCTGTTTTACAGATAATGTGACATAGAAATCTTCAGGAATACCTTTTGTTGTAATATCTACAAGACCACCTGAAAAATTACCAGGTTTGTCTGGCGTGAAAGTTTTTAATGTTACAATATTATCAAGTAGATGAGAAGGGAAAAGGTCAAGTTGGAAAGACTTCCTATCTGGATTTGAAGTAGGCAACTCTAATCCGTTAAGTTGGGTATTTGTATAGCGGTCTCCAAGACCACGAACATAAACATACTTACCTCCAACTACTGTTGCTCCTGTTACTTTTTTCATGGCAGATGCTGCATCGCTACCGCCAGATCGTGATATGCTTTCTGCCGAGATGGCGTCAGTAAATCCGATAGATTTTTGTCGATAACGAAGCAAGGTTGCATCATTGTTCATGATGGCTTCAGCAGAAACGGTAACTTCACCAAGTTGAGCGACTTCAGGGTCCAATGAAACATTCAAAGTTGTTGTTTCATTAGCGTTAACCCGGACACCAACAATATTTTTTGTAGTGTAGGTGATATAACGAACTGAAATATCATAAAGCCCTGGTTCAAGATTCTCTAAAGAGTAATATCCATCGAGATCTGTCAATACACCACGGGTCGTTCCCGTAATGCTTACTGTTGCACTAATTAAAGGTTCTCCCGAACTTCCATCAATAATAGTTCCGGAGATCTTACCTTTCTGTGCAGACGCCTCACTAATCCCCGCTATGACAATGCATAGCGTCAATATCATTTTTATTATTTTCTTATTCATGTCTGTTTTGTTTTGCGCGTATTAAAAGAAACTCCTTCTCCAAAGAATTTCAGTTGTGCAAAGTTACAGACACAGAGGGGCTTGTAATGTTACTGAATAGTTATATGTGTGTTAACGAATTGTTACGGCGGCCTATAAAGTGATAATATTCAATGAAATATGTGGATAACATGATAGTTATCCACATAGTGGAAATGAGATCAGTCTTTGAGCAGGTGAGCAAATTCTTTCATGAATTTTTTAACTTTTGGCGCGATAACTACAGAACAGTAACCTGCATTTGGATTATTCTCAAAATAGTCCTGATGGTAGTTTTCGGCGACATAATAGTTCTTAAGTGGTTCCACTTGAGTTACGATCGGATTCTTCCATAATCCAGACTCGTCGGTTTTTTTAAGTGATGCAATCGCAACAGCACGTTGTTCTTCACTATGGTAAAAAATTACAGAACGGTACATCGGTCCCACATCATTGCCCTGTCTATTTAAGGTTGTCGGATCATGGGTATGCCAAAATACTTCGAGTAGTGTCTCATACGAAATAACACTTGGATCGTAGTCGAATCGTATAACTTCAGCATGGCCAGTTCTTCCTGTGGTTACTTGCTGATAACTGGGATTAGTCACGTGACCACCAGAATATCCAGATTCGACATTATAGACTCCTTCAAGTCGCTCATAAATTGCCTCCACGCACCAGAAACATCCAGCACCAAACGTTGCTTGCTCAAGTTTTTTTTCATCTCCAGGCTGAAGCATTGATAAAATCATAATAGTCCAGATAAACATGTTGTTTTAATTTTCGATTTGAAATTTGATGTGAGTATAGCTTATAACACAAAATGTTTGGAAATCGTGTGTTTTTCAACAGATTAATGACAAGTATTTTTGAATAGTCAGGTGATGAAAAAAGTCTAGATTTATTTGTTATATATTGTTATAAAACAGTTATGTATAATTTTATGTGATCTCAAGTATGATGTTATTACCGCTGTATCTATTTGAAAAGTTAATCTCAAAATTTGTCGCTTTATCTTCTGAGTCCAATGTCCAAATCAGTAAAAATGGTATCTTAAGGGTATACTGTAAATCATTAGCTCCAACCACATATGAAACGTTTGTTTTCACTTTTAGTACTTCTGCTATTCTCGAGTAGTTATTCATTCTCTCAGTCCGACTCAACATACACTCTCGTAGTTTATAATGTCGAAAACTTATTTGATGCGGATGGTTATGCCACATTTGATGACTACAAACCTGATGTTTATACGCCTGAGCACGTATTGACAAAAGTATCAAATATGGTTGATCTTATGAAGAACTATAACAACGGAAGGGGACCCGATGTTTTGGTTTTATCGGAGGTTGAGAGTGACCATACACAGCCTGAATCAGGCAATCGTTACGATTTAAGCAGCTTTTTAAGTGCATACTCTGATCAGACTCTGGAGAGCATGCTAACTACTAATTTTAATGATGAAGTTTCTAATTTACCTTCTGAAATGCTAATCCTGAAAGGGTTTTTCGACGCAGGAATTTCTGATTATGAAGTTGCGGTGGCATATGCACCATTTAGGGATGGTCTGCCTACGCACACTCAAAAAAATGTGATTCTGTCAAGATTGCCAATCAAAAAAGAGTTGACAAAAAGTCACCCTCTCTTAGATGCACGTCCAATACTCGAAGTTTGGTTGGACGCGAATGGTCATGATTTAGTTGTTTTCGCTAATCACTGGAAATCGAGAGCATCGGACGCTGAAATTGAACAAACCCGCATTCAAAATGCAGCAATTTTACGACATCGACTGGATCAAATCATGTCAGAGTATCCACTAGTTGATTTCATACTTGGCGGGGATTTTAATAGTGATTACAATCAATCCCACAGATATCAATATATGCCCGTTACAGGTGTTAATGACATTCTCAAATCGACTGGTGATGAAAATACGGTTGCACTGGGTTCGACTGATTCGGTCTATAATCTGTGGTATGAACATCCTATAGACAAAAGGGGTTCAGACGTTTTTCGTGGTTACTGGGGAACCTTAATGCAGATTATGATCTCGCCCGGAATGTATGATAAATCCGGTGTCAGCTATGTCGATAATTCATTTGATGTTTTACGCATTCCAGGCATCAACGTATATGAAACAAGTGGAGCTCCGATTCGCTGGAGTGCCGTGGAAAAAGGGTATGGATTTTCAGACCACCTGCCAATCAGTATGAAATTTACTGTTTCATACTCCGGCCAGCCAGGTGACAAGATCAAATTGGACAAGGCATCATTAAATGATAATAACCAATGGATCCCTATTAAAGTCACTTCTCAGATTCCACTAGATGGGCAATATTTTATATCATCAGGCATCTCAGAATCTATTAGAGATATGGCTTACTTTGATAAAATGTTTTTGGTCTCAGGTAACATAGTATCTCGTGGTAAAATATTGGTAAACAACGAAATATACGACTTGTATTCACCTGTATTCGATGTGCGTCAAACATTTTTCGAGCCTGGAAAAGAAGTCAATTTCTTTGGAAGATTAGGTAAGTTCCGTGGAAACTGGCAGTTTGTTATTGACTCAGAAAGCTACGTATTAGATTGATTTAGCTCCTGGAAACAAATCTCTGTCTCGTACACCGATCAAGTACAAAATTCCATCAAGTCCAAGATTGGAAATCGAGTGTTTAGCAGATTTCTTTACAATAGGTTTGGCGTGGAATGCAATTCCAAGACCTGCAATACTTAACATAGGCAGGTCATTTGCCCCATCGCCAACTGCTATTACCTGCTCCAGGCTTATGTCTTCTTTCTGAGCGATATCACGTAAAATGTCGGCCTTTCTTTGGGCGTCTACAACGGTCCCAGAGATTCTACCCGTTACTTTTCTTTCTACTATTTCAAGTTGGTTGGCAAAAACATAATCTATTCCAAGCTTCGCTTTAAGATGGTTTCCAAAATATTGAAAACCTCCACTGATAATGGCGGTTTTATACCCAATCTTTTTAAGTGTTGATATTAAATGTTCAGCACCTTGTGTTAGGGGTAATCTTGAGGCAATTTCGGCTAAAACGGACTCATCCAGGCCTTCAAGTAATGCCAGTCTCTGACGAAAACTTTCCTTGAAATCGATTTCGCCCTGCATAGCTCGTTCTGTTATAGCGGAGACTTTCTCACCTACGCCGGCTGCTTTGGCCAGTTCATCTATCACTTCTACCTGGATTAGGGTTGAATCCATGTCAAAGGCTACCAACCGCCGATTTCTTCGATAAACATTATCGACCTGAAAACTGATGTCAATCCCAAGATCTCTAGATATATCCAAAAAACGCGATCTCATACTGTCGATGTCACCTGGTATTCCGCGAACTGTAAATTCGATGCAGGACCTCAGATTGTCAGGTGGATTTATAATAGATTTTCTACCACTCAGTCTTTTTATTGAGTCGATATTTAATCCATTGGACTGAATTATCTCACTAATCTCGAAAACATGCTTTGCCTCAATCTGGGGACCTAGTAATGTAATTATATAACGCGGTTTTCCCTGTAATGAAACCCAATGTTCATATTCTTCAAGTGAAATCGGTGTAAACTTCGTTACCAACCCGAGTTCATGAGCTTTAAACAGTAAATCTCGAAATACAGCAGCACTTTCGGATTCCTTTGGAAGTTCAATTAAAAAACCAAGCGATAAGGTATCGTGAATCACAGCTTGTCCAATATCCAATATATTGACTTTATGTTGGGCCAATACATCTGTTAGACCATTTGTAATCCCAATTTTATCGGTTCCGGAAAGAGTAACTAAAAATAATTCACGCATTTGTATCATCCCTGATTTTGTAGGCCACAAAGTTAACTACAAGGCTCGAGAAAACGAAGTCATTACAATTATTAAGGTCGAATTGTGCTATATTCCAAGATAATCACGGGATGTGAAATTAAGCTAAAAATGCTATGAGTAACGAAATACATGCCATTAGAAAAGACTATGCTTCATCTGAATTAGTTGAGGGAGTTTTGCCAGATAATCCAATTCAGTTGTTTGTAAATTGGTTCGAAGAAGCCAAGGTACCCATGGGCTTTGATGTAAATGCAATGACGCTGGCTACAGTGGATGGAAATGGATTTCCATCTACCCGAATCGTATTACTTAAAGGTCTCGAGGATGAGAACTTTATATTTTATACAAATTACACTAGTAAAAAAGCTATTGATATTGCGCATAATCCAAATGTGAGCTTATGTTTTTTCTGGGGACCTCTCGAACGCCAGGTTCGAATAAATGGTTTAGCCCAGAAAATAAGTACGGAAGAATCGGAAGCGTATTTTAGAAGCAGGCCTTATGAGAGCCAAATTGGAGCATGGGCATCTGAACAAAGTTCGATTATTGGGTCAAGAGACGAACTCAAACAGAAATTCGAAGATCTATGTTTGAAGTATCCAAACCCCGATTCAGTTCCATTTCCAGATTTTTGGGGTGGATATATGGTAGTACCTGATATGATTGAGTTTTGGCAGGGAAGACCCGGACGTCTACATGATCGAATTCAGTACAAACGCGCAAATGATAACTGGGGATGGGTGAGGCTTTCACCCTAGAAATTCTGTTATGGCTAAACGAAAGCTGGAGCGATATCACGCGCTCCATGATTTAGATAATGTAATTGAACTTGAAGATTACTCACCGCAAACCATCTCTCAGCATCGAGGGAAATGGTGTGAATCGGTATTTGGAAATGAACGTCCATTGATTTTGGAGCTGGCTTGTGGAAAAGGTGATTACACTTTAGCGTTGTCTGAACGCTATCCGTCGATCAATTTTGTCGGTATAGACGTCAAGGGAGATAGAATCTGGCGAGGTGCTGTCGAAGCGAATCAAAAAAATCTAGTTAATGTCAGATTCCTTCGGATATATATCGATCATATCAATAATTATTTTTCCGAAAAAGAAGTGGATGAAATCTGGGTCACATTCCCTGATCCATATCTGAATGAAAAAAAAGAGAGCAAAAGACTGACATCCCCAGTTTTTCTGGATCGCTACCGAAGAATTCTAAAAAAGGGTGGTAGGGTGAATCTGAAGACAGATTCACCAGAGTTATTTGATTTCACGCTACAGATTATCCGTGACCAAAAATTGGAAATCTCTAGCTTTGTGGATGATGTTCACGGTACAGAGCATGATGTCCCAAACCTTGACATACTTACATACTATGAACGCAAACACCTTGAAGAAGGGAAAAAGATCTTCTTTGTCAGCTTTAGACCGTAACAGACACTGTTAGTCGAATAGAATCGAGATGCCTAATGTCATATTTCTAGGCATTCCTGGTTCGAAAAACCGGTTTCCAAATGCATTTATGGACACTGAAGAGCTATATTTTTCATTTAATATATTCTTTACCGATAAATAAGGGATTATTCGTGTTTTATCTCCCAGATAAACGACTCTGGATATCCCAGTATTAATTAAATAATACTCACTGGAAGAAAATGTATTGGTATTGTTAGTGTAGACCTTTGAGTTATAGATTCCTTCCAATTTGAGATCAAATCCGAGTACTTTTTTACCAGATTGAAACTTAAAGGAATGAACAGGAATTCCTGGAAGGAAGTTTCCATCTATCGTTGAACTGTTTTCAATAAACCTGAAATCAGAGAGGGTATAAGCAAGGCCGATATCTATTTCATTCGTTGGCGTCCAGTTTAGCATCGCTTCAACTCCTTGCTGGACAGTTTCACCGATGTTCTGAAAAAACGTACGATCGCCTCCGGTTTCAGTTTGGAAAGAACTTAAACGGTCAGAAACATTTATACGAAAAAGAGCGACATCATAATCAAGATTAAATTGAAGTAATTGTCCGCGTAAACCAACCTCAAACCCAATGCTACGTTCCGGATCTAAATCTGGGTTAAATCCACGACTTAAATCTGGTCTGTTTACTAATTCTGTGGTTGTTGGACTCTCAAATGAAGTTGTGAGACCAGAATACAGGGTATTGAACCCGAATTCATATGTTAATCCGATCTGTGGTGACAAAGCACTCATCCATCTGTATCCCGATGCATTGTTTTGTCCCTCAAAGTTATCATCAGCCTCGAAATAAAGCCAGTCTGACCGAAGACCAGACGTAAATGTAAGTCTATTATAGGTGTACTGTAAAATTGTTGCTATTCCGATTGAACCAACGGTTTCAACCTGGTCAACATTAAGGTTACCTTTATTACCGGACTGGTTTATCCAATTTTTTCGCTCATCGGATTGATATGCAGCATCTGCTGAAAAACTTAATTTTAGGCTATTTGTCCTGTATTGTATACTATTCCTGATCCCAATGTTTACACGTTCTATTTCAATAATAGTGGGTGAAATCGGATTTTCAAGGGATCTGAACGTATTATAGAGTACTGACTCGAACGAAGTATTCTTTGTATTGTTCGTATAGGTCAATCCATGAACAAGATGATTGTAAGCCTTTCCGGCTTTCTGTGTAATAAACTGTGGATTGGCAGACTGGGGTTTGTTTTCGAAATCATTCAGACTTAAAGAGCCTGGATTTTTGATGTCAGGTGCAACAATTCCAAACAACTGATAACGAATAGATTGATTCGCTTTTAATTCACGTCCGATTCCAAGGTTGATGCGAGATATATGTGCTTTACTGTGGTCCCGGTAGCCATCCGTTCGGAAATCAGAAAATGAAAACTGAAAATTGGTCTCACCAAAACTGGATCGAACGGCTGCATCATTTTGTATCTGACCATAACTGCCAACAGAAGATCTTAAAGAAAGTCGTGGGTCTTCAGGTGTTGATTGAGAGTTGAAATATAGTACTCCTCCACTGCCATTTCCCCAGAAAAGTGCACTTGGACCACGAATGACCTGAGTTTCTCGGATAATGTTAGGATCGACCAGTTCTAGAATGGTCTGACCGTCAGGAGAAGTGAGTGGGAGTCCATCTACAAGTACCTGGATTCCACGTACACCAAAAGAAGCTCTCCATCCTGAACCCCGAATGCTCAGGCGTTCTCCGAGTGAGTAATTCTCTCGGTTAGCGACAAATACTCCAGCTGTCTTAAATAAAAGTGATTCAGTTCCATTTAGAGTATTAGTTACACGATCTAACTCAGAACGTTTCGAAATAGTTACTGAAAATGGTGTCTGTTGATCTAGAGTGAAATTTCTGCCAACCGTAACATATACCGGTTCTAGTGTTGCTTTGAGCGTGTCAGAAGCGGTTGTATTTGTTTGAGCAAAGGATGAAATAACTAGAAATAGTGTAAATATCATACCAAATAAAATTGTTTTACCACCCACCACTTGCGCCTCCACCACCAGAGCCGAATCCACCTCCGCCACTAAATCCTCCAAATCCACCACCTCCAAAGCTTCCCCCGCTACCAAATCCACCTCCGAAACTTCCTCGTCCAAATCCTGGGTTACCAAATACAATCACACCACCTCTGCGGATATGATGTCCGCCTCCAGGTCCTCCAAGTTTCGCACGGATAATCATTACTACAATGAAGATTATTAATAAAATAATCACAAAAAAGACTCTGAGAGCTTCATCAACATTACTTTCCGGAAGTGGTTCGACGGCATCATACTCACCTGCAGCAAGACGCATCAATTGATCAGATGCCGCGTTAAACGCTGATGCATACTGCTCCTGACGGAATCCCGGTGAAAGAATTTCACGAATGATTTGCCCAGCAAGGATATCGGGAATAGCTCCTTCAAGACCATAGCCGACTTCAATTCTAAGAGCACGGTCTTGTCGAGATGCAAGAATCAATACACCATTTTGTCTGTCGCCTTCCCACATTCTCCACGTATTGAAAACGCGTTCGGTTACATATTCAACAGTTTCTCCCTGTAAGGACTCCAATGTTAAAATGGCGATAACATTTGATGTTGAGTCCCTGTAGGCTCTGAGTTTTGACTCAAGTCGATTTACTTCGGATGTCGACATAAAACCAGCAAGATCATTTACATGTCCTGCTGGTTGTTCTGGAAATAGTTGAGATCTGGCACTCAGTGGAATTAGGGCAACAAGGAATATCGTTATGAAGTATGCTTTCAGTCGTTTCATGGTTTAATCTCCAAAGCTTACTGTATTATCAAGTTCATCAGGATTGGTCTCTCCAGTGGCAGGAAAATGCTCTGCGAGTTTCTCGCCCACACGTGATACAACCTCAATGATTCCTTGTGCAAATTTGCCACTCTTAAAGTGATCGATCAGTATTTTAACGTCCGCATCCCAGAACTCATTACCAACTATGGAATGAATCCCTTCATCTCCATAAATGGCTAATTTGTGGTCAGAAATACTGATGTAAATAAGTACCCCATTTTTATATTGAGTCTCATGCATTCGAAGTTCCCCAAACAGGCTAATCGCCCTGTGTAGGGGATCTTCTTTACAACGACGTTCAATATGAACTCGGATTTCACCGGTGGTACCAGTTTCAGCCAGTTCGATCGAATCTGCAATTAACTTTTCCTGTTCCGGAGTTAAAAAGTCTTCTATTTTCATGATCCAAACTGAACCGTTGGTGCTTCTTCAGAGCCAGCAGATGCCTCGAAATACGGGAACGGCTCGAATCCGAGTGATCCGGCGATAAGATTCGCTGGAAACACGCGTACTTCGGTGTTATACTCACGAACTGCGGTATTATATCGATTGCGTTCGGTTGATATTCTGTTTTCAGTACCTTCAAGTTGAACCTGTAGATCACGAAAATTTTGATTCGCCTGAATTTCAGGATACTGTTCTACCGTGACCAATAATCTGGACAAGGCACCGCTAAGCTGATCCTGTGCCTGCTGGAACCGCTGGAAAGTTGCCGGGTCGTTTACAGCATCTGCTGATAGTTGAATGGAGGTAGCCTGAGAACGAGCCTGAATAACAGCTTCAAGAGTTTCACGTTCAAAATTAGCTGCACCCTGAACGGTTGCGACCAGGTTTGGAATGAGGTCAGCACGGCGCTCATACTGGGTCTGCACAAATCCCCAGGCTTCGTTTACACGTTCCTGGCGTTGAACCAGGTTTTGTTGAAGTGAAATGACACTGGAGATTCCTCCAATGATTACAATTGCCAAAAGTACAAGTACAATTAGTCTTACAGCTTTCATTTGATTATTGATTTAAGTTCAGGGTTGTTTTCATGTCCCCAAAATACGATTTTGACAACGCTTTGTGACATAAAATCATTCATACCCAAATATTTTGAACACACCCATAAAATATATCTATTTCGACGTAGACGACACCATACTTGACCATCGAAAAGCAGAACGACTGGCACTGGCCGAAACATATGATATATATAACGTCCTTCATAAGGCCGAACTTGAAGACTTCCGAGAAAGATATCATCACATCAATGTAGAACTCTGGCATAAATATGGACTTCGTGAAATTGATCGTCCGTATCTGGAATACCATCGATTTGCTGATACTTTAGCATGGTTTTCAATTGATGCAGATCCTGTTGAGATCAGAAATACATACATGAGTCTGTATCGTGCGAAGTGGGGCTGGGTTGATGAGGCTGAAGAAGTGTTGATTAAGTTGTCTGGAAAGTATCCGATTGGATTCTTAACGAATGGTTTTTCAGAAATACAGCGATGGAAAGCCGATAAATTTGACCTTCACAGGTTTGGAGAGAATTATATTATTTCTGAAGATGTAGGGCACATGAAACCATCAACAGAAATCTTCGAATATGCTACATTGAAGGCGGGATGCAACCCAGAACAGGTGCTCTACATCGGAGATTCTTTTGTTTCTGATATTATAGGTGGGTCGAATTTTGGCTGGAAGACAGGATGGTTCCACAGAGATATGAATCCGGATCCGAATAAGGTGAAACAAGCAGACTTTGTGTTCTCTGATTTCACAAAATTACCCGATTTGATTGAATCTTTGGGAAATTAGTCGTGTTCATTTCGTAACTTTGAACATCCAACCTTTTAACTTCCAACATCAAATCCATTTCTGATGAAATCAGTGGTTGCAGAACCCGTTGTAGATCTGAATCTTGCAAAAGATCATGGCTTAACCGAAGAAGAGTATAATAAAATCATAGACTACCTGGGTCGCGTTCCCACGTTTACCGAGTTGGGTGTTTATTCTGTAATGTGGAGTGAACACTGCTCTTATAAAAATTCAATAGCAGTACTGAAAACACTCCCTCGCTCCGGAGGTGCATTGTTGGTCGATGCGGGTGCTGAGAACGCCGGACTTGTGGACATTGGCGATGGATTGGCGTGCGCTTTTAAGATTGAAAGTCATAATCATCCATCAGCAGTTGAACCATATCAAGGCGCTGCAACGGGAGTCGGTGGTATCCATCGCGACATCTTTACAATGGGAGCCCGACCAATTGCTTCACTTAATTCACTTCGATTTGGATCTCTGGAAACACCTCGTGTTCGATATCTGCTGGATGGAGTTGTGCGGGGTATAGCCGATTATGGGAATGCATTCGGGGTTCCTACAGTTGCTGGTGAGGTATGCTTCGACGAAAGTTACGAAGGAAATCCACTGGTTAATGCCATGAGTGTTGGTATTGTAAAAGTTGGCGAAACAGCTTCTGCAATTGCCATAGGCTTGGGAAATCCAGTATTGATTGTGGGCTCCAGCACTGGTAGGGATGGAATTCATGGTGCTACATTCGCTTCAGAAGAGATTAGTGAAGCAAGTGAGGCAAAACGCCCAAGTGTCCAGGTTGGTGACCCGTTCATGGAAAAATTGCTACTCGAAGCTTCTCTTGAAGCACTTCAAACGGGTGCCGTTATTGGTATGCAGGATATGGGTGCCGCGGGAATTGCCTGTTCGACCTCTGAAATGAGTGCTAAAGGTGAAAGCGGTATGTTACTTGACCTTGATAAGGTTCCAGCTCGCGAAGAGGGTATGACTGCTTACGAATTACTGCTTTCTGAGAGCCAGGAGCGAATGCTCGTGGTAGCTGAGAAAGGTCGTGAGCATGAAATTATCGAGGTTTACAAGAAATGGGATCTAAACGCTGTGGTAATTGGTCATGTGACAGACACCCAACGCGTGGTCTATATTAAAGAAGGAGAAGTTAAGGCCGATATACCAGCTGATTCGCTTGTACTAGGCGGTGGAGCACCTGTTTATATTCGAGAAACCAAACGCCCTGAATACCTTGATCGGACTCAAAATTTTGATGAATCGAGCGTTAATGAAACCCGTTCTTATGATGAAGTAATCAAGCATTTACTTAAATCTCCGAATATCGCATCAAAACGATGGGTTTTCGAACAGTATGATCACATGGTACGCACAAATACTGTTAGTGGACCTGGTCCATCAGATGCCGCCGTGATTCGTCTGAAAGGTTCGAATAAAGGATTGGCAGTTAAAACTGATTGTAATGGTCGCTACGTGTACCTAAACCCGCGTAAAGGTGGGCAAATAGCGGTCGTAGAAGCTGCAAGGAATGTGGTCTGTGCCGGTGGGCGTCCGGTGGCAATTACCAACTGCCTGAATTTTGGGAATCCATACAAACCAGAATTGTATTGGGTTTTCAAAGAAGCAGTAGGTGGGATGGGCGATGCATGCCGAGTACTAGATACACCAGTAACTGGTGGAAATGTCAGTTTCTACAATGAGAACCCCAAAGGAGCCGTATTCCCAACTCCAACTATAGGAATGCTTGGAATCGTTGAAGATATTGAGCGTGACACTACCACGGCTGGATTCAAACAGGAGGGTGATGTGGTCTTCTATGTTGGAGCACCCAGAAAAGGAATTGGTGCGTCAGAATATCTAAGCTGGTGTCATAAAATCACATCCGGAGATGCTCCTGAGCTGGACTTGGAGTTTGAAAAGAAACTTCAAAAATCACTATTGGGACTTATTCAAACCGGTATAGTCCAGTCTGCTCACGACATATCTGACGGGGGGCTTGCTATATCATTGGTAGAGTCATCCATTTTTGGGAATCTAGGAGTAACAGTTCAACTTGATGAACTGGGCGGTTATTCCTTGGAAACTTTGTTCAGTGAAGCTCAGAGTGGTGTCTTGGTATCTGTATCTAAGGATGAGGTGACCAGGACTCAAGAATGGTTTACTAAATCTGGTGTGCCCTGCTATAGGCTTGGTAGTGTTGGTGGTGAAAAAATTACCATTGGAAAAGTTCAAACAATGTTGGTATCTGAACTTAAGTCTATTTATGAATCAGCAATACCAAACGCAATGAACAGCAAATAAATAACATGTTTATACTCAAACATTATTAGAACAAAAAAGCCCGATTTCCCGGGCTTTTTTAGTTATGTAAAGCGTGTTACAAAAGACTTCTTATTTCATCAGAACCATCTTGTTTGTAAAGACACTTCCGTTTGAGGTTATAAGCCTGGTAACGTAGATTCCTGATGAAAGGGCATCTGCATTGAAAGTAGTCGTATGATATCCGGCTGCAAGAGTCTGATCTCGATAGATACTTGCGACCATACGTCCTGTAACGTCAAAGATTTCGAGGGTTACATTGTCCTGTGTCGGAAGTGAGAATCCAATAACCGTAGATGGATTAAATGGATTTGGGTAGTTTTGATTCAATTCAACTCTATCTGGAAGAATTGAAGGTTCGTCCATGCTGGTTGACGTTGAAAATCGGAAGCGGGTCCAAACTGGATAATGGTCAGAGGTGGTAGTCAAATAACTTCCTATGTATCCGGTGTTTTCTATTTGTTCAGCTCCAAAGAGATGCTCACTGAAAAGATTTGAGTTTATAGTGATATGGTCAATCATACTGACAGATCTGAAAGATGTAAATCCCTGTTCTGATAATGTTCGTGTGACTATTGTGTAATCGGGATCTGTGTTGAACATTTCGTATGGAGTTACTAAACCAGCCCAGGTAGATTCAATAACGTCGTCATTGTAGTCACCTATCAAAATCATTCGGTCTGAGGCTTTTCGCGTGTCGGCATATTGCTTGAGTACAATTGCATCAGCTCTTCTTTGATCGTAGTCTTGCTGAGATGCGAAAGCTTTTGCATGGAAGTTGACAGCTTTGATCCTTCGAGTTTCACCATTAATTCGTGCGTCAAACTCGAATTGAAATGGGTCACGACCATTTGCCCATCGCCCTGAAGTTGCCACATATGCTGTTGAAATTGAGTCGATCGTTGATGTTTTATACAAAAATGCCACTTTTTGAGATTGAGAATAATTCGAAATGAACCCATTATAGCTTTCAAGACTTTCTACGAGTGTTCTGAAAAGTATTGGATTAGAAATTTCTTGTAAAGCGTATAGGTCCATATCCATGGTTTCGATGACCTGAATCACATTCTCGAGTTGAAGCGCATCATTTTCGGGTCCATTGCTGGTATCACCGAACCATTCTATGTTCCAGGTAGCGATGTCAAAGGTTTCGTCTTTGGAAACATCTGCAAATGGATTCTCATAGGCTTCAACACCAAGGTCTTGGGTATCTCGAGGTTTAAGCTGATAGGTACCATTAAACCGATCAACGATGCCAATGAGGTTGGTTGGACCAACTGGAATAGGAGCATTTGCAAAGTCAGATCGGGTATCTATTCGGATTGCTGCACGTTCACCGTTTTGTACAATCGTAAAATTCTGAGTGTTCGTCGGGAAGTTTCCTGAGACCGTAAATTCAGCACCTTCAATCTGAATTAGTTGTGATTCGCAACATCCCGCATTCATTTGTTCAAGTGTAATCAATCGGGGTGTAATGGTCCTGTTACCTTCGGGATGTACAGAAAAAGTAGTCCCAGAGCCTGAGATTTGTCGAAGGAACTGACCCTGATTCTGTCCTGTTGGATTAAATTCAGTCAGTGGTCCGGTAACAACGACTGAGTCTCCACGATTAACAGCGGTATGAATTGGATTATTAAACACTGCGAGGCCACCAGTTCTGTCTTGAATGAAAATCGGACCACCAAATTCATTGGCAGTTGTAACCCAGCCTGTAACAGTGACTATAGTGCCAAAAGGTAGCGTACGTGCTTCAGAAATAGGTGTTATTTGCGACCTGTCCAGAATTTCAGCATTCAACCCGATTGTGACTTCAGGCGTTGCTGCATCATTAGAGTCAATAATCAAATTAGATGAAAATATTCCAGGTGTTTCTCCAGTTGCATCAACACGAATTGTTGCAGTTTCACGGAATTCTAAAGAAAACTCGTTGTTTCCAGTGATTGTAAAGACACTTTGTTGGTCGATATAGGTGCTACCAATAAGTGGTGCCTGACCTGTATTGGTTATCGTTAATTCGAATTGACGAGATGTTCCCGGAGTGAAAGGAGGAAAAGCATAGGAGTATGATTCCTCTGTACTGATATCTTCCTCTCCAACAGAGATTCGAATTCGTGCGTCAGCAAATGATTCAATGTATTCGGTGACTTCGAAATTATCTATGTTGACGCGATGATTTCGACTAGAAACTGATCCGCCTTCAAGCTTAACGATCCTAAACCGAATGTTGCCGTCGTAATTGACATCAAACTGCGCCAAACGAAACTCATTTGAGGTTGTAAAGGGATCGCCCACATTGGTCCATTGAAACCCACCGTTGGTAGATTGTTGGAGTTGAATCACACTATGTCGACCAGCGTTTCCATCTGTAAGGTAGCTGCCGTAATAAAATTCAACAGTACCAGCAGAGGTTACATCGAACTGCATCTGAACACGAGATCCAAAGGAGGGAAGCGCACTTCCCATTCGAACCGCATGCGAACCAAACTTTTGGTCCGCTGCAAGATTCCCTATTAGAGATTCGGCAAAATACCAATTCCCCGAATCCAGACTGGCGGCTCCATCGGCGTAACTTCCTTTAGCAGGAGAATCGAATGTTTCGGTGAATTGTGCATGAGCAATACTGGTAAGTCCAATAAATAAGAAAGATAATAGCAGTCGCATGTTCAAATAGTCTTTAATAATCATTTTTAAGTAGTAAAAGATAGGCATTTGACCCGAGAAAGTCGTTTCAATTGAGGAATGTTACGACAATGTAAAATGGTACATCAAAGTGGATTCAAGTTTCGTTTTTTTAAAAATGTGGAGTATTTTACACATCCAAAATCATTCAGTGATTATTGGGGAAATTAAGCAATCATTCGTCAGTTAATATTGACGAAAAATTATATTGAAACTATTTAATGAGTTTTAGCAACCTGATTAAGACCGGGGTTTTAACATTAGCCCTAAGTGTTCTGTTTTTTGATGTATCCGCCCAAAACGTGTTCGAACGAAAAGCTGTTGAAGTTAG
This sequence comes from uncultured Chitinophagales bacterium, assembly GCA_964550435.1. GTDB lineage: Bacteria > Bacteroidota > Rhodothermia > Balneolales > HLUCCA01 > UBA11400. Next base: position 30,156 of record CAZJZI010000006.1, on the reverse strand, counting down.
CAACCTGGGTATATCATTCACCAATGTGGGGACCATTGGTCGCCCGAACGTGCGTAATGTACCGGTAGGTGAGCCTAGCATGGAGTATCCAAGAGGTTCTGGAACAGAACACCTTTTCGAAGCCGGTATATGGCTTGGCGCGAATGTGAATGGCGAAATTCGTGTCTCATCATCTGCTGTGACCAATTCGGCGGGTTACTCACAAGGTGCGGCTGGATTTGAGTTCACTAACGATGGGCAATTGTTTCTACATCGATCATCATTAGTCAACGATCCAAACTACTCTCCGGTTGCGGTATCTCATCAGGATCTTATTGCAAGATTCACCGACCGAAATACTACCATCGGTAATCAAGCTATTGCCGGACACACCACGCCGCTGTTCGCAGATATCGAAATGCAGTCCTACAACTGGAATTTCGGTTTTACTGAGGCCTTAACCATTGTTCGTTATGATATTACGAACAATAGTCAGGATACATGGGAAGATTTTTACTTTGGTATCTACTCAGATATGGTCGTAAGAAACGTGACTACAACGATCGAAACCGGATCTGCTTTTTTCAACAAAGGTGGAATGGGCTGGCTGGATGATCAGTATGCTTTGTACATTTTTGACCGGGGGTCGTCGGATTTTCCAAGAATCAATACACAGGCAGCCTCTGTAATTCTGGGTACAGAGTATCGTGGCGTTGAGTTTCATCCACGCAGAGCTGACGAAGTACGTGCTGCGGGTATGACACCTCCAAGAGTGGACCCTGATTTTTGGTTGTTTGGATCTGGTGCGGGGGATTTTTCCCGTCCAAATGATGATCTTGAACGTTACAGCAGACTTGTTGGAGAATGGCCCTTAGAACAAAACAGAGAGGCACTCAGAAACGATGGATTTTCTGCAAATGGAAACTACATTCAGTTAAATACTATTGGGCCATTCCCTGAAATAGTGCCCGGAGAGACTATAAGTGTTTATATCAGTTTTGTTGCAGCTGCAATGCCCCAGCAGTTTCAGTCAATAATTCCAGCTCAGGAACCAAATGTAGATGATCTTGATAATGAAGAGTCCCGTGCTAATCTCGTTGAAAACATAGGCTGGGCATTCAGATTATTTGACGGAACCGAGAATGAAGATGGTACCCGTACCAGATTCCTGGTACCGGAACCACCGACAGTACCAAACATGCGCGTGGAATTAAACGCAGGCACAGCAACTATTTACTGGGACGACTCTTCAGAATCCTCAGTTGACCCGGTCACGCGGGTAGAAGATTTCGCAGGATATAAGTTATATAGAACGAACCTGGGTGATGACGTTCGTGGGACAATTTCAACTAACGCTCAGGTACTGCGGGAGTGGGACATTCCGGGTACTGGGGGCAATTTCAACACGGGATTTGATGAAATTCGTCTCGATCAACCAGTGACTTTCCCAGGTGATCCTGTTGAGTACACTTATAAATACGAAATATCAGGAATGCTTAGTGGTTGGCAATATCTATTCTCAGTAACAGCATTCGACGAAGGCGACGACAGAACACCTTCCCTCGAAACCAGTATCAATGCAAATGCGGTACGTGTGTTCCCAGGAACTGTCGTAAATACCAATTTTGATAGTGATGAAACTGAGTATCAGGTAGGTGTGTATCCGAATCCATATCGAATCAACGCGGCATGGGACGGTTCTACTCCATTTAATCGTAGAATAATGTTCTACAATCTACCGCAACGAGCCGAAATCCGAGTGTATACACTTGCAGGTGAGACAGTAGCTTCGCTTGATCACGATGCACAAACATACACCGGGGACACACGTTGGTTCCGTGATTTCAGTGCACCAAACCGCATTATGTCTGGTGGAGAGCATGCTTGGGATTTGCTAACCAGCGCCAATCAGAATCTCACAACCGGTCTTTATCTGTACACGGTCTATGATAAAGACACAGGGAAAGTTCAACAAGGCCGATTTGTCGTCATTAAGTAATTAAACCAAAACCTAAACAAATCCATATCTCTATGAAAAAGATATATACAATTTGTGCAGCACTTTTGATCACTGTTTTTGCAGGGGTTGATATGCTACACGCTCAGGATGCCGAGCCGACGAGAGTTCTCGTTCGTGATCTGCAATCCTACGAGACGCCGTTAACGAGTCAAACCGATCTACCTACTCATCCTTTAGTAGGTGATTTGGTTACCTTCGATGCCGTTGTGGTTTCCTATCCAAAAAACTCCGGTCTTGCAAGCATCTCGAGTGCTGGTGTTCCTGGTCGTATCCACGTATTCGTAACTGACGTCAATGCCGCAGAATTGGGCATGGATGGAATGTCTATCCAAATCGTTGTTGACGGAGCACGTCGTGAAACTTTGGAAGCTCTTGTCGTTGGTGATGTCATAAACGTTGTGGGTGTTCTTACGTTCTTCGGTAACGGATCCCAATTCAGTGCTTCAGATGTAACCCAATTAGGGAATGTCTCACTTGATGAAGAATATCAGGATCTGGAAGTTCTTCTTGAACCAACTGTGATTGAATTATCAGCATTGAATCTACCTTCAGAAACTCAAGGCCGTCACCGATGGAATCCAGATGGGTATACTAAATACATCCACAGATATGTGAAAATTGAAGGACTCGAAGTTATTGGACGAATCGATGCACCAACTGGACGACCATGGTTTGTACTTTCAGACGGAACCACTGTTCTTTACTCTAATGATACATCACTTCGTTTCCGTAACGATCGTGGATTCGGTTATGCTTATAACTCAGATACAGATCAGGGGTTAAACTACAACTGGAGACGTCTTGCTGAAGGACTTGATGGACCGTTTACACCTCCTCCTGCGGGTGCCATAGTTGATGTTGCCGGATATATTCTTGTGAATACTTTCAACCCTGCTGGATTTGATGAGTCAAGTACACAATCAACATTGAAAATTGCACCATGGGACGATGGAACACTTTGGACACAAGATGGTGACGACACAGACTTCAGAATAACTGATGGAATCAACAACGACCTCGTTGTTAAAGGGTTCCCAGCACTTATCGATAATGTAGAGCTTGATGTTGAAGCAGTGACTTCAGCTGATGAAGTAACTGTTACAGCGGATGTATTGTTGCCTGAAGATGACTATACACTAAATAGTGTTTCAATTACTTACAACACTACCGTGTTTACTTCTGATGAAGCCTCAGATGATATGACTGCTGACATGACAGCTTCTGGCAACACGTATTCATATACGTTTGATGCGTTCGCTGATTTCACCGTTGTCAACTATACGATTACTGCTATAGCCACAACTCCGGATAATATCCAGACAACTGCCCGTTACAGCGGCTCGTTTGACGTTGTAAACAGTGCTGTAACCTCGCCAGTTGTTTTCAGTCCAGCCGCAGGAACCTACGAGAATCTTGTTGAAGTTACTTTAAGTACTCCAACAGAAGGTGCAACAATCTATTTCACCACTGATGGTTCTGCCCCAACAACTGCTTCAACAGAGTATACTGGTGCCATTTCATTGACTGAAACTGCAACTGTTCGTGCAATTGCCAAGGCTGCTGATCTCGACGCTAGTCCGGTGAATAGTCGTACCTATACAGTCGTTGTTGCTGCTACTGAAGTGTCTACTCTTGCCGAGCTTCGTGCAGGTTATGTAGTTGGATCAGAAGAAGTCTTCAACTTCAATGGTGATGCAGTAGTCACATTTACTCGTTCTGCGAGAAATCAGAAGTACATTATGGACTCCACTGGTGGTATGTTGATCGATGATAGTCCGGGTGCAATTTCGTCTACGTATGCTATTGGTGATATCATGACGGGTCTTCTCGGAACTATGGCCAACTTTAATGAATTAGTTCAATTTAGACCTGCTGGAGATGTACCAAACAGTGGTCGTACAGCTGAGATTGTACCATTTGTAGTTACCATCCCAGAAGTGACAATAGCAAATCATGAGTCAGCACTCATTACTTTGAACAATGTACGTTTCAAAGAAGGTTCTCCAGCTTCATTCCCAGCCTCAGGTGGTACAAACCTGACTGTAGTTGATTCCGAAGGTAGAGAAATCATTTTCAGGACAGCATTTAATGAAGCAGATTATATGGGACAAGCTGTTCCTACAAGTGCATTTAACCTCACAGCTCTTGTTGGCAACTTCCGTGGAACCATTCAACTAACTGCTCGTTCAACTGCTGATTTCAACTTTGATGTCTCAAACGAACGTTTTGATGGTGCTTATGAGTTCAGACTCGCACAGAACTATCCTAACCCATTCAACCCATCTACCTCGATATCTTATTCGGTTGCTGAAATGACAAACGTCACTTTGACTGTCTATGACATCCTCGGTCGTGTGGTTGCAACCTTGGTTAACGATGTTCATTCACCTGGACAATATAATGTGAACTTTGATGCTTCACGTCTGTCCAGCGGTACGTATATCTATCGTATCGAAGCTGGCGACTTTATGTCGACCAAGAAAATGTTGTTGATCAAATAATATCAGACTTCATAGGTACCAGTCGGGATGAGTCCTGACTGGTACTTTTATTTTTATGAGTAAAAATACCCTTTTCATCACGTTATTGTCCTTAGTCCTGGTTTCATGTAATACAGGTCTTGAAGGAGAATTGAAAGAAAATTTGCCTCCCAAAACGTTTTTGACGGTTAACTCGATCAACCTGCCAGAGGGGGAACGACTTAACAGCCAAATACGTATTTCCTGGTGGGGAGATGATCCGGATGGATATGTCACTGGATATGAAATTCATATTGGTGATAATCCACAGGATGCTTCCTCAGTATGGACATATACATCCAAAACAGACAGTACTTTCATTCTACCAATTAGCGAGGGTAATACCATCGCGGACGTGAAATTTACGGTCCGTGCTATTGACAATGACGAGGGTAGAGATCCAGAGCCTCCCAGTCTTGTATTCCCAATAGAGAACTCTCCACCTACTATCCAATTTTCTGCACAGGAGACTCCTCCAGACACAACCTATAATGTGTTTACATTTGGAATCAGAGCTAATGATCCAGACGGGAATGCGAATTTGAACCGTATTGAAATAGCACTTAATGATAATAGCCAGGATTCCTGGCAACGATTAGAGCCGACAACTGAACTCTTAACTTTCATCATAAACGATGAAGGTGTAACAAACGTATTCATAGGAAGATCTTTGCTTGAAACTGAGGTCTCCTTTGATAATATCCAACTCGATGCAAATAACACCTTTTATATTCGATCTATCGATAATGCGGGTGCGGTTAGTTCGATATCAGAGTTTCAGTGGTTCGTTAAACGTCAGAAATCAAAAATTTTGTTTTTGAACGATTATTTTGGTCCAAATTCGCAGTCTACGGCAAATCTACACCTTGAGCTGCTTCGTTCAGCCGGAATTGAAGTCGTTGACTATATGGATATCAGTGATGGAACATCTTTTGGTGGTCAACGGGTACAATTAAGTTCCGCATTCCCAAATCGGTCACTTGCTGCACCTACAATAAATACCATGCTGGCTCAATGGGATCATATTTACTGGATATCGGATAACCTTGATAGAAATATCGGTTATGCTTTGGAACTGACTTTTGATTTCTTCCAAAATGGCGGCACGATGTTTGTAAACATACCGACCAAAGTATTGTTCGATGATAATCCAATTCTGGAATTTCTTCCATTTCAGCGTGTTCAACCTGTTCCAGCTGGGCAACAGTCGTTTATTATTCAAAATAATGCGGAAGTTTCAGCCACTGAATCTGTGCCAAATGCACCTTATCTAAGATTCCGTCGAAATTTATTGGCAGTATATCCAATAATACCGTTCGGTGAAACTGTTCAACTATTCAATGCTCCATTCAGAACCCGTAATGCGGCTGGAAGAGTGAACGATTTCGACGGTTCTAATCTTATTTCGGCAATGAATCCTGAACAGACAATACTTTTCTTTGGTATAGACCTGACTGAATTCGATACAGAAGAACGAGAAGTAACCAGGTCTGGAGAACGTGTGACGTTACCTGCAAGTGATTTATCTCGTTTAGTCGAACTCACCACACGCGACATTCTAAAATTTGAGCAATGATAAATAAGAACAAATTCATATTCCTTCTTTATTTACTTTTACTTGGCGGTATTACTACTGTTCATGCCCAAACCACAGGTTCTATTGCAGGTAAGGTTATAGATAGTGAGGATAAAGAACCATTAATAGGGGTGAATATCATCATCCGTGGTACATCTTTCGGTACTGTTACAGACATTGATGGTAATTATATTATCAGAAGTATCCGTCCGGGCGAGTACTCAGTGGAGTTCAGATACATAGGTTACGAGACCAAATTGTATACAGCGATTCGTGTTCAGGCCGGTGAGACAACAACCATCGATCTGGAATTAAACTCACAGGTAATAACTTCAAGTGAAGATGTTGTTGTTATCGGTGAAAGACCCATCTTTGATGTAGAGCAGTCTAGTACCACTACGTCTTTTTCTTCAGACATGATTCGTGCAGCACCCGTAACACGGGTTGATGAAGTAGTAGGAATGACGGCCGGTGTAGTGCGCGACCCAACCGGATTATACATCCGTGGTGGACGAGCCAATGAAACCGGATTTATAGTGGATGGTGTTTCTGCGCAGGATCCACTTGCCGGTACCGGATTCGGTCTTGATCTTGGAACCAGCGCTTTTGCTAATGTTGAAGTAACTACAGGTGGAGTAGATGTTGAGTATGGAAACCTGACATCGGGTGTAGTTTCAGTTCAAACACAAGATGGCGGTGATCGTTTAGCAGGATTCTTTGCTCACAAGCGTGATAATCCTGGTAAAATGACCTCATCCAGTGCCAACTTCTTTACTGATGTATATGAATTCAGTTTGGGTGGCCCGGCACCGGTAACTCAATTCATACTACCTGCACTTGGACTTGACCTTCCAGGAGATATCTATTTCTTTGCATCCGGACAGGCGAGTGTGTCTAATGAATTCATGCGTAATTCTGCTGATCAGGTTCGCTCCTCTATGATTGATGGCGACTTCTGGTCTCCCCGCCAGGACAATCGCTGGAGCGGGATGCTGAAACTCACCTATAAAATATCTCCAGGTAAAACGCTCGAAGCAGCGTATAATCGTTCACTTACTGTGAATCAAAATACTCGAATGCTTCAGATTGTAGGAGATGATGTTCAAATTCGACCAGGTTATCAGTTCTTTTTCGAACAAGATTTAGATAATGCCAATACCTACGCTCATGATAGTAAGCTGGCTTATGTCAAATGGACGCATGCTGTAAATAACTCTTCCTTTTACGATATCCAATTTAGTCGCTTATTTACACGACTTCGAGCAGATGCGAATGGACGTTACTGGAGACCTACGAATGTGGATGGGGAGTTTGATGCAGGTAGTATTGTGGTTTTCCCTATTGGTACATTCCCTGCCGGAGACGATTTTACTTACGTTTTACCGGGTCCTGGATTTGCAAATAATGGTGGACTTGCAGCGTTATGGCATGATCATTATGCAGAAGAATACACCCTCAGAACCAATTACACGAAACACTTTCTTAACAATACCAATCGAATCCGCTTGGGATTGGAAATGAATTTCATGGAATATCAGTGGATTGATATAACCAGACCGTGGGTAGGTGCTCCAATCCAGATTGATGAAAATACCTTTTCTGAAACTTCCAGATTAGGTTCAACTTCCGACATTTGGAATGTTAGTCCTAGCAGAGGGGCTTTTTACATCACTGATCAGATACGTTATCAAGGCTTGATCGCTAACCTGGGACTGAGACTAGAGTATTGGTTCCCTGGTGAATATATCGAACGAAATATCAATAATCCGTTATCACCATTACCTGATCAGATTCGAGAAGCCTATTTTGATGACACGTATAGTTTATTTGGAAATCGATTCAAATTAAGAATGCTGCCTCGGATCAATGTGTCCTTCCCGGTTCGTGAAAACATGGTTATGTACTTTAACTACGCTCACAAGACCAAGTTGCCTCACCCAACGTATTTATATGCAGGATTGGACCCATTTTACCAGGATAGGTCATTCTTATCAAATCTTGGTAATCCGAATTTGGATCCGGAAGTTGATATATCCTATGAAATCGGATTTCGATATCAGGTAAGTTCAAATGATGCGCTTAATATAACCGCATTCTGGAGCGATAAATATGATTTCATCACTTCGCAGAGACTTTTAGTGACTGATGCCACAGGACGAGACACTGAACGTTCTTTCCGTGTAAACGGAGATTTTGCCCGGGTCAGAGGTATCGAAGTATCGTATCTGAAACGATATAGCCATTTCTTCCAAGGGAATATCAATGCAACGTATTCTATCGCTGAAGGATTGAGTTCTACCTCTAATGATGCACTTCGTGATATTATCGCTGGTGGACAGGATATCGGGAACAATATTGAAACTCCATTGGCATGGGATCGTCCATTGGATATCAAAGGATCGGTGATTTTTACTTGGGACAGAAAAGGGAATCCATTATTTGGATTGACAGGGTTGAATCATTTTAAAGCCTATTTGTCCGGCTCATACAGAAGTGGTATTCGATATACACCAATGATTTACAGAGGTAATCAACGTAATCCAATTACTGGACGTGAAGATTGGAGACCAATTTATGAGACTGATCCAGATCCAACTATTCGATATTCAGCTCTGGGAGAGCCATGGTTCATGTTCGACCTTACTCTTCAGAAGTGGTTCAACATCGGGTCTACTCGTTTGATGGCAACTGTTGAAATCACCAATCTGCTGAACACTAAAAATGCAGCAATTATTAATCCAGTAACTGGAAAAGCGTATCGCACGGATTATCCTGATTCTCCTGCAGAATTAACTGCTTTACGCAACGATAGATCGTACGATGTCCCATCGAATATTCGAGACCCGCGTTATCAGGATCCAAGGGATAATAATGTTCCGGCTTACCTTAATCCGGCTAACTTCCTGGAGCAACGTCATATCATTTTTGGGATTGGGATAAATTTCTGACACACATATTCATGCATACTAACTTATTTAAATACAATACATTAATGATGCGGATAAGTGCAGTATTTGTGCTACTTGTAATCGTTTCGATTTCAGACGTAATAGCACAGAGAAGTATTATACCAAGTCTTGGTAGCTCCAGATCTGGTACATCTGGCTATCAGTTCCTGAAAATCAATGTAGATGCAAGATCATCTGCCATGGGAGGATCGAACGTTGCAGACGCAATTGATGGAGCATCATTGTACCTAAATCCAGCGCTTGCCGTTCAGTTGGATAATAACCAGTTATATCTAGGACACACAGCTTATTTTGCCGATATTGATCTCAACTACGCGAGTTACATTCATAAAATCGGAAGTATTGCTATCGGAGGGTCACTCATGTATCTGGATTCTGGTGAAATGATTGAAACTAACGAATTTAATCCTTTTGGTACAGGTAGAACCTTCAGAACGGTCCATATGGCAGCTGGATTGACTTTTTCTCAGGAACTCACGACTCTGTTTAGTTACGGGGTTACTATGAAGTATCTGGATGAAAGAATCGAAGAGCTTCAAGCACAAACCGTTGTTGTGGATGTCGGATTCTTTTATCGTGTGGGAACCACGGGGCTTCGTTTTGCAATTGGTTTAAATAATTTTGGTTTCGATACAACTCTAGAAGGAGAGACCATACGAAATACACTCGCGGGAGAAATTATCGAAACAGAGTTTGAGTCCGTTTCTCCACCAACCACATTCAGCATAGGTACAGCATACGATGCATACAAATCTGATAACCTTAATGTACTTGTAACAGGTCAGATTACCAATCCAAGTGATAATGCAGAACGTTTTAGTCTTGGATCAGAACTTACTTACATGAATCAATTTTTTGTGCGAACCGGGTATGAATTTGGTGTAGATGAAGCCACCTTACCAAGTTTCGGTGTCGGTTTCAAACTTCCAATCGCAGGTTATAGTGCTGGTGTAGATTATGGATTCTCGACAAGAGACCGTTTGGGGTCACTACACAGAATCGCTTTGAAATTCAATCTCTGATAGTTTTATGAAATTAAATCTGACAACGATAGGTATTATTCTAATTTCATCAATCTTGTTTACAAGTTGCGATGCAATATTTGGTTCAAAATCCGATTCCATTACCGATGATATTTTTGAACAAGGTCGACAGGATCCGAATCTAATTGTAGATGAGGTAGGATATGCAGCACTGCTACCATTCTGGAGTGGATTTGACCGTCCTACAGATGTTTACATCGGATACGATGAACTGGTTTATGTCACAGATGCCAACGGACTTCATGTTCTGGATCGTGCTGGGAGAGAAGGTAATTTTATACCACTCAGAGGTGCTGTTGCAGTAACTCAAGACCGACTTTTGAACGTATACGTAGCGGCAAGAACGGATACGGTAATTACTGCAATTAATCCGAATATTACTTGGGATCTTGCAGCGGTTTACAAAATTAGCGGTGCCAATGGTTCAGGTCCGACCAGAATCGTTCAAAAAATGGTTCATCCTTTCATGGATGCAAGTCGCGCCACTACAACTACTCAGCGTTTCAGACTAGATAGATCTCGTTCTGATAATGATGAATTAGTTGAGATTACTGGCATCGCTGTGATGGCGAATAGTGACATATACGTAACCCGAAAGGGTCCCCGTAATCAAACCGGACAAGCTGTCGCTGCAGACAATACGGTATTGGTCTTTTCAGAAGATAGAGATGGAAACGGTAATCGTATTGGAACCATGAGTAATTCAACTCAGATAAGAACTATGAATCCCAATGTTCCCTCACTATTGAGTGGTATCGCCATGAACGACATTACAACGTTTATTGGTCCACCTCAACGTGAGAATATGAATCCAACCCAGAGCTTCATTGTAGCTCAGGGTGATCCGACTTTGTCTATACCATTCCGTGTTATTTGGGTTGATGCAGTAGAAACACCTGATGGGATTGAGTACCGCTCTAATGGACAACTTTTCGCCCGAGATACATCCAGAGCTGAGTCGTTCCTTTATGATGAATTCAAATTCAAGAATCCAACTGGTTTGGCATTTTCAGCAGATGAAAGAGGTCACATATTTGTTGTTGATGCTGAAACGGACAGCTTATATCTGTTTCAATCGAACGGATTCGAAGGAGTGAATCCCCCAGCCGGATCTTCTGTGACCAAAGCTATCAACGTATCATTTGGTGGCTCTGGAAACGGTCCTAGAGAGTTCAATAATCCAATGGGCGTTGCCTACTTCCAACGAATCGTCTACGTTGCAGATAGGGACAATAATAGAATTGCCAGATACAAACTGAATACTGATTTTGAGTAACTAAAAGATTATGTATCATATTCTCTGATTAAACAGGAAAGGCGCTTTGGCGCCTTTCTTGTTTAATCGAATCTAATTCAGCTACTGAATCAGTTTCAGTCGAGTACCGGGCTGAATGACATCATCAAGATTCACCTGATTTAGTATTGCCATACTCTCAGGAGTAATTCCATGTGGCAAAGTAGTGGGGAGTAGAGTTGAAAATCGAGTTGCGGTATTTATGGTTCGGATTGCAATTCTGGCAGGCTGAATACCCAATTTGGATTGATCGGTCAGGTTGCGAAAACTGGATGCAATCTGATTGAAATTTGACCTGTTAGAATCAAAATCAGCCTGCATACTGTAAGAGAAAAATTGATAGGTTCTTTCATTGTACCTTATTGCTGTTACCAAAAGTCCATAAGAGTTCTCTCCATCAACCAAAGTAGCAATCAATCTCTCAGCTGGTAGTCCTGATATTTGAACCTTTTCTCTCGAAATAACGGTGATTTGTTCATTATTGGCAACTTCATTCACAATTTCATTGATACTCCCTTGCTCAATGGAAAGAATAGTTATCGATTTCTGATCTTCAGGAAGAATA
>CAZJZI010000006.1:0-18181 GCA_964550435.1 uncultured Chitinophagales bacterium | reverse complement strand
TTAATCAGATTCCACCCATTTGGTTTATTGAACTGAAATGCCAGGTCAGGGTGATAGAAAGTATTCGATTCCACAAATCCATCACGTGGATTTTCTCCAATAATCAATCCATTAATCGCATTGTAGAGCTCTTGCTGACCCAAAATATTCTGTGCAAAACCTTCAGACTTCCAACTCTCAGATCTATTGATAATATCCTTTTCGCGTTCTCCGGGATCAGGGTGTGATGACATAAATCCAGGAATTGAATTTCCAGATTGGTCCGAAAGTCTTTTAAGTGTTGTGAAAAATGAAGCACCCTGAGAAGCATCATATCCTGCCATCGCAGCATATTCTACTCCAAGTTTGTCCGACTCCCGTTCAGCATCGCGTGAATACCTCAAAAAAAGTAATTGTGCAGCTGTTCCTCCCAGTTCTAGAACCTGTTGGGCTGGAACACCTAGTAATTCCTGCCCGAGTATTGCTGATCCTACCAAGATTAGAGAGCCAGCTTGTTGTTGAAGGGCTTGTTGGGACGCATGTCGGGCTGCAACATGAGCTACCTCATGACCCAATACCATTGCTAATTGCGCTTCACTAGTCATATGTGTAAGTAGTCCACGAGTGACATAATTATATCCGCCAGGCAATGCGAAAGCATTGATTACAGGACTGTTTAACACTCGAAACGTAAATTCTGTGTTTCGAAACTGTGCATCTGTATCCTCACGACGCATGTGGCTCTTCTCAAGGACTTTCTGTCCGACTCTTGAAACGTAAGCAGTAAGATCAGGATTATCCATTATGCCGTAATAATCGATAATCTGTGAGTCAGCCTCTTGTCCTAGTTGCTTTTCCTGTTCCCATGTGTAGCCATATAAACGATTTTGTCCTGTGACTGGGCTTTTTTGAACAGAACAGGATCCTAAAATTAAAAGTATAAGAGTTGACGTAAAGATCTTGTTAAATAGTGCCATATTTTAAGAGTTCCCGTGAATATTTGTCTTTATATCCTGCGAATTTAAGAAAATAGATGGAGTGTCTCGTTATAAGTATTACTGTAAATGATATACTATTTGACAGATTATGTGGAAAACTGGTCGATAAGTAAAATTGATTAGAACATTGTTAGGAGTTATACTTGCGTAGTTCTTTGATCTACGAGTATCGGTTCCAACAATGGATTAATAGGGAACACCGTGAGAAACGGTGGCTGTACCCGCAACTGTAATTCTGAACCATTTCATAATCTCATCGTTGCCACTGCATTAAGAGCGGGAAGGCGAATTATGAATAAGAAGAGCCAGGAGACCTGCCGAGTTAATCGTTTGTCAATGACTTTCGGGAAAAAAAGTCCAGACTAATAAATTCAATCATGAAAAATATATACACTAAAGCAGGCATTGGCTTGCTGACGGGGCTATTGCTATCTGTAATAGTCACACCTTTATTCGCACAAGTAGCCGACAGTCTTTCGCTTCCGGAAATTAACATTAGCGCGAATCGATTTGATGTTGCCGATGTTAAGTTGTCTACAATGATACAGCGGTACAATGTAAAATCATTACCTGAGGCTGGATTCTTATCGGCTGGTGATGTCGTGAAAAGAAACTCACGTTTTGTAGTTAGGACATATGGTCCGGGACAGGCACAGACCGTAGGTTCTATTGGATTCAGCGCATCACAAGTTAAAGTTATTTGGAATGGCATAGAGCTTAACCATCCCATGTTAGGTTTAGTTGATTTGTCGCTATTCCCAGCTGTTTTACTCGATGAAATATCAGTAGATAACTACTTAGGCAGTAGTGAATACGGATCCAGTGCCATCGGTGGGACGGTATTAATGGAATCAGGGAATGTATCTGATACACGTACTTCTGCTGAAATAAGTATGGGTTCATTCAATTCTCAACAGTACAGTATTGGAACCTCTGGTTCTATTAATAGATGGAACTACACATTAGGGCTCGTTAATCTATCTCAGGATAATGATTATATGTTTGATACTGAGGGAGGTATCGAATTATCCAGATTGAATGCCGATAAAAAACAGTTTACAGGTCTTGGATCTGTAAAATACTCGGGACAAAAGTACTGGGGTGATTTTTCAATTTGGTTTAGTACTGGTGAGACAGGTGCGCCTGGATCGATATCATTTCCAAGCGTTACTGCCCGTCAAAAAGATCGTTCATTACGTTTGGTTCATAGGAGTAATTGGATTCACTCTGGCCAGGCTCAATCGCAAGTTGTTGCATCTTTCAATCGAATAGGTTTGGATTACTCAGAACCGATTTTTTCTATTGATAGTAAAAGTGATGTAGATGTAATTAGTTTAAGTTATTCCCTGAGGTATAAGCCTAGTGAAACATATCAGCTAAGAGTTAGGACAGGATTTGACGTCTCGGAAATTAAGAGCACAGATTTTACTCTAACTAATGTGACCCGAGTATTTGTCCAAACTAATGGGCTATTTTCATTGACAGATGCTTTGAATGTCTATCCATCAGTAAGATTTGATAGATACAGTGAGTTTGATAATGCATGGAGTTACGGTCTGGGATTTAACTATGAAATCGTTTCTGGAAGACTATTCGCACTTGCTAACATTAATAGAAATTATGCTCCACCAACATTTAATGACTTATATTGGCCAGGTTTTGGAAATCCAGATTTGGTACCTGAAACGGCATTGAAGTCTGATTTAGGAATTAAGTATCAGTTTGAAAAAAGTATTCTTAGCGCAAGTTACTTTAATAGTACCATTGATAACGGAATTTTGTGGTGGCCGGATGCAAGTGGCAATTTTTCACCAAATAATGTCAATGAGATCAAATCAACCGGGATGACGACTACTATTGAAACTAGTTATTCTCTGGGTGAAATTTCAACCACTCTAATTGGATCGCTAACTTGGTTGAATGCTGAGTATGACATGCGTGGTGATAATGGCGCACTTCAAGGGAACCGGGTTGTTTACTCTCCTGAATTTCGCGGTGGGAGTGAAGTACGGTTCGAGTATGAGAACACTGGCTTATCCCTATACCATGACTATACCTCTCCTCGGTCGGTAAATGATTCGAATTCATTGGATCTGGAAGCCGTTAATCTTATTAACCTTACTGTATTTAGTACATTAAAAACTGCAGTATCCGACATTAGAATCACTGCTTCAATTCAAAATATCACCGATGAGTCCTATCAACTTATTTATGGGTATCCTATGCCAGGCAGGTCATGGAATATCGGTCTAAGATTGACATTCTAAATAAACATTACTCATAAGAGTGGGGACGAAATCCTGCTAATTTATCCACATGTTATTCACAAAAATGGCTTTAAGCATTCTAGTTCAACTATTTAAAAATTAGGTGGATAACTGTGGAAAAGTTGTTGAAAAAAAATGGTGTTTTGAGGTTGCTAAAGTGATAAAAAACGTCAACTTTCATACCTGAATAACTACCCATATAGCACAAGCGGAACCCCGCACATTAAACCAAAGCGATACGATGAAGTTTACCAGATACTATACAAAATCAACAGACAATACTCCTTATGACTCACTGAAATTCGAGTCAAGGAAGTCAGAAATCAAGAATCCTGATGGATCCCGTGTTTTCCTTATGGAAAATGTGATGGTACCATCGTCCTGGTCACAGGTCGCAACCGACATCATCGCCCAAAAGTATTTCAGGAAGGCGGGAGTTCCAACTTCACTGAAACGTGTTTCTGAAAAAGGGGTTCCAAAATGGCTCCAA
Source organism: uncultured Chitinophagales bacterium (assembly GCA_964550435.1). GTDB lineage: Bacteria > Bacteroidota > Rhodothermia > Balneolales > HLUCCA01 > UBA11400. The sequence goes on along the minus strand of CAZJZI010000006.1, from coordinate 14,447 downwards.
CGATCTGAATCAGACGATAAAGCACTTGGTAATCTGCCTGAGAAGGACAGATTTAAAAACGAAACTGATTCTCGTGAAGTTTTCAATCGTTTGGCAGGTTGCTGGACCTATTGGGGCTGGAAACACGATTACTTTGATTCGGAGCAAGACGCAAAAGTGTTTTATGATGAACTATGCTACATGCTTGCGGCTCAGATGGTCGCCCCGAATAGCCCACAATGGTTCAATACTGGCCTTCATTGGGCATATGGTATTAATGGTCCGTCTCAAGGTCATTACTATGTAGAACCAAAATCTGGTCAAGTCAAAAAGTCTGAGGACGCCTACACGCATCCACAACCACACGCCTGTTTCATCCAATCAATTGATGATGATTTGGTCAACGAGGGTGGTATAATGGATCTATGGGTACGTGAAGCCCGCTTGTTTAAATACGGATCTGGAACCGGAACAAATTTCTCAGAGCTACGCGGAGAGAATGAATCACTGAGTGGTGGTGGAAAGTCCTCAGGGCTGATGAGTTTCCTCAGAATTGGTGATCGTGCCGCTGGCGCAATCAAATCTGGTGGTACTACCCGCCGTGCTGCAAAAATGGTCACTTTGGATCTTGACCATCCGGACATTGAAGACTACATCAACTGGAAAGTTCGCGAGGAAGAGAAGGTTGCAGCAATTGTTGCCGGATCCATGGCATGCAACAAGCATCTTAAGAAAATAATGCAGCTATGCCACAAGCCAGTTGAGATTGAGGGGCGTTTGTATAACGGTGTAGTTTCACGTGATCCGAAGAAGAACAAAGACCTTGCAAAGGCAATTCGTGAAGCCAAAAAAGAGCACGTTCCGATGAATTATGTCGAACGAGTTATTCAACTTGCTTCTCAGGGTTATACTGACATTGAGTTCGAAACATATGATACAGATTGGAATTCTGAGGCATATTCTACGGTAAGTGGGCAGAATTCTAACAATTCTGTTCGTGTGCCTAATGCATTTATGGACGCAGTTAAGAATGATGGGGATTGGAATTTATACGGTCGAATTGAGAAGCGTAAAGCCCGAAAAGAGGGTAGAGATGCAAAACCGATGAAAACTCTTAAAGCTCGTGAGCTCTGGGATCAAATCGCTTATGCGGCATGGTCCTGCGCTGATCCAGGAACACAGTACCATGATACCATCAACGAATGGCACACTTGTCCTGCCGATGGACCAATCAAAGCGAGTAATCCATGCTCTGAGTATATGTTCCTTGATAATACTGCATGTAATCTTGCATCTCTGAACCTGATTAAATTCTATGACCAGAATACTAACGAATTTCAGGTTGAAAGTTTCAGATACGCCACCAGACTTTGGACTGTAGTACTCGAAATATCAGTACTCATGGCTCAGTTTCCATCTAAGGAAATTGCTGAATTGTCGTACGAATTCCGCACACTTGGACTCGGTTACGCTAATATCGGAACACTATTAATGGTTCAAGGGATTCCGTATGATAGTAAAGAAGCCATGGCTACAACCGGGGCGATTACGGCTATTATGCACATGACTTCGTATGCGACGTCTGCTGAGATGGCAGCTGAACTAGGAACCTTCCCGGGCTACGAGCGCAATAAGGAGCACATGCTCCGAGTAATGCGTAACCATCGCCGTGCAGCATACAATGTGTCTAATTCTGAGTATGAAGGACTTACTGTTAAACCAATTGGTATCGATACCGAAGTTTGTCCAGGATATCTTCTCAAGGCTGCCAGAGAAGACGCTGACCGCGCTGTATTAATGGGTGAAAAACACGGTTACAGAAATGCACAGGTTACTGTTATAGCTCCAACCGGAACCATCGGTTTAGTAATGGATTGCGATACGACCGGTATTGAGCCAGATTTTGCCTTGGTCAAGTTCAAGAAGTTAGCTGGCGGTGGATACTTCAAAATCATTAACCAAAGTGTGCCACTCGCACTCAAGAATCTGGGCTATTCTGAATCTCAGATAGATGATATCGTGAAGTATGCCAAAGGGAATGGCACGTTGAAGGGCTGTACTTCTATCAGTCATGACCGTTTACGTCAGGTGGGTTTCACAGACGATAAAATCCAAGCAATAGAAGCTGCACTACCAACAGCATTTGAAATCAAGTTTGCATTCAACCACTGGACGCTGGGTGAAGATTTCTGTAAAGATTTTCTTGGTATGACAGATGCTCAGTTGAATGATTTCAACTTTGATTTTCTCAAACACCTTGGATTTTCCAAGAAAGAAATAGAGGAAGCGAACGATTATGTTTGCGGTACAATGACAGTTGAAGGTGCACCTCACCTAAAAGCAGAGCACTATCCTGTGTTTGATTGTGCTAATAAATGCGGTAGAAAGGGAACTCGATACATTTCAGCTGCTGGACACATCAAAATGATGGCTGCTGCACAACCGTTCATTTCAGGGGCTATATCCAAAACAATCAACTTACCGAATGAAGCTAATGTCGAAGACTTTAAAGAAGCATATCAGCTAAGTTGGGAATTGATGACCAAAGCTAATGCATTGTATCGTGATGGATCAAAACTGAGCCAACCTTTGAATTCAACTTCAAGTATACTTGAGGTTTTGGATGAGGATGAAGATACAAATGACGTCGCAGATCCAGCATTGTCAGCTGCACAAGATGCAGTCGTGAAAACGGCTGAGAGAATCATTCATAAATATCTTGCTGAAAGACAAAGACTGCCCACCAGACGCGGAGGTTACACACAAAAATCGAAGATAGGCGGACAAAGCGTTTATCTTCGTACAGGTGAGTACGAGAACGGACAACTTGGTGAGATATTTATCGATATGCACCGCGAAGGGGCCGCTTTCAGAAGTTTGATGAACTGTTTTGCAATATCAATTTCACTTGGACTCCAACACGGGGTACCATTGGAAGAATTTGTGGATGCTTTTGTGTTTACAAAATTTGAACCAAGTGGAATGGTAATGGGCAATCCACATATCAAAATGACGACATCTGTTATCGATTACATCTTCCGAGAATTGGCGGTTACCTATCTTGGAAGACATGATTTGGCACATGTTGGGCCAGAAGAGATTCTTCAAAGAACTCTTCGCCCGATTGATAATGATGCAGATCTTGGAATCGGTATTGCAAACAAGCAAACAACACCACCTGCTGTTACTGAACCTATTGCAGCATACACACAGGAGGTACCTGTCACTGCTCCTGTTTCAGCAGGCTCACAAGCAGTTAAAAGCTCTGAATCACAAGAAGACAAGTACAATCGTGCACGTCAAATGGGATACACTGGAGACGCCTGTGGGGATTGTGGTAGCATGACATTGGTTCGTAATGGAACCTGTCTGAAATGCAACACATGTGGGGCAACAAGTGGTTGTTCCTGATTTCTTCTAATACTAAAAAGGCCGGTGTGATTTGTCACAACCGGCCTTTTTTATATAAAATTTAGTGTAAGAAACCAGAAGTGGATTATTAATCCAACTCAACAGTCAGTTCGTTACCTTCATTATATCGACGAAGGGTTACATATTCTTCGGGACTTACGTCGGCAAACATGTAGTTTAATGGATTAACTGGACGGCCATCTTTATAGATTTCATAGTGGAGGTGAGGCCCCTCTACTATCCCAGTGTTTCCTGTATACCCGATAAGTTCACCTCGTTGAACTCTTCTACCTGGTCGCATTCCAGGTGCGAATGCAGACAAATGAGCATACAAACTTTCATATCCATATCCGTGGTCAATCTTAACGGTCAATCCGAACGTGGAATATCTGGAAGCTAGACTAATACGCCCATCTCCGGTTGCGTAAATAGGGGTTCCTATTCGCGCTCTAAAATCTATTCCCTCATGCATTCTCCTGAATCTATATACAGGGTGCATTCTCATACCAAAATCACTAATTACTACACTGTTTATGGGACGAATGGCAGGGATGTGTAACATCATCTGCTGGTTCTCGTTGTACTGTTTCTTGATTTCTTCAAGACTCAGTTTCTGTAAATTAATTTGCCTCTCAAGACTTTCAAGATTCGATACGGTCCATTTCAATAGCTCAGCAGAATCTCTATTATAAATATCGAATTTAGCTAACTCATCATTACCACCTGTACCTGCCTCACGCTCATCATCAGAAATTTCTTCTAGACCCAGAATTGCTCTGTAAAGTTCATTGTCGTTTTTTGCAAGTAGTTTTAGATCCTCATCTAAAGATCGAATAGTACTTTGAGTTTTAGTAAGCTGACTAAGGAGTTCCTTGTTCTCTGCTTTTAAGGCAATTTCGGCTGGTGTACCTGCATAAGTGGACAACAGAATTATGAGCAGACCAGCAATAACCAACCCGTAAAGGAGTAATTGTGAAGCGGTATGAATCAACCGTTCACCAGATTTATATTCTACCTGAACAAATCCTTGTTCGGTTTCATCGTAATAGTAAAATGTACTCAAGAGAGCTGAGAGCTATATTTGTGAGCTAATACAATATGGGTACAAAGTTAAGAAGAATAAATGTTTATTCAATGTCACCTTCGAAATAATCAACGGCCCTGTCGGGACCTGTGCGTTTGTTCCCCTTTTCTGCAATTTTCTTTCTGATCTTGTCTTGAAACGCGATCGCCGCATCATAGCCATAGTGATTTAATAGATGATTCATAGCTATGACTTCTGCAATTACCGTGATATTTTTCCCAGGTGTAATTGGAAGACGAGTTACGGGAATCGCAACATCCATTATTGCTATTGATTCCTTTTCTAACCCCGTTCGATCTATTTTGGTGTTCTCATCCCATAAATAAAGATCTATTACAACCTCTAGGCGTTTCTGATATCGGACAGATCTGATACCAAACATTGACATGACATCTATGATCCCCAAACCCCGAATCTCCATAAAATGTTTGTTCATATCGGTGGCTGAAGCCATGAGGACATTGTTTTTTCTGGTCAATACAACAACATCATCGGCTACTAATCGATGACCACGTTCCACCAAGTCAAGGGCAACCTCACTTTTACCAATGCCGGATTTTCCTGAAATCAGGATACCGATTCCATAAACGTCGACCATAGACCCATGTACTACGGTCTGAATTGCAAACTGGTCCTCCAGAAAATCCCGCAGTTGGAACATGAATTTGGTGGACTCTACCGGGGTTTTGAATACCGGGATAAAATGTTGTTGGGCTAGTTCTAATAAATAATTTGGAAGTGTGTTTCCGTGAGTAAGGAAAATTACAGGCAATTCATAGCTTAGTATCTGCCCGAACGATGCTAGCTGTTGGTCTCTAGGTAGATTCGCAAGATACTCACACTCCGTGTTCCCAAGAATTTGTATCCGCTGGTATTGGTAGAGTTTCAGGTAACCGGCTAATGCCAAGCCTGGGCGATGTAATTCAGGTTCATAAATATGGCGATTGGCACAAGCATCAGGTGCTGCACAACATTCTAATTCAATTCGAACCGACTTTTTTAACGAATTGATCAGGTATTCTACGCTGATGCTTTCTTTTCTTGGTATCGGAGTATGAGGACCAATGGGCATAATCAGCCTTTCGCAAACCTTTTTTCTTTGTATTTGACAAGTTGTCGTGTCATGTTTTCAACAGCTTGTCCGATTGCCTGTTCATAAGTTGCAGCTGTTTCGGTAGCCACGAGTATATTTCCTGTTACTTTAACGGTTAATTCGGCACCTTGAGGTGAATCGTGGGATTCGTTTGGTGACAATACGATATCACAATCTTGAATGCCATCATAAAATCGTTCAAGTTTCTTGACTGCATTCAACGCATGTTGTTGAAGTCGGTCGCTGGCGTTAAAGTGTCTGGCAGTGAAACTTGTATTCATAACGTCTCCTGTTATTTTGAAGTTGATTTTTCAGCCCTTGGGTGGGCACCTTTATATTGTTTTTTTAATGCCTCAACACTGGTTGACGCATATATTTGTGTAGTACCTAGGCTACTATGGCCTAAAAGTTCCTTGATTACCCTAATGTCTGCACCGGCATCTAACAAGTGAGTTGCATAACTATGTCTTAGAGCATGAGGACTTTTTTTCTTGGCTTCAGTCTGTTCAGATAAAAACGATTTTACTAATCGCTGAATCATTCTAGGATAAACACGTTTTCCTGACTTAGTTAACAGTAGTGCTGTAACAGACTGTTTATCTGATTTATTGTTCTTTAAAACATGTCTCAAAGACAAGTATTCACGTAAAGGTTCGATGACTGATTCACCAAATGGTACGATTCGCTGCTTGTTACCTTTACCGGTTACTTTTAATTGTTTTTGTTCGAGCGAAATGTCTGTACTATCTAATTGAACTAACTCTGATAAACGGATGCCCGTTGAATATAATAGCTCAAGAATCAATTGATTTCTTATTACCTCAGCTCGTTGAAGATCACTTTCTGTTGTTGCGGTATAAGTAATTTCAAAATCATTGAGCGCAGAGTTGATTTCTTGTTGCGCAATGTATTTAGGGATTCTCTTTTCAGATTTTGGGGTAATAAGTAATTCACTGGCATCCTTATTGAGATAACCTCTTTTGAAAGCATACTTAAGAAAGGATCTGATACAGGCGATTTTTCTTTGTAGTGTCGAACGTTTATATGCTTGCCTGTTTAAAATCCCACCGTCGAATCGCAAATGGTGTTTATCTACCTCAGTAATTTCTGTAATGGTATGACTATAAAATAGATAAGATTGAAACTGATTCAGGTCACCACGATACGAAACCACTGTCGTATTTGGAGCATTTCGCTCAATTTCCAGATAACGGATATATTTCTCTATGATCTCCTTCATTATGTGCAATATGACATTTTAATCAACAAAAGAAAATGACTTTTGGCATTATTCTTAAACTTTATTTCAGTTTAAACTGTGCGATTCTTCCAGGTTGATTTTCTGCCCGTGAGTCGATCAAAAAGCACAAGAGTAGCCAATCGATTAAACCACAGAACTCCTACTATATGCAATAAAGAAAGAGTAGTGTTCCATCGATTTTGCGAATCCATAAGAATTCTGATACATATTGGTATTACAATCATTATACCTGACAGTAGAATGATGGATGTATCACTAAATAGTATACCTAATACAAACGCTAACCAAGGAAGTATGTAGCCTGTCAGATGAAGAAGCCAACTAAAAAGGAAAAAAGGAATGTTGTTGTCGAATCCAGCCAAAAAATTTTTCCTGAAGCCCGCAACGATTTCAGGTTCATTCGAATACATTCTACAATGTATTGTATTGTTCCCGTGGAACATCTTAAAATTGAAATTATTTGCACGAATATGTCTAGCTAGCTGAACATCCTCAACAACCTGATCTTTTACATTTGCATGTCCACCTACAGTGTTGTAAGACTTTCTTGTGAAAACCATACACTGTCCACAGGCAGCGGCAAATGATGCTCTGAATTTTGGAATAAGAGTTTTGGGCATCCAGACTGGATCGGAATAAGTATATTTAATAGGCAGGAGGGTGTAAATGACATAGTACATTTGAGGTATAACCATTCTTTCCCAAAAAGATTCCAGCAATTGATGTGGCCATACCGTTAAAGCATCAAGTTCATAGTTTGCTATTGCTGAATTTATTGATTCCAGGAAACCTGGTTCTAGTTGTGTATCTGCATCAATGAAAACTAAAACCTTCCCTGTGGCAACTTCCGATAATTGGTGACACGCCCAATTTTTCCCAAGCCAATTCTCCGGTTTCGCTTTTCCTTTAAGTACAACTAAATGAGAGTCTGGATTATCATTTCGTATTTGATTGATGATCTCAGGAGTCCTATCGGTAGAATTATCATCAAGTATAATCACTTCGAAATTCGGATATCTCTGACTGACAGCAGATGTCAGACTTTTATGAATTGATTTTTCTTCGTTCCGAGCTGGAATCAAGATTGAAATTGATAACTTATTTTCTGAGTAAGTACTTGGAAGCGTCGGTAAATCACCAGTATTCCTAATGAAAACAATAAGTTGAAAAGTAATAAATAATAACCCAAAGTAGAGGGCGTATTGTAATAGTTCCATGTAAATCAATTCAATAATTTCAATATAATAATTATAGAAGAATCATTTTAACATACTTTGATTCGCAGATTCAGTGTATATTTGGCCATGATTATAGAGACAAATTATCAGAATGATATTCCTGTAAAGAAATCGGGGACGGGTAGTTACGAGTGGTGGTACTTCGACGGAGAAGACAACAAAGGAGAGTATCAATTTGTTGTCATATTTTACGAAGGTTGTCCATTCTCCCCAGACTATATTCGTATTTCAGAGAAACATCCTGAACACATAAATTCGTTTGCTGATGAACATCCAGCCATCAGTATTTCTGTTTATCGCAACGGGAAGCCAATATTTTATTCCCTGGCTGAATACTCAAAAAGTGAGGCGATATTCAACCGAGATAAAATTTCTATTAAAGTTGGAAAGAACACGTTAGAAGGATTTATTGAGAACGGCCAATTGGTTTTTGCTCTAAGACTTGAAGAGGTGTTACCTACCGGTGAAAAATTTTCAGGTATTCTGAGATTTAGTTCGCCAGTGCCTCAAGATGGACTTTTAACGTCGGAACCACACAATCATACCACAAAGTCTCACAGTTGGAATTTGACCCAACCAAAGGCCTTTGTTAAAGGAGTGATTTCTATTAATCAAAAAGATCGGCATGAAAAGCCGATAATATTTGAGGGAATCGGATATCATGACCATAATATTGGTAGTGAACCGATGAGAAATGCATTCAAAGACTGGTACTGGGGTAGGGTACATTTTGATGATATGACTTTAGTCTACTATTTCATGAATCAACACGATAAAATTGTACCCATGGCATGGTTGATTGGTCCCGATAATGCTTCAATTATTAATGAGACTGTAGATATCAAAATTGACGGAAATAAAACGAATTCTTTTTTCCTTTCCTCTGGAAGAAGAATAGTAATCAACTTCAAAAATCGAAAAGTTCAGCTAAATGCTGAGGATGTCCTGGATAGTGGGCCCTTTTATTACCGATTTAATGTTTCTGCTCGACTTACGTCCACAGATGAAGAAGAAAATCAATTGACTAGTGGGATTGCTGAATATATTCGTCCTGAAAGAATTCGAAAAAGGCTATTTTGGCCTCTTATTAGGATGCGTTTTAGGTACACTTACAAACGTCCGCATTGGGTTCAGAAATCATCTATTTTGTATAGATGGACCTGGTAACAAGGGTTTTACGTTTTACAATAACCTTCTAAATGAAGACAAATCTGAATTACTGTCGTTTCTGAGCTTATTCAGGTTTGTATTCATTATCTGATTGATTTCAGCAGTTATTTCAGCTTTAGACTTTGTATTTGGATGGTTGATTGGAGCACTGATATCAATAAAGAAATCAGGTTTGTCACCTTTTTGGTAAGATATATACATAGTGATATTAACAATTTCACATTCAGGTGTCCACTCAAGAAGTTTACTGATACCAGACTCAATCTGAATGTTTCCATAAGGCTGACTAAATTTACCTTCAGGATACAAAAACAAGCAGTTGTTCTTTATCCTAAGCCATTCAGCCCCATATTTTAGACTTTCTATCGCAGATTTTGGATTGTTTCTGTTTATTGAAAAAGCCCCTATTTTTGAAAAGAATGGAAATTCCTTCATCTGTTTGTCTTCCATCACAGCACGGGCTTTCTGATTAAATATAAACTCATTCAAAATTAAAGGCGTCAGACCATCCCACCAATAATGGTGATTGCATATGTAGAGTGTTGATTTTTGCCTGTCAATCTGATGATTGTTTTTTAGATATACTGCTCTAAATCGGCGTTTCATCAGATACCAGGTGTACCACTTGAAAAACCAAATAATGACGGAGGATTCCCTTGCCGGGATAAAATCTTTATGCTTACTATAATCCATATTATTTAGAAATAATGATATATAAGATAACTCTCATTCATACAGAAATCGAAACTTACGCTGAGTCAATTTCAGATAGGGAGAACGAAGAACTCCAATGCTTAGTTTCGGACACCCAAAACTCGTTACTACACAGCGATATGTTAAGTGGTCATCAAGTGGGTTCATTGCTTCAACTACTAATTAAAATTCTGGATGCAAAGTATATAGTTGAGGTCGGAATGTTCACTGGATCCGCTGCTTTAAGTATGGCTCAAGCTGCGGCAAATGATGCAAAGGTATATGCTTTGGAATTGAACGAAAAGTATATAAAAATTGCAGAACGCAATTTTAAAATAGCAAAAGATGGATATAAGATCGAAATTGTTCGAGGTAATGCACGTGATACAGTTAAAGATCTTAAATCTGAGATAGATTTTTGTTTTTTGGATGCAGACAAGGATTTCTATCCATCTTATTATGAAACTCTGATAGATAAACTCCGTCAGGGTGGAATCTTAGTGATTGATAACATGCTGTGGTACGGGAATGTCTTGAATCCGGGCGATGACCGAAAAGCACTAGCCATAGATTCTCTGAATAAAAGGATAAAAATGGATGAAAGAGTTGATTCTGTTTTGATAACTGTCCGTGATGGTCTTCATATTCTCAGAAAACGTTGAGAACTCAATCATGTAATGAGAAGGTTCTCAAAAACAATCTTTTAAAATCATTACCGGTTATTTCAACACTGTTTGGACGTTGTTCAAAGATGATATGTCCATCTGGCTCTTTAAAAACGTGAAAGGTGAATACATAGTCATTGTAATCACCATCCCAGCCCATCACACTACCAAATCGTAAGTCGTATGATCGATATTCATTTTTTGTTGAATCGAATTCGGCAAGATTATATCCTTTTGAGAACCATGTGAGGGTCTTGACGGCCCTAGATTCGGAATATTCAGGGTCATAAGGATGATTTTTAGGAGAATAGTGAAAATTGAGTGTCTCTTGTTTGGTATCGAATACTGAAAAATAAGTCTCATAAAAACCCTCTTCATTCTCAATGAGTCCACGCCACAAGAATGATGAGAAAGGTCCCGGAATTGTCATCATAGATTCTACTTCGATTCCTTGTTGTTGTGCATTGTTGAGAAAATGATCTTGACTGTAAAATTTTAAGCCAACAGTTAATAAAATGTATAGACTACTGTACCGTATTCCCTTGATAAGCAGTGAGTTATAGTTTGATTTATCAGTATTGCGTACAGCTTTTACGAGATAATAACCCAATAAAAACGTGTATATAGGGTCAATTATAAAGAGGGAGTTTATTTCAAACCCGTAATTACTGAACGGATTCAGTAATTGGGTCCCGTATCCGGTAAAAAGATCCAAAAAAGGATGCGTAAATAACGCCCAAAAGAATACGAGGAACCAAGATTTATAGAGAGATTCTTTTTTACCGTATAGTAGCCACGGAATCAAAGCCAATAACGGTGCAGATAATGGGGCGAAAAATATGGAGTGCGAAAAACCTCTGTGGATCATTAAATAGGATACCGGGTCATAAATTAGTCCAAGAAGTACATCTAAATCGGGAATTGTACCACCAATTGCTCCCCATAGTGCAGCTTTGTTACCTAATTTTTTACCCCCAGCTAGTTTACCAACCGTGGCTCCAAGAAGTATTTGTGTAAGTGAATCCATTTATTAGTAAGCGTTTTGGCGAAAAACACTTAGTTATTTGGATTCGTTCGTAAATCGTTACGGACAACTTCTTGAATTTTACCTTGATGAATTCGAATAGTTCGGTGTGGAAAATTTTTGACCAGGTCATAGTTATGTGTAACCATTAGGACAGCCATACCCTTATTGTTGATGGTTCTAAGCAAATCCATAATACTGGCCGATACCTCGGGGTCTAAATTTCCTGTTGGCTCATCGGCGAGCATGATGCGAGGTTCGTTGGCAAGAGCCCTGGCTATGACGACTCTTTGTTGTTCACCACCAGAAAGCTCTCCAGGCATTTGATTTCGTTTATTACTAAGGCCAACCATTGATAGCACCTCCATTACTCGCTGCTTGATAAATGAAGAGGATCTGCCTGTAACCTGAAGGGCAAAAGAAACATTTTCATAAACGTTTCGATCTGATAAGAGTTGGAAATCCTGAAATACAATTCCAAGTTTTCTACGCAAAAAGGGGACTTGTTTATCTGGTAAAGTGGAAATATCAACGCCATCAACAAGTATTTTTCCTTCGTGTGGAAGAACATCCCTGTAAATTAGTTTCAAAAAAGAACTTTTACCAGCTCCGGTTTGTCCGATAATGTAAACGAATTCACCATTCTGTAGCTTAAAGTTAATTCGGTCAAGAACAAGTTTTCCCTCATAAACTACAGAAACATCTTGAAACTCAATTACTGTTTGGTCACTCATTTAATCACCATGGTTATTCTATCACTATTTGATGTAGCCGGAACGAGGTCAAGACCATCATATTCAGCTATGATTTCATATCCGCATTCTTCGACAACGGCCTGTATGTCACTCAATTTATACGTCCTTTGTACGTGAACTTCATTCTTTCGCTCTAGTACGTGCTGTTTATCGTCACTTAATTTTTCAATAGTAAACTCATTATAATGGACGCCTTCAGTCTCAAGATATCGGCTTATTCGCACAAATCGATAGTTATCAGGAGTAACCCCTTGATCGTTCATCATTTCAGCGTACTTCGACGAGTGTTGAGGTGTTGTGAAGTCGAAAATAAAGAAACCATCCTCGTTCAGTACCTTCCTAACCTGCTGCATCATAAGTTTTATACTTTCAGTATCACGTATGTAATTGATACTGTCAAATAACATGATCACTACATCATATTTTTGATCCAGATCAATATTGAAAAAGTCTACTCTCTTAAACTCGACATTTGAATCCTTGAATGTTGCTTTTTGTTGAGCAATCTCAAGCATCTGATCTGAATAATCCGTTGCAGTAATTTCATAACAATCCAATTCATCAAGTGATAATGCAAGAGAACCGGTTCCACATGCTAATTCAAGTAGCGACACCGCATCCTCATTGTGCTTGAGAATTACAGCGTCTATGAAGTCCGCCCAATCTTCATAATCAATATCTTTCATTACTTCGTCGTAGACCTTGGCAAGATGGGTGTAAATTTCCTGATTTCCTTTCGTCAGAGGCATAGTAGTAGTTTAAGCGTGTCGTTTTTTTATGAGTGTATATGCAAGATTTATTGCTTGAATCATTGAATCTGTTTTTGCCTTGTTTTCTCCAGCAATTGCAAAAGCAGTTCCGTGATCAGGTGAAGTTCTGATTATAGGGAGTCCAGCGGTAAAATTCACGCCTCTTCCGAAAGAAAGTGCTTTGAACGGCGCAAGTCCCTGGTCGTGATACATGGCCAGTACGGCATCAAAGTTTTCATATTGCTGCATTCCAAACCATCCATCTGCCGGGAAAGGACCATAACACTGTATTCCTTCCTGATTGAGCTTTGAAATAGATGGCTCAATGACTTCAATTTCTTCAGACCCTAAGACACCTCCATCTCCAGCATGGGGATTAAGTCCCAATACTGCTATTCTAGGTCTTGGAATACCAAAGTCATTTATCAAAGAGTGATGGATACTTCTAACTCGATGTAGAATATTTGATTCTGTAATATTCTCAGCAACTTTCGTTAATGGGATATGTGTAGTCAGCAATCCAACTCGTAAGCTACCGGAAACCAACATCATGGTTATGTCTGTAGTATTGGTTTTGTGTGCCAAATACTCTGTATGACCCGGGAAGTTGAATCCCGCCATATGGATGGATTCTTTTGAAATCGGTGCAGTCACAATTGCGTTTGCAAATCCATTGGTGACCAAATCAATTGCAACATCTAAAGCCGATATGGATAAGCTTCCAGCAAGAGTGCTGATTTTACCAGGTATTGGCACATAGTCTTGCCCAAAAGGATCGAATACAATGTGTCTGGTAGTCGATCGTATCTGGTTCAACTCAGTAACTATAGGTAACTTTAACTCATTTCCAAATTTTCCGGAGTAATGAGACAGTACAGAATACGGAGCAATATAAATGCAACGTATGCCTGAGTTTGAATCTAAAAGATCTGCTGTTTTTAACAGGAGTTCAGGCCCGATTCCATTCATGTCGCCGAGTGTAACGGCAATTGAAGCTTGCATCAAAGTATTTATTGGTACCTACTGAGTTGCCAGCTGAAAATCTCCGAATCCGCTGGTAGCAGTGAAGATAAACGTTCTATCGCCATAAGTCCACACTTCCTGAGTGTTTCCATTTGGTGGGAAACGTCTTTCAATATTGTCGGGAGGGCCGTAAACGATATAGATTTTACCCTGATCTGACTCATGTCCGGGTTTTGACGGGGTAGTAAACTGATCGAAGGCCTGATCAATACGCCTGAAATACTCAGTCATCAATTCATTGAAATCTGTTTCTGGTGTTGGATCTCTTTGTTTCCAGAAGGCACGAAATTTCTGCTCTTTTT
>CAZJZI010000005.1:0-78230 GCA_964550435.1 uncultured Chitinophagales bacterium | reverse complement strand
AGCAGCATAAAGCTGATCGATAATGCGTCCGGCTCGGTTGTATCCAAGTTTAAGTTTACGCTGTATCAATGAAACAGAACCCTGTTGGTGCAATACGACTACCTTCGCAGCCTCTTCAAATAAATCATCGCGATCGTCAAGTTCAGGGATTCCTGAATCATGAGCATTGGGATCCTCAACTTTTGGCAGGTAATAAGGTTTGTTATACCCTAACTGATTTCCGATAAAGGCATTGATTTTTTCAACTTCTTCGGTTGATACAAAAGCGTTTTGCACACGTACCATATGTCCGCCTGTTGATACAAGCATGTCTCCCTTACCAACGAGTTGATCGGCACCCATGGTATCCAGAATTGTGCGTGAATCAATTTTAGATGCAACCTGATATGCAATTCTCACCGGAAAGTTCGCTTTAATAGTTCCCGTTATGACATTCACCGATGGTCGCTGGGTTGCTACGACCAAATGGATTCCCACAGCACGAGCCAACTGTGCAATTCTGGCTATTGGCTCCTCTATCGCTTTGCCTGCGGTCAACATCAAGTCTGCAAGCTCGTCAATAATGACAACGATGTACGGGAGATGACGGTGTCCCAGATCTACTTCAAGCTTTCCTTCTTTGAATTTATCATTGTAAGCACGAATATCACGAACCATTCCCATTTTAAGTAGTTCATACCGTTCATCCATTTCTTTGGTTACGCTCGTCAACGTTTCCATCACCTTCGACGTATCGGTTATGATTGGCTCTTCAGCATCTGGCAAAGTAGCTATGAAATGTTTTTGTAGATAGCGATATAGCGATAGTTCTATTTTCTTGGGGTCTATAAGAACAAACTTGAGATTCTCTGGGTGACATTTGTACAGTAGACAGGTCAATATTGTGTTTATACCAACAGACTTACCCGATCCCGTTGCTCCGGCTATCAATAAGTGGGGCATGGTTGTAAGATCTACCATGTACACTTCATTCTCGATGGTTTTTCCAAAAGCGACTGGTAATGCCATCTTGGATTCTACAAACTTGCGAGTATTGATCAGTTGCTTGATATACACAGTCTGTCGCTTACGATTCGGAACTTCGATGCCTACAGCTGACTTACCTGGTATCGGAGCAATAATGCGAAGCCCGCGTGTAGCCATAGCCATCTTAAGATCATTGGCATAGCTTTCAATTTTGCTGATTTTGACGTCCGGAGCTGGTTGTAGTTCGTACAATGTTACCGTCGGACCCACAATTGCTTCTACGGCAACTATTTCAATCCCATGCATTCGCAACTTGCTCATGATAATATCTTTGTTTTCCTCGATTTCATCGAAGTCGACTTCATTACCATCTGCAGGTGGATTATCAAGCAAGTCTATCGTCGGGAACTGATATCTGATCTGAGGGATCGATTGTGCACGTTGCTCTCGTTCAAGATCACGTGCCTTAGCAGCTTCTTCTTCTTCTCCAACGGAAACCGTAATTGCAATTTCATCTTCGTACCCGGCTTTTGTTGGCGGCTCATCAGGATCCTCCAATAATGCCCTATCAGGCATTACTTTTTCCTTCATTGCTTCCTGTTCCCGAAGCCATCTCTCTCGAGTAGTTAAATGTTCTTCGGATTCTTGTTGCTTTGGCGGCTCCGTTACGGAATCGACGCGCTCATCATTTACAGGACTTTGTGTTCGAACAGTATATACTCTTTTTCTCTCCTGCACCGGAAGCACAGGAGCGGTCTCCGATTGAGGACTATTCTTTGTTGGTTCAGTTATAGATGCTTCGCTTGTCCGGGCATTTGCCTTTTCTTCCTCTCTTTTTTCTTTTCTCTCTTCTCGCTTAGCATCTAGCCAATCACGGATATTACTAAATGTATCTTTGATTCTATCAATCGTTAGCTGAATATCACGATCAATGAGTAAAAGTAGAAATACAACAGAGAAAGCTACCAGTAAAAGTGCCGATCCATATAGACCCGTAACATTGAGCATAATTTGGGCAACCGATATGCCCATTGTTCCACTGAAGGTCTCTAAGTCTATATTAGTCTGGATGCTCAACCAACCAAGAATTGTAGCAGACAAAACCATTCCTGTAATCCAAAGAAATGATGGCCATTTTAGTGTGTCCAGAGAGCGATGTCTGAATATTGCCCATCCATATTGCAGACCTACGATGCATACAATTAAACTAACGTAGCCCAGAAACAGATACACGAATGTGTGCGAAAGATACGCCCCAACCATTCCTAGACCGTTTTTTACACGTTGTGAAGCAACACCATCACCAGGTAATACACTTTCTACACCTGCATCCGATACAATCGCATAATCCGCATCATTATATGTAACGATGCTAATCGCGATTAGCATAAAAATTACCATTATCATAATCCCAATGATTTCAATCTTTCTGTTAGGATTAACAGATGATTGCTTTTGAGGACTATTTTCGGGGGTAACTTTCTTGCGGGCCATATTATTTACGGATTATTCCTTCCTTAAACTCTGGAGCAAAATCAAATTTATCGACATTGCAACAATAAGCAATGTCTGACTCAAAACCCAATCCTATCAAGCGTTTAGCATGATTTGTAGCATGAACAGTTGTTTCAATTTCTTTTCCAAATCGCTCATATAAACCCATAGCTACTTTCGCACCATCTTTAGCATCTTCCGGAATCACTCCTTCATAGACCTGATTGACAATGAATCCAGCACAAAGAACATCTTCGAGCGATAATCGACCCTTCCATCCGGAGCAAACTATGCTAATTTCATTTGTGTCCTGTTTGAGTTGCTCACAAACAGCGTTAACATTCAAGAAACCAGCAATGTATACCTTAGATGCGTGGGTGCTTCTAACCAATGCTTTGGTTCCGTTTGTCGTGTTCAGAATTAATGTTTTCCCTGAAACAACTTCTTCAGTGTATTCAAATGGTGAATTGCCCAGATCATACCCGTCGATTTGCTTGCCATCTTTCTCACCACACAGCAAATAGCTGGAGGGGTCCAGGTTTGTGGCAATTTTTCCGGCTGCACCCATGTCTTCCACAGGAACTACGCTTTTAGCTCCGTTCGATAAAGCGGTCAAGATGGTTGAAGTAGCCCTCAACACATCGATTACAACAACAGTTTTACCTCTAATATCCTCTTCACTGATCGATGAACTGGTCGTGAATACATCCAGAACTTTATGCATACAATTATTTTTTAATGAATGGTGGTTTTGTTACTGCCACCGGAAACTGTTTACTGCGAATTTCTACGAAAAGTGCCGTTTCTTGTTTGCTATATGCTACTTCTACGTATGCCATTCCAATACCTATACCAAGATTTGGAGACTGTCCCCCACTGGTGACTTCCCCGATTTTTTCTCCAGAGTCATTCAACAACGAATAATGACTTCGTGGAATTGCACGCTTATCTTCAGTTGTAAACCCAATAAGACGTCTACTTACTCCTTCAGCCTTTTGTTTTACTAACACTTCCCTGCCGCAAAAGTCACCTTTATCTAGCTTTGTAATCCAACCTAATCCAGCTTCAAGCGGAGTAGTCTCTGCAGATATGTCATTTCCGTACAATGCAAAGCCCATTTCAAGCCGTAGCGTATCTCTTGCACCAAGTCCAGCTGGTTCAAGTCCTTCAGCAGAACCTGCTTCAATTATCTTATTCCAAATTTCTGTTGGATTTGCCATTGTACCATCAAAGTATATTTCAAATCCTTTTTCTCCGGTATATCCCGTTGCGGACAATATAATATCAGAGTACCCCGCAAAGTCACCTATCCTGAAACTGTAATAAGATACTTCACTTAGATTTATCGATGTCAGTTTCTGCAGGACTTCAACTGATTTGGGTCCCTGAACGGCTAATAGACATGTATTTTCCGAAATATCTTCAATTTGAGCTCCAATGTTTTCATTCTGCTCGATGATCCATGACAAATCTTTGTCTTTATTGGATGCATTAACCACGAGAAGATATTTTTCTTCCTCTATTTTATAAACCAACAAGTCGTCCACAATTCCACCATTGTGATAGCACATTGCTGAGTACTGAATTTTACCGGGCGCAAGTTTAGTCGCATCATTTACAGTCACATACTGTACCAATTCCAATGCTTTCGGACCGGTAACCATGATTTCACCCATGTGTGAAACATCAAACATACCTGCTCTGTCACGTACTGCCTGATGCTCTTTCAATATTCCGGCATACTGTACAGGCATTTCAAATCCACCAAAGTCTATCAATTTGGCACCAGCATGCTGATGCACTTCAAAAAATGGAGTTCTTTTTAACATAGGTATAACTTAATGTGTTTATCGTCCTGCTAATTCTACAGAAAATGCAGGAAAACAGATGGCCCAATATTCATTCTCTTCATTAAAGGGATTGCTATAGCAGACTTTAATTCCCTTTTTAACCATAAATACCTCGCCGGCGGACAGTACTATTGTATCTTCTGGAGTTTCAATCTGCATTTTTCCCCTCACCATGATAGTTATTTCGTCAAATTCAGGTGTTTGTGGTTCTTCACCCCATTCTGGTGGTGCGATCATATGCGCAATTGATACGTTTGTATCACCACTATTTATTCGCCCAATAAATTCCTCAATGAGCTTACCACCAGGAACTGGAATTTGTGTGGGAATCTTAACGTGCTTGATGGAATCTTTAGTACTGCGTGACATATCAGAGTGTGGGTTCATTTGTGCCTCAAATTTAATCATTTCCTGCCACTTTACATGAACTTTTCATCTACCATCTATATGAACGATTTTTGTGTTCTCCCACATTACACCAAAGGATTTCGTATTTTAAAACCCAATTAATTATTGAATAGCTTTCAGTAGAATAGCCATTTTATTATAACTGCTAAAACGAATTATTTCATGACTACAATCAATGCTGAACAGGTTCTGGATGCTCTCCGAGTAGTAATGGATCCCGACTTGGGCAAGGACCTCGTATCTACCAAATCCATTGAAAACATACAGATTGATGGTATGGTTGTTTCACTTACCGTCAATTTATCCACTACCTCCGATAAAGTTAAACAACAGATTCAACAAGCCTGTGAAAGTGCAATAAGGGAACTCGTTCACAAAGACATCGTTCCAGTGATTAAAATTGGCATTAAATCCACCTCGGGTGGTGGCGCGCAGTCATCTGGCGAAAACGATATGTTAACACATGTTAAAAACATTATTGCCGTGGCTTCGGGAAAAGGTGGGGTTGGCAAGTCTACTGTTGCAGCTAACCTGGCCGTTGCATTAGCAAAAACGGGCGCATCAGTTGGCCTAGTTGATACCGACATCTATGGTCCGTCAGTTCCGACCATGTTCGGATTACAGGGTGAAAGACCCAATATTAACACACAACGAAAATTGATTCCGTTAGAAAAGTACGGCGTAAAACTGCTTTCTATGGGATTCCTTGTTAACACAGACGAAGCGGTTGTATGGCGTGGACCTATGGTATCCAGTGCTGTTAAACAGTTTCTAACAGAAGCAATCTGGGGACCTCTGGATTATCTTGTTTTGGACATGCCTCCCGGAACTGGGGACATCCAACTTACAATCGTGCAAACGGTCCCACTCAGCGGAGCTGTAATAGTATCAACACCGCAGGAAGTTGCACTTGACGATGCCCGAAAAGGAGTTACAATGTTCAGAAAAGTGAATGTCCCAGTCTTGGGAATTATTGAAAACATGGCATATTTCATCCCGCCTGATGCTCCTGACAAGAAATATTACATTTTCGGGAAAGATGGGGCCCGAAATCTGGCAACCACTCTAAAAGTGCCTTTCCTTGGTGAAGTTCCACTTCAACAGCCTATTCGAGAGGGTGGAGACTTCGGAAAACCTGTATCCGTTGATGAACCTGCCGATGGTGTATTTACTCAGATAGCATTCAAAGTAGCTCAAGAGATTACAAGTCGAAATTCTAATTTGGCACCAACCGAGAAGATCGAAATCAAATTCAAGTAATCAATTGTTCCCGAAACCCTTGTTTGCCTGAATAAGAGTTACGTTAAGCACAAAAAGGCCGTCTCCTTTCGGACACGGCCTTTTTTATGAAAACTAAACGTTGGAGAAACGTCTTAGATAGTTTTCTTGTCTTTAATACGGGCTGCTTTACCGCGAAGCTCACGGAGATAGAACAACTTAGCTCTTCTCACTTTACCTTGCTTCTTAACTTCAAGCTTTGCGATGAAAGGTGTGTACATTGGGAACACACGCTCAACACCCACGTTGTTTGAAATCTTGCGAACAGTAAAGGTTTTGTTGGCAGCAGATCCACGCATGTTGATAACAACACCCTCGTACTGCTGAATACGCTCTTTTTCACCCTCACGAACACGGTAGTGTACGTTAACCGTATCACCTACGTTGAACGCTGGCAGGTTTTCGTTAACCTGGGTCTGTTCTACTAATTTAATCTTGTCCATTGTTTTACTGATTAGCCTGTTGGCATTTGTTAATGTTCGTTCAAATATTTTCTATACAAGTCCGGTCGGCGCGTTTTTGTTCTTTCAATCGACTGCTCCAGTTCCCACTTTTTTATTTTGGCATGATTCCCGGATGTCAAAACTTCCGGAACTTCCATCCCTTCATAAACTGGTGGCCTGGTGAACACTGGTGGCCCCAAAAGATCTTCTTGAAAAGAGTCTTCCAGTGCACTTTCTGCATCACCCAAAACACCGGGAATGAGTCTGGCTACAGCATCGACTATCGCTAAAGCTGGTAATTCGCCACCTGATAGAACAAAATCACCGAGACTCACCTCCCGTGTGATCAATGTGTCGCGAACCCGCTGATCTACTCCTTTATAGTGTCCACACAATATGATGATGTTTCCCATCAGCGAAAATCGGTTGGCCAACTTCTGATTCATAGGTTCTCCGTCGGGTGCCATAAAAAGCACGTCGTCGTAATCCCGTTCAGATTGGAGCTTTCGGATACAATCAAAAATGGGTTGTACTGTTAGTACCATTCCTGATGCGCCACCATATGGATAATCATCGATTTTTCGATGTTTATCAACGGTATAATCACGCAAGTCATGAATGTAAACCTCCAGAAAACCACCGTCACGAGCTCGTTTTACGATGCTATGCTCTAATGGACTAACCAGTAGTCCGGGCACAGCCGATATGAGGTCGATTCTGATCATCCGTTCAGCGTTTTTAACTCTTCAATGTCTACAACTTTGATGATTCGGGTTTTATCGTTGATTTCAGTAACAAACTCATCCACTAATGGTATGAAATAAGCTCCGTTTTCAACAACTTGAAGCAGTGTATGTGCCGGATTATCGATCACGTCTACCACTTTCCCCTGATCATCTCCTGTTACTGCATCCACAACTCGATACCCAATCAAATCCAATTCTGAATCTTCATCGATTTCGACTTCTTCGGATGGAAGAAACACTGAGAGTCCCTTTAGCTTTTCAGCTTCAGTACGATCTGTAATTTGGTCAATTGTGACAAAGAACGATTGCTGGTCGCCTTTTCTTACCAGCTTGAATGAGTTGATTCTGACCGGAACCGGATCTTGACCTGGTTTACCAAAATAGTATACCCTATCAATGGAGTAGAGGTCTTCCTCAAACTCAGGCTCCAATACAACCTCACCTTTTAATCCGTGAATGCGTGAAATGAATCCAACAGTGGTCCAGTTACTTCGCATCGGTGGTTTAGTTGAATCGGTTTAGCCGAATTTCAGACTTAGGCTTCTTTAGTCTCTTCTGAAGACTCGTCAGCTGGTGCTTCTGCTTCAGCAACAGGAGATTCCTCGGCTGGAGTTTCTACTTCAGCAGCAGGAGCCTCTTCGGCTGGAACTTCTGCTTCAGCAACGGCTTCTTCAGCAGAAGGAGCCTCTTCGGCAACCTTAGCAGCTTCTTCTTCCGCTTTTTTAGCAGCTTCTTCAGCTTCTTTAGCTTTCTTAGCTTCATCGGCAGCACGAGCAGCGTCAGCTTTAGCTACACGCTCTTCTTCTTGCTTGAGTGCAGCACGACGTGTTGCAGCAGCAGAAGCTGTTTTGTCACCTTTGGTAGCTTTGAAATCTTCTACAGCTTTATCGATTTCTTCAGCAGTTTTGCCCCAACGCATGAGATGCATACGCAGGTAGACGCCTTCTTTTTTGAGGATACTACGAACAGTGTCAGTTGGCTGAGCACCTTTGTTGATCCAGGCAATAACTTTGTCTGTGTCAACTTTCACCATCGCTGGTTGTTCGGTTGGGCTATAACGGCCCAGATCCTCAATGATACGTCCGTCGCGACGAGCCCTGCTATCAGCAACAACGATGTGATAGTAAGGGAGTCGGATTCGACCGTGTCTTTGTAATCTTATCTTTACCAAGTTGTTCTCCTAATACAACGTTTAGTTTTGTTTTCTTGAGTCGAGTTTAACGTCTTCCAGACGCCATCATATTTTTGAGTCCGTGCATTGCACGACCCATACCGCCCATTTTCTGCATGGTTTTCATCATTTTTTTCATCTGTTCGAACTGCTTCATGAGTTCATTAACATCCCGAACAGTAGTTCCAGACCCGATTGCTATTCTTCTGCGTCGGCTGCCATTCAGCAGCTCCGGCTTCCGTCGCTCTTCGGGCGTCATCGAGTTGATAATGGCTTCAATGGGCTTAAGCGTATCATCACCAACTTCAACATTCTTCAAAGCATTTCCCATACCGGGAATCATGCCAAGCAAATCCTGCATAGATCCCATTTTCTTGATCTGCTGCAGTTGTGCATAAAAATCTTCCAGATTGAAGCTGTCGGTGCGGATTTTCGACGACAGTTCTCTGGCTTGCTGCTCGTCGAATTGTTGCTGAGCTTTTTCTACTAAGGAAACAACGTCACCCATTCCAAGGATTCGTTGTGCCATTCGATCTGGATAAAACTCAGATAAGGCATCAAGCTTCTCACCTGTTGAAACAAACTTGATTGGTTTCTCTACCACCTTCTTGATTGAAAGTGCCGCCCCACCACGGGTATCACCGTCAAGCTTCGTTAATACAACACCGTCGAAATCTATACGCTGATTAAACTCACGCGCCGTATTTACCGCATCCTGACCCGTCATCGAGTCTACTACAAACAAAATTTCATTGGGCTTGAGGGCATCTTTAATAGCAGCAACCTCGTCCATCATCTCTGTGTCTACATGCAATCGACCTGCAGTATCCACAATCAACACATCACATGCCTGTTTTCTAGCTTCAATTAAAGCCTCTTTGGCTACTTTCAACGCATTTTTCTCTTCCAGAGAGAACACCGGGACATTGATTTGTGATGCCAATGTCTTGAGCTGGTCAATCGCTGCCGGACGATACACATCCGCTGCAGCCAGCATGGGCACGTGTTTCTTCTCTTTTAAATACTTAGCCAACTTGGCAGCAAAGGTGGTTTTACCCGAACCTTGAAGCCCTGCAATCAATATCACGGTAGGGGGTGTGCTCGCTAAACGAATTTCTTCTTTCTTGCCACCCAGCGTAAACACCAATTCGTCGTATACGATTTTGGTAAACTGCTGACCCGGAGAAACACTCGTTAAAACACCCGCACCGTCAGCCTCTGCTTTGATCTTGCGGGTAAATTCCCGGGCAACTTCATAGTTGACGTCTGCATCCAAAAGCGCACGACGGATCTCTCGAACGGATTCAGCGATGTTAACATCGGTGATCTTCGATTGTCCTGAAAGTGATTTGAATGCCGATCCGAGCTTGCCGGATAAATCGTCAAACATGATTGTTTAGTACAAGTTGCAGATTTTGTTGGATAGTCAGGAAAAATAGCGAGAAATTCACCATTTATCAACATTCAATTTGCGTGTAAACATTGCTCCATTGATTTCCTTCATCAATGGTCGATTAAACCTGTAGATAATTTCCTAAACTATAGCTATTCTTGTCATAATGACATCCAAACCACTATGGTAATCACTTGTATAATCGGATGTCTTGGGAACACGAATCGTAAACAATGCAATTTTCAGGAGTTTTTGTATGAATTATTCACAGGGATATGGATTATTAAAAGGTAAAAAGGGAATCATCTTCGGTGCTCTCGACGAGAGATCTATAGCCTGGCGGGTTGCTCTTGCGTGCCATCGAGAAGGTGCAGAGTTTGTTTTATCCAATGCTCCAATCGCCCTTCGTTTGGGACAGCTCAACGCCCTGTCAGAAGAAACAAATGCAGAGATAATCCCTTGTGATGTTTCCAGCGAAGAAGAAGTCGACGCCTTAATCACTAAAGTGAAGGAAAAGTTTGGCAAAATCGATTTCATTCTACACGCAATCGGAATGTCACCTAACATTCGTAAGAAGAAAGACTATAAAGATCTCGATTACAAGTTCTTCATGCAGTCGCTCGATATTTCAGCAATTTCATTGCATAAAATTCTTCATTTCGCTACGGAAGTACACGACATTGTGAACGAAAATGGAAGCGTTGTAGCACTCAGTTATATCGGAGCACAACGCGTTTTTTCGAAGTACTCTGATATGAATGATGCCAAAGCTCTCCTCGAAAGTATCTCAAGAAATTATGGAAGCCGATTGGGTCACAAGAAAATACGTGTTAACACCATATCCCAGGGACCAACCATGACATCCGCAGGTGCAGGTATTAAAGGGTTCGACGGTATGTTCCTTTTTGCCGAGAAACTGTCTCCACTCGGAAACCCTTCCGCTGATGATTGTGCCGATTACTGCGTTACCTTATTCTCAGACCTTACTCGCAAGGTTACCATGCAAAACCTTTTCCACGATGGTGGTTTCTCCACGAATGGAATAAGCGAAGACCTAATTGCCGATTTGGCGAGGATCTACAACCAAGACGACGGACTGTCTTAAGTCACCACTCTTCCCCGGAGTGACATTCAACTCCGGGGAGTACAATTCACCTATTATGAGCTATACCGTACTTGGAATTGACCCTGGCTCACGAAACACCGGTATTTCGGTGCTAAAGCAGGTAGGAAGTAAGTACGAAATGATATTCTGTGATGTGATACGGGTTGGCCACATCGAGGATCATACTCTCCGGCTACAAACTATTTATCAAGCAATTATTACTCTTATTCAGACCCACAAGCCCGATGCCTGCGCTGTCGAAACCCCACTGTATGGTAAAGATCCTTTAGCATTACTTAAACTTGGGCGAGCACAGGCAGCTGCAATGCTGGCCGCACTAAACTCGGGACTAACCATAGAGGAGTACTACCCCAAAATGGTCAAGAAATCCATAACTGGTAACGGGAATGCCAGCAAAGATTCTGTTGCATATATGCTCGATAAGGTGCTGAATCTTCATGGCACGAAGTACCCATCCGATGCAACCGATGCTCTTGCAGTAGCCTGGTGTCATATCATGCGCATGAATCAACCACATCGCGTAGCTTTGACTTCTACAAAGAAGAAGCACCAAAACCATGCAAAATCAGGATGGGAGCAATTCGTTGCCGAAAATCCAGACAGAACCCGATAATTATCAAAATTTATACTTAACGAACGACATGATTGTAACTTTGAATGGAATTCTGGCAGAAAAACACCCAAATCGTGTTGTTATGGATGTTTCTGGGGTTGGTTATGAAGTCGGAATAAGCACCCAGGCCTACGATTCTCTGCCCGAAACTGGAAAATCTGCTTTCTTACACATATATCATCATATTACCGAATCCGAGCAACGATTATTCGGGTTTGTCCATCGCAAAGATAAATCGTTATTTGAAATGCTGATTACCGTTAAAGGTATCGGTCCAAAATTGGCTCTGACAATCATGAGTGGTATGCTGACTGATGATCTGGTTCGCGCGATTGGAAAACAGGATACTGTAATGCTTGCCCGAACGCCTGGTATCGGCAAAAAGACTGCCGAACGTTTGGTTGTTGAACTAAAAGATAAAATTGGATCGTCTATCGGGACGGGTGCTTCGGCAGATGTGTCTCTGATTCCAGAAGGACCGGACAAAGAGTCGATTTCAGCACTTGAGGCACTTGGTTTCAAACGTCAGGATGCCGAAAAAGCAGTAGCTCAGGTGCTTAAATCCAATCCCGATCTTAACGACACCGGTAATCTCGTCCGCGCCGCGTTGCAGTTACTTTACAGATAAGAGTAACCAGTAAACTGTAAACAGCCATTCAGGATACCGTAACCAGTAAACAGCCCATCCAGATTCTAGCAGCATTAAAATATTTAAACTGAAATCAAGTTAGTCTTAGGGCGTGTTGATAGGCCACTTATAACGCTGCAAACCGCATGGCCGTTTACAGTTTACCGTTTTCGCGAGTGCGAGCACTCGCTTTCATAACATAAATTTAACATCCCACAGTTTATCACTACATTACCCTTTGTTAACTTTACGGTAACAATATGACCCGTCACATAATCCCCGCGACAGTGGCAAAAGAAACCATCCTGATCGTCGACGATGAAGCTGATCTACTCGACCTCATCGAATATAATCTCGAAAAAGAAGGCTATAACGTTCTAAAGGCCGAAAATGGCCAAGACGGTATTAAACTAGCCCGCAAACATAATCCCGATCTTATTATCCTTGATATCATGATGCCCAAAATGACAGGCATCGAAGTGTGTAAAGTACTCAAGGACGATCCGGTATTGAAAATCCGTCCGGTAATTTTTCTAACCGCTCGTGGTGACGAGAAAACCGAAATCGAAGGCCTGGAAATGGGCGCTGATGATTTCTTGTCTAAGCCCATTTCAACATCCAAATTGGTCTCACGAATTAGAACCGTCTTACGTAGGGTTGGCGATGTTGAAGAGGCTGAACCCGTGTTGAAGGTCGGAGATTTAACCATCGATCGGGGACGCTATCTGGTTATCCGAGATGGTGAAGAGTTCCAACTACCTCGTAAAGAATTCGAAGTCCTTTCTTATCTTGCTGCACGCAAAGGGAAAGTTCTTGATCGCCAGACTTTACTAAATGAAGTTTGGGGAAATAACATCTTTGTAATAGATCGTACTGTGGATGTCCACATCCGTAAAATCCGCGAGAAATTAGGCGACCACTATATCGAAACTGTAAAAGGCGTTGGATATCGCTTCAAAGAATAACATATGAACGGAAATCAGGGCAACAATCAGTTTTTTTACCTCGCCTTTCGTATTGCACTGATTATCAGCTTTTTTTCATTTGGTGTTGAAACCGTAATTCTTGTACTTCACGTCCCGCTAATCGAGGCGTTCCAGTATGCTTTCATGGGATCAGTAGCGATTTTGATAATCAGCTATTTGGTTGCCCGACACTTTCTTCAACGGCGGCTAAACCGACTTGAATCAGCCCTTTACCATCTTGCCCATAAACAGTTTGAAGAATTTCAGGAGGAACACTACCTGAAAAAGGATGAGCTCGACGAAATTATTGTGAGTATGAACCGAACGGTCTTATCAACCGAAAAAGAACTTCAGCGTTTGAATCGACTAGAAAATTACCGTAAGGAATTTATCGGAGATATTTCACACGAGCTTAAGACTCCTATTTTTGCAATACAGGGATTTATTGAAACCTTGCTAAATGGAGCTCTGCACGATGAACGAGTAAACAAAAGCTTTCTGGAAAAAGCAATGAGAAACGTTAACAGATTGAATGTCCTCACTCGTGACCTGATGGAGATCTCCAAACTTGAATCCGGTGAATTAAGATCTGATCTTCAGGCAATCCGTATAAAAGATATCATTCTTGAAGTAGTAGAAAATCTGCAGTATAAAGCACAAAATGAGTCTATTACCCTTAAAATGATTGATTTTGATGGTAAAATCACTGTAATGGCAGACAGAAATCAACTTCGTCAGGTACTGATTAATCTTATTGAAAATGCCATTAAGTACAACAAACCAAACGGATTGGTAACCGTAGGTGTCAAAATCTATCCCAAGAATCCATCAAAGTACCTGATTACTATAACTGATACTGGTTTAGGCATAGAACCAAGGGACATTCCACGGGTAACGGAGCGATTTTATCGTATAGACAAGTCACGAGCAAGAGAAAAAGGTGGAAGTGGCCTCGGATTATCTATCGTAAAACACATCCTCGAAGCCCATAATGAACAACTACTCATTGAAAGTCAGGTGAATCAGGGCTCAACTTTTAGCTTCACGCTCCAAAATGCAGACAAGGTTTCGAGTTAAGCGCTAAAATCGGTACATTTGTATCCCTATTTTTGTTAACCGAATCCAATATCATGAGATACGCTGTAATTATGGCAGGTGGCGCCGGAACCAGATTCTGGCCAACTAGCAGACAAGCTAGACCCAAACAATTTTTAAACTTGCTTGGTGATCGATCAATGATTCAAAGCACTGTTGATAGAATTTTGCCACTGATTCCGATGGAACGGATCCTGGTTGTCACAAATGCTCACTATGTTGACCTGGTTCAGGAACAATTTCCCGATATGCCCGCGGAAAACATTATTGGCGAGCCAATTGCGAAAAACACCGCTCCGTGTGTGGCTGCGGCAGCTGCTATTTTACTTAAAAGAGACCCAAATGCTACGATGATTGTCCTCCCGGCCGATCATCATATCACCAAACCAAAGCGATTTTTAGAAATTTTGGAAACTGGTCTAAATAAGGCCGATAATGGGCCAAATTTGGTTACAATTGGGATAACTCCACACCGTCCGGAGACCGGTTACGGGTATATCCAACTGGATGAAAACCAGGTCGACAAATCCGGTAACGACCCCGTTTTTATTGTTAAAACCTTCGCTGAAAAACCGGATTTAAAAACAGCAATAACTTTTTTAGAATCTGGCGACTTTTTGTGGAATAGCGGTATGTTTATCTGGAAAGCGGATACCATATTAGAGCAATTTAGCCTTCATCAACCAGTTATTTATCGTGAAATAGAGGTATTTCAAGAGGCCATGGATGATGATTTTGCTTCGGCCCTTGAGAATTTCTACAACCTGGTCACTTCCATTTCAATCGATTATGGCATCATGGAAAAAACTGATGCTGTTCATGTTATTCCCGGCGAATTTGGATGGAGTGACGTGGGAAGCTGGTTTGCAGTCTATGAACACGGGAACAAAGATGATGACGGAAACGTCATTGTTGATGAAAATACCATTTTACACGATGTCCAGAACTGTCTTGTGAAAACCCATAGCAAAAAACTGGTCGCTATGGTCGGACTAATGGGCGTTGGAGTTATTGAAACCGAAGATTCTATCGTAGTTCTTAAACTTGATTCATCTCAAGACATAAAAAAAATCGTCGATAATCTAGATAAGCGTGGATTAACGTCCTATAAATAGACTACTTGTTGGTCGTATGCCAACCGGATACCCTCTGGTAGGCGTCTGTTGGAGTCTTCATGATGTACATACGATGACATGTGGATTAGATATGTCTGTGGTATACCCGAACGTCTTGCCGCTTGAATAGACTCCTCAACGGTAAAATGTGTCGGGTGGGGAGGTTCCCATCGTAACGCATCAAGAATGAGTACGTCACACCCCCGAATTAAATCGAAGGTTTCATCCGGTATAAAACTACAGTCTGTTATATACGCCAGATTGTTTATTCTGAAACCAAATATCGGCAAATCACCGTGCATAACCTGTAGTGGGGTTATTTCACAATCTCTGAATTGAACTTTCTCAAGACCCGTTTGCATCGCAATATCCACTGAACCTGGTGTTTTATTAGGTTCAAAAATGTAGTCATATCGTCTGTGGATCGATTCAGCACATCCCGGGGTTGTAATTACCGGAATGACTGCTTTTTGCATATAATTAAAGGGCCTTAAATCGTCTAGACCACCGATATGATCGAAATGTTCATGGGTAATAAGAACCATATCAATCCGACGAATACCCGATCGGAGTGTTTGTAGTCTAAACTCTGGACCAACATCGATTACAATCGAAGTCTTGGGGGTTTGAATCCAGATAGAGCTGCGATAGCGTTCATCTCTTCTGTCCCCCGTCGGTATTTCCCGACCAAAATTTCCTGCTACAGGAACTCCCATAGACGTTCCAGTACCCAAAAACGTAACCTTCATGCCACTTTTGGGTTCATGATAAAGCGACTGTGGTAATGGTTGATCACCAGATTGCTCAAGAATTTCTTTGAACTGGTGATTTGCAGGTATTTCAGTTCCCATCAAAATTAAACTCCGGTTCGGAGGTCATCTCTAGTTTCTCCCAAATCATTTCAAGTTCTTTACGAACTACCGGTTTCAAATATAGTTCATCGTGCTTTTGAGACAGTATGAATTTTGCCAATGTTCCGATATGCATTTCAACCGGAGTATTTTTGTTCAGCATTATGATTCTCTCTCCGGCCAAAACACAATTGCTTCCCCGAAAATTACCCTTTTCTTTTCGCACCTTAAATCCAAGTCTGGAAACGACTTCCTCAAGTTCTAA
Organism: uncultured Chitinophagales bacterium; assembly: GCA_964550435.1. GTDB lineage: Bacteria > Bacteroidota > Rhodothermia > Balneolales > HLUCCA01 > UBA11400. The sequence goes on along the minus strand of CAZJZI010000005.1, from coordinate 61,823 downwards.
GATGAGTTTATCCGGTTTCATCAGAAAGTTACTCCAATAGTGACCATTTGCTGAAGTGCAAGGTGATCGTATCTATTATCGTCTAAAGAATATTTTCTTGAATTTAGGTCAAATCCAACCACTACGCCGTATTGTCTGAGTAGATTATCAAAATATAGCCTGTTTTTCAATACCAAATCTACTGCGGTACCACCCGAATTCCCAAATCCAGATACCGAATAGGAATATCCAGCCAAGCCTGAAGCTTCGAATCGTAGTCTGGATGCAAGTCTAACTGCAAAATCTAGACCACTATGAATTCCAAACGTGTTTTGCTTAAACTCTTGTGAGGTTAAAAGAGTGTTATTTTTCACGATGATATAATCGGTCGCCAATCTGATAGGTACCCCAAGGCGAAAAGCTGAAGAGCGAATCAAAGGAACCTGATTCCCAATACTGGCACCAATCTGGCTATATGCATTGCTGAATTCCCCTAAATTTCTGCCAAATAGTGCATATGCGCTAAATCCCAGCATTTCAACACCTACCTGAAACAGAGGGTCAGTGAATTGGAATGTTGATCCGATTTGCTCTGGTCCAGGGATGATGGTACTAAAATTTGGACCTCGATAGTCGAAACTCATAGCACTGTATCCAGCCGTGATTGCAATACCTGGTGTATAGTTAGTTACTTGTCTGTCTGGTTGGACAGAAAACATTTGGGCCTGGGCTATATCAGGCGAGAAAAAGTAAGTCGTTGTAAAACTTAGGGTAAAAATAAGTAGGAGTCTTTTCACAATGGAACTTTTTGGGTTAATTTTGCCTTTTTACAGTATCACCTTAAGTCAATAACAAAGATATGAAAATCATTCTAACACTAATATTCGCCGCAGCATTCATGACAACTTCATTTACAACCGATCCCGATAACCTGCATGACTTCGTAAAGAAAGATATTAAAGGTAAAGAAGTAAATCTCGAGGCCTACAAAGGTAAAGCAGTTCTCATTGTAAACACAGCTTCTAAATGCGGATTTACACCACAGTACAAAGACCTACAGGCTCTTTATGAAAAATACGAAGGTAAGGATTTTGTAATTCTTGGCTTTCCTGCGAATAATTTCAACGGGCAAGAGCCCGGCACCAACGAAGAAATCGCTCAGTTTTGCGAAGCCAACTACGGTGTAACTTTTCCGATGTTTTCTAAAGTTTCTGTAAAAGGTGCTGACCAGGATCCGCTTTTCGCCTACCTGACAGCCCAGCCAAACGAAGATTTTACCGGTGACATCAATTGGAACTTCGAAAAATTCTTGATCGACAAAGATGGAAAATTAGTTCGTCGCTTCAGAAGTCGTACAAGCCCAATGAGCAACGAAATATTGCAGTCGATTGAAACGATTCTAACAAAGTAAGAGTTAAGCGAGTATATATATCCCATCACCATCCACTAAAAGGACTATATCTGACCGGTATAGTCCTTTTTTTTACTTGCTTATTTTGATTTCGTAAAAATGAAAAAGCCGGGGTTTAACCGGCTTTTTCAATCTAGTTCATCAAGTGAGACCGAAGGATAAACGTTGGTATGGTTACTTTCAGCTTGTGACCATCTTCTTTAAGCATTTCATAGAATCCCTCCATCGTTCCCTCAAAGGACTTAAGTACACAAAAACTGTTGTAGTTGTATACTTCACCAGACGCGATTACGGGTTGTCGACCAACGACGCCTTCGCCATACACTTCATGCGACTCGCCATTGGAATCGTGAATGTACCATTGTCTGTGCGTCAGTTGAACCGTCTCGGATCCCAGATTCTCGATGGTTACAAAATAGGCGTAAACGAAGCGCCCATTAGTAGGATCTGACTCTCTTTCCACGTAAATCGGCTGAACACTAATCTTGATGTCATGCGAAATTTCGGTAAATGTCATACTTGATCCTGTTTAAAGTTTTAAATAACTGATCGTACAAAAGACATAACCAGACTACCTGACGAAATCGATCCCTCAACGCCGCCAAGATATATATTTTTTCGAAATCAACAACAGAAAGTTCTACGATATTATGGGATGCGAAATCCCACAATCGCATTTTATTTCGGGCTTTGGATTCGCGGCCGTACCATCGTAACCCAATATTGGAGACAACCATTTCTCGATTTCCTTCATCGTCATACCCTTACGGATATGGTAATCGATAACTTGATCTTTTCCAATTTCTCCAAGTCTAAAATATTCAGATTCCGGATGACTAAAATACCACCCGCAAACGGAGGCTGCTGGAGACATAGCAAAGTTTTCAGTTAGTGTTACTCCTGTATTATTAGTAGCATCTAATAACCTGAATAGTGTCGGTTTCTCGGTATGGTCCGGATTTGCCGGATAACCTGGTGCCGGACGAATGCCCTTGTAGGCTTCACGAATCAACTCTTCATTGGAAAGTTTTTCGTCTGCAGCATATCCCCAGTGCAGCGTTCGAACTTGTTCATGCAGATATTCGGCAAATGCTTCAGCAAGCCGATCTGCCAACGCTTTCACCATAATTGATGAGTAATCGTCATGGTCTTTTTGAAACTTCTCAAGTATTTTTTCAATTCCAACACCAGCAGTGACAACAAATGCTCCAATATAGTCTTCAAGTCCTGTCTCAACGGGAGCAACATAGTCGGCAATTGATTTGTTTGGCTGTCCAGCACGTTTCACAGTTTGCTGGCGAAGCATGTGGAGCGTATGTTCAACGACATTTCGTTGTTCGTTTGAATAAACAAGTATGTCATCACCATTCGAGTTGGCAGGAAAAAGACCATAGGCAGCCTGTGCTTTTAGTGAACCATCACGGATAATCTTATCCAGCATACTGTTAGCATCGTCGAAAAGTTTACGTGCTTCAGATCCTACTACATCGTCTTCTAAAATTGCCGGATACTTACCCGTCAGCTGCCAGGTGATGAAAAAAGGGGTCCAGTCGATATATGGCCTCAAAACCGCCAACGGTATATCGTTGATAACATGTACGCCTGGTTTGTTTGGTTTGGGCGGTTTATACCCAGACCAGTCAATGGCATATTTGTTCTCACGTGCCTGCTTAAGAGACAACTGCTGCTTAACCTGTTTGCGGCGACCGTATTGCTCCCGTACCTCATTATACTCCGCTTTGATTTCCACTTTAAATGCTTCTGCAGCATCGTCTGAGACCAGCTTACTGACAATGGGGACACTTCGGGATGCATCCAATACGTGAATGGTTGGTCCGCTATATTCAGGTGCTATCTTGACAGCTGTGTGGACCCTTGACGTTGTCGCCCCGCCAATCAAGAGTGGAAGTTTCATTCCACGACGTTCCATTTCGGTGGCAATATCGACCATTTCGTCAAGAGATGGGGTTATTAGACCACTCAGTCCTACAACATCAACTCCATGTTCAACAGCAGCGTCCAGAATTTTCTCCTTGGGCACCATCACGCCGAGATCAATGACCTCATAATTATTACACGCCAATACTACAGAGACAATGTTCTTCCCGATGTCATGGACATCTCCTTTCACTGTTGCCAACAACACTTTAGCACGTGGACGAGTATCTTCCGCCAATAATTTTTCTGCCTCTATGTACGGAATCAGATAAGCCACCGCTTTTTTCATCACTCGGGCACTTTTCACGACCTGAGGTAGGAACATCTTTCCGGCGCCAAACAGATCTCCAACCACGTTCATACCATCCATTAGAGGGCCTTCAATCACATTTAGTGGACTATCCGCCTGCAGTCTGGCTTCTTCGGTGTCTTCATCAATGTAATCGACAATACCTTTTACCAATGCATGTGACAGGCGTTCATTTACAGGAAGGCTTCTCCATTGGTCAACTCGTACTTCTTGTTTACCGGTCGATTTTACCGACTCAGCATGTTCGATGAGGCGTTCAGTGGCATCCGGTCGTCTATTCAGCAACACATCCTCTACTAAATCTTTAAGTACTGGCTCAATTTCGTCGTATACTTCTATTTGCCCGGCATTAACGATTCCCATATCCAGACCGGCTTTGATGGCATGATAAAGAAATGCTGTGTGCATGGCCTCACGCACAACATTATTACCCCTGAAGGAAAATGAAATATTACTAACGCCACCACTGACCTTGGCAAGTGGCAGATTTTCTTTGATCCATCGTGTTGCTTCAATGAAATCTACGGCGTAGTTGTTGTGCTCTTCGATACCGGTTGCAACAGTAAGTATATTTGGATCAAAAATTATGTCCTGTGGCGGGAATCCAACCGTTTGAGTCAAGATGTTGTAGGCCCGAGAACAAATTTCAATCCGGCGCTCCAGACTGTCTGCCTGACCCTGTTCATCAAACGCCATAACAATTACAGCAGCACCATAACGCCTTACCAGTTTAGCCTGTTCAATGAATCTGACTTCCCCTTCCTTGAGAGAAATAGAGTTTACAATCGCTTTGCCCTGAATGCATTTCAACCCGGCTTCCAACACTTCCCATTTCGAAGAGTCAATCATAAATGGAACACGGGAAATATCCGGCTCAGATGCAAGTAGATTCAAAAAGCGAGACATAGCAGCCTTGGAGTCAAGCATTCCCTCGTCCATGTTGATGTCAATGATCTGTGCACCATTTTCAACTTGCTGCTTGGCAACACGCAATGCGTTATCAAAGTCATTGTTCAGTATATAATTAGCAAATACTTTCGATCCTGTTACATTGGTACGCTCACCTATATTCACAAAGTTTGTCTCTGGACGAATCACCAAAGGCTCGAGTCCACTCAGTTGCAGATAGGGTTCACGACTCGGAATCTCACGTGGAGCCATCCCTTCTACACTTTTAGCTATAGCCTGGATATGCTCAGGCCTGGTGCCACAACACCCTCCAACTATATTCAAAAATCCAGACCGCGCATAGTCCCGTATCTGTTCAGCCATGTAGTCCGGACTCTCATCATAACCCCCAAACTCATTAGGTAGTCCGGCATTTGGATACAGGCTCACACGACATGTAGCAACGCGAGACAATTCTTGAATAAATGGACGCATCTGGCGTGATCCCAAAGCACAGTTTAGCCCAATGCTCAATAAATACGGCATATGCGACACCGATATCCAGAACGATTCTGTTGTTTGACCTGACAAAGTCCTTCCACTGGCATCAACAATAGTACCAGATACCATAACAGGAACAATATTTCCAGTCTCATCGAAATACTGCTGAACTGCAAACAGGGCAGCTTTACAGTTAAGCGTGTCAAAAACAGTCTCTACAAGTAAAAGATCAACTCCACCATCTATCAGACCGCGGATCTGCTCTTTGTACGCATCTACTACCTGATCAAAATCGACCGCTCGATATGCCGGGTCGTTCACATCCGGCGATAATGATAACGTCCTATTCGTTGGACCCATGGCCCCGGCAACGTACCTGGGCCGCGTTACATCCATCTGCGTCACCTTCTGCGCCACACGACGCGCCAACCGCGCAGACTCGAAATTTAACTCATATGTGAGGCTTTCCTGATGATAATCAGCTAATGATATCGGATTCGCATTAAACGTATTTGTTTCTAGGATATCGGCACCATTTAATAAAAACGATTCATGAATCTTTTCAATGATCTGGGGCTGAGTTAAACTCAACAGGTCGTTGTTACCTTTCAAATCGAATGGGCTATCCTTAAAACGATCTCCCCGATAGTCAGCTTCGGTCAATTTATACGTCTGGATCATCGTGCCCATGGCTCCATCTATGATCAGAATACGCTTGTTTAGTTCCCGTGCTATCGGATGGCTCTCTATGTTCATTCCCTATTCCTTAAATAATGGCGCAGACTGAAACTGCATAATTAGTCAGATCTCAAATATACGAAGATTTACGAAAACCGGTCCGCAAGACGATTTATCAGATACCCGCTTTCGTTCAACGCGGTTTCTGCGAAATCACCAAAGAATTCAGTAATGGATTCAAACTCTTTTATAAACGCTTGTTTATCTCCAATTCTAACCATATCTGCAAGTCGCTCATGGTGTTGCAAGAAATCAATGAGAATCTTTCTACGCTCTTCATTTGCAAAAACAATATCAGCATACAGTTCTGCATCCTGTGCAAAGATTCGCCCGGTCATCATGAGCTCAGCTCGATAGATCGGAGAAGAAAAGTGAAGTATCTGCTCAGGTTTAAGCTCTGTTGTTTTCATGAAAGAACCATGTAGTAAAGCTACAAAGTGTCGCAATCCCTGTACCAGATTCATTACTTTGTCGTGTTGTTTTGGATCTACTGCCAATACGCGCATTCCCCACAGTTGAAATTGATTTATCACCCAGGTGTAGCTGTCTTCGTCACGTCCATGACATGTTATCATTAACTGTTTCGATAGATTCGACATATCCGGACCGTGCATCGGGTGAAGTCCAACAACCGGACCGCCATAGTTATGCAACATCGAACTAAGCGGACCTTCCTTATTACTGGTAAAATCAGCGAGAATGGCTCCTTCAGGAAGGTATTTGATAGATTGTTCGATAATTCGTTCTGTGATGTTTATAGGTACAGAGACTATAACCAAATCAACACCATCAAATAACTCAGTCGCTTTATTCCAGTCATTTTTATCCAGAATTCTAACCTGATGCCCGCTTGCAGAAAACAGTGTTGCATACTGTTTTCCCATTCCTCCCCGACCACCAAGAATAAGTATTGTTTTGGGTTGAGTCGTTGCACATGGAAACTCGCTTGATGACTGACTTGCTCTACTTGAACTCATGATCATACGTAGAAAATCTTCAGCCCAATCCGGATCCAGCCCCCTTTTAACGCTCATTTCCCGAAAAGATTGAATCTTCAGATCTTCCCTGCCGGCTACATAAATCGGTAGTTTGTTCTGAATCTTTGTCAAAAGAACTCCCTTAACCACTTCGGCTCGTTCTTTTAGCAAATCTAGTATCTGCTCATCGATTTCATCAATTCGTTTTCGATGTTCATTTAAAGATGACGTGGGCATGATTGTTTTACCTAAGTTGTTATAAGATTGACATCCCCGGAATGGTTATATTGTCTGGTTAACCCAAATTGTGCATCCCTTTGTGCATGATTTACCTGGGACTGCAATTTCGTAAATAAATCAATACACTTTCAAACGGAAATACGTTTAGAATGTCCGATTTCAAATTAGTTTCACAATTTTCTCCAGCCGGGGACCAACCAAAAGCCATCGAAGATTTGTATTCAGGGTTATTGCGAGGCGATCAGTTTCAAACATTGCTTGGTATTACCGGGTCGGGAAAGACCAGAACTATTGCTTCTGTAATTGAAAAGTATGGCCGACCAACACTGGTAATGAGCCACAACAAGACCCTTGCAGCACAGTTATATCGGGAGTTAAGCGACTTTTTCCCAGAGAATTCGGTCGAGTTTTTTATTTCATATTACGATTACTACCAGCCAGAAGCGTATTTGGTATCACAAGACAAATACATCGAAAAAGATCTCTCTATCAACGATGAGATCCAACGACTTCGCCTGCGTTCAACAAGTAGCCTGCTGTCTGGCCGAACAGATGTAATCATAGTTTCATCTATTAGCTGCATCTATGGTATTGGATCCCCAAGTGAATATGAAAAACTGATTATCCACCTGAAAGTGGGTCGGGAAATTTCAAGAAATAAGCTTTTATATGACTTAGTGGATCTTCATTATTCAAGAAATGACATAGAATTTCGTCGGGCTGTATTTCGTGTTCGTGGAGATGTTATCGATGTTTTCCCGGCATATTCCGATCAGGCACTAAGAATCACTTTTTGGGGTGATGAGATTGAAAGTATGGCTCTTTTTGATCCTGACACAGGTAAAGAAATTGAGAAAGTAAATCAATATGTGATTTATCCAGCTTCTCATTATGTAACCAGTAAAGATCGTCTGGCTGAAGCGATAAACCATATTCGGGATGAGCTTGTGTGGCGTACTGAAGTCCTTCGCAATGAAGAAAAATTCCTGGAGGCTCATCGCCTGGAGCAACGCACTTTGTTTGATATTGAAATGATTCAGGAAATCGGGTATTGTGCCGGAATCGAGAATTACTCTCGCTATTTGGCTGGAAGAAAGCCAGGCGAACGCCCCTATTGTCTGATTGATTACTTCCCGGATGACTTCCTTTTGGTGGTCGATGAAAGTCATCAGTCAATTCCACAGATTGGTGCCATGTACGGAGGCGATCGATCCAGAAAAGTATCACTTGTTGAACACGGATTCCGACTACCTTCTGCTCTCGACAACCGACCGTTGACCTTCGAAGAATGGGAAAGTATGGTCAAGAAGTGCATTTTTGTAAGTGCCACACCAAGCGATTACGAACTTGAGAAATCTGAAGGTGTATTTGTTGAGCAAATTATTCGTCCAACCGGACTCATGGAGCCTGAAATTGAGGTTCGTCCTTTAAAAAATCAAATTGACGACCTGATTCACGAAATTCGAAAACGTATTGTTCGTAATGAGCGCACCTTAGTGCTAACACTTACTAAACGAATGAGTGAAGAGCTCTCTGAATACCTCAAAAATCTGGGAATCAAAGCCGCTTATATGCATAGCGAACTCGATGCCATTCAGCGTATCGAAGTGCTTTTCAGATACAGAAGAGGTGATTTTGATGTACTGGTCGGAATAAACCTGCTTCGAGAGGGAATTGACATCCCAGAATTGGGACTAGTGGCCATTTTAGATGCGGATAAAGAAGGATTTTTGCGTTCGAAAACATCACTAATGCAGATTGCGGGTCGCGCTGCAAGAAACCAATTTGGAAGCGTGATTTTCTACGCGGATAAAATTACCGATAGCATGCGTTATGTAATTGATGAAACCAATCGTCGCAGAGATATTCAGGCTAAATACAATGAGGAACACGGTATATCTCCACAAACCGTCTACAAGGAACTAAAACCGCTGGTGGACCCATCTCTGATCAGCAATCAGAAAGTGGATTTTGATCGTCAGTATGAAGATGGGGATACATCCATAGAACTCATTAAAGCTGCTGACGACGGAATTCACTACAAGGCTAATCCTGCTATGAAAGAAGTCGTTTTCAGCGACAAAAACGAGTTTATGAACTATCTTCAGGAGTCTATGATGCAAGCAGCCAGAAACCTGGAGTTCGAAGAGGCAGCCAGAATTCGAGATCAGATAGAAAAGCTCAAAAAAGAATTCACTAACTAGGCTATATAAGCGCTATCAAATATCATATTTGATAGTTACCGGCACATGATCCGACATATTCAATTCACGCTCAATAGTTGCTGAGATAGCTTTACAACTCAGCGTTGGACTTGCTAAATGGTAGTCGATCCTCCAGCCTTTGTTATTGCCTTTGGCTCCAGCGCGATAAGTCCACCAGCTATAGATATCCTTCAAATCCGGATACAACTCTCTGAATACGTCCTTGAATCCTAACTCGAGATATTTTGTAAACCATTCACGTTCCTCGGGTAGAAATCCCGATGATTTTTTGTTTGAAACCGGGTCATGTATGTCGATTTCTTTATGTGCAATGTTGTAATCACCACATAAAACGACTGGATGATCTCGCTCTAACAAGGGACGCGAAAAAGCATGAAACGCATCTAAAAACTCATATTTTAGTTGTTGACGGGCATCTCCGGAGGTTCCGCTAGGAGCATAGACAGAGTAAATATCCACTCCATTAACTCTGGCCATAACAACTCTTCCCTCTGCGTCAACCCAGTCAAGTCCCATACCAATTTTGACCAACTCTGGCTCAATTTTTGATAAAATTCCAACTCCTGAATATCCTTTTTTCTCGGCCGGATGATATACTTCGTAGTATCCCATTGCCTTTATTTCATCAGGAATCTGAGTTTCATCGGCCTTTAGCTCTTGTAAACAAATAACATCCGGAGTTGTTTCCAAAACCCACTTAACAAATCCCTTTTTAACGGCCGCCCTTATTCCATTTACATTGTAGGAAGATATTATCATTGCTATAATACTATTAGTCGTTAAAGCTTTGAGCTTCGCGCACGCGTAGAGTTGCCTGATTTAGCACGTGTTTAAAAATTCCTGATGATACTTCTGTAAACCAGATTCCCGCTGGAGTTTTGTAGAATCCGATATAATCATTTAAGTCTTCATCAGATACCTCTTTATAAGTATACAAATTGAGAATAACTGTTACATCTTTGTACTGAGGATAGACCTCTTGAATTATCATAGTCTTCATGGCTTCGGTGTCATCAGGATTTATTTTATCCTCTGACGAAACGTATGGATTCATCGCCTGAACCAGTGCCATGTAGAGTTCAGCAATATATTCTACTGTACTATTGGTGGTTCTGGTCAAATCATCGAAGGCCAAAATAGTTTCCAGCCGAGCTTGATCGATATCGCCAGCCTGAACCTTTTCCACAAAAGCAGCTAAATCTGCCTGACTCTCCTGAGTTGTAGCCTGAACTTCCAATTCATTCATTCTCATGGTCAAAGGAGTATTAAGCCAATCAATTACAGCCTGAATATGGCCCTGCTCAATGTCATTCAATACAAATGATATTGCATCTTCTCGTACCAGCTCAGTATTAAACGATGACATCAGTTGAGACTTGATCTCAGTCTGAATCTCTGGTTGAAATCGCTGTTCCTCTGCCACAAACTGCTCGTTAATGATATACGGTATATCATTGAGCTGTTCAGCGATCCCTGTTTGTTCCAGAAACTCAATAACCTTATTGCGAGGTGATTGGGCAGATGCGTCTTTTACCACTCCCAGGATGAGAGCCGCAAATAATACAAGAGTGGTTAATTTCATACTCAGTTTTTTATTGAACACAATTTACCTACCTAGTAATCGAGCAAATTTTCGTTTGCCTACTTTAAGAACTTTTGAGTATCCGTCCTCAAATATAATTTCAATTGTTGGATCTGAAACCTGTTCCCCATCAAGGGACACTCCCCCTTGTTGAATTAAACGCCTGGCCTCACCATTACTCGGTGCAAAATTCAGAGAAGTAATAATTCCAATTAGTCTTTCAGCAGTGCCCGCAGAAAACACTGCTTCTGGAATATCATCCGGTATTTCTTTATTGATAATGGTTTGTTCGAAATAGGCTCTTGCAGCATAAGCAGCCTCCTCTCCATGATACAATCTGGTAATGGCCAAAGCCAGATCATGTTTTGAATTTCGTGGATCGCTCTTTGCTCGCTCTTTTACTAATCCGAGTTCATCATTTGAAATGTCAGAAACCAGCTCATAATATGTATAAATGAGGTCATCGGGAATAGATAACATCTTACCGTACATATCATTAGGCTCTTCATTGATACCAATGTAGTTGTCATAAGACTTGCTCATTTTGTTGGTTCCGTCTGTGCCAACCAATAACGGCATCATCAGGCAGACCTGCTGAGACTGTCCGGCTTCTTTTTGAAGCTGACGACCAACCAACAAATTGAATTTTTGGTCACTTCCACCAAGTTCTACATCAGATTTTAGATAGACCGAATCCTGGCCCTGAGCCAAAGGATACAGAAACTCGTGCAATGAAATGGGCTCTTCGTTTTGGTAGCGTTTGGTGAAGTCATCCCGTTCAATCATACGAGCCACAGTAAATTTTGAGGCTAGACGAATGACCTCCTCAAATTTCATAGCACCTAGCCAATCCGAGTTGTAGACAATCTCAGTTTTTTCGGCATCCAGAATTTTTGAAGCTTGCTCGAAGTAAGTCTTCCCATTTTCACGAACATCTTCAATAGTAAGTGCAGGACGGGTTTTGTTGGCACCTGTTGGATCACCAATCATTCCCGTAAAATCACCAATTATAAGGATACAATGATGTCCCAGATCCTGGAACTGACGCATTTTTCGAAGGATTACAGAATGTCCCAGATGCAGGTCTGGTCTGGTTGGATCACAACCTAGTTTAATCCTAAGTGGAGTGCTGGTTTTGTAGGATTTTTCCAGCTTCTGGACGAGTTCGTCTTCGGGTACGATTTCAACCGTTCCACGTTTAATTATTTCTAGTTGCTCACTTACCGGTAAAAATGACATGCTTAACAGACTATAAATGTTTAATTATATTTAAATTATCACGGAGTCGATAATGACTCTTTTGCGGGATTCTCTTGTCCGGTAAGTATTGCTGTTACATCCAGGTCTTTAAAATACTCACCTGCTTGTTCCTGAAACTCACCGACGCCCGGCAACACCCTGCTAATATAGTTATATGTTGTTGGAGCTATTGGCAAAATGTACGAATACAGCAAAGAGTTCTGTGTGTACTCCTGCCTGGGTTGTCCAAGTACACCAAGAATCACCAAAAATGTAGACACTATAACTGCACCTTTAAGTCCACTGAAAACCCCACCAAAAAAATGGTTTATGATTGATTGTTTGGCAAGTTTGAGAACAGACTCCATCAGTTTTATAATGAGTTTTACTACAATTATTGCACCTAAATAAATGACAATAAAAGAGAAAAACGGAATCCAGGCAGACTCAATGTCATAAAACTCTTCCCAAAACAAGGAAAAATCACTCATAAACGTGAACGCCAAAAATATTGCCAATACCTGCCCAACCAAACCGACGAATTCTTCGATAAATCCGTTTTTAAGCCCTGCAACAAAGAAAATGAGGATCGGAAGTGCAATGATAATATCTAAGGCATTAATTGGCATTATGCTATTGGGCTAAAAATTCTTTTACCACTTTATTTACAAGTGCACCATCGGCTTTTCCCTTTACCTTGCCCATGAGTGGTCCCATGAGTTTGCCCATGTCGGCAGGACTCGAAGCCCCAACTTTTTCTGCTGTTTCTTTGACAACAGCCAGAATTTCGTCTTCCGACATCATTTTGGGCAAATATGCGTCTATTATGCCTAATTCATAGCGCTCGGTCTCGGCCAGATCTTCACGATTGGCATCCATGTACTGCTGGAGCGAGTCTTTGCGTTGTTTTGCGGCTTTCATCAACACCTGTGTTATGACCTCGTCTGTTAGTTCTGACCGTTCGCCTCCGGTACGAAGACTGATTTCTTTTTCAAGAATTGCGGCCTTAAGTGAACGTAATACAGTTGAGCGGGCGGAATCCCTTGCTAGCATGGACTCTTTTAAGTCTGCTAAGATTTTTTCATATAAGTTCATAGTATACTCCTAACGTGGAAATGTACTGATTATGATTGAAATCAAAATCACTGTTTTGCAAAAAAAAAGGCCACATGAAACATGCAGCCTTCAGAAAAATAGCAACTGGAAGTTAGAAACGAATCTGATTAAGCGTTTTTCAGATAATCGTTCACCTTGTCAACATCAACCGTTACTTCACGGTATGAAATGGTGCCCTTTGGTGATTTTTCAGAAACAATCACCTTAGCCATTTTACGTTGTGCTAACTTAGCTGCAAGTACCTTATCACCGAATGTTTGCTTCTTTGCCATGAGATAGCCTCTTATTTAATTTCTTTGTGTACCGTATGCTTGCGTAATACTGGATTGTATTTGCGAAGCTCTAAGCGATTGGTTGTGTTACGACGGTTTTTAACTGTAACGTAACGTGAAGTGCCCGGCTTTTCGGTGCACTCAAGAATCACCTGAATACGTACGCCTTTAGCTTTTGCCATATCAGATTACTCCCTTCTTCAAGGTACCAGCCGCTTCAGCATCTCTCAATACTGCGGAAATACCATTTTTATTGATGGTGCGAAGTGTTTTAGAAGTAACTTTTAACGTTACCCAACGATCTTCTTCAGGGATATAAAAACGTTTCTTTTGCAAGTTAACATCAAAACGGTGCTTTGTTTTGTTGTTAGCATGGGAAGAACGGTAACCATTCAACGCTTTGGCTCCCGTAATATCATCTCTGCGTGCCATTTTTCAACTAAATTGTGTGAATTATTTTTCGAAAGATTACAAATATAGCACTATTTCGTAGCATAAACAATTATAAAATTCAGTTATCCACACACTTCCCACATGAATCTTTTTTAGTCAAAAAAACTGCAAAATTGACTAAATACTGTTATTTTGTTCTAATGTGTTCATCTGCGTTTAAGTGGGAATCCGATATGGCTTTATCGGTTTTAGTGCACTACAAACACGTTTATAGCTTTTAAATTGCAAATCTCGAATAATAGTCAACCCTACCAATATGTCTAACAATCAGACGACTGATTACAAAGCGTCGAATATTCAGGTCCTTGAGGGACTTGAAGCCGTTCGTAAGCGACCTTCTATGTACATCGGAGATACCGGTCAACGTGGTCTTCACCATCTAATTAATGAGGTGGTCGACAACTCGATTGATGAAGCACTTGCCGGATATTGCGATTACGTTACCGTAATAATCAATACTGACGGATCACTTACTGTTGAAGATAACGGGCGGGGTATACCTGTCGACATCCATGAAAAAGAAGGCATTCCAGCTGTTGAACTTGTTTTAACCAAACTTCATGCCGGTGGTAAATTTGATAAGGATACGTATAAGGTATCCGGTGGACTCCATGGCGTTGGGGTTAGTTGCGTGAACGCGCTGTCTACTCATTTTTCAGCAGAAATCCATCGTGATGGCAAAATCTATACCATCGCTTTTGAGTTGGGCAAAACTACGCAGCAGCTAAAGGTCGTTGGCGACACCACCAAAAGGGGAACTATAATCCGCTTTATGCCCGATACCGAGATATTTAGGCAGTCTATTGAATTCAAATACGACATCATCGCCGATCGTATGCGTCAGCTTGCGTTTTTGAATCCGGAAATCACAATCGAGGTCATTGATAATCGTGAGGAAGAACCCATTCGTGAGACATTTCATTTCGAAGGTGGGGTTCGTGATTTCGTGAAGTATCTGGATGAAACGCGCGAACCATTGATGGCCGAACCTATTTTTGTTTCAAGTGATGCTGAAGAGTGTCCAATGGCCGTGGCAATCCAGTATAATCGATCCTACTCTGAGAATGTGCATTCGTATGTAAATAACATCAATACGCACGAAGGAGGAACCCATGTTTCCGGATTCCGACGCGCGTTGACCCGTTCATTGAAAAACTACGGGGAGAAAAACAACCTTATAAAGGGGAAGCTTAACATCTCGGGCGAAGATTTCCGTGAAGGATTAACAGCCGTTATATCGATAAAGGTTGCCGAACCACAGTTCGAAGGACAAACCAAAACCAAATTGGGTAACTCTGAAATCCAGAGTGCGGTTGAAGTGGTTCTCTATGAGAAATTGAATGAATACCTAGAGCAGAATCCAAAGGTTGCCAGATCTATTATTGATAAAGTAGTTCTGTCGGCTGAAGCTCGTGAGGCAGCGCGTAAAGCTCGCCAATTGGTACAAAGAAAAGGAGCACTTACTTCTGGTGGACTGCCCGGTAAACTTGCCGATTGTTCAATCAATGAACCGGAGCATTGTGAAATATATCTGGTTGAGGGTGATTCAGCAGGTGGATCAGCAAAATCTGGTAGAAATCGTAGCTTTCAGGCAATTTTGCCACTTCGTGGTAAAATTTTGAACGTTGAGAAGGCCCGAATCAACAAAATTCTAGAAAACAACGAGGTCCGTGCAATGATCACGGCACTTGGCACGGGTGTGGGTCACTCGGACGAGTTTGATATAACAGGACTACGCTACCACAAAATCATCATTATGACTGATGCAGACGTCGACGGATCTCACATCCGAACACTTCTGTTGACCTTCTTCTATCGCTATATGCATCCATTGATCGAAAATGGGCACATCTATATTGCAACACCTCCGTTGTACAAAATTCAATACGGCAGCAATGTGGAATATGCGTGGGACGATGAGACGCGCGACAACATTCTAAAACGTCTCAAAAAATCAACTACCCGAAAAATTGATATTTCTCGCTACAAAGGTCTCGGTGAGATGAATCCGGAGCAACTTTGGGAAACCACTATGGATCCAGAAACCCGAACTCTTCAAAAGGTTACCATAGAGAGCGCAACGGCTGCAGATAAAATGTTCTCCATCTTGATGGGTGACGCTGTTGAGCCACGAAGAGAATTCATCGAACGTAACGCTAAATACGCTAAACTGGATATTTAAAACGACCTAACTCATTATGGCAGATAAAATTATACCTATAACAATTGAAAGCGAGATGCAATCATCGTACATCGATTATTCGATGTCGGTTATCGTGTCCCGCGCCCTTCCAGATGTTCGTGACGGTCTTAAACCGGTTCACAGACGTGCCCTATATGGAATGAGTGAACTTGGAATGCTTCACAATCGGCCTTACAAGAAAAGTGCACGTATCGTAGGTGAGGTTCTTGGTAAATATCACCCTCATGGTGATTCAGCGGTCTATGATACCATCGTCCGTATGGTTCAGGAGTTTTCGCTTCGTTATCCACTCGTAGATGGACAGGGTAACTTCGGGTCCGTGGACGGTGACTCTGCTGCCGCGATGCGTTATACCGAGGTAAGAATGAAGCGTATTGCCGAGGAAATGCTCTCTGACATCAATAAGAATACCGTCGACTTCCAACCAAACTTTGACGATACTCTTACCGAACCAACCGTACTTCCAAGTATGGTTCCAAATCTATTGATTAACGGTTCATCTGGTATTGCAGTTGGTATGGCTACCAACATGGCTCCCCACAACCTGACTGAAGTTGTAAACGGAATCAACGCTTATATCGACAATCAGGATATCACTATAGCTGAGTTGATGAAGTTCATTACTGCTCCTGATTTTCCTACAGGTGGTATTATCTATGGATACGAAGGTGTTAAAGAGGCTTATGAAACGGGACGTGGAAAGGTTACACTTCGTGCGTTAGCTACCGTTGAGGAGCTACGTGGGAATCGTGAGCAAATCGTAGTAACCGAGCTTCCATATCAGGTTAACAAAGCATTATTAATTCAGAAGATAGCCGAGTTAATATCACTTGAAAAACTTACTGACATTGCTGATGTCCGTGACGAATCAGACCGTGAGGGCATGCGCCTTGTTATCATTCTGAAACGTGGAGCTGTTCCTAGTGTAGTTTTGAATCAGTTGTACAAGTACACTTCGATGCAAACTACTTTCGGAATTATTAACCTTGCCTTGGTCAAGGGTCGTCCGAAGGTGATGCACATCAAAGAATTGATCCGTCACTTCGTTGATCACCGTATCGAAGTGATTATTCGTCGTACACTATATGATTTGGATCAGGCTGAGGCACGAGCGCATATTTTGGAAGGGTTGAA
Organism: uncultured Chitinophagales bacterium; assembly: GCA_964550435.1. Classification (GTDB taxonomy): domain Bacteria; phylum Bacteroidota; class Rhodothermia; order Balneolales; family HLUCCA01; genus UBA11400. Next base: position 44,617 of record CAZJZI010000005.1, on the reverse strand, counting down.
GATTGCTATCGACAACCTTGACGAGGTTATTAAAACGATCCGAGCTTCAAAAAATGTACCAGAAGCAAATGATCAGCTTCGCAGGAAGTATGGGTTAACCGACATACAGGCTAAAGCCATACTGGACATGCGTTTACAGAAGCTTACTGCTCTCGAACGTGATAAAATAGATCTTGAATACAAAGATATTCTGGATCAGATTAAAGAATTCCGCCGAATCCTGGGAAGCAGACAAGCACAACTTAATATCATCAAGTTTGAACTGAACGACCTTAAGGATAGATATGGTGACAAACGTCGTACCCAGATTGTGTACTCTGCTGAAGATTTCAGTATTGAGGATATGATTGCCGACGAAGATGTTGTAGTTACTATTTCCAATACCGGTTATATAAAACGTACACCCGTTAGTGGATATAGACGTCAAAAACGTGGTGGGGTCGGACTCAAGGGCGCGACTACCAAAGATGAAGAGTATATCGAGCATCTCTTCGTTGCCACGAACCATAACTATATTCTCTTCTTTACTGAAAAAGGGAAATGTTATTGGCTCAAGGTTTATGAAATCCCTGAAGGAACCCGGCTAAGTCGTGGTAGGGCTATTGTTAACCTAATCCAGATTGACCGAGATGATAGAGTTAAAACCTTTGTTCCAATCAAGACACTGGAAGATGAGAACTATATCAACAATCACTATATCATCATGGCTACCAAGAAGGGTGTTGTTAAGAAAACCATTCTCGAAGCATATAGTAGACCACGTAAAGATGGTATCATAGCAATCAATATTGATGACGGCGATACACTACTCGAATCAAAACTCACCGATGGCACAAGCGTAATTATACTAGGTGCTAAAAATGGACGTGCAATCAGATTCTATGAAACTGATGTTAGGGACATGGGTCGAAATACTCGTGGTGTTCGAGGTATGAATCTGGATGAAAATGCTGATGACGAGCTTGTGGATATGGTTGTGGTCAAAAACACCAATGAAGCAACTGTACTTGCCATTTCTGAAAAAGGATACGGTAAACGTAGTTTGGTTGACGACTATCGTGAACAAACACGAGGCGGTAAAGGCGTAATAACCATGAAGATTACACCGAAAACCGGAAGTTTGATTGCACTTAAAGAAGTTAACGACAATGACGACTTGATGATAATAACCCAAAAAGGAAAGATTATCCGAATGCATAGTAAGGATATTCGATCCATGGGACGAAACACTCAAGGCGTTAGAATTATAAAACTTGGTGTTGAAGACAGTATCGGAGGAGTTACAAGAGTAGTTTCCGATGATGACGATGAAATTGATTCAACACTGGAAGGCGGTATTGCACCCGATGGGACACCAACCCCCGAGGGTAGTGATGCACCACAAGCTGATCTTGGATTAGATATCGAATAGTCCAAAGTCACCACAAATTAAAAGGCATCGGGTTTTACTCGATGCCTTTTTTTATTTGATCTCTTCTAACATTTCAGATAACCTGGTCTTACGAATATAAAGCAACTCATTGGGTGATAATGGGATAACATCATTAGCATATCTAAAAAGTATCCTGTCTAAATTCTCTAACGAATCGAATTTCAATTTAACTTCATAATAGGCCCCTACTTTTTTCTTGTCTATAATTTCTGCTGGGATTGTCCTATAAAACTCATTCCATATATTCACTTTAACTTTGATGGAAACCTCGCTCTGCTTTGACTTATCGTCGAGCCCTTTAAATAGATGTGTTGGCCCTAAGTCATCAGCTCTTTCGAATTTCGAGTCTGTCACTTCAAGGTCTGATATGAACTCTAGTCTGAAATTTCTGTATCCAACTCGCCCTTTGTCATACCCGATTAAATTCCAGTGATCACTATAGTAAACGAGCATATACGGATCTACATTTCTGGTAAGTTCTGTTTTTTTATATCTAAATAAAATACTGTTATTATTTGATATAGCGCCCGATATGACGTACCAGTCACTCTCACTGATTTCATCAGATAAACGATTACGAACCGGATCTACAATGACGCTATTTTCCATTGTAGTGTACAGAGGTTTTAATGCTGGGGGGAGCACATTCTCTATCTTTATTGCCACTGATTTTGCGGCAACTCTCATATCGGTGTTCGTCTGTGACTCAATAAATGATAAGCCAACCCGAATAACAGAGATTTCTCTGTCATTAAACATGAGAGGTGGAATTGAGAATGTCTTTGGAATCGAGTAGCCACTTTCCAGATCGTGGGCTATGGGCACATCCATTTCGGATATGAAGTTCAGGTCTCTGAATATGGTCCGACGGCTAACATCGAAATATTCGGCCAGATAGTCTACATTTATGTGCTTACGTCTCGACTGAAGCATCAGAAGAATCTGAAGCCTGCGTTCTTGGCTTTTCATGTGGATTGAAGAGGGTGACTACATTTTTTCCTGCGTAGAATATATCACTATGATAATCGGACAATTTGATTACTTCAAGCATTAATGATGATTCACATTCATTTAATTCACTCTCGTAATCATCCCCCTTGAGAAAAATTGCGGCTGAATAATTTTGTCCCTCTGTTAATTGCAAAAAATCATTCAACTTAAACGCATGCTTCGTTACATATAGAAATGGTACACTATGGACTATTTGCTCAATACTCGAGTGTTTTGTCTTTACATTTCGAACTCCAATTGATCTTACAATATCTTTACAAGCCATCATTTTTTTCTCGACGATATCAACTAGTTCAAATTGATTCCCTGAAACCATAGCAAGTGGAATCCCAGGAAGACCGCCACCAGAACCAGCGTCAACGATTAGGCTTGCGTCGTTGTTCCATACAGATGAATACTGGATCATGAGTGAATGCGCCACATGTTTGCCAATCAGTTCTACAGATAGATCCCTGCTAACCAGGTTTACTCGCTTGTTCCAATAAAGCAACTTACTGATATACTCACTAATCAATCCCCTATTCTCGGCAATTTGACTTTCAACTAACTCCAATGTTTCACGTGAAACACTTCCAGTTGAAATTGTATGTTTCACGTGAAACATTATTGTTCCTGTTATTTTTTGAGATAAATCATGAGTACAGCAATGTCACTTGGTGTAACACCACTTATTCTGCTTGCCTGTCCGATAGTTTCTGGTCTTACTTTCTTTAGCTTTGCAACACCTTCAGAAGATAGACTTTTAATTTGGTCGTAGTTTATTTTATCTGGAACAATCAGATTTTCCTGTCGGTTGATTTCATCTACCATTTCGAATTCTTTTTCGATATAGCCGGCGTATTTTAATTGGATCTCAACCTGATCGACGACTTGTTTGTCTGATGTTATTTCAGAAATCTTTGTAGCCAATTCAGTATCTACTGTCAGAATACCTGCAAGAGATACTTGCGGGCGAGTTACAATAGTTGGCAACTTCACAGCTTGTTTAAGAGGTGACGTCCCCTGTTCTTCAAGATATGAATCGATTATGTTTGGTTGAGCGGAATGATCGGCAATTATTTTATGAACTTTGTCTACTGCTTCAGACTTTGCCGTCATTAAATGGTATCGATCTTCTTCCGCAAGGCCAATTTCATAACCGATCTTTGTTAATCTAAGATCAGCATTATCCTGCCTGAGTAATATTCTGTGCTCTGCTCTGGAGGTAAACATTCTATAAGGCTCGTCTGTCCCCTTGCCTACCAGATCATCGATTAATACTCCAATATATGCTTCCGATCGTTTGAGTATAACAGGTTCCTTTTCTTGGACTTTCCTTGCCGCATTGATACCAGCCATTAATCCCTGACAAGCGGCCTCTTCGTAACCAGTAGTTCCATTTATTTGTCCAGCGAAAAATAGATTAGCTACAATTTTTGTCTCCATACTTCTGTAGATTTGATGAGGAGGGAAAAAATCGTATTCAATGGCATAACCAGGTCGTAGCATTACGACCTCTTCGAATCCGGGTACTGTTTGTAGCGCTTTATACTGAACATCTTCAGGGAGACTGGTTGAAAATCCGTTAAGATACATCTCATAGGTGTCCCAACCTTCAGGCTCAAGAAACAGCTGATGTCTGTCTCTGTCGGAAAAACGATTAATCTTATCTTCAATACTTGGACAATATCTTGGGCCCGTTGACTTTATGGATCCATTAAACATTGGACTTCTATCAAATCCGGTCTTAAGCATTTCATGAACTTCTGGATTTGTATAGCCAATCCAGCAGGTTAATTGTTTATCAACCGGGAGAACCTCCTTGGAGAGAAAAGAGAATGATTCAGAGTCTTCATCACCATATTGAATTTCAAGTTTTTCATAATTCACTGTTCTTCCATCAAGCCGAGGCGGTGTTCCCGTTTTGAGTCTTCCAGATTCAAAACCCTGGTCTTCCAAACATTCAGTGATTCCATGAGATGCTCTTTCGCCTGAGCGGCCACCACCATACTGTTTTTCGCCAATGTGTATTAATCCGTTTAGAAACGTCCCGCTGGTCAAAACAACAGCTTTCGACAGTATCTCTTGTCCCGTTTGTGTTACTACTCCATAGGCCTGCTTGTCTTCATTAATGAGAACCTTGATGACATTATCTTGTCTAAAGTACAGATTCTTTTTACTCTCAAGCATTTTTCGCATCTCTTGAGCATATAACATTCGGTCACACTGTGCCCGAGGACTCCACATAGCCGGACCCTTAGACCTATTCAACATTCTAAACTGAACTGTTGATTTGTCAGTAACGATTCCAGACAGTCCACCGAGCGCGTCAACTTCTCTAAGTAATTGACCCTTTGCAACCCCACCCATTGCTGGATTACATGACATCTGAGCAATTGCATTCAGATTCATCGTAATTAGCAGAGTCTTACAACCCATTTGAGCAGCAGCTCCAGCAGCTTCACTTCCAGCGTGACCACCTCCGACTACAATAACATCATACGTTGGATAAATTGATTTATGAGTCATTATATTACTGTTTTTTAATTACTTAGATGAGCATGTATTGCACGTTCGCACAAATAAAAAAAGCCATCTACCGAATGATAGATGGCTTCTGCGATCCGGAAGGGACTCGAACCCTCGACCTCCTGCGTGACAGGCAGGCGTTCTAACCAACTGAACTACCGGACCATCAAATGGCGTTAACCACCATTTTGTGATAGGCCCTAAATATACTTCATTTTTCCACCAATTGTCAACAATTTTCGGGTTACTATCTACTTTTTTTGTGACACGGAAGGTTTATCGACCAGTTTTAACCCTATTTCTTAAATAGATTAGAGAGTACAAAGAATACATTTTCTTTTCTCTCCTTCAGTCGTCGTGTAAAGTATGGAACCCACATCGTGCCATATGGTACATATACCCTTACATTATATCCATCTTTGACCATTTGCTCACAGGTGTCCTGACGTAGACCATAAAGCATTTGAAACTCAAATCGAGACTTGTCTAAGCCTTGCTCAGCAACATATGATTTAATAAAATCGATTAGTTGATCATCATGTGTAGCCATTCTGGGATAGGGTGTTTTAGCAAGAAGTACTTTGGCATATTCTTTATAGGCATCACGAATCTGTGGCATTTTTTGAATAGCCAATCGCTCAGGTTCACTGTATGCTCCTTTGCATAATCGAACGTCTGCCCCTACAGACGCCAAATCATCGATGTCGCCCTTAGATCGGTGCAAGTATGCTTGAATTACAATTCCTACACTACTCCCATAAACTTTCTGAGCTTCTTTAAAGATATCAACGGTTTCCTGCGTGTAGTCAGTCCCTTCCATGTCAATTCGGACAAAACTGTTGTGCTCTTTGGCTACATCCAAAAGTGAAAAAAGGTTATCTCTTGTATAGTTTCGGTCAATATCTAAACCCATCATGGTTAATTTGATCGAAATGCTGGAATTCAATCCAAGGTCTGATATACCTTTGATAAGATCTTTATACTCCTCCCTGGTATCATCGGCTACTTTTTTCTCTGTTACATTTTCACCGAGTAAGTCTAATGTGACTGCAATACCTTTATCATTCAGATCTTTAACTTTGGAAACAGCCTGCTCAAAGGCTTCTCCGGCAACAAATCTCTTTGCCAGTGCAAATGGTAACTTCATAGGGGTGTGATTAGATTAAATTGATGCCCAAATTTATGGATTTTTCTAGTCTGTTTAATCAATAGGAAGCCCTTTTCTAAACATTTTACCAGTTGGGTCGTATAAACACTCCGAAATTCACAATCAATCGGTGAGGAAACACAATGAATATGTTTAAAAGTTTATCAGCTATAATAATTATGGGCGCTCTCATCTTCATGGGAGCAGGAAATACAGTATTAGATAATGACAGTACACGATTAGACTATATCTACTATAAATACAAAAAACAGGACAACAGTAACGCCTATAGTGTGCACCGCTTTGCTGCATCATCTGGTGAAAATCTGGAGCTACGAACATCCGGAGGAAGCATTAAAGTTAAAGGTGCGGATGTAGACGAAGCAGAAGTCAGAATGTATGTTCGAAGGGGCGGAAAGTACCTTCTTCCAGAGGACACGGATCTTTCTAACTTCGATATTGAAATAACAAAATCGGGCAATACAATAATTGCAAGTGCAGAAAGAAAAAATATCCGACAGACCATACTTTCACGAAATAATGAGTCCATCTCCTTTGAGGTGCTTGTACCTGTAAATTTCAATATAGACGTTCGAACTAGCGGTGGATCAATATCATTGGATGAACTTAACGGGTCACTTCAAGCACGTACTTCAGGTGGTTCATTGAGTTTGAATAATCTTGGCGGGGTTGTCGATGCAAGAACTAGCGGTGGCTCCATTTCATTGAATGAGTCTGGAGGCGAAATCAATGTTAGAACAAGTGGCGGAAGTATTTCTGCTAAGAACACCGCTGGAAAAGTTGAGCTTTCTACGTCTGGTGGTAGTATAAATCTTGATAATCTCTCAGGCGAGGTAGACGCTTCAACAAGTGGTGGATCAATAAGAGCAAACATGCTGAAAGTTGAGGGTCCAATTTCCCTCAGAACAAGTGGTGGAACAATAAGAGCTACACTACCTAATGGACTGGGATATAATCTGGATCTCAAAGGAAATTCCGTTAACATCCCATTGCAAAACTTCACCGGTGAAACAAAGCGCAGTTCAGTGTCGGGATCTATGAATGGCGGAGGTTACGCAATTTCGATGAGAACTAGCGGTGGTAGCGTAAATGTAGAATGGAATTAACTACTCCATTTTAAAAAGAAAAAGCCCCCTTCTGTCCAGAAAAAAGGGGGCTTTATTTATGTTTAGAACTGATGGTTATACCAAAAAATAGACCAGAGAAATAATTCCGAATACCATTAGAATAAAAGCGAGAACAACTTCAATACCAGAGCTATAGCTTTTAGCCTGGTTTGAAGAGGATGTAAATGGATTAAGCCATTGCATTGGATTAATAAATCTTTTAGATACAGCAACCCGAGTACTTAAAACTACATCTTCAGCTTTATCAAATGTCTTGTCTACACCATAAACAAATATTCTCTTAACGAGCGCCGCCGGTTTACGATAGAACCAATCAGTGTCTAGTGCCAGGTATGGTTCGCCCGACAATTTGCCACGAAGTAGCCAGAATCCAACAAAAGTAAATACAAGAATTTGGATCATTTCAACAAAATGATAAATGGTATATGGTTGATAGTCATTGGCGTAAGGAAGGTATCTGTAGAGCAAATCAGGATACACGCCAAATAAAGTACAGAAAAAAGCTCCGATACCCATTGCAACAATCATATTTTGTGGGATGGGTTTAACTGTTATTTCAGAATTAGCCTCACCAAACCATGTAAAATATGGGAGTTTAAGTCCTGTGTGAAGGAACGTACCCACGGATGCTAAAATAAGTAACAGCATGGCCGTTTCAGCATGAGCGTTGCCCATTGCAGACACAATCATAGACTTGCTAATGAATCCATTAAAGAATGGGAAACCAGAAATTGAGAACGCACCAATCATGTATAGAAAGACCACCACCTTCATTTTTGAAGCAAATCCTCCAAGTTCGGTCAACTTACTTTTACCTGTGGAATACAATACTACACCTGCCCCCATGAAAAGTAGAGACTTATATAATATGTGGCTGAATGCATGGGCCGCTGTTCCATTTAAGGCCATCTCTGTCCCCAGTCCGACACCAGCCACCATATATCCCACCTGACTCACAATGTGATAAGCAAGAATTTGTCTGATATCATTTGCTAATACCGCATAAACAACCCCATATAATGCCATAACAACCCCTAGCCATAAGAGTATATCCCATCCTGGAAATACTCTTATAAGAACATATACTGCGGATTTGGTTGTAAAAGCTGACATGAACACAGCACCAGTGATGGTAGCACGTGGATATGCATCGGCAAGCCATGCATGGAGTGGAGGAATTGCAGAATTGAGAGCTACCCCTAATAGCATAAGAACCGACGAAATAGTGTATTCATCAGGTAGAGCAGTAATAGTGACACTGCCAGTTTGAGCAATATGCATCAATATTCCACTAAACAGTAATCCACCACCAAAAATATGAACAAGTAAATATCGCAGTCCAACTGTATCTGAGTCTGACTCCTTACGAGCCCAAATTAGATAGGTGGATGAAACGGCCATGATTTCCCAGAACACAAAAAGTGTAAACCAATCGCCGGCAAATGTGACCCCGAGTGCACCACCTGCATATATCAGTGCAGATAGTTGTTGGGTTTTATCCTGAATATGAAATGCGTAAACACCACCAACAATTGCGATAAAGGCAAATATTATACCAAATACTCTACTAAGAGCATCTACATTGACCGGGTTTAGTTCATAACTTGCGAAAGGAATGGTAAGTGTGTACCCATCCGGCATTGAGAACACTGCAAAAAGAGCAAGTGCCGGAAACACTAAGAATGCGCTGGATCTGTACTTACATGGAATAACAGATAATATAGCCGCTCCTAAGAACAGTACGAGAGCCGGGAAAAATAACATTTCAGTTATCATAGTAATTTTCTTTTCTAAAGATGAACAATTTTCCGAGCCATTTAGAAACATAAATTATCACAATACAGCTCAGGAAACCCCATATTGCATAAAATGCCGGGATAGAATTCCACCAATGCGAATCATAATCAGCCAGGAAAGTGAACTCCAGAATCAAACTGATTACGGTCAAAACTCCTAAAGCTACCCAATGCCATTTTTTCATATTAATTCAAGTTATCAATGTGTAATTGGGGTGTTAAAACAATGAAGCGGCCACAGCGCTCGCTAACTGGAAAAATCCAAAGAACAAGTCTGGGAAGAGTCCGAATAAAATCGACAGAATCGCAGTAACCATTAACGGAACAACCATAAAGGGAGATGCCTCACCATATTTTTCAAGTCCCTCACCTTTTCTGAAGTAGGCTCTGTGAATAATTGGAAAGAAATAGCCAATATTCAAAAGCCCACTGATCACAAGAATTACGACTGGTAATACCATATCTCCTTGTAATGATCCGATTGCCAGATACCACTTACTCAAGAATCCATTTAGTGGTGGTACGCCGGCCAGCCCAAGCGAACCGATTGTAAAAGCAGCCATGGTCCAAGGCATTACCTTGGCTATTCCGTTGAGTTGACTAATCTCCGTCTTGTGTAGGTTAACATATATAGCACCTGCTACGAAGAACAATGTAATCTTCATTGTTGCGTGTGCAGCAATGTGCATGATGCTTCCTTGCATTCCTAAGGGAGTGAGCAAGGCAACACCAAGAACGATGTAAGAAAGATGACCAACTGTTGAATAGGCTAATCGTCGTTTAAGGTTATCCTGAGCAAACGCTATAAGTGATGCCACAATAATGGTTGTACCCGACAGAACGATTAGAATATCGTTTAGTCCATAGTTTCCCATCACATCAGTTCCAATTACAAAACCAACGACTCTTATAACTGCAAATACGCCTGATTTAACAACTGCAACGGCATGTAACAAGGCGCTTACAGGTGTTGGCGCTGCCATAGCGGCAGGCAACCATCCATGAATAGGCATAATTCCCGCTTTAACACCTACTGCTCCCAGAAACAACATGAATATAATCAGCATATTCACATAGGGAATATCAACTCCGTTAAAGAGTCCACCAGCCACAAAGTCGACAGAACCGGTGTAGTGATAAACAAGCGCTGTTGCGGCTATGAGTAGAAGTCCAGCAGTAAGTGTAAATCCGAGATACTTTCGCCCGGCTTGTATGGCTTCTTTTTTCTCATTATGAATCACAAGTGGGTATGTAGCCAGTGTAAGCATTTCATAGAACAAAATGAATGTTACAAGATTACCGGAGAAAGCGATTCCAATGGTCGCGGATAAACACACAGCAAAACTGGCAAAATACCGGGTTTGTTTGTGTTCACCTGCACCTCGAACATATCCAATTGAGTAGAATGAGGTAAATATCCACAAACCAGAAGCAATAGTAGCAAAAAAGACCCCCATTGGATCAGCTTTAAGAAGCAGAGGTATGCCCGGCGCAAGGTCAAAAAGCGGTAATATTACCGTATGTCCATTTAATGCTCCAGGAAGGAGTGTAAGTACTAGGCCAAATTTGATGACGGCAGCCAATATGGTCCACGTTTCCCGCAGATTGGGTTTGGATGAACTCAATAGAATTGGGATCACTGCTATAAGTGAAACCAGAATCGCCAGTAAAGGAACCAAAGAATGATCCATGGATCAACAATTTAAAGGTGAAAACAGCGAGGTTGCCAGTAGCAACCGTTACATTGGATATAATTTTATTAGAAACTCTACAATCGTTGCATTACCAAATCCGATTACAATAAGTGCAATTGCCATAATTACTGTTGTTAATACCATGACAAATGGCGCCTCGTCCCGTGGACTATCATCGGCTTTGGCTTGTTTTATTTCCGGATTCTTCATGTATACTTTCTCAAGAATTCGGAAGAAATAAACGGCATTGAGCAGAGAGCTAATTAGGATTGCAGCAAGGAAAAACCAGTTAGATGCATCAACCGTACCTAGAACGAGATACCACTTACTAAAGAATCCGGCCAGTGGTGGTAATCCAACCATGGATATGGCTGCAACCGTAAATGCTGCCATTGTAAACGGGTATTTACGACGATATGAATCATTAAACTTAGTAATATCTGTGTGGCCTTCTTTATACATTAGATTACCACTCACCATAAACAGTCCACCCTTCATTACAGCGTGAGCGAGAACGTGCAAAAGTGCTCCGGCAAAAGCCCATGGATTTGCAAGGCTTAGTCCCATTATTATATATCCAATCTGGGCGATACTACTGTATGCAAGCATCCGCTTTAGATCGGTCTGGGCAATAGCCATAATGGAGCCGTATAGAATTCCAATCGCAGCAAGAATTCCCAAAAATAAAGTGACCGGGATATGAGCATCTACTAATTCAATTCCATACACATAGTAGAACACTCTGAACAAAATATAAGCTGCTACTTTGGTCCCAATTGGTGGAATAAGTGCAGATGTAGCTGAATTAGTATTAGCGTACGATTCAGGCAACCATCCGTGCATAGGGAATATAGCCGCCTTGATTCCAACCCCAACAATTATGAGAAGTAAAGCTGTAAATATCGCTCTTGAGTCACCAATCTGCATCAGAATTGCATGCATATCGATGATGTTCAAGGTTCCAGTCACTGTGTAAAGGAATCCGACACCGAATAAATAAAGTGTTCCACCTAGTGTACCTATTATTAGGTATCTGAATGCAGAGTAATGAGCTTTTTTGTTTCCAATTGCTATTAAAGCATAGCTTGAAAGCGATGATACCTCGAGAAATACATACAAATTGAAGAGGTCACCAGTTAACACCATCCCGGTAAACCCAAGCATGAGAAGCATGGTAAGGGTGTAGTAAGCGGCAATTTTGTCAGGAAGCTCTCTTTTTGTGCTGTGTCCCGAATAAAGAAGGACTATAGCTGCAATTGTATTAATAACAATTAGTATAAATCCGGAAAGTCCATCATATACGAACTCAATCCCAATGGGTGGTTGCCATCCGCCGAAAGTATATCTTAAACTACCTTCATTTATGTACGAAAAGAAGGTTAAAACAGACAAAACTGAGGATATTGAAGCTCCAGTTACAGCAAGTGGATGCGAAAGTCTAGGCTTCCAAAATCCAAAAAGTGCGATGAGCAGTGAAAACAATAAATAGTTTAGCGCAATGAGCGCCGGAAAATGCATTTCCATCAGTTGTTCATTTTCTCTAAGAGTTCCTGTTCATCGAGTGTCTGATACCTGTTGTAAATGGCCATCAAAAAAGTGAATGCTACACCTAGTGTTGCCACACCTACTACGATTGCGGTAAGCATAAGTGTATGAGGGAGTGGATTCAGATACAGCTCGACCTGACTAACCGGTAAGTCATCAGATTTAACCGGGACAGTTGCATCCCATTTAGATGCTACGGATACAAAAAATAGGATTATTGATGCCTGAAAGATGGAAAGAGAGATGGTCTTTTTGACCAGATTCTTTTTAAACATCATTCCATAAAGCCCAATACACATCAAAATAATCGAAAACCAATATGCATAATGGCCTGTGATAAACTCAATCATGGTCCTCTCCTTGTACAATATTGTCGTAAAGTGATACCAAAATGGCCATTACCGCAGCTCCGATTCCTATTTCGATGGTCAATATTCCCCAGAAGCGCAACATGGCCGGGTCAATGCCTGAAACAGGTAGTGATCCATAGTCCAGGAAGTATCCTCCAGTTGTAAATGCCAATAATCCGGTACCGAAATAGATTATAACTCCAACAATTCCCAATGGATGTGTGAGTTTGCCCTTGAGTTGACTAAATCCGATTTCTTGTCCCGCCGCAACACGCATCAGCAAAACGGATGCTGCAAGTAGTGCGCCACCCTGAAATCCACCACCCGGACTGTAATGACCGTGAAAAATCACATACATCCCAAAGATGAAGATATATGGACTTAGCAGCCTGGCTCCGAGTAGGATGATTGGACTATAGAACTGTTTATCCATGGTTAATCTCTCCGAGCTCTTCTTAGGATAAGTAATGCAATCATACCAGCGGTAAATATTACTACCTGCTCGCCAAGGGTATCGATACCACGATAGTCACCAAGAACGACGGTAACTATATTTGGTGTTTTAGCATCACGATATGCATTTTGAATAAAGTAATTCCCCATTACAGGTGTCCCGGTTAGACTTTCTTCGGCATGCATGGAATTATTAGGATCACCACGGAATGGAAGATCAGAAGAAGCATAAATCATCAATCCCGCGAATGCAACGAGCACAAATATCTTAAGTAGTTTCAATCTTTTGTCTCCCGCGTAGTTTTATATAATACAAGTACATACAGAATACCAGTAACACCAGCTCCTACTACGGCTTCTGTAAATCCAACATCGACAGCACCCATTGTGATAAAGAGCAGTGCTATGACAAAGCTGAAAACGGAGGTCATTACAACAGCTACTAATAAGTCTTTTGCCTCAATAGCCAAAAAAGCGGCAATTGTAAGGAAAATATAGAGGACAAGTTCGAGTTCCCAGATCATTTATCCTCCTTTGGGGCTGAGTTATTTCCCTTGTTTTGAATGATTGGTTTGATTCCCTTTTTGATAGCAGCGAGAACCAGCGCATGTGACCCGACTGGGTTTGCTAAAGCAATAAACAAAACAACTAAAAACAATTTTGCACTGGTAAATCCAACTCCTTCATGAATAATGAGACCCACAATTACCAAAATAATACCCAGTGTATCACTTTTTGATATAGCGTGGGTACGAGCAACAAAATCAGGAAGTCGAAGAATCCCAATACTACCAACAGTCATAAAAAATATTCCTGAAAGCACAAAAATGATGACTAATATCTGCTGTAACTCAATCATTCTTCTCCTCCTGCGTGGTGATTAAATACTTGGAGATGATGAGAGCACCAATAAAACCCAAAATTGCGTATGCTAGCGTGATATCAATAAACATATCAAGTCTATCAAACAAAGATCCAATCAATAAAATCAATACAATTGTTTTGGATGCAATTGCATTAGTGGCGAGGATTCGGTCAAAAACGGTAGGGCCCTTGATAACACGTATCAATGGAACCGCAATAATCACCGTAAGAAGAACCGCACTGTATAAAAAAACGCTCTCCATGAATTTAGAGATATTAGGATAGATATTTAATGTCACTTACCACTGGGTGCACCTCAGACTTGAACAGTTTCAGGACCTGTTGGGGCATTTCATCATTTAGAATACCTTCAAATGAATTGTCATCCAATCCATGTACAACGAAGATATCGTCTTCAATAGATACTGTAACTGTTCCCGGTGTTAGTGTGATTGAGTTACCTAGAATCATTTTTGCATGCGCGTTAGGTAGATTTACCCTAAACTGAACCATAGCAAGGTTTGTCGGCATCGATGGACTGATAATTACTTTCGCGACATGAATGGCGGACTTAAAAACCTGTACTATCATCCAAAAGAAGTAGAAAATCGCATGACCGAAACGCAAATCCTTGATGTCGTTCATGTCGTCTTCAAAAAAACGGTGTGATTTAAGTCTGTAGTTCAGCAGCATTGCAAGGGCAACCGAGAACACACCCATAGATAGGTGAACAGCATCAAGGAATCCACTCATGATCGTCCAGAAGATCATGAGTGATATCGCAGACATAGCCAGACTGAATGCCGATGGCTTTTTCATCGTAGTTAATTACGGGGTTGGTGTTGTAATTAGAGGTCCACTAACCTTTTGTGTTGAGCGGTTAAAATATAAATTTTTTTGTTGGCTCAACAATAAATCTTGATCGTATCGACATATGCCGCAATTTTTAACAAGATTTACAAGCCAAACCCAGGCTCAAATATAATCCGTTCCCCAAATAGATACTTTTAAGTCGAAACTTAAATTGTGGATTCGAGAGACATGAGGGAATTGAGAATGCCATGATTCAGTTTACTGATTTGAACTTGCTTTATGATTCCCATTTCAGGGGAAATAACTGTAATTTGCAAGGTTCAATTTATAATACACTATGAGCCAGAATTTGAAAGAAACAACTGATTTTGCCACTAAACCTCCATCAGCAAAAGATGGGTTAATTATTCGTGGTGCCAGGGTACACAATCTGAAAAACATAGATGTTACAATTCCACGTAACAAGCTTACAGTCATAACTGGTGTATCTGGTTCTGGAAAGTCAAGCCTTGCATTTGACACAATTTATGCAGAGGGACAGCGACGTTATGTTGAGAGCCTTTCGAGTTATGCCCGTCAATTTCTGGAACGCATGGACAAGCCCGATGTGGATTTCATGCAGGGCATTTCACCTGCTATGGCCATTCAGCAGAAAAATACGACTAGTAATCCTCGGTCTACAGTGGGTACCACGACCGAAATCTATGATTACATGCGTCTCATGTTTGCAAGGATCGGAACAACATTTTCACCTGTTTCGGGTCGTGTGGTAAAAAAAGACACCCCTACATCGGTTGTCGAAGATATATTTTCTAATTGGGAGGACGGCGAAAGGTTCTACATCCTGTTTCAATTTCCACGTCACGACAAGCAAAAACTAAAGCAGGAACTTGGAGTTTTAGTTGAGCGTGGTTTTACCAGGTTATTGAGTTCAGATGAAACATTGATAGATATTAATGATCCGGATTTTAACCCAAAAAGTATCTCTCCAGAAAAATGTCGGGTATTAGTTGATCGATTGGTAATTAAAAAAGATGACCCAGAGTTTCGGTCACGGCTTGCCGACTCGCTCGAAATTGCATTTCGCGAAGGTCTTGGACGTTGCATACTGAAAAAACGTGGTGGTGAGGAATCTACTTTCAGCGACCGATTTGAATTAGATGGAATTGATTTTGTGGAACCAACACCGCAAATGTTCTCATTTAATAATCCCTTTGGAGCATGTCCGGCATGTGAAGGTTTTGGACGTGTTGCTGGAATTGACGAGGACAAAGTCATCCCAGATCCGGATTTATCCATTCGGGGAGGTGCAATTGCCCCTTTCAACGGACCCAAAAACAATTTATGGCTCAGGGACCTCGTAAAGGTTTGTGCCCGACATGGTTTTTCTATTGATCAGCCCTACCACTCAATAAGTCGAGAACTTCGAGATGTAATCTGGAAAGGGAAAGACGAATACGGAGGCATTTATCAATTCTTTGATGAAATCAAGTCTGACTTTTATAAGGTTCACATGAGGGTATTTTACGCTCGATATCGTGGATATTCCCGTTGTCCTGAATGTGATGGGTATCGAATTAGGAAAGACGCTCAGAATGTCAAGATCAATAATATGCATATCGGACAGATTAGTGAAATGACAATAGGTCATGCACGACAATGGTTTGACAATCTTGAGTTAACAGATTATGAGAAGTCTGTTGCTACCCAAATTCTCTATGAAATTAGAAAGCGGTTGCGCTACCTGGATGAAGTAGGTTTATATTACCTGACGCTGGACCGTCAGACCAACACCCTTTCTGGGGGTGAAGCACAGCGAATAAACTTGGCTAATGCATTAGGAAGCTCTCTTATTGGTAGTCTTTATGTATTGGATGAGCCAACCATCGGGCTTCATCCCCGTGATAACGACAGGCTGATTGATATCCTAAAATCACTCCGGGATATTGGCAACACCGTACTGGTTGTTGAACATGATCCAGAGATGATTGCAGCGGCAGATAACATCATCGATATTGGCCCATTTGCGGGTTCTTATGGCGGAGAAGTAGTATTTAGTGGTTCATACAGTGAATTACTAAAGTCAAATGGACTAACGGGTAAGTTTATGTCAGGAAGGAAACAAATTCCTGTTCCTGAAGTCAGAAGAAAGGGCAATGACAAAAAAATCGAATTACGCGGCGCATCTGAAAACAACCTGAAGCATGTTGATGTAGATTTCCCTCTTGGAAAACTAGTATGTGTAACGGGAGTGAGTGGATCAGGAAAATCAACATTGGTGCACGATACCCTTTATGCCGGAATCATGAAAGAAATTGGTACCTGGAACGGTAAAGTCGGGCGTCACAAAAAATTATCGGGTTTGATACATATCTCCTCTGTTGAAATGGTTGACCAAACTCCTATTGGTAGATCAACCCGGTCTAACCCGGCAACTTATACAAAAGCATTCGATGGTATCAGGGATTTGTTCGCAAATACCCGACAATCTAAGATCATGGGATATGGACCTGGACATTTCTCTTTCAACGTTCCTGGTGGACGATGTGAAACGTGTCAGGGTGAAGGGGTTCAAACCATAGAGATGCAGTTTTTGGCCGATATTGAGCTTCCGTGTGAAGCTTGTAACGGCATGCGATACCGAAAAGACGTACTTGCGATCAAATATCAGGGCAAGAACATTTTTGACGTGCTTGAAATGTCTATTTCAGATGCCCTAGGATTCTTTGAAGGAAATGACACCATTACAAACAAACTTCAGGTGATGGAGGATGTCGGGCTGGGTTACCTCAAATTAGGCCAAAGTGGAACTACATTATCCGGTGGAGAAGCACAAAGGGTAAAACTGGCTCGATTTCTGGCGCGTGAGGACTCTGATCACACACTTTACTTTTTTGACGAACCAACCACCGGTCTTCATTTTGAAGACACCTACAGACTATTGAGCTCTTTTAACCGACTCATAGAAAATGGACACTCAGTAATTATCATTGAACACAACTTGGATGTTATCAAATCTGCGGATTGGATCATTGATGTTGGTCCAGAAGGTGGGTTTGAAGGTGGAAATATAATAGCTACCGGAACACCCGAGGAAGTTGCCAAAATTCCCGGATCGCATACTGGTAGATACCTCAAACCATTGCTAAACATGTAGGTTTTAGTAGACTAACTTTGCATGGCTATATAAAAATCGTAACTTTGTTGGCAGACATTCTTAAATCGCGCTCCGCTTGGATCCATTCTACCTCATATCATTACTATTCGGATATTTCATCGCCATTTTTGCGATAGTTAACCCAATTTCGGCGGTTCCCATATTTTTGGTCCTGACCGAAAACGATTCTGACCAATTCAGAAAAAAACAGGCTCTCAAAGCCTCAATCTTCATGTCTGCCATTCTGCTCAGCTTTTTGTTTGGCGGAACCTACATAATCAGTTTTTTTGGTATTTCACTGGAGGGAATTCGAATCGCTGGTGGTTTAATGATCATGAACTGGGCTTTTTCTTTGCTGAATCCTAAAGAAGGCGGACGAAAACTCAGTGATGAAGACGAAACTGCTGCCAAGGAAAAGCCCGATATTTCGTTTAGTCCAATGGCAATGCCACTTCTTTCTGGCCCGGGATCAATAGCTGTTGTGATGAGTTTTGCTTCTCAGGACTTATCGTTTACCAACTACACATTGATAACCGCGGCCATTATTCTTTGCTCTATCGGTGCATTTATCGTTCTTCGCATATCCCCTGCATTCATGCGCTTCATGGGAAAAACGGGAATGGCAGGATTTACCCGTCTTATGGGTTTTATAACTCTGTGTATCGGTGTTCAGTTCATAATCAACGGTATTAGGCCAATAATCGGTTAGAATTATACCCGTCCCAAATGCCTCAACCGACACATGTTCCGGAAGTGGCGCTAGATGATCTTATCCCATTTTTGATCAATTGTAGTTTTAAATCGATTTAAACCTCGATTTTTATATATTGCTGCGTCAATAAATTGCGTCAATCACCAAAAACTCAATCTTAATCATTTTGACTGAATTTTTAGATTTTCTGGAAACCGTATTCGTAGCATTTGGAAATTACGCCTGGGGGACTCCACTGTTAATACTACTCATAGGTGGTGGACTCTATTTCGTAATCCACTCCCGTTTCCAACCATATAAATACTTCAAACATTCTATACAGGTTATCACTGGCAGATTTGATGATCCTGATGCACCCGGAGACATCAACCATTTTCAGGCGCTGTCTTCTGCCCTAGCCGCAACAGTTGGGATGGGAAATATAAGTGGTGTAGCAATTGCAATATCCATGGGTGGTCCAGGAGCACTTTTCTGGATGTGGGTAAGTGCTTTAGTTGGTATGATGACCAAGTTTTACACCTGTACATTGGCAGTAATGTATCGTGGAAAAGATAGTTCAGGTAAGCTTCAGGGTGGTCCTATGTATGTTATTCGCGAGGGTCTTGGTGAAAAATGGAAGCCTCTGGCCGTGATGTTCGCCCTATGTGGTCTAATTGGTTGTACTCCAATGTTCCAGTCTAATCAACTCACCCAAATCATCAGAGACAAACTTTTAATTCCTTATGGAGTCGTTGAGGCCGGTGCAACATTTACGTCTGATGCACTAATTGGCCTATTCCTGGTCGGTCTAGTTTCTCTGGTAATTTTTGGTGGAATCAAAAGAATTGGAAATGTGGCGGCTAAACTGGTTCCATTAATGGTGATCCTATATAGTGGATCCGTTCTGTATATCGTTTTTATGCATTTTTCTGAAATACCCTATTACTTCAACCTCATAATCACCGATGCTTTTACCGGAAATGCCGTTATGGGTGGTGCCGTTGGTGAAGTAATACGTACTGGAATACGTAGAGCAGCGTTCTCAAACGAGGCTGGTATTGGTACGGAAGCCCTAGCACACGGTGCGGCTAAAACGAAAGAACCCGTACGTGAAGGACTTGTTGCAATGATCGAACCTGTCATAGATACACTTATCGTTTGTACCATGACTGGGTTGGCAATTTTAATGACTGGCGTTTGGACAGACACTTCTGTAGACGGGGTAACATTAACGGCGATGGCTTTCATGGAAGGTATGCCCGGGCAGATCGGGCTGATCATTCTCATCGTTTGTGTTCTGATCTTCAGTTTAACTACCATGTTTACCTATTCGTACTACGGAACTAAGTGCCTTGGATTCCTACTCGGTGCCGAGCGTCAACACTGGTACAACTACTTTTACATCTTTTCGATATGGTTTGGCGCTGTAGCATCAATCAATGCTGTGATTAGTCTTGTCGATGGAGCTTTTGCTTTGATGGCCATACCAACCATGACTTCCACTTTGTTATTGTCACCTAAAGTTCGTGCCGCAGCCAAAGAATACTTCGCTAAGTTATCGCAGGCTAACGTTTAAGTACTAATATGGCTGTTATCAGTCCCGAATTCATGGTAGAAGCCTACTGTCAGGGATACTTTCCTATGGGGAAAGAAGGCTCAGATGTGGAGGTAGAATGGTACTCATCAACCAAACGCGGAGTCTTTCCGCTTGATTCATTTCACATTCCCAAAAGAGTTTTAAGAACGATAAGAACTAAAAAGTACACCCTTGGTATAAACAAGAATTTTGAAGGTGTGATTGATGGATGTTCAAACCGAGAGTCTACCTGGATTAACAATACCATCAGAGAAACCTTTGTTTCTCTTCACAAAGTTGGATTGGCGCACTCTATTGAAGTATGGAAAGATGAAGAACTGTGCGGTGGACTTTATGGAATTGCACTTGGTGGTGCTTTTTTTGCAGAATCAGTGTTTCAAAGCAAACCTGAATGCATGAAAATTGCACTTCATTTCTGCCACAGTACATTGGTAAAAAAGGGATTTGTGCTGTGGGATGTTCAATTTAAGAACTCTTTTCTTCAGCAATTTGGATGTATCGAAATTGCCCCTACAAAATATTCAAAGCTTCTGGATATCGCTCTTGATACTGATCCGATACCATTTAATGATTCAAATTCCGAGAGTTAATTGAGAGGACTCTTCTCTACCGATTGACAAATTCGAAACTGAAATCCCAAGTAGTCTTACTGCTCTATGATCAACTTCTGTTTGCCCAAGTAATGAAATGGCTATATGTAGTAAGTCGGGGGCATCCTGAACATCATTATTTAATGTCAGACTTCGGCTACATATATCAAAATTGCTATATCTTACTTTTAAAGTCACGGTACGCCCTGACGTATTAATCTTTTTGAGTCGCCTTTCCACGGTATCTGCGACTTCTGCAAGTCTGAAATGCATATCCTCTATGTCTGACAGGTCGGTAGCAAATGTATTCTCAGCACCCACTGACTTTCTAACCCGATCTGGTTTTACTTCTCGTTCGTCTATTCCTCTTGCTATTTGATAGTAGTAATGTCCAGCTTTTCCAAAATGATGGACGAGATCATGCTCGGTCAACAAGGCCAATTCTGCTCCGGTATTAATTCCAAGCTCCTTCATTTTTTTCTCGGTTGCAGACCCAACTCCATAAAACTTTCCAATTGGGAGAGCATGAATGAACTCCAGTGCTTTATCAGGTGCAATTACAGTTAGTCCTGATGGCTTTTTGAATCCGGATGCGACTTTTGCCAGAAACTTATTGTAAGAAACCCCAGCCGAGCACGTCAGCTGAGTTTTCTGTTTAACTTTACGTTGTATTTCAATAGCTATCAGAGTAGCTGATGGATTATCGGACTTATTTTCTGTGACATCAATGTAAGCTTCATCAAGTGAAAGAGGTTCAACCAAGTCTGTATACTCATGAAAAATTTCACGTATTTGATTTGATGCTTCTTTATAGACTTCAAATCTAGGATGTACAAAAATACCCTCTGGACAAAGTCGATACGCTTGGCTGGTTGGCATTGCTGAGTGTACTCCAAACTTTCGTGCCTCATAACTGGCTGTTGATACAACTCCGCGAGAGTTTGGTGATCCCCCAACAATAACCGGTTTACCACGATATTCAGGAAAATCACGCTGCTCAACTGAGGCATAAAATGCATCCATGTCAATGTGAATGATTTTCCTTACAGCCATGATTGCGGATCCTAATTACTTATATATGTGTAATATATGTAATTTTGGCCGGGCGGGCAAGTGCTCTACCGCTTTAACGCTTTATTAGCCATTACCAAGGCAATAATTGACTTTGCATCATTAATTGTTCCATCAAAGACCCAATCCAAAGCTTGTTTCATCGAGACGCGTAGTGGTTCTACGAATTCATCATAATCTGTGTGATCAGAAACCTTTGTTAGTCCGATAGCCAGAAAATTATGAAGTATTTCATCAGAGAAACCGATAGCGGGATACTGATGTCCTAGGTAAATGAGATCTTCACATCTCAAACCCACCTCTTCCTCGAGTTCGCGTACAGCAGAGACATCTGGAGCCTCACCCGGATCTAGTTTTCCAGCTGGAACCTCAATAAAAACTTGTTTTGCACCATACCTGAACTGTTGAATCAGCATTACGTCACCATTTTCAAATATTGGAACCACCGCACTGGCTCCAGGATGCTTTATCCATTCTCTTTGCGAAATATTCCCATTTGGTAATAGAACATCATCTCTCCAGACTTTCAACAAGTTTCCATCAAAAACACATTCCGCTTTAATTTTCTTTTCTATCAATTTGTGGTGGATTAGCATATAAAAAGCAAAAAGGTTATTGTTATTTTAGCATAAAATAAGACATACCCCCAGATTAAACTCATGCAACCGGCACAATTCATAGACAAACGCAAATTTGTCGTGAAGAATAAGTACATAACCTTGGCGAATTTTTTTTCGCTGAGTAGAATTCTTGTTGCCCCCATTTTGATATTTATTCATTCCAAGCATGGAATAAACACTTTATTTACCAGTTTGGTTGTTTATGCAATTATATCAGATTATCTGGATGGCTGGGCTGCCCGATTTAATGACGAAATAACTGAATTAGGTAAAGTTGCTGATCCGGTTGCGGACAAGTTATTGGCTGGAATGCTATTCATTTATGCTGGTTGGATAGATTTGATTCCAATATGGTTTGTAACGTTATGTCTGAGTAGAGATTTTCTAATAATGCTGGGATCATTGTTGATTGGAAAGAAAAAGGGAAAAGTGGCAATGTCGGTGATGTCAGGTAAAATATTCGTAAATTTCCTGGCCGCATATTGGATCATGGCATTCTTCTTTCCGGGATATACTCAATTTATTTCATACCTGCTGGTTTCAACCACTGTGATTCTGATATACTCCTTTTTTGACTATATCTATCGATTCATCCAGATTCAACGTGGAGCAGATTTTAACTAACTACACTTATGGGTTTTCTAGAAAAACTAGGATTTAAGAAAAAAGAAAGTCTGGAAGCGGGTCTCGAAAAGAGCCGTGACGGAATTGTATCAAGATTAAGTCGGGCAATTGCCGGAAAAGATACCGTTGATGATGAAATTCTGGATGAACTTGAAGAAATTCTGATTCGATCAGACGTCGGCGTTCCTACCACTTTAAAAATTATCAAACGTGTTGAAGATCGTGTTGCACGAGACAAATACCTCAACAGTAACGAACTTCAGAGAATCTTGCGAGAAGAGATAATCGCACTACTAAAAGATAATGATCCCGGCAGACCGGCTGAATTTGACGCGGAATTTCTCGACAAACCACATGTTGTTTTGATTGTAGGGGTGAATGGTGTTGGAAAAACGACAACCATTGGCAAACTGGCCAACCTCTACAAGTTAGCAGGTAAATCTGTTTATCTGGGTGCGGCTGATACATTTCGTGCTGCGGCTGTACAACAGCTAACTATCTGGAGTCAACGAGCTGGAGTCCCCATAATTCAACAAGGTCAAGGAGCAGACCCAGCTGCTGTAGCCTTCGATACTGTCTCGGCAGCAAAGTCTCGGAATACTGATGTTGTACTGATTGATACTGCGGGTCGACTTCACAATAAAACAGCTCTGATGGATGAGCTAGGCAAAATTAAACGTGTTATTAGCAAAGTAATTGACAATGCCCCTCACGAAGTAATCCTGGTTCTTGATGGGTCTACCGGTCAAAACGCAATGCTCCAGGCTAAAGCATTCACTCAGGCGGTTGAAATCACAGGACTAGCCCTGACAAAACTTGATGGCACAGCTCGAGGCGGAATAGTAATTGGGATATCATCAGAATTGAACGTCCCGGTTAAGTACATTGGCGTTGGTGAGAAAATTGAAGATTTACAGATTTTCGATCGAACTTCATTTGTTGAAGCGCTCTTCAAAGATTGATCTAGCCAACCTCAATAAATTGATGTTTCATGGATTTGGAGTATAGTACAAGCCTTTGTATTATCATGGTTCCTGTTAGCAATCTATCATCATACACAAACGCCAGAGGTAAACAATGTCGAATTACAAGTTTTTCGAACAGGTAAATAAGAATTTCGATAGAGCTGCAAAGTATACAAAGCTATCGCCCGGAATCCTGAACCAGATAAAGTCCTGTAACAGTGTGTACCACATGACGTTCCCGCTTGAACGTGATAATGGCGAAATCGAAACTATTCACGCATGGAGAGCAGAACACAGTCATCATCGCTCTCCAACCAAAGGTGGAATCCGTTACAGTATGTTGGTTAATGAAGATGAGGTAACCGCCTTGGCTGCTCTGATGACCTATAAATGCGCAGTTGTGGATGTCCCTTTTGGAGGAGCAAAAGGTGGTATTAAAATTGACAGAAACCAGTACTCAAAATCAGAGTTGGAGAGAATTACCCGCAGGTACACATACGAATTATGGGCAAAAAACTTCATTGGTCCTGGTGTTGATGTTCCGGCTCCAGATTATGGGACTGGTGAACAAGAAATGGCTTGGATTATGGACACCTATCGTGCGCTGAGTCCAAATATTGACGCCTCAGCAGTGGTAACCGGAAAGCCAATTCACCAGTCAGGAATCCGTGGTCGGGCCGAAGCTACAGGCCGTGGAGTGTTTTTTGGAGTTCGTGAAGCATGTGATCAGATCGAAGACATGAAAGCACTAGGACTAACCAAGGGAATCGAAGGGAAAACAGTAGTTGTTCAGGGACTCGGTAAAGTTGGGTATTATTCGGCCAAGTATTTCGAAGAAGCGGGAGCCGTTCTAGTTGGACTTTGTGAATACGAGGGCGCTATTTACAATCCAAGAGGTCTTGATCTTGAAAAAGTAATGAAACACAGAAATGAGACCGGCTCAATTCTTAACTATCCTGGGGCCGAGTCATTCATTGACTCTTCAAAAGGATTAGAGGTCGAATGTGACATTCTCATTCCCGCGGCTCTTGAGAACCAGCTTACAGAAGAAAATGCCCCTCGAATTAAAGCTAAAATCATTGGCGAGGGTGCTAATGGCCCTACATCCGCCGAGGCTCACGACATTATGAAAGATCGCGGTGCATTGATAATACCGGATAATTATTTGAATGCCGGTGGGGTGACTGTGTCATATTTTGAGTGGCTAAAAAATCTATCCCATGTCAGATTCGGACGAATGGAGCGTCGTTTTGAAGAAAACGCGATGAGAAAAATGGTTCAGGGTGTTGAAGATCTCGTTGGTAGAAAGTTCTCCGAAGACATTATTAAAAAAATTGTTCACGGTGCAGACGAAAGAGATTTGGTTGACTCAGGACTTGAAGACACCATGATCACAGCATACAATGAAATAAAAGAAATCAGAGATCGACATAAAATCGATTTGAGAACAGCTGCATTTGTTAGTGCAATTAATAAGATAGGCCATTCTTACGAACAATTAGGAATTTTCCCATAATTTCGTAATTTCAGAAATCGCACAAAAAAAAAGACCTCGCCCTTCTACAAGCGAGGTCCTGGGTCTTAGTCGTCAATAGATGTATGTGATTTGAGAATCTTGTGTGATAACAACGATAACTGGATAACAATTATCACAACGCCCTTAATTTACGGTGTTTTGTAGCCGATTTCAATCGCATTTACATGCGATTACTATTTTTATGCTACAATTTTACATTCATTTACAATTTTGTCGCCGTTTTACAATATTTTTGGCTCGGTTTTTGTTTGTGTGCCAAAAGTATCGATTCTTCAGAATGCGATGTAATACCAATTAATCAAAGAACTTATCTAAACAACACTACTTTAACGGATTTTGTTCCCGCTTTATTGTTTAGTTATTCACTCCTCCTTATACGAAAGAATGTTTCTGAAGTTTATATCTCTTTGAGGAAAAGGAATTTCAATTTTGTGCTGGTCGAACAGTCTTACAATATTCATTCTAATATCAGAGGCTATGATTAAATGGTCTTTAGGGTTGTCAATCCATCCCACCACTGCTAAATCCCATGAGGACTCTCCAAAATCTTTAAATATGACTATGGGTTCAGGAGTTTTTAAAATATCCGGATGATCAAGAGCTGCCTGCTTCAATGTTTTTAAAACGAGTTCAAGATTACTTGAATAGGAAACTCCTACATCTACCCTTACACGGATCCTTGGATCTCCGTGTGAAAAGTTTATCACTCTTCCAGAAATAAAGTCTGCGTTGGGTACAATTATGGAAATATTATCCAATGATCTAATGGTTGTAGAACGCATATTGATTTCAGATACATCACCCTCCTGATCGTTGACGACAATCCTATCACCAATTTTTATTGGTCTCTCTATCAGCAAAATTAACCCTGATATGAAGTTTGATGTGACGTTTTGAAGACCAAAACCTATACCAACAGAGAGTAATCCAAATATAACAGCTAACCCACTCAGGTCTATTCCTATAAACTGAAATGAAATTACTAACCCTATAAAAACTATGGTGTAGTTGGTAAATCTCATCAATGTAAACCTGATGCCAGGATCCATATCCAATCGCTGCAAAGCCTTTTTAAAAAGTAGTCTGCTTAGAACCCTTCCAGCGACACTGAAAATGACAAGGAACAACACAAACATTACAATAGATGTAATAGTAATTGGTGTCTCTTGAATTTTGAAGAGTGTTAATTCCATTAAATCACGGAATTCTTGCAATAAATTCACATCAACTTTTTCAACAATTGAGTCGAAAACGGACGTTGTATCAGGGGAAGAGGTATTACTTTGAGTAGAGTCTACTTGCATGGTCGGGTATATTAATTGAATCAGAGAAATGGGGGTAAGTTTTTCAGGTTATGCTTATCTTCCATCGCTTAAATAATAGGGTATTACTGTTAATAATCATTATTAGTATTTAATCATTCATTCATTAGTTATGCGAATCATATTATTTGGACCTCCTGGTGCTGGTAAAGGAACCCAGGCAAAATTATTGGAAGAGTCACTAAGTGTACCACAACTTTCAACCGGAGATATGTTCCGAAATGCCATTAAGAACCAAACTCCTTTGGGAGTAAAGGTAAAGGCTATCATGGATTCTGGTAAATTAGTTTCGGATGAAGTCGTTGTAGAAATGGTTCAGGAGACCATTGCAAAACCCGAATTCAAAAATGGGTATATCCTCGATGGATTTCCACGAACAGTTGCTCAGGCTGAAGCATTTGATGCTTTATTAGAAGAACGTGGTGAGAAAGTTAATGCATTCATTGCGATGGAAGTCCCTGAAAATGAACTTGTTTCTCGTTTGGTAAACCGCGGACAAGGACGTGAGGATGATACTCCTGAGAAAATTAAAGTGCGTTTAAAGGTTTATGAACAAGAAACTGCACCCGTTATGGAGCACTATCGAAAAAAAGGTATGTACAAGAGCGTAAATGGACTCGGGACTGTTGATGAAATTCAGCAGCGCCTAATCGATGCAATTAAATAATTCGATCCGTTAATTAGTAAAAAGGTTCGGAGTACAGCGTATTTCGAACCTTTTTTATACCAGGCTGCGAAGAATCGATGGTGTCACATCCTGTATAGATTCCACATCTGTGAAAAAAGCTGCCTTCGGTCCGTGAACAATCAAAGGGACAGGATTAACAGTATGAGTTTTAACTGATAAATCTTCAATATTTCCATGATCACTGCAGATAACTAACGTCTGATCTGCGGGTTTCTCCTCAATATAGTACTTTAAGAATGTGTCGAGTCTTTCCAATGCTTTAAAGGCCGTATCTATGTTTTGCTCGTGACCTGCTTTGTCTGTCAAATAGTATTCCATTAGTGTTAAATCAAAAGCTGAACTTACTTTAGCAACGCGTTCGGCTGCTTGTAATATAGAAATCGCCGGAATCTTTAAATCCAGATGCTGACGCCAGTAATCCTGAATAATTTCGGCTGTAATAGCTTGTTCATCAATGACTTCATCTACAGAATTGATTTTCAGACCAGAACTTTTAGTCATTAAGGTACAACAACTCCATCGGTTTCTAACCTGAGCTCTTTCAAAGAATATCTGTGGGAATGCATTTATGAAATATGGTCTTTTTCCCATCTCAATGGATTTATGAAAAAGACTTTCTTTCATCAAAAGATGTTTAATTCCGGAATGTGGATAA
The DNA here is from genome assembly GCA_964550435.1 of uncultured Chitinophagales bacterium. Classification (GTDB taxonomy): domain Bacteria; phylum Bacteroidota; class Rhodothermia; order Balneolales; family HLUCCA01; genus UBA11400. Next base: position 16,339 of record CAZJZI010000005.1, on the reverse strand, counting down.
GGACCAAAATGTTTATTTATAATCTTTGAAGCATTTTGTCCAGAGAACAAAGTGGCTTGTCCAGTTCCGGATTGTGGTAATCCATCCACGCCTAAATTGGCATCAATCGCCTTAAAAACAAGTGAGGAAGTACTATTAAAATGGGCTTTAAGAGTTAATTTTTGTCCATATGTAATGGATGAAAAACCGGGCCATTCATACATACTGAATGGATTATCAGTACAATCACCCCCAATTCCAATACCATCTACAAAGAGAAACAGAATAGACATTACTTCTCCAATAGAATAGTAACTGGTCCATCATTAACCAATGATACCTCCATCATCGCACCAAATTCTCCGCTTTCAACTTTCAGATTTGATTCAGACTTTATATAATCGAGCATATATTCATACAACGGGATAGCTATTTCCGGGCGAGCACTTTCAATGAAACTCGGTCTGTTACCCTTGCGAGCATCACCATATAATGTAAATTGTGAAACAACAAGTAATCCGCCATTCACATCCTGTATCGATCTGTTCATTTTCTGATCATCATCGTGGAATATTCTCATTTTTATAACTTTATCACACATCCATCGAACTGATTCCTGAGTATCATCAGTATGAAATCCAACGAGAACCAACAGTCCATATCCTATAGCCCCAACAACCTTTTTATCGACTTTAACATCCGCCTTGGAGACACGTTGGAGTACTATTTTCATGTGTATAACTGTGTTGATAAGTGGATAAACTGCGTTAATAATTTGTTCACAAGAACAAAATTCAAAATGCAAATTTAGTTATACATTTTCATCCACAGAAAATGAAAGGAAACCCACATAAAATCAGGATAACTTTATATGTGGATTATCGGTCAAAATCTACATATATGATATATGTGACAGTGTTAATAAGTGTAGTTCATATTTTGATAAAGTCTTTAAAAAATAGAATCAAATTTTCCACATTTTTATTAACAACACACCCACAAATATAACAAGTACTCTGAATAACTTTTTTATCCACATATCCACACCACCTAATAGTTAAGAGAACATTTAAATAAAATATTTACTTTTCGAATACATCTGTGGAAAACCTTAGGGGAAAAGTATTCTTTTAAAAGCTTAAAAGACTCTTCTCATATTTGTATCTTTATACAACCCAAACGAGATACGTTTCATTCATCTATCATGCAAAAGCAATTTACCTACAAAGATTCCGGAGTTGACGTAAAAGCAGGCGAAGAACTGGTTGATTCTATTAAAGGAATCGTCAAAGAAACCCATAATTCGTCGGTTTTAGCTAACATCGGTGGATTTGGAGGTCTTTTTAGACCAGATTTTACAACAATGAAAGATCCTGTACTGGTGAGCAGTGTTGATGGTGTAGGAACAAAACTTATTGTTGCTTTCAAACATGAAAAATATGATACCGTTGGTCAAGATCTGGTAAATCATTGCGTGAACGACATCGCAGTTTGTGGGGCTGAACCACTTTTCTTCCTGGATTATTTTTCAACGGGAAAACTTCAACAGCACATCGCTTATGATGTAATTAAAGGATTTACAGTTGCTTGTAAAGAAAATGGTTGTGCCCTGGTTGGTGGTGAAACCGCTGAAATGCCCGATATCTATAAAGATGGAGAATTTGACCTTGCTGGTACTATTGTTGGAGTTGTAGATCGTGACGCAATCATCGACGGTACAAAAGTAAAATCCGGAGATATCATGTGGGGAGTTCCTAGTACTGGTCTTCATACTAACGGATACTCATTGGCACGCAAGGTGTTATTTAATAGTTATGATGTGAATGATAGACCAGATGAGCTTGATGGAAAAAGTGTTGGAGAAGCATTACTAGCGGTGCACAGATCATATTTATCTGTAATCAGAGGACTCAAATCCATCCCAGGCGTAAATGCATTTTCACATATTACAGGTGGTGGAATAGAAGGAAATACAAAACGAGTTCTGCATGGCGGACTAAAAATGGATGTGGACTATTCAAGTTGGGATCGTCCCGCAATTTTTCAATTGATTCAGCAACTTGGTAACGTCCCTGAAGATGATATGCGTCTGTCTATGAATCTGGGTGTTGGACTTGTAATTATAGCATCACCTGATGCTTCAAAGTCTATTCAAAGTTGGGCAGTTGAGAATGATGAGAAACTAATTCAAATTGGAAAAATAATATAACTATGGCACGAGTGAGGCTTATTGAAATAGCGCACGGACGTAGTGGCGATAAAGGAAATGCAAGTAACGTTGGTATCATTGCCCGTCATCCTGATGTTTATCTATTTTTAAAGCAAGTATTAACTCCAGAAGTAGTTAAAGAACACATGAAATATGTGTGTAAAGGTCCAGTTGAACGCTATGAACTCCCAAATATTGGAGCACTCAATTTCATATTAAATGATAGTCTTGGTGGTGGTGGAACAGTTTCTCTGAAACTGGATGCCCAGGGAAAAACCCATGCTATGCAAGTATTGAAAATGGAGTTGGATGTTCCCGAAGAGTTACTCGAAAAAGTTCGTAACATGGTTCCCTGGGAGAAACAATTCGATTAAGTTTATAAAATCTGTTTTTTATAAATAAAAAAAGCGGAGTGTTAAACCCCGCTTTTTTAGTTTAAATCAGTTTTAAACCGCTAATCAGGAATTAACACGAAAAGGTATTGTAACGCCGGTTTTATCCCAGCGCATTTGAATAGCTTGCGTTCCATCTTCGTTTACAACAAGAATACGGAAAGCTTCCCAGGTATCATCAAGATTTTCTACCGGGACAGTAAAACGTGCTACATCGTGCTCTTCTTTGTAGTTGAACGCGCCCCAGAGACCTAACTCACGATTAAAAATGATTGTCCATTCGTTTTCGTTTGGGATGCTAAACAAAGAGTAGTGGCCAGCTGGGATTTCAGTATTATGGAAAACCATGTCCTTGGTCAAGGTAATTTCAGTTGCTTCATTAGCACCGGTACGCCATACTTGACCGTAAGGAACCAGCTCACCAAATACAACACGATCACGTTTGAAAGGCATCCCATAAACAACTTTGAGATACGCGTCATCAACAGTAGTTGCTGAGATCATGGTTGGGCTCACACGCGGGTTTGGGACCTGCTGTGCAAGTACATCACTCGTGCTTGCTACCAGCACGATTAAAAGAGTAAACAGAGAAATCAGAGAAGTTTTCATAGCTGTGAAGTTGGTTAGAGTTTATATCATAATGTAATCAAAAATCGAAGACAATCGTTTCCGAACCGGATTTTCCTGGCTGAATTGCAACTCCAACGCCGATATCCAGGGTTAAATTGTAGAATATGCGGATTCTTGAGCGTAATCCTGCTCCAATTACTGAGTTGAAAGTGGAAAAATCGTGATTTATGATGGTTTCAGAGAATAAAGAAAGATAGTAGCGCTCCAGAAAAGCGGGAATAAGGATACTGCCGGAGTCGGGATGTCCAAGTGGAATCGTGTAACGGGTAGAAACTGAAACAAAGTCTTGTGGAACAGAAATCATATCGTCAAAACCATCGTGTATTAAAGATAATGTGTTATACCCACGTCGATTTTGCCAAACGGATTGAACCCCTAATCTAAGTGTTTGATTCCATGATTTTATTGGTTGGAAATAGGTGAAACCACCTAATCTGAGTCCTGAGAATTCGGATCTGTCAGACTCAATCATGGTCAAATCCTGGTCAATTTGAGCAAAAAGTTGTGCTCCGGTAACCGGAGTTACCGACCTGATATTTGATCTCAAGCGATAATTGAAAGAGGAGTATACTCGGGCTCTGATAGAACCTATCCATGGAGTAGTCTGATTATTCTCACTGATTTGGTCATCTTCTACCACTATTTGTGATGTTCGGTACAGTAACTCTGGTTGGACATAGAAACTGTTCGCGGTATTTCGGTGGTCAATCAGGTGCTGGTATATGAATCCCAAACCGTATTCCCGTTCGATACCAAAGAATCGAATGTTCTTTCGATCCGTCGGATTTCCAGGATCATAAGGAGATTGCATCGCACGGATCAAAAGCATCGGTGTGAATCCGGAGTATCGATAGTTCAGATCATAAAACAAGGTTTCGTTACCGTACAGGATGTCAGCCTGATACGCATTTTGACGTAGCACATCGGAACTGTGAAGACTAATACCGTATGCTAGATCGCCGTCTGAATTGAGCTCTGTTGTCCAAGGAAGAACGGTTCGGGGCTTGAGCCAGGCAGCACCGGTCCGGTAGCGGGTCGGGGTTAGATCGTATGATGGAATGGGGGACGCAGTAAGGACTGGGAGTTGCCTGGTTGGTGTTGAAATGGGGAGTGAGTTGAGGGAGGTGGTTGGGATGGTGGCGAGGATGCGATTGTTTTGCGACTGGGTGACGACGCTCAGGGTTGATCCGTCGGGTGATAAAGCCGGGAATGTGAGATTCCAGAGGTGGTTGGTTCGCTGGGAAAGGGATATGGTTTTGGGATTGTATTGGTAGATTTGTTGAATACCGGATTGTCCCGAGGAGAACCAGAGTGTGGCGTCAGGTGCCCAGGTTGGGTTTTGTAGTGTGGTGTTGGGGAGGTGGACATTGGGCTGGCGCGTGAGGTCCAGGGTCATGAGCTCTGATATGGACTGGATCCATATCCCTTGTTGCTCATTGATGACTACAATGATTGCCATCTGACTTTTGTCTGGACTCAATGCCCAATCAGTGACAGTGATTAAATCGGTTTCTGGAGATGGAGAAAGAATCACCCATGGATTTACTTCACCGGTGGATTTTTCAATAGTAACAGGAAGATGTGTGGATTGGATGGTAGCCAGAGCGAAGATAGTCGTTTCGGATTGGTAAAGCGGAGAGCGAACACGTTGATTATCTGTAATTCTTTTCTCTGAATTTGAGTCCAAACTCAATTCAAAAATATCGGTTATAAATCGCGCAGAGTGTGTGGGATGAGGCTGGTAACGCGAATATAAAATGGATTTTCGGTCACTACTGATATCAAAACGATAGTTTTCATCAATTCTGGTCTCGAAAATACGCGTGAATTGCCCATTTTGAGTGTCTAATGAGTAGAATCCTGAAGCCAAATTAAACCAGGAGCCATAAAAGAGTATGTTTTGATCATCCATCCAAACTGGAGCAAACATGAAATCCCCATCCCCTTTTTGATGTGGGAAAGATTTGAGCGAAAGCGAGTCCCTGTCAGTGTGAAGGATGTTTAATCGATTAGCAGCATCGTCAGCAAACTCGTTATATAATTTTCTCATCGATTTTCCTGTGGCGTGCCATAAGTATGGGGCATATCCGATGTATGGAAAAGTAGCGAAACGATGCAGGGACTTACGGACAAGCGTCGAGTCGTGAGTTCGCATAAGCCAGTCTGAAAATTGGTATCCTCCGACGTAAAAACGGTCCTGTGGTCGTGAAATGGGTGAGGGAGTAAGCAGTTGACTCAGATTCCAGGGGTTAGTTGAACTCAGGTTCGCATAAAATGGATTCGTGAAGGGGGCAAAATTCCCGCGACCGGCTACGCCGGATTGTAACTCAGTTTCGGCGTGAACCGCTATCCCCTCCCGGAATCCAGGTGGTGTGAGACCATGATTCGATCGGGCAAGGTCTGGTGAAAAGAGATACATCAGTCGGGTGAATCCTACACCGCCTTTGGTCGAAAACTGAAGAGCATGGACCAGTTCATGAGTCAGTAACGACTCAAGTCTGTCGGCCCCAACTGGATTCAAAATTGATCCCGCGACAGGCGGCGCTTCAATTTCCATGCGGAAGTGTCCGGTCGTTACATATCCATTGGCCAGGTCATTGTATCCGTTTATGACAACAGGAAAATGGTCGAGCTTTCCTCCATAAATGGCTTGCAACCGTGGATACTGTTCTTCAAGTATGATTGCTGATCGCCGTGCTACCGACTCGAGGCCTTCATGATAAATAACGCGGAAATGAGGAGTGTTGATCTCGTTCCACTCCATATTCGGACGAACGGCATTATCGTAAAATTGAGCCTGAATGATGGAAGGAACCAGCATTAACAGGAAACTGATGATTCCCTGTGCGATTGTTAACCTGCCAATGTTGGATAGAAAAGTGTTCATAATGCACCTGTTTTACATTCTTTAGTGAACTCAACGATGTATGACGCCTATAAATTATTAAATTCCAAGCTATACAGGTCTATTCAATTTGAACCATAATTCTTGGAGATTTTTGTGATGAAATCAGTGATTTCGAGAGTGTTTTTGTCAGCATTGATGATTGGAGTGATGTTCACATCCATCAATGCACAGCCTATGACGAATATTTTTGGTATGAACGAGGTTACACTAAGTGACTATATGCCAACGGATGTAACCTATAATGCGTCTATTCCTACCCCAAAAGAGGTCTTGGGATTCGAAGTCGGACACCGTCATGTGCGCCATGATCAACTTGTGAGTTATATGTACGCAGTTGCCAAAGCATCCGATCGTGTAACCATTCAGGAATATGCGCGCACATATGGATATCGTCCGTTGTTGCTGTTGACCATTACATCACCCGAAAACCATGCTCGCATCGATGAAATCCGTGAAAATCACGTGAAATTAACCGATCCAAATGCCTCAGGGGACATGAATATCGCAGATATGCCGCTCGTGGTATGGCAGGGGTTCAGCGTTCATGGAAACGAACCGAGTGGTGCCAATGCGAGTTTGTTGACGCTGTATTACATGGCAGCGGCGCAGGGACCCGAAATCGACCGAATGCTCGATGAAACGGTGATGTTGCTGGATCCATCGATCAATCCTGACGGACTCGACCGCTTCGCGCACTGGGCCAATATGCATGTAGGCAAGAATAAAATCGCAGATCCGAATCACCGCGAGCACCTCGAAGTATGGCCAAACGGACGTACCAATCACTACTGGTTTGACCTTAACCGTGATTACATGCCATTGCAGCATCCTGAAAGTCGCGGACGATTGGTAGAGTTTCATAACTGGAAGCCGAACATTTACAACGATTTCCACGAAATGGGAACCAATTCGACCTTCTTTTTTCAGCCAGGGATACCAAGTCGGAATCATCCACTGACGCCAGAAACCGCATTTGAGCTCCATCATAAGATTGCCGAATTCCATGCCGAGCAACTCGATGGTATGGGAAGTCTTTACTATACGAAGGAAAGCTTTGATGATTTCTATATTGGTAAAGGCTCTACCTATCCAGACATCAACGGATCAATCGGTATTCTGTATGAGCAAGGAAGCAGCCGTGGACACATCCAGGACAGCCAATTTGGCGTGGTAACCTTCCCATTCACCATTAAAAACCAGTTTTCTGCGTCTGTTTCCACCATGAAAGCTGCTGTTGCGCTTCGCCAGGACCTTTTGGCGCACCAACGTGATTTTTATCAATCTGCGATTCGTGAAGCAAACGCTGCACCGGTTAAAGCCTATGTATTCGGAGATGAATATGATCCATCCCGAAACTATCACCTACTTGACATGCTGAAGAGACATCAGATCGAAATCTATGAGCTCGGACGAGAATTGACGGCTGGCGAATACACCTTCAATCCTGGAACCTCGTATGTGGTTCCGACCAATCAGCCGCAGTTCCGACTGATCACTGCATTGTTCGAAACACGAACCACGTTCACAGACAGCCTTTTCTATGATGTGTCTACCTGGACCCTTCCGTTTGCATTCAACCTTCCATACGCTGAGCTTCAGGGCCGGGCCTGGAACAGCAATCTGCTTGGTGCTGCCGTTGGAGAGCCTGCTCGTCCACAGGGAACCATTCATGGGGATAGTAACTACGCATTTGCCTACGAATGGGATTCCTACTATGCGCCACGCATGACAAACGCATTGCTCAAAGCAGGCGTTAAACTCATGGTTTCAACACTTGAATTCGAAACTGCGACCACCCAGGGGACCAAGAAATTTACGTATGGTACCATATTGGTGCCCTTTGGAATCCAGTCAGTCAGCTCACAAGAAATCAAGGCCCTGTTGCGTAAACACGCTATAGAAGATGCGGTCGAAGTCTACGCACTCAGCACGGGATACAGCACTGGAGGTATCGATCTAGGAAGTCCTAATTTCAGTTCACTGCGAACACCGTCGACCATGATTCTGGCCGGTGACGGGACTTCGGGCAACGACGTGGGCGAAATCTGGCACCTGTTCGATCAGCGCTGGGACATGGAACTCAGTATGGTAGAAATTGACCGATTCAACTCGGTGTCTTTGGATAAGTACAACACCATCATCATGGTTAATGGTAGCTATGGTGATCTCTCTGAAAGCGCTGTTGAGAAACTTCGTCGTTGGGTTTCCGGTGGAGGAACGTTGATCCTGCACCGAGGTGCAGTGTCCTGGGCGCAGCGAGCGGGATTAACCGGAGTGAAGAATATCTCGTCGGACGATGAAAACGATGCAGAACTCCCGATGGCCAACTACACCGAACTTTCGGCTGAACGAGGCGCTCAAGTCATAGGTGGATCCATTTTCAAAGTCAACATCGACACCCAGCACCCATTGTTCTATGGATATCGCCGTAGCTGGATGCCGGTATTCAAGAATAATACCTTGATGATGGAGGCGCCTGAAAATCGCTATGCCATGCCGATGCAGTTTGACAAAACGAGTCCATTATTAAGTGGATACAGTTCTGCTCCGAACATCGAGCGAATCAAAGGAGCGGCAGGAACCGTTGTTGGAGGAATCGGGTCAGGACGGGTCATCATGATGACTGAGAATCCAGCCTTCCGTGCCTTCTGGTTCGGGACCAACAAACTACTGGCCAACAGTATCTTCTTTGGACATACTATTTCGGGTGGTGCGACGACGAGATAAAACGAGCACAGCTCTTTTTATCATAAAAGAGATAAAAGGAAAGTGAGAAGAGTTGAGAGCGGTGTTTTGCCGCTCTCATCGTTTCTGGTAATTGCAAGGTGATGAGAACGTTGGCTGCGCCAAGAGAAAGTCGCTTACGCGAGTGAAAGAGGCTTTTCTTAGTTGATTAAAGAGCCCAATGGTCAGATAGTGCACGAGATTGTTGATATTATTAACTCTGTACTTCTCCTCTGACCTTTATGAACGTTGTTTTCGGGTTCTGCTCGCCGCTCGCTGCTTACCTTTTTGAAACTACCGTGGTGTTAACAAGTTCGTGTATTCATCCCAAAGCTGGCGCAGGGCAGTGAACTGGTATAACCCCGAATTGTGTCCATCGCCCCAGAAAAACTGGAGAGCGTATGTTCCAACAGGTTTAACCTGGGTGATTTTCATCGTTCGTTTCGGGGGGCGAAGCAACTCCTGGGGATCCATTTTCTTTCCCATGAACTCGTGTCCGCCACGGCAGAAGACACAGGGACACACACGCCGCAGGCCATCCATGTTAAAGTCTGAAACGACATTATCGCCCCAGGTAATCGAAACGAATTGTCGTTCATGATCGACAGAAATAGACTGTATTTGGGTGTTCGATGACATTAGATGACAAGAAAAATCGTGAAATGGTCTGTAAGTAATGGTTTTGTGCATTAAATTGCACACGAAAAGTAAGATAATCACATTAACATTGATCTGATGGAAAATATCCTGTTTGTAGTAATTGGGATTTTGGTAGGTGGACTTTTGGGCTGGATTGTGGCTCAGAGCCGGGCTTCGCAGCGAGAAAAGGTGTTGCAGCAAGAGGTGGAAGCGGGTCGGGTGCAGGTGTCGGGGTTTCAACGTGAGATAGCGGTTTGGGAGGAGAAGGCACGGTCGATGGGCACGCTGGTGGAAGAGCTTCGAAAAGAATTGTCGGGCAAAAGCTCCGAGAATATGGATTTGATGACGGAAGTTACTTCGTTACGGGAGCAGCAGATTGCGCTTAAAGAAAAGCTCGAAGAGCACAAAAAAGACATTGAAAACATCCAGACGACCTTCAAAGACCAGTTCAAGGTATTGGCAGACCAGATACTGGAAGAAAAGTCCACCAAGTTCACCAAACAGAACGAAGCCAACATCAAGCTCATTCTGGATCCATTGGGTGAACGCCTGAACGAATTCAAGAAGAAAGTTGAAGATACTTACAGCACCGAAATGAAAGAGCGGGTTACGTTGCAGGAGCAGATCCGACACCTGACAGAACTCAACAAGACCATGCAGGATGAAACCAAAAACCTGACCAGAGCACTCAAAGGCGACAGCAAGGTCCAGGGAAACTGGGGTGAGATCATCCTGGAGCGGATACTGGAGAAATCCGGATTGCAAAAAGAACGTGAATATCGGGTTCAGGTGTCCGGACAGAACGAAGAAGGCAAGCGGATCCAGCCTGACGTCATCATCGATTTACCCGAAGGCAAGCAACTCATCGTAGACTCGAAAGTCTCCCTGACCGCCTTCGAGCGCTACTCCAGTGCCGAGTCTGACGAAGACCGGGATAGAGCTCTGCGCGAACACCTGGTATCTGTACGGGCACATATCAAGGGATTATCCGAACGCAACTATCAAAATATGTATCAGATCAACAGCCCGGACTTCGTGTTGATGTTTATTCCAATAGAGCCCGCCTTTGCCCTTACACTACAAGCTGATCAGCAGTTGTATAGTGACGCCATGGAAAAAAACATCGTCTTGGTCAGCCCGTCCACATTACTCGCAACCTTACTCACCATCGCATCCATCTGGAAACAGGAATACCGAACCCGCAACGCTATGGACATTGCTGCGGCTGGAGGCGCTTTATACGACAAATTTGTCGGTTTCACCGATGATTTGATCCAATTAGGCAATAGGATTACCCAGACCCAGGCTGAATATGACAAAGCCATGAACAAACTCACGATAGGTAAAGGAAATCTGGTTAAACGAGCAGAAGATCTGCGTCAACTAGGTGCAAAAGTAAGCAAACAAGTCAATAAAGAGCTGGTCGATGATTCTGACGTATTAATTAGTGAAGAATCTGAACAACCAAAAGAAATTGGATAGCCGGCGGGGCGGGAGAAAACGTTGAAGGCTACTCAATTCATAATCATGTCAATTCTTTTCTTTGGTATACAATGATAATAATAGCTATGTAAGGTATAAGGTAAAATAGTAGACCCAAAAGTTCTGTCCAATTAAAAAACGAACTACTTATCGTGAAATCAATCAAACGAGAAAGATTGAAATGGAGACCCAGGAAACTATAAATTTCGAATGTCCCATAACTTAATAGCTCATACATACCACCCAGGGATTTTAGCCTGTTTGATAGAATCATAAATGTTGCTGGTGCTACCAAAAATGCTAATATCATCACAAAAAGGGCGACTTTACGGATTGAATTGAAGTTGAGAATTAGTGTTGTCATTAGTATCAGTGTGTACGTATAAAGCCAACTCATAACGATAATAATGAGTGTGTTTGATAATGAGGTAGCTATAGCAAAGTAATGTGCTATGAAAATCAAACTTAACGGTAAAGAGAGAATACAAAGAGAAACTAAATATGAAACAATTACACTTGTCCGGTTTCTGACTCGTCCAACCACCGAATGTGAAATGTGTCCAAACAGTAAAAACTCGCTGAACTGAAAAGTCATCATTACAATAGCAATTGATCCAAGCATAAAAACAGTATTGTACGTGGTGCTTAGTACAATAAATGGAATGGGCAGGCTACCGCCAAGAATGTAAAGTGAGGATGAATATCCAAAACCATCAGCAATGGTTGTCCCAATGACGAAGAATATTACCATAGCTAAACCCATGATCAAAAATAGTACCACAGATTTAAAGCTTAAGAAGAATCGAAGCATACTTACAATCATTTTACTATATATGCTCATTGGTAGACCCTCCTGTAAATATCCGAAATAGACTCGCAGGACTCTATGTCACTATTCTCAAATTCGGATGAAATATTGGTAAATACATATCCTGACTGCGATTTTGGGTTATCATTTTGTGTAATTAAACTCGCAACCAAAGTTCCTTTTTTCAGAAAATGTGCACTATTACACAGCGAGTCCAGCTCATAAAGTATGTGCGTTGAAAGAATTACAGTTTTCCCTTTAGAAACATAGTTTTTTAGAAAAAAAGTTAGTTTATCGCGATCAATAGTATCAATTCCTTCAAAAGGTTCATCCAGAATCACAAGATCTGGATCACCCGTGAATGCAACAAGAAATCCGATTTTCTTCTGCATACCTTTAGAATACCCTTTGATTTTCTTTGAAATAAAGGCTTTAATATCAAACATATCGACCAATTCCGTGATACTATCTGATTGGTCTAAACCCAGCAAGAACTCGAGTTTTCTTAAAACATCATTGCCTTTATATCCATTTGGAAGTGCATTTAATTCATTTAAATACCCAATTGTAGTATTAGCATTATCAAATTTTAGTACACCCGAAGTTGGCCTTGTTAGTCCAAGAATAATTTTTATCAAGGTGCTTTTTCCAGAGCCATTCGGGCCAACGAGACAAATGATTTTTCCACTATCCACTTGGATATTTATATCATTTAGAGCCTGCACATCCCGGTACTTCTTTGAGATATGTTCAATATTGATCATAGTATTCTACTTTAAGAAAGACGACTTGGGGTATTTGAATAGAGAGTCTGGTGAAAACATCCATACCTCATCACCAACCTCAAAAAAACTTGTCGTATAGTGATTAAAGGTAAAAAGAGCATCGATATTTCCATCTAAATCAGATCTATAAATCTCACTTTTATTATTTGAGATATTACGAAGCTGAAAAATCAAACTGCCAATAATTGAATTAGTACGCCATACTGGTCGAATTGGCAATTTATAAGGCCCATTTGATTTGTATTCAGCATCGTCTGGAAGAAATTCGTTAATTATAATCTTAGCTTCTAAGGTATTTAGATCAACATTTATGGTCTGATTTGTCAAAAACCGGTTTATTAAGAGATGCTGCCCTTGGACATTTAGTTTATTTGCTGATTCACTCAAATCCTTTATTGGCATTGAGAAGATAGTTTCGGAATTATTAAACGATTTGAAAGTGGATTTCTTGATAGAAACTCTGTCAAAATTAACTACGCTGAAATACAAGTTATCTAAATTATCTACACTTATGGACATTATCATTTCTTCATAGAAAACGGAGGCTATATGATCTCCTTCATAATTGAACTTCGATAATGTTTTGTTTTGCGTGTCAAGTATTAAATATCCGTCCGAACTAGAAACTATTTCTGCAACTTTTCCAATTTCGCCTGGTCCACGCCCTTTTCCGCCAACCTGTAGAAAATCTTGAAGATTTCCCTTCCAAATAGTTACAACCGAAGAGTTATTTTGAAAACTAGCTATACTATTTGATAACTTAGAAATTGCAGCAGACTTAATCTCAAAAGGCAACTCGGATTTATGAACAGGCAATAGAGTTTCCTGTTTCAAATCAGAAATTGAGGAGTCATTACAAGAGTAAAATAGTACCAGAATAATTAGAGCTAAAAGGTTTTTCATATTGATTCCGAAACGTTATATAGAAGAGTGCCCGGCACACTCTTTGTCTAGTTGAAAGGATTAATATGTGATGCTACATCACCTATTAATTCGAGGTAGCAATCTGCACCACAAAGAGTTCTACGAAAGGTCCAGGCACCATACTTTGCTACACACAAATCGACACAGTCACCATATTTCTCAAATGGTTTCTCAACTTTACTGGCATTTGCTGATTCTACCTGGCCGATTGTGACGACTGCTAGGGCTAGTGTTCCTGCCAAAGCGATTCTTTTTAACGTTTTCATGATTAACTCCATGTTTATGTATTGATACTGCCGGTATTGAGACTTTTCGGGTCTACCAGCAACATAAAGAGAGGTTAATATGAACTACAAATACTTTTATTCCTAAATATGTGTATATAGTATATATTGTCATATTTATAATAAAATCAATTATTTATAAATTATTTACAAAATAAGTAAATTATTTTTGTAAGGTTTTCGGTTTTTTTGACTCTTATATATGTGGCACTAGAAAGACCCGGTGTCATACCCTTTGAAAGGGGTTATTTGATCAGGAGGTTAATTGAATCTAACTATACCTAGATCATTCAAATGTGTCGAAATACAGGAGACGTGATGAACAAAAAATTACGCATCAATTTCGCGCTGGAAGTTCTGAGGTCTAACATCCAATCTATCAGATCAGTCACCGACTGGTCTGATATGATGGGATGGGATAGAACAGAGTTTTCCAGACGATATAGTAAATTACATGGTGAAAGCGCAAAAGCAGCTTTACACCGATATAAACTTAAGTCGATCAATAAAGAGTTGTCTGAAAATCCAATGGCAAAATACTACGAAATCGCCCAGAATATTGGTTTCAGAGATGAAAAAGCGTTCTATGACTATATGAGATATCATACAACGTATAGTCCAACGGAGTATAAAAGAAAAATTCTTTCTACTGGTAAACAGAGGCGCAGTTAACCAAAATTTCTACAGATCTTTGGTCAAAAACCACATCGGATACCCGCCGTCGCCGAAGCCGAGGCGTCGGTAAAGACGATCTGCCGGATTATCAGTCCTTACTTCGAGGCTTATCTTGCAGTAGCCTTGCTCTCGGGCATGGATTTCTACGGCCCGAATCAGCGCGGTGCCGATGGACTTTCCTCTGTGCTCGGGATGTACTACAACATCGTGGATGTTGAGTAAGGGCTTGGCCCGGAAGCTGGAGTAGCCCGGGAAGCAGTTGATGAGTCCAACGGGCGTGTAGGGACGACCTGCTTCATAGGCGAGGAAGGAGACGGCTCCGGATACCGTCTGCAGGTCGGTTCGAAGTCTGGCTTTGACATCTTCTGTCAATGGCTTGCCGTTTCCCATGGGATCCATGGCGTACCAGTTGAGCATGTCGATCAGGTGATCCATATGTCCGGAATTCGAGTAGTCGACCCGTACACAGTGTATGGCTTGCTGATCAGGCATTGCCCCCCTTGTATACGTACAGGTTGTCGATTCCAACGGCTTCGATGGCCGTGTTGAGCGCATAGGCGGACTCGAACAGGGCAATCGGATTGTCGTCCAGGTCACGAGTGACGTTGGTGGAGTAGCTACTTTCCAATTTCTTGATGACGTCAGGCTTGTTGGGCAACCAGCGTGCAGCATGGAACGGCGACGGACTCATGATCATTTCGACTTTGTACTCGCCCATCATGCGGTGCTTGACCACATCGAACTGAAGCGCGCCTACGGTTCCAAGTAATAACTCGTTTCCTACGCCATTGGGCACTTCAAAGACGTGGACCACACCCTCTTCGGAGAGCTGTTTGAGTCCCTCACGAAGTTGCTTGCGCTTGAATGGATCCTTGCTTGAAGCTTTCATAAAGTGCTCGGGCGAGAACAGGGGAATCACATCGAATCGTACCGGACGATCTTCGTACAGAGTGCTTCCGATGCGGAAGTCACCGGGATTGAACAGAGCTACGATGTCGCCTGGGTACGCGACTTCGAGTAATGCTCGTTCGTCGCCCATAAGTGAGTGCGGCGTGCTCATTCGGACCTTGCGGCCGGTGTTTTCGAGCACGACTTCGATGCCTCGACGGAAAACCCCAGAAGCAACACGCACAAATGCGGTGCAATCGCGATGATCCGGATTCATATTGGCCTGCATCTTGAACACGAACCCAGAAAACGGTTCGTCGAGCTCGCGTTGAGCCTCTTTGTCGTTGATATACGGTTTAGGGGATGGAGCCAGTTCTGCGAAATAACGTAAAAACAGGTCCAGACCGAAGTTGTTCAATGCTGATCCGAAGAAAACCGGTGACACTTTTCCGGTCCTGAAATCCTCGGGATCCATCGAGTGGTAATCATCCTGTATGAGCTCAATGATCTCGCGAAGCTCGTTTTTGTATTGCTGACTCAGTGAGCTTTCGGCCAGACCCTCTTCAAATCCCAAAATTTCGGTGTCTGCTTTTTGAGCACCGGCTTTCATCTTGATATACAAGTGAAGTTCCTTGCTGATTAGATCATACACTCCCTGGAAATCCTGTCCGTATCCGACGGGCCAGTTTGCCGGAACCGCTGTGAGTCCGAGCTCAGACTCAATATTGCTCAGCACTTCTATAGGTTCCATACCGGGACGATCGCACTTGTTCACGAACGTGATAATCGGAATATTTCGAAGCTTACAGACCTGATACAGTTTACGTGTCTGCTCCTCGACGCCTTTTGCGACATCGATTACCATGAGTGCGCAGTCTGCTGCAACCAATGTTCGTAGGGTGTCTTCGGAGAAGTCCTTGTGACCTGGAGTGTCGAGTAGGTTGTACTTGATTCCGTCTTTCTCGAATCGCAATACCGAAGATGTGACCGAAATACCTCTCTCCTGCTCAAT
>CAZJZI010000004.1:0-80160 GCA_964550435.1 uncultured Chitinophagales bacterium | reverse complement strand
ACCGCTCAACCGCTCAACCGCTTTTTCCTTCTCTCTTTTCCCCATTCTGTAATCTGATTTTGTATATTATGCGGGTGAATAAATCCAATCCAAATACACCCCCATCAGCCAACCCTGATATCTCTATCGTTATAGTAAATTATAACGTGAAGGAGTATCTGGTTAACCTCCTGGCTTCAATTCGCAGCTCTAAAGGTGGACTCTCAATTCAAACATTTGTAGTAGATAACCATTCTACCGATGGTTCAGTTGAGTATCTTTCACAACGCTTTCCTGAAGTTACTTTTATCGCTAATGCTAAGAACCTAGGTTTCGGTAAAGCCAACAATCAAGCTATTAGACTTGCAACAGGTAAGTACATTCTACTGCTAAATCCAGACACACTCATTAGCGAGGACACGCTCAAAGTAATGTACAATCACATGGAGGCAAACCCCGGAACCGGAGCGGCTGGTTGCAAACTCCTGAATCCAGATGGTAGTTTTGCCCCGGAATCAAGGCGCTCTGTCCCAACTCCAGCATCCGCCTTATGGAAGGTACTTGGACTCACGAAATTGTTTCCTAAAAACAAACGATTCGCTGATTATTATCAGGGATGGAAGGATGAGAATGAAGCTGGACCCGTTCCTGTACTTTCTGGTGCCTTTATGTTCTTCAGAGCTGATGTGCTCAAGAATCTGGATGGATTCGATGAACGCTTTTTCATGTATGGAGAGGATATCGATCTTTCCTATCGTACTACACAAGCTGGATATCAAATTGATTATGTTCCAGGAACGAGTATTATTCACTACAAGGGAGAGTCTACAAAGAAAGAGAACCTGGATTATGTGATTGTTTTCAATAAAGCGATGTATCAATTCTTTGATAAACACTACAGCTACGCTTATACCTTTCTATTTAAATTCATTGTCCTCTTAGGAATAGTAGTCAGAGGATTCACTACCTACATGGGATCTTTGTTTCGAAGGTTTGCACTTCCGGTCGTTGACTTGTTCAACCTGAATTTATTGGTATTCATGTTTTTCATGATTCGTTATGAAATTCATCCAAGTGAATTAACGAGTCAGTTCTCCTTATCGTTTTTAACGGTTAATGCCCTGCTATCCCTATTTTTTATAGGATTTGGGAGGTATTACGAATTATATGGACTTAACAAAGTTTCGATAATCTCTATCGTTAAGGCCGTTGCTTTATCGTTCATGGGCGTGGCAGTTACAACGTTCTTTTTTCGGGAATTTGCCTTTTCAAGATGGATACTGCTATTTGGTGCCTTTTCAGCCTCTGTTGTTCTTGGTTTCTATCGATTCTGGATGAAGAACTACTCAAAATCCAGATTTAGTCCAACGGGATCTATAAAGCCCATGCGGGTTTTGATCGTTGGACTGGGCAACAAAACTGTTGATCTTATCTCATTGATACGATCGAAGGTTGATTGGAACTATGAAATTGTGGGTGTAATCGTTCAAAAGGACAAAGATTGGATCGATAAACTTGAAAATATTCCTGTAATCGGTAGGACAGAACACGTTCCGGATCTGGTTAGATTTCATTCGATTGATCAACTGATTTTTTTGGGTAACACCGTATCAAATGACGAAATCCTGAATATTATGTCACAAATTCGTCAGGATGAGGTGTACTTTAAAATTGTACCTGAATCCATGGATTTTATAATCGGTAAATCGAATGTTGAATATTTTGACGATATCCCTTTGGTGGATGTACGTTTGGCATATTCATTACCGTGGAATAAATTCTTGAAAAGAAACCTGGATTTTTGGTTAGCCCTTTTGGTCATCATAGTGGGATTACCTTTTGCTATTCTACCACTATTGTACAAACTATTTTCTAAGGAAATACCTCAAAAGGTAGAATATTTTCTGGATGGAACCCACACCAACTCGCTTCGACTTTGGTTACCCTATGAAAAAAATATCTGGTTGAACCGCTACATTCAGATCTTTTATGTTTTGATTGGGCGCATAAGCTTTGTGGGATCTCCAATAATCCAGAATAGAGAGAAAATCCCACTTTACTATAAACCCGGAATGACTGGACTACGACAACTAAATGAATCCAGGTTATACCGTGAATCAGAAAAAGAAAAATTCGAGTTATTCTACGTCCAGAATTACAGTATCTGGATGGATTTAGACATCCTTGTAAAGACCTTGTTCAAAGGCGATTATCCTTCAATATTTACGAATAACGACGATTATAACTAATAAGAAATAGTACTAGTCATAAATGAGTGTTGAATGCTGGTTGACAATGAAATCTCTGTAGAAATATCCGCTATTTTTTACGGTTCTCTTTAATGATTCAAAGTCAACATATACTAACCCGAATCTTTTGTCATACCCAGCCTCCCATTCAAAATTATCTAGAAAAGACCACGCATAATATCCCAAAACAGGAACACCAGACTGTGTAGCTTCAAGTACTTCTGCCAGGTGATCAGAGAAATAATGAATACGGTCTGTATCATTAATTTCGCCGTTCTCGGATACTACGTCATCAAATGCAGCGCCATTTTCAGTTATATAGATCGGTAACTTATATCTTTCAAATGCCCATGCGAGTATTGTTGACAGTCCTTTAGGGTATATTTCCCAATCCATAGAGGTAACCGGAAGCCCTGAATTAGAAGCTTGTACGCCTAAGAAATGGTTTTCGTTGGCTTTAATAGTGGTTTTTGAATAGTAGTTTAGTCCTACAAAATCATTTGGTGTAAGTAGCTCATGAGCATGTTTGCGCCACTCTTCCGGAAGTTCATTTTGAAAGAGTTCCCACGCAATATTGGGAATAGAGCCAGTTAGTAAGGGGTCTAAAAAAAGTCTGTTTATATAAGATTCGAAACGCTCTGCGGCATTAATATCATTAATTGAAACACTCCCTGGTGCAACGTATGTAACATTGCAGGCGATCCCAATTTCAATGTTTGGTACTAATTCTTTGATTTTCTTACACGCATTCGTGTGAGTCCTTAGGATATTCACATACGATTTCCCAGCGTAGTGTATATCCCTTATTCCTGGTGCATGTTCACCCGTTATAAAACCCTTGTGCAAAAAAACCCAAGGCTCATTGAGTGTAATCCACTTTGAACATAGATTAGAAAATCTATTTACCAGTGTAAGAGCATACTTTTCAAAATGGTCAATGATAGATGGATTACTCCATCCACCTTGCACTTCCAGCCATTGAGGCAAGTCCCAGTGATATAGTGTAATCATGGGCTCTATGGAATATTCATGAAGTTTATGGAGTAACGATTCGTAAAATTTCAAGCCTTCCTCGTTAATCACACCAGAGTTATCAGGAAAAATTCGGGCCCAGGAGATTGAAAAGCGATATGATTGGATTCCCAATTGATGCATTAGTTCAACATCACTTTCCCAAAGATGAAAATGGTCACAGGCCGTATCACCATTCTGATTTTTATGAATAGTGTCTGATTTCTTTGAGAAGACGGTCCAGTTAGTTAAACCGGCACCATTTTCATTGACACCACCTTCAATTTGATAACTGGAAGTTGCTACCCCATAGACTATCGTTTTTTCCATTATACTGCTCTGAAAGATGACCATTTATTATGGCAGACAATCTAATGCAAATATTGCAGTATGGAAATAAAATTTTGCAACAAATTTATATATTTTTTGTCAACTCGAATTTCTGATCTCCAGAGAGACAGGGATTAGGCTCAGTAAACCATTCTGCTGAGATGCAGTGTTTTTGAGTCTAATTAGAGTCTCAAGACTTGCTTGTGCAAGTGTCGTGAAATCTGTTTTAACAGAACTCAAAAGAGGCCGAGTATGAAGACACATGGGGAGATCGTCGTACCCTAGCAGTGCAACATCGTCGGGGATACTTAGTCCAGAATCTTTAGCTGTTTCTATGAATCCGTGGCACATTAAATCGTTTGAGACAAAAATGGCAGTAGGTTTGACAGTGCACTTCAGATAGGCCTCAAACGCTCTGACGCCAGACTCGTAGTTGAAATCGCCCTGAAACTCAAATACATTATCCATCACCGGGTGTTGATGCACATAATCTGCAAATCCGTTGTATCGGAATCTTGATTCTGCTTTTGAAACTGGTCCTTTAATTATTCCCACATTTTTATGGCCTCTATTCAAAAAATGTTCAGCGGCCATATGGCCGGCACTATATCCGTCAAACGTAATTGTATGTAGAAGTGGGTTTTCGATTAAGGCGTTCGACACCATAGGAAAGTCTTCTGGAACATCTCTGGATATTGCCTCATAATCTTTTCGGGTAAGTGCGGGGATAAACAATATCGCCCCATCATAATATTGATCTGAAAACAATCCGATGTATTCTTTGATGGTTTCTCTGGCATCATTCAGACTAATTAATGAGATTCTTACATTACATAGTGGGGCTGCCTGGACATAACCGTAGAAAAAAGATGCATAGAACTCGCCCTCGTGAAAGTCTGTAATCAAGGCGATGTTATAGTGGGATTTTGGAAAATCTGTCGGACTAATGCGTTTAGTCTTGTATTGAAATTTTTTGGCAGTTTCCAGAATAGTGTTTCTGGTATCTTCAGCATATTTGTCAGAACCACCCAGCACCCTGGATATTGTGGAGACTGAGAAGCCTGTTGCTTTGGATAAATCGTGTAATGTTACTTTTGTATTCATGAAAATTTTGCAGATGATATTATTAAAGATATGAAAAAATCGAATATTTCATTCTCGTGTAATGGATTACGGCTTTTTATATTATTGACCTACAATGCTTTGGTACCTGGATTGGTACTTTAATGCATTATCAATATCGCCTGTTTCATAGTGTAATACGGCTAAATTATATAACATGCTTGGTTCTTCAGGATCACGTTTTTCTACAATTTGCAAGAATGCTTTTGCACTTTCATACTCTTTTCTTTGTAGGTAGAAGGCACCCAACAGGTTGTAATAAATAGTAGTGTCGAAGTCATTGGATGCTTTTAAAAGCAAAGCTTCTGCAGATATATCAAAATTTTGATCAGTAACGAGACCACTGAGTCCGGTACGAATGATGGATTCATTTAATGGATTCCACTCTGACCAACTGTAATAAAAAGATCCATTTCCAAACTGTTTGAATGTGCTGTCAGACGCTAAATCCTCATATACATTTGATGGATGTTTTTGACTCGACAAGATTGAAAATACAGAACTTGAAATAGGTTCATTTGTATTTTTTAAGAAAGTAATGATTTCCTGGAAGGATCTCCCGGCGCTTTCATACCTTCGATCAAATGGCGGAGCTGAGGATAGAATTTCAATATTTATCTGAGATAAATTCTCTTCGATAGCATCCAACAATGGATAGCTAAAGCCGCTTGGTTCAACTGCATCCAGGTTCTTTTTTGAGCTGATGATCGGTTTAAGTATTGTCAGGATTTCGTCTGCTATGTACTGGTAGCCTTCATATGTTGGATGTAAGTGATCTGTAAAACAGGAATTATCTTCAATACCACTTTCGCATGTATCGGCGTAAGAGGCTTCAATATCTACCAGGTGGACGTTATCATTTTGGGCGAACTTGTGTATTACTTGATTGATGTCTGTTGGGGCTCGGAATCGGATTGGATCTAAATCCCGAGCCTTAGAGAACCAAACTCTTGCTGAGTCAATAATCCCCGCTTTAAATAGTTCTAGTCCAGATTGGTAGGCCTCATCTGCTGATTGACTATTACCCAAAGGAGGTTGGTCTTTGAGATTCGATACCAGTGTTGAAATCACAACCGGAATACTCATTTCTGATGCTTTTGTATATACGATGTCCAAATTATACTGAAAATCAGTCATGGTCTGCTCGAAAAGACTCTCTTGATAAGGAATTGAGGCGTTCCCAATCATACGACTCATTGTTGTAACCCGTGAACTGTCATACTTCTCTGAGGTAGTGGTAAGGCGGTATATCTTACTTCCAAGCTGAAAAATTGATGAAGAATACATATTCAGGTATAATCGTCGTGAAGTACCCGATTCTGCAACGCTTTGTGTACTAGCAGATCCTAATGATCCATAAAACTCGTTATGACCGGTATACATGATAATTGCATCAGGACGCAATTGGTCCGCTTTAGTAACAATGTCTGAAACTCCAAATGAATTCAATGCCGTCACTGCAACGTTGATCACTTCAAAATGTACTTCAGGAAATGTTTTTTTAAGGTTGAGTTCGATTAAAGATGGAACTGAATAATGATGACTATAAGGATACCCAGCCATGGATGACCCACCCACGGCTAAAATTCGAAACGTACCTTCATTTTTGGATACTTCAAATGGCGAGATAGATACAGATGGTCTGAAAGACGTGAAGTATCGGCTAAAATACTCGGGATTGATAATTCTTTTGTCAGGTTGCTGGAGGTCTATTGTAATCCGGTCTGGGACATACCCAGGCAGATACCTAAAAGTTAACTCGATGATGCCCAGAAAAACTATCGGTAACAATATTGCAACTGAATAGAAAAGTATATTTTTTAAGGTTGTCCGGGTCATGCCAGGTGTAGTGATAACTATAAACTAAAGACTAAGTAGCTTGTCAAAGGTATACATTTAAACGAAGAAGAAAAATATTTATACAAATTTTGCAAAAACGAATAAAAATTTTGTATTAAACATTTTCATTCTTTAGATTGGAAGCGGTTTCTTCCGTAAATAAACACAAAGGATTAGTCTATGAAAACCACGTTACGATGGATGTTATATTCGATGATCGCGCTATTGGTGCCGATGGGCGCTATGGCTCAGTCTGAAGATAATGTCATTATCAATGGAGATTTCTCTACGGGATCTCTAGGTCCTTGGACCACATTTGTTGCAGATTGGACCGGAGCAAGCGCAGACATTACAGTTGTTGATGGTCGTGTGAATGTTGCGGTAAATGCTATTGACGGGACCGCCTCCTGGCACGTCCAATTGAATCAAGAATTCACAAGTGATCAGATTAATTCACTTGAAGTGGGTTCTTACTATCGGGTACGATTTGATGTTGATGCTGAAGCTGAGCGACCATTAACGGTCTACTTTGGTGAAAATGGCGGTTCATTTACCGCACTTCGAGCAGTATCAATGACGATACCTGCCGGTGAATCAACAATTGAGTTTCCGGTATTGGTTTCTCAAACCTTTACAGCCATGAAACTTGGATTTGAATTAGGTCTGAGTACTGTAGATGCATCTTTCGATAATATCTCAATGGTTGCTTATGAACCTGAGTTCCTTTTGAACGCAGATTTTCCAGAAAACGACCTTACTGGTTGGGAAACGTATGTAGCTGATTGGGCTGGTGCAACTGCAGATTTCACGGTTGCTGACGGTGGTGTAACAGTTGGAAATATCACTGTAGATGGATCTGCATCCTGGCACGTTCAGTTGAATCAAATTCTGACAGAAGATCAAATTTCAGTTCTAGAAGATGGTGGTCAATATGTATTGACTTTCAAAGCCAATGCTGCTGCTCGCAGACCATTAAATGTTTTTGTTGGAGAGAATGGTGGTAATTTTGCAGCACTTGTAGCTAAAACCATTACTCTTCCTGCAGGTGAATCAACTCAAGAGGTAATTGTTGATGCATCAGCTACCTATGCAGCCATGAAAGTCGGATTTGAATTCGGAACAAGTGCAGCGCAAGTAACGATCTCTGATATTTCTATGGTCCGCGACGACACGGTTGTTGAAGCACCAGAAAACGAAGAGGTTGAAGCCTCCGAAAATTTGATGCCACAAAATTTCATCCTTTTCGCAGCTGGTGGTCGCCACATATCAATCCCAACCTTCTTACATGGATCGGTTATCGAAGATGAAGACGTTAGTGAAAACCCTGTAATCCGTTTTGACTACGGTAACTGGAACATCGGTGGATTCGATTGGGGAACAGGTGGAGTGAACGTCAAAGAAAGACGTGAGGCTCAAGATTCTATCTTTATCAGAATCTGGTCGTCTCCAAACAACAGTTCTACGAACAGAGAGACAAACGGTAACAACACCGCTAAACTCATGTTCCTGGATATGCCACCTCCGGGTAACCTCGAATTCCGTGTCCAGTTAGCACTACCTGACGAAGTTCATGTGGGTGAATGGATGGATATTGCAATTCCACTTCCAGCTTATGCTACAAAAACAGAACTCGAAGATGCGAAAACAAGTAACGAGTTAACTGGATATGCAGCACTTTGGGATTATTGGGGTGCTTATTCCCCATCTCGCCAAGAGGTTATTTCAGATGTGAATGATCGTGACTGGAGAGAGTTTAGCTGGGAGCGAGTTCGCAGATTTGGTATCTATTGGGATCAAAATCAAACTCCAAATGCTCCTATCTACATTGAAAGCGTCTATATTGGTAGAAGCGGAACTGACTTGAGTGTTGCTACCGAAGGTCCTGCTCCAATGGCCGGCATAAACGTGACTACAGACGGATCGAAAAACAGAGTCTCCTGGTCAACACGCGAAGATGTGTCCTCTTATGGTGTTTACTACAGTAGTGAGCCGATCACTAGTTTGGATGATCCAAAAGTTAGACTTTGGACAACTGTTCCAGGTGATTCAACCGAAGTTGAACATGACGTCTATCGTGCACATCCATCTGTAGAAAGCCAAACCTACCATTACGCTGTAGCTCCTGGTAATGCTTGGGGAGTAGTATCTGAGGATATCTCAGCTAGTAACGGTTCCGTTGCTACACGTGGACAAGACAACGGATTCATCTTCCAATTGACCGAAGAAGAAGAAAATGGTGTCTTTAACGCGTTGGATCAAGGTGAATTTCCAGGTGTAAATTCGTTCCCAATCGAAACATTCCAGCCTATTCGTCTCAGATTCCCTGATGAAGCGGATGATCTATGGACAGGCAATGATGACTCAAGTGGTGATATCTGGGTCGCATACGGTACATCCGGTGGATTCACTACCCTGTTCTTCTACGGTGAAATCTATGATGACAACGTTTTGGCAGGACCTCCTTCCAATCCAACAGAAATGTCTGGAACTACTATCTACCCAAGAAATGACAACTACGATCCAACATGGGTTCCTGGTGTTCGTGAATTCGATAACGATTTGGAATGGAACTACTACTTGAAGGATCAGGTAGAAGTATTGTTTGGTGCTTACACAACTGATGATTACATCACTGGATCTCCAAATAAATTCAGATCCAGAGGCGATACTCCTGAGTACTCACTCTCGTTCCAGCCCTACTTCGTTAATGATGGAAATGTTGACTACGTAAACAACGATCCAAACGGATTATTGGTTAGACTTTGGGTAACAGAGCCAAGTGGCGATCCTGTACAGGATTATAATTCCTTGTATTACAGTTCACAACATCCTTTGACAACTCCTGCGGTTTATGAGAATATCTATGATGAAAACGACAGACGTATTGGATGGAAGTTCTTTGCGGCTATTGATTCACAGGATCTTCTTGTAGTAACTGAAGGTGGTAGTCCAGTAGACGCTGAAATGGTGCTTCCTGGAAGCGACGAACTCAAGTATATGCCTATGACGATGATTCTTTGGGATAAAGACAGTGGTCTTGCACTTGGGAACTGGTGGGAATCTGCTACTTCTGTAATCATGCATCCTACCAAACCATGGGGACAAAGTGGTACCGTAAACTCATCTGACATTTCAGGTATGGGTACATTGGGTGTCGTTGGACGTGCAATTGCAACAAGCATTGATGAAAATGGAGATGAGCTTCCAGCTTCAGTTGCATTGTTCCAAAACTATCCGAATCCATTCAACCCAACGACCAAAATCGAATTCCAGCTTCCGCAGTCAATGACGGTATCTCTGGAAATTTACAATAGTATTGGTCAATTGGTAACTACACTGGTAAACAGTGGTGTATATCAATCAGGACGTCATACGGTATCTTTCGATGCATCAAGTCTGAGCTCAGGTATTTACTTCTACAGATTAACTACCGATACTCAGGTCATGCAACGTAAGATGATTCTGATCAAATAATCTCATATCTAATCCAAGTATTACTGACTGGCCCAGTGTCGGTCAGTAATGCTTTTATTTATATTGAAGCTCATGCAAAGTCGGCAATACATATCACTCCTTGCTTTGTTCCTTTTAGTCTTAACTGGTGCAACAGAGCTTTTCGCACAAAATGGTGGCAGAATCGTTGGAAAAGTAACCGATTCAGCTGGAGAGACGCTACCTGGTGTGCAAATCGTAATCGACGGAACTACCCGTGGAACCATTACCGAACTTGATGGATTCTACTCGCTTATCAATGTTCCAGCCGATTCCTATACCCTCGTTTTCAGATACATTGGTTTTTCCACTGTCAGAATCGAAAATGTTGAGGTTATTACAGGAAGAACTACAACGATAGATGTTGTTCTTCAGGACGAGGCCGTAGTAGGAGAAGAAATTGTTATAACTGCAGAGCGACCGATTGTTCAGAAAGACAGAACGACAACAACTGCTTTTGTCAGCAGAGAACAAATACAAGCATTACCTGTTCAGAATATCGAAGACGTGATTAATCTTCAGGCAGGTGTAGTTGAGGGACACTTTAGGGGTGGACGTGTGAATGAAGTCATGTATGTGGTGAACGGAGTTCCTATTAATAATCCGCTCAATAACACACCTGGATTTACTGTTGAATCAAACATGGTATCAAACCTGGAGGTGATTACAGGTGTATTCAATGCCGAATATGGACAAGCCACCTCTGGTGTTGTAAATATTGCAACACGCACTGCTCCATCAGAATGGACATTTGAGCTTTTGAGTCATGTGTCGGGTATTGCTAGTAATCGCAAGCTTGATTTCCTCACAAGAAATGTAGGACCTGGGTCCGGACTTCGCGCAGATGACTTTACGACCGAGAGAGTCAGTTACATGAAAGCTGCTAGTCTTCCAAACAGATCTGAGGTCAACCTCACTACAGGAGGACCAATCTTTGGAAGTACTTTAGGAACAAACATCAATCTTCGATATGTCAAAGACAACGGAAGGTTTCTGGGTAGAAAAGTATTTATGCCTGATGATTATTCAGGTAATGAGCAATTTTTAAGCTCCAGTATAATTAACAATCCCGGGAACAGAGACGCTTGGGAGATTGAGTCAACTGGCGACAATGAATTCGTTTCAATGAGTGAAGTCGAAAGATTGTCATTGAACACATCTTTAGTGTATAACCCACTAAGAGAGCTTAGAATTGAGTACAATAACTTTACTCAATTACAAAAGAACAGAGACTTTGACCATTTCATGAAGTATGCTCCAGACGGGCGTAACTGGAATTATCCGGAGAATCATACTCATATTGTCAGTGCTAGATATACATTCAGTCCAAACACCTTCGCAAATTTGTCTTACAGTAATCAGGTCGATAAGTTTGAGACCCGATTGTATTCCTCTCCTGTGGCCGATTCACTTTTTGATAGTAGAATTGTAGCGCCGGAATACGGCAATCAGGCAGGACCATACACGTTCAGTATGGGTGGAAATAACATTTATTATGGCAGAAACCGAACCAGGATTCATCATATCGTTGGAAGTGTTACTAGTCAGATTAATCGCTACAATCAGGTTAAAGCCGGATTCAAATTCAGTTTTCAGCATGTGCAAAATACCCAGTTGGGTATCGATGTAAATTCACAAAATGGATTTACTCCAGTTCGGACTCAACAAGAGTGGCGAAATGTAGGCTTGGATATAAGACCACGTGAATTTTCTGGCTACATCCAAGATAAAATCGAATTACAGTATCTGATTATCAATGCAGGATTACGACTAGATTACTTTGATCCTGCTTATGAAATTCCTGTAAGTTGGGCTCAAGCGAGTGAACTGACCATTCCGGATCCGGATAATCCATCCCAAAACATTTCTAACCGTACAAAAGCGAAGTCTAAATATCAATTGAGTCCAAGACTTGGCGTTGCGTTTCCACTATCGGATGTCAGCGTAATCAGATTTTCGTATGGTAGGTTCTTCCAAGTGCCAGATTATGCGCTTTTATACTCAAATCCTGATTACATAGCAGACCCATTAAGTTCAACCTCACGATATGGTAATCCAGATGTTGAACCACAAAGTACATCAACATTTGAAGTCGGATATCAACAAGGTTTGAATGATGAATTAGGATTGGAACTCACATTGTTTATCCGTGATGTCAGAAACCTGATAGCTGATCAGATTGAACGTGATGTAAGCACTACAAACTTTGCGGTTCGCTACGTTAACCGTGAATTTGGAACAGTTCGGGGAGTTACTCTTTCTTTGTTCCAAAGGTCTTCAGGACCACTATCATGGACATTAGACTATACACTACAGTTTGCTGATGGTAGTTACGCTATCACGGGTGATTTATTTGAACGAGTTCAAAGTGGCCTGGATGAAACCCTTACACTTGCCAGACTCGATTGGGATCGTCGCCATGTGTTGAATAACTCTATTACTTTCAGGCCAAATAATTGGATTACCGCTACGTTCATCAATACGTTTACCAGCGGTCGTCCGTACACTACAAGCCGTAATAACATACAATCGTTTATTCGAAATAATGAGGATCGTCCGCCAGGATTCAATACCAATATCCGTACTTACATACGACCCTTCCCGTCAAAATACGATGTAAGTTTGTTCTTACAGGTCGACAATCTATTTGACATTAAAACGGCAAATGTAGTTTATGCTGACACTGGTCAACCAGATAATACCTTTGAACTTCAGGCTGCAAGAAGACTAAACATCAATGGGTTGAATACTGTTGAAGATTTCTTCGACAGGCAAGATTTCTACAATGCCCCAAGAATAATTAACGTTGGATTTCAAATTCGGTTATGAGAAAGCAAATTAAATTACTCACATTGGTTTTCGCATTGACGGCTTTCCATAGCGCAGATCTGTCAGGCCAACCATTGTTGGAAGCGCCACCTTGGATGAAAGAAATTCGCGGGGAGCAAGGTCAAATAGCCCGTGGTATTTTGGATGGTAATCTCATCGAAACAAATTTCAGAAATCATGGTGAGTTATCCAGATATAACGATCGCCCGTATGGGATTTGGCCTCGGGGAACGACTAACAGGCACATCGATGGTATTGCTTTTTACGTAAGTGGGCAGGTTTATGGTGAAAGATTGAAATGGCCGCAGATCTTCCCTGGTGCTGTTAGTGATACTATTTTAAGTCCGGCAAGTCACAATTTTAGAGGTGATGCCGGTGGAGTCAAGGCTCCCCTTGGACCAGTATGGGGATGGTTACCGAAGCCAGGGTTCCATAATGACCGCAGAATAGACCCTATAACCCGAACAAGAACTCCTGTTCCTGCGCTCAGCGGCGACCCAAGTTCTTGGCCTTCTGATTGGCCAGACAGGTTTGATAATCCGGATGATCCGGGATGGGCTGGCCAATGGAACGGATACTTTGGGAAGGGAATCCAACAAGCAGATTTGGAAACCTTCTATGTAATTGATGATTATGGTGATAAAGAATATAATCTTAATGATCAGGGACAAGTTTATAGCCCTTTTGGAGTGTTTTATCCTAACTCCGCAGATTCCACAATGGGTGGAATGGGGTTAACTGTTACAGTTCGCTATTTGCAGTGGGCAAACGTACTTGCCGAAGACACAGCGTTCATGCTTTATGAGATCACTAACGGCGGAAATTACGATTATGGTGCCAGAAGAGGCGAGGGATTATATTTCTATAAAGTTGTAGACTACGGCTTGACCGGAGCAAGTGGACAAGAAGATCGTGGTATTGGAGCGTTCGACCCACAGTTTAATCTCTCATTTGGATGGGATGCTGATGGAATTGGTAGGGATTTATCTGGTAGATTATATCCACTCGGATATGTTGGATTTGCATTCCTTGAATCTCCAGCTGATCCTTTTGACGGACGTGACAATGATGAAGATGGTATCACAGATGAGTCCAGAGATTCGGGACCTGGCATGCTTATTGAAGGCAGGGATCAGATCGAAGCCTATGTAACTGCAAACTACAATCGTGCAATTTTTGAGAACACAACTGAGTTTCAAGGATATGGTCCGGTTGAATTAAGACCTGCGTATTTAGCAGGGAAGTGGTGGACTGGCGATGAGAACCTTAATTGGGTCGGTTTTTCTGACCTGAACGGAAATGGTATTTTGGATGAAGGCGAACCGCTCAACGACGATTTAGGGATGGATGGTTTGGGTCCAAATGATTTTGGATACCCTGGCCCTGACACCGGTGAGGGTGACGGGATTCCTACCGCTGGGGAACCAAACTTTGATCAAACTGATGTCCAGGAGTCTGATCAAATCGGTTTACGTGGATTTAATCTCGACGATAGACGGGTTTATCAAAGTGGTGACAACCTGAGAAATGATACTTGGTTATGGCAAAAAATTGTACAGAGTGAGTTCCCATTGGGTACTATGCCAGACGCATTTGAGGTGTTCGATATTGAACCTTATATCCTGTTTATGTCCGGACCGGTAAACTTGCCGCCTGGTAGAACGGACTTTTTCTCATTAGGATGGTTGTTTGGTTCAGAGAGAAATGATTTTTACCGAAACAGAGCTACAGTTCAAAGTATCTACGATGCAAACTATCGATTCGCTCAACCGCCAATACCACCGAAGTTAACTGCAATACCTGGTGATAAACGTGTTGTTTTGGCTTGGGACACCCTTTCAATCAGTAGCTTCGACCGATTCACACAAGAATTCGACTTCGAAGGTTACAGACTATACAAGGGAACCGATCCTTTGCTAACCGACTCACGCATCATTACGAATATTGATGGTGTACCGACATTCTACAAACCACTTGCCCAATTCGACCTTGTAAACCAGTACTCTGGACCTGTGACTGTGTTAGAAGGAACAGCTAATTACCATTTGGGTACGAATACTGGTCTACAGTTCTTCTATGTTGATGAAGACGTGAAGAATGGTGTCCGCTATTATTATGCATTGGTTGCCTATGATAGAGGGGTGTACACATCTACAGGTGCACTGGAAATTGATCCTCAAGAGAATACATTCAACTTCTCAGTAGATGCATTCTCAAACATAAGAGGAACCAGTGCTAACGCTGCGGTAGTGGTACCAAGACCCAAAGCAGCAGGATTTGTACCAGGCGGAGCTAACGAAGATTTAAGTAGAGTAACCTCAGGCAGGGGAACAGGACGTATCGAAGTAGAGGTTGTGAACTCCGCCGAGGCAGATTTCGATGCGGTTTATCGCCTTGAATTCGACGCAGAAACGTTGTCCGAGACCGAGTATGTGACCAAGCGATATCGTTTGAGAAAAATGGGAGAAGATGAACTGTTGTTTAACCGCGAAGTCAGTGACGCTCCACCTTATGTTGAAGGATTCTTCGTTCGAGTGTTCAATGATGAATTCATCGAACCCTTCCCAGAGCGTTCTGGATGGGTTGAAAATCATGGCACAGATAATGAATCGTTCAGTTTTAATCCCGCAGACTTAGAAAGTTATCGGACCAACTGGATTGTAGAAACAGAACCTGATGATTCACCTGATGGGGTCTATATACCTGCGAATTATGAGCTCATTTGGAGTAATGAAAAAGTATATATGCCACCACGATTTCAGGCTATCAATTATCTGCGTGACTCGTTAAACGTTGTTGCGGTAAATCTAGAAACGGGTCGACAGGCTGATTTACTTATAGTAGATCGAAATGATAACAGAACATTTGACGTCGAAGATGAATTGGTCGTAGTCGAGCGTGTGGGGTTATTCAGATTCCGACACCGGGTACGTTTTTCCGTCCCTCAGGGTCAAACCAGCAGATTACCCGGTAATGGTGAGATTATTCGAATCTCGAATAAAAAACCATTTACATCGGACGACTATTTCCAGTTTAGTCTGAACGACTCACGTTTAGATACCGATTTGGCTGCCGAAGAACTTGAAAAAATAGCAGTAGTACCAAATCCGTACATCGCTTCAAGTGCTTTTGAGGTTAGAACTTCCTCAGTCGGTAGAAGCGAAAGGCGAATAGCTTTTATTAATCTGCCTGCAAAGTGTACCATAAGGATCTACAATTTACGAGGTGAATTGATCCAGACCCTTACACGTGATGCTTTGTCGGACGATGGAATGGAATTCTGGGATCTTAAAACCAGAGATTTTCAGGATGTTGCTTATGGTGTGTACATATACCATGTTGAAGCACCGGGTATCGGGAACAAAACAGGAAAATTCGCTCTCATC
Source organism: uncultured Chitinophagales bacterium (assembly GCA_964550435.1). Taxonomy (GTDB): domain Bacteria; phylum Bacteroidota; class Rhodothermia; order Balneolales; family HLUCCA01; genus UBA11400. The sequence goes on along the minus strand of CAZJZI010000004.1, from coordinate 63,923 downwards.
AAATAACACTATGAAACAGATACGTTTGCGTCATTTTGGAACCTGGATATTGTTCTGTCTGATATTCTCATCGACTTCAATACCAACGGTTTTTGCACAGAGTAAAGTTGGAACTACTGCTGCCACATTTCTTACAATGGGAACCGGGGCGAGAGCTACTGGTTTGGGACATGCATACACAGCTATGGCAACCGGACCAGATGCGTTGTTTTGGAATCCCTCGGGGATCTCAATAAGATTCGAAGAAACCGATCCGCTTGGTAGTGTTATGTTTAACAACAAACAATGGTTTGCTGGAATACAATATAATGCACTAAGTCTAACCTTGCCTGTGTCGAAATATGATCGTGTAATCGGTCTGCATGCCATATATATGGATTACGGACAGATGGATATTCGAACAGTTGAACAGCCCGAAGGTAATGGCTTGACTTTTGGAGCCTATGATTTAGCCGTAGGAGTTAGTTTTGCATCTCCTATTACCAGTACCTTTCACTTAGGCGGTACAGTTAAATACATCCAGCAATCGATCTATGACATGCGATCTAGTACAATTGCGGTAGATATCGGCTTTACACTTATTACTCCATACCTGAATGGGATGCGGATGGGAGCATCCTTAATGAACTTTGGAGGAAAAATGCAGCTAGATGGGCTGAACGCTAATTTTATAGCTCAACCGTATCCGGATATTTTCGGTGGAAACGACAATGTTGAGGCTGCCTACCGCATGGATAAGTGGGATATACCCATTCAGTTTAAATTTGGAGTTTTGATTCCACTAGTAACTACAGAGTACCTGGATTGGTATGTTACAGGTGAATCGCATCAGACAAACGATCAGTATCTGAACGCAGATTTTGGAAGTCAAGTGGTTTTAAAAACAAAAACTACTCGGATAACACCTAGGATCGGGTATAAAGACTTTCCATTAGACTCAAAATTTGATTTTGATCAAGTTGATAGTCACTGGACATTCGGTGTTGGTCTTCAAACTAAAGTGTCTGGAATTATTTTTGGTGTCGATTATGCGTATGTTCCATTTGACAGACTCGGCGACACCTCAATGATTGACCTGCGAATATATTTCTAGATGCGTTTTCTGAATGGATATCTCGTCATAACCCTGACATGTATTATGTTGGTAAGTTGTTCGAAAAAGGAAGATCTACCTTTCGATTTCGAACCGGGTGCCGTACTTGCAGTTGTTAACAACGATACGATATTCGCCGAAGCGTTTGAAGAAACGTATATAAATATGCTCACCCGAACAGGGTACTCAGATTCTGAGAAGAGGCGCTATTTCCACCTAAACCAACTTATTGATGAATATCTACTAGCTCAGGAAGCAAAGCGTCTGGGCCTGAGTGATTCATTGACGACTATCTACACCGAGAGAACGAAGAATAGGACCCTTCGGAACGTTTTTGTTAAGTATGAATTTCTATCGCAATTAGATCAACCCGATGAAAATAGGGTTCGCTTCGCATTCTACAGGTCTAAACAAAAACCTTACGTCAGGCAATTGTATTTTCCTGATGAATCCTCCGCTGATGCATACTTTCAAAGATTGGAAGGCGGAGAGTCATTTATCGATCTAGCCAATGAACTCTATGCAACAACATCGTATGATAGTTTAGCGGGATTCGTTGGAGAAATCAGCTACTTCGGAGTAGATGATGTTTTTGCCGAAACAGCTTACAGTCTCGATGCAGGAGAATACTCACGTCCTGTTAGAACCCGCCAAGGGTTTGTAATTCTATACGTTGATAACTGGAAATTGAATCCGATTATCACAGAAACCGAGTTTGAACAACGTTCTGAGTCGATTCGTTTTATGCTCCATCAGCGAGATTTCCAGATGGGTGCAGACTCTTTTATTAGGGCGTATATGTCTGGACTCAATCCAACACCTGTGCTTGAAAATGTCTACACACTTCAACGATATTTATATCAGAGATTACCTCAACAAGTAGATCCTAAAGAACTTGAACGTCCAGTACCAACTGACTTCATTCAAGACCAGAATAATCTTGACTTACAAGCACCGCTCGTTACTTTTACGAAGGATGGTGAAACGAATGTATTTCGGGTCCAGGATTACTTGAATTGGATCGATTCACTCCCCTTAGAGGAAATCAGAACTCGTTTTGATGCATCACTTGGTCGTGCCCTGATGTGGAATACGTTTGCTAAAGAATCGATAGCAAAAGGTTATGATCGTGACCCTTTTGTGAAATTCAACGCTCAGGTTGCTGAAAATCTGTTTTTGGCATCACGTCTCCGTGATTCACTATCGCTAGCCACTCCATCAGAAATCAGGCCTGAAGATATTCAGGATGCTTATACAGCTTTTGGTTATGATTCTCAGAGATTGGAAAAATTGGACTACTTTCTGATTGAAGTAGATGGTCTTGCTAAAGCTCGAAACCTTCAACAACAGTTACTGTCAGGTGAAATTAATATCGAAAACAGCAAATTGGCCTGTTTCATGAGTGAAAACGAGACATCTATTCGTGTATCTGAACTTCAGTCACACCTTTTAAGAGCCGAAATTGGTTTTCCACATATTGTTGGGACTGAATCAGGTTGGTTTGTAATGCAGGTAATTTCACGAGAATTTAGATCACAATCTATTCAGGAAGTCACTTCCGAAATCGAGGAGAAACTCAAACCCATATACAACGAGTTTACCCTTCTAAATCGATTAAGAGAAGAATCAACCATAATCATAGATACGCTGGCATTTCAAGAGTTGATGAACTACAATCAGACCATGGACCTATGAAAAACAGAAAAATAATTCTAATTCTACTTGCACTACTAACTGTGCAGGTTTATCAAATTCAAGCCCAGCGGTACGAACTGGTTTGGAGTGATGAATTCGACGCTGATCAGTTAGATACAGATACTTGGAATATTTGGCGAGGATCTGCTTTCAATAATGAGCTTCAGTGCTACACTGACCAAGAAAAAAACATATCATTGTCGGATGGGATATTGAGATTAACTGCACATCGTGAATCGATTCAATGTGGTAGTTTGTTGAGATCATACTCTTCAGGGAGAATAGCTACAGATTCTCTAAGAATTGGTTGGGAATATGGGCGTTTTGAGGTCAGAGCCAAAATGCCAGCTGGGACTGGTTTTTGGCCAGCGTTTTGGATGATGCCGATAAGAAATATTGGTTGGCCAAGAGGCGGCGAGATCGATATACTCGAGTTCAGAGGTAATCTGGTAAATGAAACCAATGGCGCCAGTCACTACTGGAGAGAAGGTTGTGTAGGAAATTCGGCTACATGCAGGGTTGTAGAAGAGGAAACACTTGATACAGGGTTAAATCTATCTGATGATTTCAATCTTTATGCTCTCGAATGGACTCCCGAAAGACTGGTGTGGTTGTTCAATAATGAACCTTATTTTGAAGTAGATCTTACTACGTTATCAGCAGAGTATGACCCTTTTACAGGTCCATTTTATATAATTTTGAATCTTGCTGTTGGGGGTAACTACCTGCCGAATCCAACCCCATCTACAGTGTTCCCACAATCGTATATGATAGATTATGTACGCGTATTTCAAGATGTAAATGAAGCACCCGAAGTTGATTTATCACCTATTGATACCAGTTATGCAGCTGGTGAACCCATGTATTTTAATCCGGGAATAACGGATGCAGATGGATCAGTTATCAGCGCAGATTTTTATATTGATGGAGAATTAGTTGGTTCAGTAACTGAAGCGCCATTTAGTTTAGAGCTTGATCCCCTTATGGAAGGGTGTTATGAACTATCTGTGACCGCTACTGATAATGATGGTACGCAGTCACAGGATGACGTTTCCATCAATTTAGTAGTAGGTGAGGGTTGCGAAAACAAAGCGTTTGGAAGCGAAGTACCGGTTATACCTGCCTTGATACCTATGTGGCAGTTCAATCATGGAGGACAGGGAGTGGCTTACTTTGATACTACGCCATTGTTGAATCTTGGATCATCAGATGAATCAGTACCAAGAGTATTTGATGCGGTAGATATTATGGCTGTTGATCATCCAGATACAGATTTTGCAGTATTTGAAAGTGCAACCGGTGAATGGATGCGATACATGATAGAAAGCCCTCAAGGTACCAAAGCCAATATTCTGTTCACGGTAAGTTCTCAGGTCAATAGTTCTTTTGATGTTGAAGTTAATGGACAAGTTGTAGGATCGTTCAACCGAATAAGGACAAATGGGCAAATCGCTGAACGACAGTTATCAGAAATAGATCTAATTCAGGGTGTTAATGATATCAAAGTCAGTACCAGAATTGGAAATCTTACCTGGGTTACTATGGATATCACACCCTCATCTCCAGTATCAATTGATGATACAAAAAACTCGTTACCTGAGACAGTTGAGTTATTGACTGCTTATCCTAATCCGTTCAATCCATCTACACAAATTCAGCTCCAGTTACCAGAATCAGGTGATGTACTTCTGGAAGTGTATACCTTATCCGGCTCAAAAATATCAGATCTCTATCAGGGTACGTTGCCTGGAGGTCTACATAGATTTCAACTTGATATGCTCAGTTTCGCAAGTGGAATCTATTTTGTTAGATTATCGACCAACGACAAAGTAACAGTGCTCCCAATAACTTTACTTCGGTAAATCTACAACCGCTTATCTACCGTTCGAGCCATTTCTTCATACCAGGAACCGAAAGTGTCGTTTGCGATGTGAATTCGAATCTCTTGCATTAACCATAGATAGAACATAAGATTGTGTACTGAGGCTAACTGCATTCCCAATAACTCACCACACTTGAACAGATGGTGCAGGTACGCCAGCGTGTGATTTTGGCACAAATCAGACCCGAATCCCTGATCGGCTGATTCAAAGCAGTCTCTCCATTTCGAATTGCGCAGGTTAATTTTTCCATTTCTCGTGAATATCATGCCGTTTCGGGCATTTCGGGTAGGCATCACGCAATCAAACATATCCACACCTAACGCAACATTGTGCAGTAGGTTCGCTGGAGTTCCAACCCCCATCAAATAACGCGGTTTGTTTTCTGGTAGGATGTCTGTCACCAGATTAGTCATTTCATACATCATGTCGGTTGGCTCACCTACACTGAGTCCTCCAATGGCATTACCATGAAAATCGAGATCCGCGATAGCTTTCGCTGATTCACGGCGTAATTCGGGATAAACACTTCCCTGCACAATGCCAAAAAGGTGTTGATTATGACCATATAAAGGCTCTGTTCTGCTTAATTCTTCTTTGCACCGCTTTGCCCAACGATGAGTGAGGTGCATGGAGTTTCTGGCATATGCCTCATCACATGGATATGGTGGACACTCATCGAGCACCATCATAATGTCGGACCCTAAAACCCGCTGGGTACCTATAACATTCTCTGGTGTGAACATATGTTTGGAGCCATCGATATGGCTTTTGAATGTGGCACCTTTTTCTTCCAGTTTTCGATTATCCGATAACGAGAAAACCTGGTACCCTCCTGAATCTGTTAAAATCGGTCTGTCCCAATTCATGAATTTATGAAGTCCACCAGCACGTTGCATAATATCGTTTCCGGGACGCAGGTATAAATGGTACGTGTTTCCGAGAATTATCTGGGCGTTTATCTTGTCTTTGAGCTCTTGTGGATAAACAGCTTTAACGGTTGCTACCGTGCCAACGGGCATGAATATTGGCGTTTCAATGACTCCATGGTCGGTCGTGACCTTACCCAATCGGGCCTTGGTGTCGGGGGATTTTTTTAAAAGCGTATACAAATCGAATTTCCTAAACTACCTTTAATCAGAGGCATCAAACAGATGCGACTTGAAAATTATAATATTGTGTCAAATAGCCTTAAATTTACGGCCTAATCGAAAATTTTCGGATGGCTAAATATACGTGGATTCCTTCAAGAACATCTTATATACCTTTCTTGCAGACACCATTGCGCTGATCGGTTCCTGGTATCTGTTTTACTTTCTCAGATTCAGGATGGGAGTTATGCCTGCAGACTCATCTCAGGCACCGGCTGAACTGTTTTTACCTGCTGTTGTGATTGCAATTTTCTGGTTGGTACTTTTTGCCATATTTGGGATGTACAACAAACTCTATCTGACATCCCGATTTGATGAAATCCTTCGGGTGGGAAAGGTCACTATTCTTGGGACTCTGATTTTGTTTTTTGTCCTGTTTATCGACAATCTTGGATGGAATTCTGAAAATATCGGTTCTGCAAAGTCATATACTCTGACTTACTGGTTAGTGGTTTTCATCCTTGTTTCTTTCGTCCGGGTAGTAGTGCTCACACTAGAAATCCTTGAAGTTAAACGCAGTGGAAAAGGTCTTCATACCGCTGTGATTATTGGTACCGGCGAGACGGCTCGCGATATTAAGGCCAATCTGGATCGTAATAGAACCTCTGGGATGAACGTAATCGGATTTGTGACAGAAAACGGAGACAAAAAATCTCCCAAAGTAGTCGATGGATTCCCGGTAATTGGGTCCGTTGAATCCATACGAGAACTTATCGTTAAGCATAAGGTCAAAGATGTAATCGTTGCTCTTGAGCATGAGGATACTGAAAAGCTAATCAAAATCGTAGACGATATCGATATAACAGATGTTTCTGTGAAAATTGTGCCTGGTTTCATCCATTTGATTTCCGGATTAAACCGTACCAATCAGATTTTTGGCCTACCACTGATTGAAGTGATGCCAGATCCAATGCCGTCTTGGGAGAAATTCACTAAAAGATTGTTTGATATAATGATTTCACTCATTGTTTTGGTGGTTACACTACCACTCTTTTTGATTTTGGTACTTTTAGTCAGATTGACTTCCAGAGGCCCCGCAATCTTCCGACAAGAGCGTGTTGGACTGTATGGTCGACCGTTTACGATGTTCAAATTTAGAACCATGTATCAGGATGCCGAACAGCGTAGTGGACCGGTTTGGGCGAAAGAGAACGATCCCAGAATTACTCCGGTTGGATACTGGCTTAGAAAGCTTCGACTGGATGAAATCCCTCAGTTATTTAATGTTCTCAAAGGGGACATGAGTCTGGTAGGTCCGCGTCCGGAGCGACAGTTTTTTGTGGATCAGTTTAAAAAAGAAATTCCACTATATACGCGAAGGCTGCGTGTCCGCCCTGGTATTACAGGCTGGGCTCAGGTTAAGTGGAAGTACGACGAGTCATTTGAAGACGTTAAAGAAAAGACTAAGTACGATCTTTTTTACGTTGAAAATATGTCATTGAGAATGGATTTTAAGATTCTCATCAATACATTGTTTACAGTAATCGCGGGTAAGGGACAGTAATTAAGATGAAATCAGACACACTGATTATTATTCCGACGTATAACGAAGCCAAGAACATCCAAAAGATGATACCGGCTTTGATCGGACTATCTGCGATTCAAGTGGATGTACTAATAGTAGATGATGGTTCTCCCGACGGAACGGGAGATGTGGTTAGACATATGCAACATGAATATGATGGACGTATACATTTAGTAGAGCGTTCAGGCAAAATGGGTCTCGGAACGGCTTACGTGGCAGGATTCAGATATGCACTTGAACGTCATTATACTTACATCTGTGAAATGGATGCTGACTTCTCTCATGATCCCAAAGATGTTCCCCGTTTGGTGAAAATGGTACGTTCAGGCGAGGCTGATCTCGCAATTGGTTCCCGATACAACGAAGGTATAAGCATCATTAATTGGCCATTGTCACGGTTGATATTGTCTTATTCGGCCAATGTGTACGCCAGGACCATTACCGGCATGAATGTATTTGACACTACGGCTGGATTCAAGTGCTTTCATCGCAGGGTGCTTGAGTCGCTTGACTTAAACAGGATTAAATCAAATGGATACTCATTTCAGATCGAAATGCACTACCGAGCTTTTAAAAAAGGATTTAAAATTCGTGAAGTGTCCGTAATTTTTAGAGAGCGCGTCGAGGGTGTGTCTAAAATGTCGAAAGCTATTGTATGGGAAGCCATATGGATGGTTTGGTCGTTAAAACTTAGAAGCTTTTTGGGAAGACTTTGAACACTAATTGTGTCGGGTTCATCGGTAACGCAAAATTCGTATATTGACTGTCCGATTTTTAATCTTAAAATGAAGCGGGATGAATTACCTCGATTTTGAAAAACCAATTCACGATCTGGAAAAGAAGATCGAAGAACTGAAACAGATTTCAACTGGTGAGAAGAATATACTTACTCCAGAAATCAACCGGCTTAATGACAAACTGGAGGAACTTCGTGTCTCCATTTTTAAGAATCTGACACGGTGGCAGCGTGTTCAATTAGCCCGCCATCCTGATCGTCCGTATACTCTCGACTACATTGACAAGTTTGTTGAGCATTTTATGGAGCTGCATGGAGATCGTTATTTTGGTGATGACAAAGCGATTGTTGGTGGGCTTGGAACCATCAATAACCAATCAGTTATGATAATCGGACAACAAAAAGGTCGCGATACTAAAAGTCGTCAATTTCGAAATTTCGGGATGCCCGCACCTGAAGGGTATCGCAAGGCATTGCGTCTTATGAAGTTAGCCGAAAAGTTTAATGTTCCAGTAATAACACTTCTCGACACACCGGGTGCTTTCCCGGGTCTTGAGGCCGAAGAACGTGGACAAGCAGAAGCCATTGCACGAAATCTTCGCGAAATGGCTGTGCTTAAGGTCCCCATTATTACAGTTGTAATTGGTGAAGGTGCCAGTGGAGGCGCACTTGGAATTGGAATGGGAAATGAAGTGTATATGATGGAAAATACCTGGTATTCGGTTATTTCTCCAGAGTCATGTTCCTCTATTCTATGGAAAACATGGGACTACAAAGAGCAGGCCGCGAACGCACTGAAACTTACCGCACAGGATCTACTCGACCTTGGAATTATTGATGGTATTATCCCTGAACCAGTTGGTGGTGCGCATCGGGACTACGATGCGGCGGCAATAGCCTTAAAAGACCAGATTATCAATTCTCTCAAACGACTTGGTAAAATGGATTCCGAAAAATTGATCGAACAACGTATCGAGAAGTATTCAAAAATGGGTGCCTGGATCGATACCTCAGTATCAGCTTGAGATTTTAATGATTCCCGATAAAACTCCTATCGTGACCTACACTCACCAGTTGCGAAGTCGATATGGTGAGACTGACAAGATGGGATATGTATATTACGGCAGGTATCTGGAATATTTTGAGACCGCCCGAACGGAGATGATTCGAAGTTTTGGATTTTCGTACAGAGAACTGGAAGCCAGTGGAATCATGCTTCCAGTCATTCATGCTGAGCTGAAGTACAAAGAACCGATTTTTTACGATGAACTGATGGATATAGATGTAAAGGTGTTCGAGCGACCTGCTGTAAGGCTGGACACCTATTACGAAGTCTGGACTCAGAATCGTACAAAATTACACACAATCGGACGAGTTACCCTGGTATTCACAGATTTGAATACTCGAAAACCAATCCGATGCCCGGCATCTTTTATTGATGCCATGATCAACCATAAATAACTTCAAGGAATCCAAATACATGTTTTCATCCGACGACTTCAAGCAAATTGAAGCTATAATAGATCTTGCACTTCTTGAAGATATCCGCTCCGGAGATGTCACAACTGAAGCCGTGTATTACGACAATGAAAAGGCTAGTGCCCGTTTTGTCGCAAAACAAGCTGGAGTAGTTGCAGGGCTCCAGGTTGTGCAAATGGTTGTAGATGTAGTTAATGAAGACATCGTACTTAACTGGGAAGTAGAAGATGGCGACTGGGTTACTCCAGGACAAACGATTGGGTCAATCAAAGGACCAGCCGGTGCAATACTTGTTGCCGAACGCACCATGCTCAACTTTTTTCAACGCATGAGCGGAATAGCCACTTCAGTACGCGAGTTTGTCGAGATGATTGAACACACCGAGGCCCACATTTTGGATACAAGAAAAACAGCTCCTGGCCATCGAATAACCGACAAATGGGCAGTGGCTATTGGGGGTGGCGAAAATCACCGTTTCGGACTTTATGACCGCTATCTCATCAAAGAAAATCATATCAGGGTTGCCGGAAGTATAGAGAAAGCGCTTAAAATGTGTATTTCGCACCGAGAAATCAATGAACTTGAGGCTCTCGAAATCGAAATTGAGGTTACAAATCTGGATGAACTGCGCGAGGCTCTTGAGTATCCGGATGTAGATTATATTATGCTCGACAACATGTCACTGGAAGACATGAAAGAAGCGGTTCAAATTGCCGATGGCAGGGTATTACTTGAAGCTTCTGGTAATGTATCTGCAGACACGATAGTCGGAATTGCAGAAACGGGTGTGGATTTTATTTCTATTGGTTCGATTACACATTCTGTCAAAGCAATGGATATTTCTCTGTTGTTTGACTAAAGAATATCCTGATCTAAGAAGACTCGACCTGAATCAAGGACAAAACATGCAATCAGACCTACTTACGTACAAAAATCCATTGTACTGGATGGTTTTTGTAATTGCAGCTTTAACGGTTATGATCGCTATGGGACCTGGGCTCTTTGGTTCAGTTGGGGTTGCAGAATGGTTCACAAGCTGGCAGAAACAAGTCTTTGATGTGCTGTGTCATCAAATACCCGATAGGTCAATTCATCTTAACGCCACTCCCATGGCTGTTTGTAGTCGCTGTTTTGGAATTTACAGTGCTTTTTTTCTGACCATGATTATTATCCCACTGTTAAGACAATCAAAATGGCGTAACAAATGGGCCATATTCATCGTAATTGTCGCAGTAACCCTCAACGTGGTCGATTCTGTAGCTTATTCATTTGAAATTTGGGAAAATTCAATAACCTCCCGATTTTGGCTTGGCAGTCTGATTGGTTTCGGTGCTGCCTTTGTATTGGGTACGGAACGACCTGAAACTCCAAAAATCATCGTCAATTATGGAACAAAATAACCCTTTTATATCGTCCGCTGTGATTATGGGTATTGTTTTTGCCCTGATAGCGTCTGTTGTCTCAACAGTTCTAAGCTACAATGTCATAAGCTCTGAACCGAGCATGAGTAATTTAATCATGACAAGTGTTATGAGCCTGCTCTCGTGTCTCATTGGAATGTTTGCTGGTATGTTAGCCGTGCGACACCATACAAAACAGTATAATGTCCCTATGAAAATGGGACGCGGAGCTGTGATAGGACTAACTTCCGGTGTATTTGTTGCCGTCTTCATAACAATCATCTCTTTAATATGGACCAATCTGATCGACCCTGCTTTCATAGACAAACTAATGGAATCAATGGTGGCTTCTATGGAGACCGTAGGTGGCCCTCAAATGGATGAAGCAATTGATGGTATCTATGAGCAATTCAATAAACAAAAAACCGTTGCCGGGCAGCTTCAGGGATTCGCAATTAATGCCGGAGTACTTGGAGCGCTTAATGCACTGACTGGTATGCTTGGTGTAAAATTCTTTGCCCCAAAACCTGAGAATAACGATTCATTCTAACCTTTATGAGCGCAACCAATAGTCCGTCCGACTCAAACTCATACTCACCACAACCCTGGGCCGATCGGAATGGTTTTCCGGGTTGGATCATGGGAGTCGGCTGGGCTATTGGAGCGTTTGCTTTATTTCAGATAGTTGCCGGGATACTGGCTGTAGTAATTCTCGCAACAACTGGTAGGCTCGATTTTTCTGATTTTGACCCGAATGTTCTGACTCAAAATCTGGATGTACTTTTCATAAGTAATACGTTTGGTCAGATCGTCTTTTTGGGTTTACTGACGCTGGCTTTTACCCGACTGTCTGCTCCCAAAGGGCAAGTATTTTCATTTTTGAGAATTCAATCTGATGAAAATACTGTAAAAAATCTGGGTCTTGCATTTGCTCTGCTCATTGTAATTCAGCCGATTATTTATTACCTGTCCTGGTTGAACATGCAGTTTCCGTTTAGCGAATCTTACATGGAATTCGAACGTGCGCAGCTGAAACTTATCGAAAACTACCTGCGTGGTGACCACTTGGTTCTACTTACCATATTCCACATCGGACTTGTACCTGCTGTATGTGAAGAAGTACTATTCAGGGGATACATCCTAAGAAACTTTGAACGCTCAATGAATGTCTGGATCGCAATAGTTCTCTCAGGACTCATTTTTGGGATATTTCACATTCGACTCACTCAATTTATTCCACTTGCACTGCTCGGCATGTTACTGGCCTGGATGACCATTCAGACTCGAAGTCTCTGGCCTGCTGTGGTTGCACACCTGGTTAATAATGGGGGAAGCGTACTATTTGCCTATTACTATCCCGAAATCGCATTAAACGAAGAATTACAAGGTACAATGCCTCCACTGTATCTTGTTGGGTTAAGTGTCATTTTAACGTATTTTGTAATAGTTACAATTCAACGAGTTAACAGTCAACCAGGTGGTGGAGGCAATTATGTTCAAGGAGCTGAGACCTGACGATATCAACGGATGGGTTTGTGTGTATGAAACCGGAACCGAATACGATGCTGAAATGGTTAAAAGCTATTTCGCAGATCAGGATATTCACGCACAAATTTTATCGAAACGAGATTCGGCCTATAATCTGAATATTGGTCAAATGTCGATGGTGTATGTGTATGTTCCTGGTGAACTAGAGGAGCGTGCAATGAAAGCGTTGGATGACTGGAAAAATGGGATAGTGGAAATAGACGATTCTGATAACGGAGAGTAAATTTGAGCGAGCTTGTCAAACGAATACTCTTCGCATGTGTTGGAGCACCCATATTTGTGGCTATTGCATGGCTCGGTGGTTACTACTTTGCTGCCTTGATGCTAATTCTGGGGTTACTGATGCAACGCGAAATGGTCAAACTTATGGATCTTCAAGGATTCAGACCAAATGCGTGGATTGCCTATGCATCTCTGACCGTACTCATGTTAGGGGTGTTGTTTCCTGAATGGTTGTCAATGTCATTTATGGGTGTTGCTGTTGTTCAGATAGCAGCCGATACTCTCTACCGAGGACATCGTCAGATGTACCGTACTATGAGTACTTTTTATTGTACTATTTATCCGGCACTTGGGGTTTTGAGTTTCGTTGGAATCCGTGAAATGGGCATGGATCCGTCACATGGCTTCCTGTTCATGTTGATTTTATTATTTACCATATGGGGCAACGATTCACTCGCTTTTTTCATAGGGAAAAACTTTGGAAGACACCTAATGGCCCAGCATTTGAGTCCAAAGAAAACCTGGGAGGGATTCGCTGGTGGATTCATAGGAAGTGCTTTAGGGCTCTGGGCAGCAACTTCAGTTGTAATTATGGATGGGTTTCATATATCCGATTTGTGGCCGTTGATCATCATCATAAGTATAGTGGGTCCGATTGGAGACCTGGCTGCCAGTAAATTGAAACGTGCAGCCGGAGTGAAGGATACATCCAATTTATTCCCTGGTCACGGAGGCGTATTGGATCGTTTTGATTCTTTATTACTAACTGCTCCGGTCTTGTTCTTGTATTTGAGTTTCTTCGCATAATCTCTCATTAATATCATCTATGGTCCATTTTAAACTTGGTTGCAGAGCCCTTGATCTGCCATTGCGTCATACCTTTACAATTTCAAGATGGTCACGAGACAAAGCAGCGAATGTTTTAGTTGAGCTGGAGGCTGAGGGAATAGTAGGTATCGGCGAGGGTGCTCCTAATGCCCGATATAATGAATCACAGGAATCATGCATGGCGTGGTTGAACAATTTCGATTTGAGAGCACTCCGTAACCCGTTTGACGTCGATAAAGTGCTTCAAGCTATGGATGCCACTGGTCCGGGTGAGTACTCAGCTAAAGTCGCACTGGAAATGGCACTGTATGACTGGATTGGTAAAAAACTCCAGGTTCCGTTGTACGACTTGTGGAACGCACCATCCAGATTTGGTCCACAGACATGTTTTACCGTTGGTATAGATGCCACCGAAAAACTGCCCGACCGTGTTGCTGAGGCAGATCCTTATCCGGTTTTGAAGATTAAACTTGGAACAGAGCGGGATGAAGAAATCATCAATACCATTCGTTCCTGTACAAATAAACCTATTTGGGTTGATGCTAACGAAGGATGGAAAACTCTGGAACGAGCTAAACAGATGGTATCCTTTCTGGCCGACAAGAACGTCCAGATGATTGAACAGCCAATGCCATCATCTATGAAGAATGAACTGGCCGATCTAAGGAAATACTCTCCGGTGATGACCATGGCAGACGAAAGTTTTACTGGTAGAGAGTCGGTTGATGAACTTGCAAAATACTTTCATGGAATCAATATCAAACTCATGAAGACCGGTTCCATTCGCCGGGCTTTACAACTGATACACGGTGCTCGAAAGGCTGGTTTGCAGATAATGATCGGGTGTATGATTGAAAGTTCACTGGCAAATACTGCAGCTGCATTGGTGAGTCTTTGGTGTGATTATGCTGACTTGGATGGACATTTACTCATTTCGCATGATCCATACATCGGACTTCAGTTTGATGAGAAGCTAAACGTGTATCTACCTGAGAAAAATGGTCTAGGCGTCGAACTCCGCTCATAAATTCTGTGTTACTATTGGTATGCATATACTTATAACTGGCGGAACCGGATTTATTGGAAACTACCTTGTTAACACGCTTTTGAGTCGTGGCGACACGGTTACAATCATAACCCGCACACCGGGCAAATACTCCAGGAAAGGAGTCGCATACGCAAGTTGGGATGATGACCTTGCAGCAATCATGGAAACTGTTGATGCTGTTATCAACCTGGCTGGAAGCAATCTTTTTGACAACCGCTGGACTGAAAGTGTACGAGAATCTATACTGAATAGCCGAATCAAAGCTACATCTCGTATGGTTAGTGCCATCAAAAGCGCGAAAAACAAGCCAACTGTATTTATTTCGGGGTCTGCAGTTGGGTATTATGGTCCACGTGGATCTGACGTGCTTGACGAAAGTCAACCTCCAGGGCAAGATTTTTTAGCCAAAGTCTGCGTAGCTTGGGAACATGAAGCTCTTAAACTCGAAGAACCTAAAGTCCGACTGGTTTTGGCCCGAATTGGCATTGTGCAACAAACCGATGACGGTGCACTCCAAAAAATGCTGCTCCCATTCAAATTATATGGTGGTGGACCACTTGGTCATGGATCTCAATACTATCCATGGATCCATATGGACGATATGGTACAAGCACTGCTTTTCTGTATTGATAATTCCGAAATTTCAGGCCCGGTTAACATTTCAGCACCCAATCCGGTAACGATGGATGAATTTGCACAGACTTTGGGTAAAGTTATGGAACGACCCTCATGGTTTCGTGTGCCTGAGTTCATGCTGAAAATTGCAGTAGGTGAATCTGCTTCATCGATTCTAGCATCATTACGTGCGGTACCAAACAAACTCCTCGAACACGGTTACCGTTTCCGTCACCCCAATCTCGAACGCGCTCTTCGCGATATTTTAAGCTGAGTTGCTTAGTGGTATGCTTTTCCCGCAGAGTTTTTTCTCTGATAAAATTGGCGTTCAAAACTTATACCACTATCCACTCCCTACCCCCACTACCTATTTATTGTCCACGCTCTCAATCCATCTTGAGTTCCTGCAATCAATTCGTTGCTTCCATTACCATTAATGTCGGCAATAATCGGTCGATGTAGATTTGTGGTTGGGATATCGAAGAAACGTTCTCCACTAATCAACTGCCATGCATACATCCTACCGAAAGATGCGATTCCAGTAATCTCAAATAGACCGTTTCTATCAATGTCAGCAACAATTGGGGCGTGGTCTGATAGAGCCGGTTGCCCAAGCGACTGCGAAAATCGTAACTCACCTTGTAAATTGATTCCAAAAAGTGAACCCGCATCGGTAAGGGCAAAAATTACGGGTTCAGTTACAGAATTTGTGGTATCAACACGAATCGTGTGTGTACTAACTTCTGGCCGAATAACCAACCCGGTTTCAGCTAGTTTAACGCCTTGAGTGGTTAAATCACCACTTGAGGATCCCGTAGATGAGATGATTGGAGCAATTCCAACCGGAAACAGGGCTCCACGGCCAATGGAAAGTAGGGTGCCATCTGAAGATCCTGCTAATAAAAAATCGTTGTGAACCAGGAATTCACCACGAAATGGGGCTCTGTTAAACAACGGGAATCCCGATTTCACTACTCCATTGGTTTCAAATACAAACAATACATTTTCTGAGTAGGCGACAATAGAAGTACTTCCCAGCCAAGTCACTACCTGAGGACGATTTCGGATAGATGAATTAAGTGACTGAGGCCAACCGGTAATATTTTCTCCTCTTTGGTTCAAAACATGTAATTGTCTGTCGGAGGTCGCAGCTATGATTTCAGGAATACCATTTCGTGATACATCCGTGATCACTATAGGTGCACTCAATGTTTCGCTAAGTGTTATTGGAAATCCTGGTAAGGCAGCACCATTGTTGCTCCATCCATATATTTTGTTACCGGCACCCTGTATGACAGCCATTTGATTGTTTGCATACCAATCTACTGCTACTGGGGATCCAACCGGTGAATCAGTACCGGTTGATACTCTAAAGACACTAGTTCCATCTGCCGCAATGGCTGCAACAGTTCCTCCTTGTGTAGCAACGAGTATTTCAGATCTTGAACTTCCCGCAATATTGGCCAATACGGGGTATCCTGTAAGATCCGTACCATCCAGGCGTACCAACCACCTATCATCATATGGTTGAGAAGTCTGCTCAACCTGATAACTTCGAAAATCCATACTTACAGACTCACTGTTTTGGTCACGATGTAGTGCAAGTGCACCAACATCATATTGATCCAAAATTAGCGCAGTACTTTGTATGGGATTCAGAATAGGTTGTAGAAACTGTATTAGGGACTCATTTCTAGTGTATATAAACGATGTCAGTTCATCTGGAAAAGATGATCTTACATTCAAATAAGTTTCTGTGTAGTAAAGGGTTCGACGGCGATCTTTGTCGGTAAGCAGTTTCGAAATTAGCGCTGGTCGCTGCGTTGCGATCAGAATATCGTTATCAAAAGCCAGATGAAAAATACCCATTTCAGAAAGCCCACCTGATATGAGCCATGACAATACCACGCTGTCTACTATATACCTGTCACCTTCGCGTTCTGCCATTCCAAGTTGGGTCCATTCGTCGAGAATAGATCTAAGCTGATCAGCGCGTTCAACTTGACGAACGTAAGCAAACTCACTGGCACCGAGAAATCCACTCGATCCAAAGGCAACAAAAGCAACATGATTACCGATTGAATTATTGAATCGTTGACGTTCGTTTTCACGTGTTGATAAAAATACATCCAGCTCGATTGGCACATCCAAAGCGGGTAAGTTGGATGCCTTACCATGGTAAAATGCAGTCAACGCTGCATCCTCAGAAACATATCGATCCATTATTGTACGATGATTCGAGGATGTAAACACCTTCACCAAATTGGATGCATTTCCATCATTCACTCCAAGGCTACCCGATATCTGGGCCCCGGAGGATTGTTGAATAAACTTGAGTTTAGCAACTCCACTTCCATTAAACACATTGTTCAACAATGGTCTGAATCTAACTGCAGTTTCAGTAGCTATCAAATCATCCATGTACCCAATGTTCATAAACCATTTTCCTGCAGTCAGTTCTGATTCTGATAACGACAAGCTATTTTCAGTTCCTGAGATTGTTCTGGCAAACGACTCGAGGGCAAAACTACTTTCCGATATGAACATGAAATCTCCGGATTGCAGCGCAAAAAGTACCAGTGAGTCAGACACGAACAACATATAGATTCGATTCCCTTTGAATGAGTATCCATTTGCGGTCTGGGGGCGACTGTAACGATTACTGGCTTGCTCTGCTGTTCCGTTTGGGGCACTCATAATCCATACTGGCTTCCACTCATCGGAGTTCGAGGGGATAACAGCCATAGCCTTAATTGATACATCAGATTCACCCACTAATCTCAGTATTTCTTCGTTATTGGTACTGCTGGCTTGTGCTGCGATAACGCTCAAGGGGTCGCTCAAAACCAGATCTACAGGAGTCGCACCGTCTAGTACGAAAAGAGCAGGTGTTGATTCGGGGACAGCTTCGATCCAGTGATCGACTTGCGGCGCTGAGCATGACCATCCATAGATAGAAATCACAGTAATAACGAAAATCTGACGAAATGTCGATACTTTCATGAGGTATTATCAGGGAATTCGTCGTTTAATCCGGGGACGAAATTCAGTTCACATTGTTATATTAAATCGATTAACGAGTTGAATAGGTTAATATTTCGATTCTACTCGTGTCTACGTGATTGAAATCACCAATATCATCTCAGAAAGTAAGTACTTTTTACCTAAATGACCTTTTTAGCACCATTTTTTTTACTCGGACTTCTTGCAGTAGCAATACCGGTCATAATACATTTTCTGAATTTGCGAAAACCTCAGAAAGTTGCCTTTTCCACGCTCTCTTTTTTTTCTGAATTGCAAAAATCTACAATCAGACGGTTAAAATTAAAACGCTGGTTGTTGTTAATAGTGCGTGTTTTAACAGTCATAGCAGTTGCACTGGCACTTGCTCGTCCATTCTTGCCTCCTGGAATCGGTAGTTCATCCAATTCAACTGCTACATTGTACATCATGGTAGTAGAAAATGGGATCAGAATGGATCGCGTGAATGCGGATGGACCCTATCTGGAGCAGGCTAAACAATTAATCCGTTCGCTTGTGAATGATGCCCGAGATCAAGACCGTTTTGTTATTGTCCCTACTCACGGAGATCAGACAAGTACAGGTTTTTTGAACCAGTCACAAATTTCAGAAGGCCTGGGTGAACTTGAGATCTCTGAGACCGGATCATTACTCAACCAACGTATGACATTTATAGATGGGTTGGTTTCTTCATGGTCTGGTGATGTCAGTGTAATTTATCGTGTTACAACCGATGATGGATTTGTTGCGGATTCTCAGATAATTGAAATTCCGGAGTCTTTGGATGATGTTCCTATGAGTTATGTAATCCTGGGATCAGAATCAGGATCAAATTTGGTGGTGCAATCAGTTAAAATTGCGGGAACAGTTGCCGGACCCGGAGTTTCGGTACCAATCGAAATTAGTGTCGCCAACTCCGGACGCCAACCTGCATATAATGCATTTGTGAGTCTGGAAGTTGATGATCGATTAGTCGGCCAGCATCAAGTAGACTTGGATCCCGGAACAAGTGAAACGATATACTTCGATCTTATACCCTCAAGAAGTGGGTTCGTTAAAGGGGATATTTTATTGGAAGGGGACCAGTTCCAGCCAGATAATGATCACTATTTCAGTTTGAAGGTTCCAGAAGTAAGACAGGTTTTGATGATAGACGAGACTACTGATGGAGCAGGACAATATCTATCGGCCGCTTTACAGGCAGCCGAACAGATACAGGGAAGAATCCAGCTACAACAATCCACAAGTGCAACCTATCAGGATGCCGGTCAACTCGAAAATTTCGATGTTATAGTGCTAAACGGGCTAGATCGCATTAACGATGACCTTCAGGAAAACCTGGTAAGAGTCGTTCAATCAGGACGGGGACTCGTAGTTTTCCCATCTCCACGAGCAGACTTCAGCTCGTATAATCGACTGTTGGATCGTTTGAATGCAGGGCAGTTTGTTGGGTTCAGAGGTACATATGGTAGTTTTAATCCGGTTGCCCGCATCGATCGTATCAGAGAAGGTCATCCAATCATAGAGGAGATATTTGAAAAGCAGGAAGATGAAGAGATTGCCACCGAGCTTCCTGGTATTTTTTATTATCTCAGACACAGCCCAGGGTCGGATTCGGGATCATTAACTGTACTTCAGAGTGAGTTGATTGAGCCAATTTTAATTGATCATCTTTTTGGAAGTGGACGAGTGCTTATATCGACTGTTGGCGCTGATCCGGGATGGTCATCTTTCCCGGGGAATCCATTGTTCGCACCCATTTTTTACAGAACGATTTTGTTTGCCATGTCGGGTGATCAGGGAGGGTTCAACACTCATATTCTAGGTCAGACTTTTGTATGGTCAGGTCAATTGGATGGAGATAGAATCGTAATTTCTGATGGAGAAATAGACTACTTTCCTGAAGTTGAATTACTCAGAGACGGAACTACCAGTATCAAGTATCCAGCAACGGAATGGCAACCTGGAATCTATCAGATACGTACAGAGACTGGAAATATTCAGATTGCTGCTAACTTTGATATATTAGAATCCGATTTTTATACGTTATCTGATGACAACACCTTTGAAATACTGGCTTCGAAATTAGAATCGATACAGGTCTTTGGTCAAAATGACCAGCCCCTGTCTGAAATTCAGCGAGAACTCAGTGCTGCCGGATTTGGCGCCGAGATTTGGTATTGGTTTGTAATAGTGGCCATTATTTTAATGATTCTAGAATCAGCGATTTCCCGTTGGTATAGGGCGGAAACAATAACATGAGTTTTTTTTCAAACATAGCCGGACTGCAACTTCTAATGCTTGTAATGCTTGCATTTGCAACGGTTGCGTTTACGTTAATGGCTATGGTTACAGTCTCAAATGCATGGAGACTAAGAAATCCGTTAATCAGCTGGAGAGCAGGAAAAGTCTATGGATTTCCACTTTTTGCGACCATATTCCTGATTTTTATTCTAAGTTCATCCCTTGTGATCGTTGAAGCAGGTGAACGAGCTGAAATGACCATGATGTTATGTTATAGTTGGATCGGACTCACATGGTGGCTTACGAGTTTCCAATTGTCCAAACGCTTCATAACTGACTACGGAATCGTAAAGAATGTCAATGATCCATCACAAACGATTTCATGGAACAACGTAAGAGATTACATTGAACATGATGCCCACAACGGGAAGTTGTTCATTTTCCTTTATCTCGTTAGGGATAGTGAATCAGGGCTGAACAAAACGCATCGTCTGGAGCTTTATGTCCCCCAACAACATTTGAGTTCTTTCACACGTCTGTTAGATTTTAAACTCAGACGTAGATTCACTGAACAGTCGATTCATCTGGCAGGACAAGAAGCGTTCAAGTGAGAAACCGGATTTTAGCCTCTAATATCCGTATATTTGCAATGATTTAAGCAAATTTAGTGGTTCATTACTTCACTCGTTGTACCAGAATGTAACGGCAGAAAACAGAAAAATCAGAATAATATTATCCTACCCGATTGATTGAAAAAATAGAACTTAAGAAAGAACGAGCGATACTCATTGGTTTGTACGGTCCCGGAATACCTAAAGAAAAAGCCGAAGAATACATTGATGAGTTAGCCTTGCTGACCGATACTGCGGGTGGAAACGTCATTGATAAAATACTTCAGAACAGAGATAAGCCACATGCAGGGACCTTTGTTGGGAAAGGTAAACTTGAGGAATTGAAGGCTTTGGTTAAAGTTGAAGAAGCCGACATTATTATTGTTGATGATGATCTGTCTCCAACTCAGGCTCGTAATATTGAACGTGAGACCGAGAGTAAGGTCTTGGATCGAAGTGGGTTGATCCTAGATATATTTGCGTCAAGAGCTCAGTCTGCAGCAGCCAAAACTCAGGTTGAGTTAGCTCAATTAGAGTATCTATTGCCCAGGTTAACCCGGTTCTGGACTCACTTGTCCAGACAAAAAGGGGGAATCGGAACCAAAGGTCCCGGAGAGACTCAGATTGAAACCGACCGTCGGCTGATCAAATTCCGAATTGCAACCTTAAAGGAAAAGCTTGAGAAACTTGAGCGTCAGCGAACCACCCAACGTCAAGGCAGAGATGATCTTCCCCGAGTAGCACTGGTGGGGTACACCAATGCTGGTAAATCATCAATGATGAACACCCTGGTCGAAGCAGGTGTTCTGGCGGAGAACAAACTATTTGCAACACTAGATGCAACGGTACGGAGACTCGATATCGATGGTCACACGGTATTGTTATCAGATACAGTCGGATTCATTCGTAAACTCCCGCATAAACTAATCGAAAGTTTTAAATCTACGCTCGACGAAATCCGCGAATCGGACTTGTTGCTGCACGTTGTAGACGCTTCCTCTCCATATTGCAACGAATACATTGAAGTAGTCAGAAACACACTCAAAGAAATCGGTGCAGAAGAAAAGCCGGAAGTACTGGTTCTTAATAAAGTTGATGCCATTACTGACGAATCGATCTTTACTTCATTGCGTCGTGACCATCCTGAGGCGATCATGGTTTCTGCATTGCGTAGTATTGGAATCGAAGACTTAAAGCGTGAAATTGTAGCCAAAACAACCTCCAGCTACCAAAACGTGTATCTTGAAGTACCCGTTGGGAACTACAAAGCGATTTCTTACATTCATGAGCATGGTGAGGTGAATTCAATTGAGTACACCGACACCAGTGTCAATTTGAAATTCCGCCTGCACGAAAAATACGCTCTAAAACTGAGTCACCTCTTGGGTCATGAACTCAAAAAAGCCTCTAACGTATAACGTGAACACGCAATAAATACCATGCTCGTTTACGAACTCATAAATAAAGATCTCGATCCACTTAAACGACACGATTCCCGTGCCCGGGCTGTCGCTGTGATGGAAGACAGCGGTCTATATCAATATCCGATAGTGGACAACGATTCTGGCAAATATCTGGGTGATGCTTCTCTTGATGAGATTCGTAGTGAAATAAACATTCCCGATGCTCAGGTCTTCGTAAGCGAAAACGAGATTATCACCTTGCGTGACAGAGATCATATTCTGGATGCAGCTCGTATCATGTTGCTCCATAACCGCACTCATTTACCTGTTGTGGACAAGTCAGGAACGTACCTCGGCACAGTTTCGAAGGTAGTTCTGATCGACTCTGTGGTCAGATTACTCAATCTACGCGAACATGGGTCAATTATCATGATTGAAATGGATGCCCGTGACTACATGCTCTCGGATGTCATTCGCATCATCGAAGCAGAAGGGGCTAGAATACTCTCTATTACCATTCAGGCTCCCGATTCAATTCAGGAAAGATTCAGGGTTTCGGTGAAATTAAATCTCGACGATCTTGCACGTGTCGGAGCAGCACTTCGACGCTATGGATATTTGATTACGTCGGAGTCGCATTCAGATTGGTCTGACCTGGAATTATCTGATAAAGCTGACGAGTTTCTGCGTTTCCTGGATATCTGATTACTCATCTAATTTGTTCGCATACTTTGTAGTTAGGTAAAACGTTGTATTTTTACCTTCCAACGGGATATAAAAGTGCAGCTCTATTTGGTAGTGCTTATATTCTCGGGTGCTGATCAAAACCTCCATCTGCTTTATACATGCGTATTATTTTGAACCTTCGCACGCCATTTTTACTTGCAGTTTTGTTAACGGTATCCTATCAGGCCGAAGTACTGGCTCAGGGTTCTGCGGTTAATGAGAAAATTGACTATCACCGGGGTATCAGACTATATGACGAAGGTCTGTACCTACAGGCAGAGCAACATTTGCTGGATTACCTGAAAAATTCTCCGGATGGAATCCTTTCGGAAAGTTCCTGGTATTACCTCGCACGAACACGGGCTGCTGCAGATAGTTCTAATACAGTAAGATACTATGAAGCATTTGCTCAAAGATATCCAGATAGCGAGTGGTCTGCCGATTTTCTTATCGAACTGGGGCACCGAGCACGTGAGACGAATGATCATTTACTTTCTATCGATTATTTTGAGCGTGCTTTTCAAATAGAAATGCCTGCTGAAAAAGCAGCCCCCTTACTTTTCTGGACAGCAGAACTCTACATCACCATTGATGATCATGATAAGGCTCGTGATAATTACCTTTTACTCAGTAACTTATTTCGTTCGCATCCACTCTCGCCGCAGGCATTGTATGCACGTGGGCGACTGTATCTGGAGGACCAACAGTTCGCTCAGACTACCGAAGCCTTCGAATTACTGCGCGAACGTCACCCTTTCAGCGCCGAAGCGCGACGTATTGGAACCGCATTAGGGGAGTCCTATTTCCGACAGGGTCGCTATCAAGAAGCGATAACAGCGTTACGAAATGCACTGCCGAATCTCGATGACAAAGAGCAGACAGGTAAAGCAGTTCTGCTCATTGCTGAGAGTTTTAACTATCTTGAAGAATTAGATGAGGCATCAACCTGGTACCTGCGATTCGTGAATCAACACGCAGGCGATCCGAACGAGCGTCTTGCTCACTATGGACTTGGATGGGTATATCATAAACAGCAGATATATCACTGGTCAGCTCAGTCTTTTGGGCGTGCAGTCGAGGGCGAGGACGATGAACTCACACAAAAGGCGCTCTACTATAAAGCTGTGAATGAGAAACTTAGTGGTCGCTACGACCTTGCACTTGTGACGTTTCAAGAATTTGGAAACCGTTATTCTACCGGATACTGGGCCGAAAAAGCCTACTACGAGTGGGCCATTGTACATTATGAAATCGGAGATAATGTTTCGGCACTTGATGTGCTTTTGAACCTGATCAGGTCAGGAACCCGCCTCGAAAATGGCGGTGACATCTACACTCTCCTGGGAGAAGCTTATTTTGCAAATAATGAGTTTGGCCGGGCAGTGGATGCATTTGAAGTCGCCGAGCAGATGACCGATATTGATCCTGCGATCAAGACTCAGGCACGTTTTCAACGTGGATGGGTATTGTTCCAGAATCATGCTTTTGAAGCTGCGCAACCAATATTCGAATCTGTATATGCCGAGAGTCCCGACAGTAAAATCGGCGCCGAAGCGTTGTTCTGGAATGCCGACTCCTATTACAACATGGAGCGTTACGAGCGGGCAGCACAGTTATATGCTCAATTTCTGAACCGATTTCCTGGTCATGAAATGTCCGGTGCTGCGCAATATTCAATGGGATGGAGCTTTTTTCGCCTCGGACAGTATGACAAAGCCGTCGAGCCTTTGAGACTCTTCCTGGAAGAATATAAGGCACCCCCAATTGCCTTGTTTCCCTACGATGTAGACACTAAGTTGCGTCTCGGGGATTCCTACTACGCACTTCGTCAGTACCCTGAAGCCATTCGATACTACGAGCAGGCTGTCAGTTCACCCGCCGGTGATTATGCGATGTTTCAGATTGCCAACTCATACTATCGTTCAGATCAGACCTACGAGGCTGTTTCGACCTTCCGACGATTGCTCAGAACCTATGAAGAAAGTCGCCTTCGCGAGCAATCCCTTTACAACATCGGTTACATATATTTTCTGGCCGGAAACTTTGAGCAAGCCGTTGAAGAATTTCAGCGTGTTATCCGTCAGTACCGTGGTTCAAACTGGGCTGCCCGGGCGCAGTACAATATTGGAGACGCTTACTATAACGCGGGTGAGTACGCGTTGGCCATTGAAGCATATCGTGCCGTTATGCGCGACTACCCACGTAGTCCATTGATTATTGAGGCTGTAAACGGAATTCAATATGCTACCATCGCAGCGGGTGAAGAAGACAACAGCTCGGAATTACTGGAAGAATTTTTGCAGGATAATCCACAGGCCGGAACCGCTGACCGACTTCGATTCCGTCAGGCTGAGTTTTTACTTCGAACCGCGGATTATGCTGGTGCTGTGGAAGCTTTCCGCGACTATATCCGCGTGACCAACTCTACCCAACTGCTTCCTGAAGCTTTGTACAATCTTGCCGATGCGTATCGCCAGCAAGGTAACATGGATGCAGCCATACAAGCGTATCAGACTCTGATAAACGAACATACGCGCAGTGCCCGTGCCGAATCTGCATTGCTAAATCTTGGAAGCATCGCATTTGACCGGGGTGAGTATCAGCAATCCCTGGATTATTACACACAACTTCGTGAACGAACTACACGACTCATAAATGAAGCGAATGTAGGACAGGGAGACGCATTACTGGCTTTGGGAAGACTTAATGAAGCAGAGCAAGCTTACGGGCGTGCCCTGCAGCAAAATGCTGCCTTCGAACCGGCTAAATTGGGTCTGGCCAAAGTTAAACTACGGCAACAGGATTACGCAGATGCACTAACTAGATTTCAGGAAATTGTATCTACCAACGCACTTGAAATGGGAGCCGAAGCACAGTATTGGATCGGATATATTTATCAGCAGCAAAATAGATATGAAGAATCCTTGCAAGCTTATTCTCAAGTCCGCGTGATATATGAAGCCTATCAATATTGGGCGTCAATGTCGTATATTCGAACAGCCGAAATTCACCGTGCAAGAGGGGAAATAGCTGAAGCCCGAGCGACTTATGAGCTTGTTGTTGAGCGTTTTCCTGGTTCTGAAGCAGCTGGATTGGCTCAACGCGTTTTACAGGGTAATTAAATACAGAGATGAAAGAAGTTTACAGGTTAGGGACCTTGAGCGGCAGCATTCAGATGCCGCCCGACAAATCTATTGCACATCGTTCAGCGATGTTTGCATCAATTGCAGACGGTGTTTCGGTGATCAGAAATTATTCAAGGGCGGCGGATCCACAGACCACGCTGGCATGTTTACGTGCTTTAGGTGTGCCCATTGAGCAGGAGGGTGATACGGTAACGGTCCATGGTGTCGGACGTGATGGGCTGCAGAGTCCGGTCGGGGATTTGGACTGCGGTAACTCGGGAACTACGGTGCGGCTTATGATGGGGATTTTGGCCGGAGCAGGGATCCATGCGCGGATGATTGGTGACGCCTCGTTGAGTGGTCGACCGATGAAACGTGTTCTGGCGCCGTTGTCGACTATGGGACTGAGGTACGAGGCTCGGGATGGGAGTTTGTTGCCGTTGCAGTTGTTGGGATCGCAGAAAGGACGACTGGAGGCAATTCGGTACGAATTGCCGATTCCGAGTGCTCAGGTGAAGAGTTGTGTGTTATTGGCGGGATTATATACCGATGAGCCGACCCGAGTTGTGGAGACGGTGTTGAGCCGGGATCATACGGAGCGTTTGCTGGAGGTGGATGTTGAGGAGGTGGGCGATGGGCGTGTGCTGACTACCTCCACAAGAACAGTGGTTCCGCTGCAAAATTACGCGGTCCCGGGAGATTTTTCAGCGGCGGCGTTCTGGCTGGTGGCTGGGTCAATCTATCCAAATTCTGAAATCAGACTCAATCATGTGGGTGTGAATCCAACCCGAACTGCAGCGCTCGATATCCTTCGTCGCATGGGAGCCAATATTGAAATCCATCCGAATCTGACTATGTCAGGTGAACCGGTAGCCGATATTGTGGTTCGATCTGCGGAGCTGAATGCCACCGAAATCTTACCCGAGGAAGTCCCTAATTGTATCGATGAACTTCCGGTGTTGAGCCTGGCCATGGCTTATGCGCGAGGCACATCCGTGTTCCGTGGCGCTGAGGAACTTCGTCATAAAGAAAGTGACCGCCTGGATGCCGTTGCTGCTATGCTAACTGCGGCCGGAGTCAAGTTCACCGAGCAATCCGACGGACTCACCATTCAGGGTCAGCCGGGATTTGAACCCAAAGGAGCAGTTTATGAGTCTGTCCATGACCATCGTATTGCAATGTCGGCCGGACTTCTTGCAGGGCTGTCGAATTTTAAATCCGGTGTTACACACCCCGAATGTACCGCCATTTCGTACCCAGATTTTTGGGAAGATCTGAATATCTTATCCAGAAGGTGACATAATGTCACTATTTATCTCGAAATACTGACAATACCGCAGTTTTTGTGCGAATTACATGCTCTTGGCATAATAGTTGCTCTAAATAGAGTAACCAAAATTAATTATGCCATGACAGAATTCAACACAAAAAACATCGAAAAAACCCTGAATAAATTGGGGCGCGACCTCCAGACGTTCGTTGAGAGCCTTGCTCCTGAGAAAGATCTGGATACCTTGAATCCGGATACTGATTTCGTACATACCGCAGAAGGATACGAAGTATTCATGGATCTGCCGGGCTTGACCAAAGCCGACATTAAAGTCGAACTGGTTGATAACGTGCTTACCATCAAAGGTGAGCGTACCATCGTTGAGAGCGAAGATCACGTGAAATGGATGCGTCGCGAACGCAAATACGGACGTTTTTCACGCTCCTTTCCACTTGGAGCAGGTGTTAACAAGTCGGGCATCAAAGCGAAATTCAAAGACGGAGTACTGCGTGTGCAAGTTGAGGTAGATCATACCGACACCGCAGAGACTTCCA
This sequence comes from uncultured Chitinophagales bacterium, assembly GCA_964550435.1. Lineage (GTDB taxonomy): Bacteria > Bacteroidota > Rhodothermia > Balneolales > HLUCCA01 > UBA11400. The sequence goes on along the minus strand of CAZJZI010000004.1, from coordinate 35,749 downwards.
TTGACATTGATTAATCACTAAATACTATTTAAGAATCATTATGGGAAAAATTATAGGAATTGACCTCGGAACAACAAACTCCTGCGTTTCGGTAATGGAAGGCAACGAGCCTGTCGTTATTGCGAACTCTGAGGGAGGAAGAACTACACCATCGGTTGTGGCGTTTACTAAAGACGGTGAGCGTCTTGTAGGTGCTGCAGCTAAACGTCAGGCTATCACGAATCCAAAGAAAACTATCGCATCCATCAAGCGATTCATGGGTCGTATGTTCGACGAAGTGGCAAATGAAACCAAGCAGGTATCCTACGACGTCGTTAAGGCCGAAGACGGTACTGCACGAGTAAACATCGACGATCGTAAGTATGCACCACAGGAAATCTCGGCCATGGTGCTTCAAAAAATGAAGCAAACTGCTGAAGAGTATCTGGGTGAGAAAGTTACCGAAGCTGTGATTACGGTTCCGGCATATTTCAACGATGCGCAGCGTAAGGCTACACAGGAAGCCGGTAAAATCGCCGGACTGGAAGTGAAGCGTATCATCAACGAACCAACTGCTGCGGCACTGGCTTATGGACTCGACAAAAAAGACAAGAATCAGGTCGTTGCCGTATATGACCTCGGTGGAGGTACCTTCGATATCTCAATTCTTGAGCTGGGTGATGGTGTCTTCGAAGTAAAATCGACCAATGGTGATACCCATTTGGGTGGTGACGACTTCGACAGTCGAATCATAGAGTTTTTGGCCAGCGAATTCAAGACTCAGGAAGGCATCGATCTGAATAAAGATCCGATGGCGATGCAGCGACTCAAAGATGCTGCTGAGAAAGCCAAAATTGAGTTGTCTGGATCCAGCAAGACCAATGTAAACCTACCATTCATTACCGCGGATCAGTCCGGGCCGAAGCACTTGAACATCGATATCAGTCGTGCCAAGTTCGAGCAACTGGTAGATGATCTGGTCCAACGCTCGCTCAAACCTTGCGAGAAAGCGCTTAAAGACGCCGGACTCTCCAAATCTGAAATCGATCAGGTCATTCTGGTCGGTGGATCGACCCGAATCCCGAAAATTCAGGAAGTGGTCAAAGAGTTCTTCGGCAAAGAGCCAAGTAAAGGTGTGAATCCAGATGAAGTTGTGGCCGTTGGTGCTGCTATTCAGGGTGGTGTCTTGACCGGTGAGGTGCAGGATGTGGTACTACTCGACGTGACTCCATTGTCGCTCGGTATCGAAACCCTGGGTGGAGTCATGACAAAGCTGATCGACGCCAACACGACCATCCCGACCAGTAAAACCGAGACCTTCTCGACAGCAGCCGACAATCAGCCTAGTGTTGAAATCCACATTTTGCAAGGTGAGCGTGCTCGTGCGGTAGACAACCGTACACTGGGACGATTCCACCTCGACGGAATCACTTCGGCACCACGTGGAATTCCACAAATCGAAGTGACCTTCGACCTCGATGCGAACGGTGTGCTAAATGTAAGTGCTAAAGACAAAACAACCGGAAAAGAACAGAAAATCCGCATTGAGTCCAGTTCTGGATTGTCTGAGGCTGAGATCGAGAAAATGAAAGAAGATGCGAAGCGACATGCTGACGAAGACAAGCAACTTAAAGAGAAAGTCGAGAAACTGAATCAGGCTGATAGTCTGATCTTCTCGACCAAGAAGCAAGTTGAAGAGCATAAAGACAAGCTATCTGACGCGACCAAAGAGAAAATCAACACGGCGGTTGCCAAACTTGAGGAAGTCCACAAGGCTGAAAATCTTGATGAAATCGATGCTTCGATGGAAGAACTGAACAAAGTATGGGCAGAAGCCTCTCAAGAACTGTACGCTCAGGCCGCGCAGCAGCAAGAAGCTGGTGCAGGTGCTGGCGCATCGGCTGATGCTGGCGAAGAGCCGAAAGCAAAAGGCAGTGATGCGGTAGATGCTGAATACGAAGTAGTTGACGACGAAGACAAGAAATAAACACGAAGTCAACAACAATTTAACTCCAGAAGGGCCTCTCGCAGTGATGTGAGGGGCCTTTTTTGTTCGGCTTCGCCGAAAAAAAATGGCGTAAACCGAAAACAGTAAACGGTTGATTGTATTTATTCCATTCTGTTTCGAATTAGTAGGGAGTAGGAAATAGGAAGTGGGGAGTGGGGTCCCTTATCCCTCATCTCTTTACAAGCGTTATCTGTGTGCTGTGTACTGTGTACTACGCACTATGGTCTCCAATCTAAGCGCCAAAAGCTGTATCTTTGGTCTATGAACATTTTAGGTATTGAATCCTCTTGCGACGAGACGGCAGCGGCGGTGTATTCCGATCGTGGACTGTTATCGAATGTGATTGCTTCGCAGGCGATTCACAGGAAGTTCGGGGGAGTAGTGCCGGAGCTGGCTTCCAGAGCGCATCAGAAAACGATATGGAGCGTCACGGATCAGGCGTTGGCCGAAGCCGGAATGTCGATCGATGATATTGACGCAGTTGCCGTTACTCATGGTCCTGGACTGATGGGCGCGTTGCTGGTGGGATTGAGCTTCGCCAAGGGACTTTCACTCAGCCGGGACATTCCGCTGATAGGCGTGAATCATATTGATGCTCATATTTATGCCAATTTCATTGAGGCGAAGCCCGAGTATCCGTTTCTTGCGCTAATCGTGTCTGGCGGACACACCCGTCTTGTTTTAGTACGCGGATTTCTGGATCACGAGGTATTGGGTGATACCCGCGACGATGCAGCGGGTGAGGCATTTGACAAAACTGCGAAAATCCTGGGTCTGCCATATCCAGGTGGCCCAGAAATGGACAAACGAGCCCGAAATGGTGACGCAAATTTCGTGAAGTTCCCTCAGGCTTTGCTCAACGAAGGCTATGAATTCAGCTTTTCGGGGCTCAAAACCTCGGTTTTGTATCATTTGGAGGCGATTCCAGCCGAAGAACGGACAGATTACCTTGAAAAACACGGAAACGACCTATGTGCGAGCATAAGTCATGCCATCACGGAAGTCCTCGTTAAAAAGGTGGATAAAGCCCTGAAAAATTACGATGTTTCATCAATTGTTTTGGCGGGAGGCGTATCCGCAAATAGTATGTTGCGTGAGAAAATGAGTACTTTGGCACGAAAACGTCGCAAGGAATTGTTCATTCCACATCCTGTGTACTGTACCGATAATGCGGCCATGATCGCGGTTACCGGGTACTTTAAAGCTCTTAACGGACAATTTGACTCTATGGCTCTAGAGCCGTTCGCCAGCATGCATGTGTAATTATAATAGATTAGAAGATTGGAATAGTAGATAGTTATGACCTTATTCAAGTTAGTGTTTGAGCATGATATGGTGTTGAATCCGGTAAATCCGGTTAAATCACGCCATGAACCTTCATCACTGGAGGATTTTCTGAAGCCGACACCTACATACAGCCAGTTTTATTTGTCCGCTACTGACATGAAAGAACAGAAATTCGGATTTAATGCGGTCTCACACTATCCAAGGATGTTCAAAGCCTTTGAGACAGGCATTGGTGAGGCCGCTTTCGTGACGAGTCAACATCAACGGTTTGACTCGCTTGAAGAGGCACTGGCGAACACTGAAATCGGCAGTGCGATTGTAATCCAGAAGTCAGATGGTGAAATTGCTCCGTTCGCTGACCTGGAGACAGCCGAAAGTTTTCGTGAACGTCTGGGCGAACTGACAGAAATACTTGATCGAGGCGATATGGTGTTATTTAAGGTCCGTGCCCATCATGGATTCGACCTTCAATTGTACTCAAGAAAAAATATTTACAGAGAGTTTTTTTATGCATATAAACCATTGATAGCTAGTGATTTCAGATTCTTTAGCATCAATGGAAAACGCATGAAAAGTGAGCGATATCTTTACTTCGAAACCTGGTCATTAGCTAGTCCACCACATGGTTTTGAAGAGGTTTTCCCAGACACAGCATTTTATTAGAATCACGAATATTTATTAGGGAATCATTATTTTCGTTTGACTTCACTAAGATTTCAATTATTTTTCGGAATATGGAAGGGCTTCCATATGTGTCTGGAAGTTCGTCAAAGTCGCTTAACTACTTACAAACAAATCAATTAACTACGGGGTACGTATGATTTTCCGAATCAACAAAGCCTTTCTTTTGTTCGTCTGCCTGATAGCATTTGCTCAAATAGCATTTGCTCAAGGTACATTGACCGGATCTGTGACTGACAATTCGACTGGTGAACGATTAGTTGGAGCCAGTATTTTATTGCAGTTGGATAATTCCGGTGTTTCAAGAGGAACATACTCAGGAATCGACGGTCAGTTCACATTCTCAAATCTTTCAGCAGGTACTTATACCGCGAGAGTAAGCTATGTCGGCTATGTCGATGTGCGGATTACAGAAATATCAATTACGGATGGTAATGTAACGACCATTACGGTAGAAATGACTCCGGGTGTGAGTCTGAACCCTGTTGTTGTTTCGGCTTCTAAAGCAGCTGAAAAAGTAACGGAGGCCCCGGCTTCAATTCAGGTAGTTACACCACGTGATATTCAGAATGTGAACGCAATGAGTCCGGCTGAGTATATCAAAGGATTGACGGCAGTTGATATTGCACAGCAGGGTGTGATTTCTCAAACGGCAGTAACCCGTGGATTTAACAACATTTTCTCCGGATCATTACTGGTTTTGACTGATAACCGTATTGCACATGTACCTTCTCTGCGTGCAAACATCATGCACTTTATTCCAGCAACAAATGACGACATTGAAAGTGTTGAATTGGTACTTGGTCCTGGAGCAGCACTTTATGGCCCGAACACAAATTCTGGTGTGATGCACATGATCACCAAGTCGCCGTTGACTTCCACTGGTACCAATGTGTCTGTGACCTATGGCGAGCAAAGTTTCATGAAGGCCCAGTTCCGTACGGCTCATAATTTCAATGATAAATTTGGTATTAAGGTTTCTGGTCAATTCCTACAGGCTCAAGAGTATGAGTTGCCTGAGGGAAATATATACCGTGATCAGGAGTTGAATGCCCGAAGTGCATACTTTGCCAGACCAGTTAATGCTCAGGATCCAGGTGTTGCATCACGTATTGGTGTACGTGATTATGACATCGAGAAGCTTGGACTTGATGCCCGATTTGACTATCGCGTCAACGATGATTTTACGATGATTTTAAATACCGGATTTAACCGTTCAAGCAACATTGACCTTACAGGTTTGGGTGCTGGACAAGCTATTGACTGGACCTACTCTTATGCTCAGATGCGATTCCTTTACAAAAACTGGTTTGCACAGGCATTTGTAAACAACTCCAATTCTGGTGATACATACATTATTCCAACCGGTCTGCCTATTATTGACAAATCATTCCTGACCGTAGCTCAAGTACAGCATTCGGCAGACTGGGGTAAATTCAACTTCGTATACGGAGCGGATTTTCTCCAAACTACTCCACGAACCGAAGGAACGATCAATGGACGTTACGAAGATGAAGACGTTTACAATGAGTTTGGTGGGTACTTACAAACCAAATGGTCTATGTCTGAAAAAGTGGATCTTCTGGGTTCATTCCGTGTAGATAAACACTCCAAATTGAATGATCCAGTATTCTCACCAAGAGCTGCATTGGTTGTTCGTCCGATTCAAAATCAGAACTTCCGTTTCACCTACAACCGTTCTTTCAGTACTCCTTCATCTAATAACCTCTTCCTGGATCTTCTTGCAGCACAAATTCCAATAGGTGGGTTCTATAACTTGAGTCTAAGAGCTCAAGGTGTACCAGGTAGTGGATTTACTTTTGAGCGAGATGCTAATGGTCGTCCGTTGTGGGTGTCTAACCTGGCTCCATCCGGAACTCCTCCGTTTGCATTGAATACACAGGATCCAGCGACCTGGGCTCTGATGAGAAGCGCTCTTCAAGCGTTGTTTGCTTCTAATCCTGCACTTGCTCCTCTGGCACCTGCCATGGCTCAGGCTCCAATTCCTGGTTCTGCCAATCCAGCCGGCGGAAATTATGCTACCATAGGAATGGGATTAGCTAATCTAAATACGAACACTGGTAGTTTTGATCCTGTATCTAATGTAACTGACATCTCAGCGATCAAGCCTACCACCTACAATACCTTCGAAATCGGCTACAAAGGTATCATCGACAACAGATTACTTCTGTCAGCTGACGTGTACTACACAAAAGCGCAGAACTTCGTTGGTCCACTTCTTGTAGAGACTCCGAACGTGTTTGTTAGTGGTGCCAATGCTGCTGCATACCTGACACAGTACCTGACTAATGTATTCGTATCTCAGGGTATGAATCCACAAATGGCTCAAGGTCAGGCCGCATTCATCGCCGGACAAGTTGGTGCTGGAATCGGTGGACTTCCGCTTGGTGTTGTAACTCCACGTGAAGCTTTCGATCGCAACGCAGTAATCTTGACCTATCGTAACTTCGGTGAAATCGAATACTGGGGTATTGATACCGGCTTCGAATACCTGATCGACAATGAGTTCCGCGTTATGGGTAACTACTCCTATGTTTCTGAAGAAAAATGGTTGAATCTGGATGGAAATCCTGATTTCAATATTTTCCTTAACGCTCCTCAGAATAAATACATGGTTGGATTCGGTTATGACAACCGCAATTCTGGGTTTGATTTTACCGCTCGTTTCCGTTTTGTTGAAGGATTCCCGATTTCGTCAGGCATCTACTCAACTCTGAATACTGCAACTGGCGAGTATGAGAATATCGATAACTACTCAAGTCTTGATATCAATGCAGGATTCGATGTTCAGGATGTCCCTGGATTGCGTTTCTCGATTATGGGAACTAACATGTTGAACGATAATCAGGTTCAATTTGCTGGTACACCATCAATCGGCAGATTGTATCTGATGACTGTAGGATATTCGTTCTAATTTTCTCGTCGTAGATATATGTGATTCAAGAGCCCGAAGGACGATGTCTTTCGGGCTTTTGTTTTTTTGATGAAGATTGAATCGTCAAACTTGCTATTTTACGACAACTTTAAAGGGCCAACAGTTCTTATCCCAAATGAAATTCACTGAAAAACTCCATCACGCCGTTGAATCCAGAAATACCGTACTTTGTGTCGGATTAGATCCGGATCCTGCCCGAATTCCTGAGTTCATTCGTAGAAGACACAATACCACTTCGGCAACTGTTACTGAGTTCTGTCGACTTGTTATAGATGCAACGAAAGATCTGGTTATTGCCTACAAACCCAATCTTGCCTTTTTTGAAGCTTTGGGATCTGAAGGTATTCGAAGCTTTGAATCGGTGATACAGCGGATTCCAGAAGATCTGATTTCAATTGCAGACGCGAAACGTGGAGATATTGGGAACACAGCATCTAAATATGCAGAGGCTTTTTTCAAATCATGGAAGTGTGATTCGGTAACGCTATCACCGCTAATGGGTTTTGAAACCCTTGATCCTTTTCTCACAGATAGTACTAAAGGGATCTTTACACTAACACTAACTTCTAATCCAGGTGCTAATGATTTTTTGATGAAGCCCTTTGCCGGTTTCGAAATGATGGCAGAATTCATTGCACATGAACTGAATAAACGAAACGGTGTTTCATCAGGCCATCCCGGAATGGTTATAGGTGCTACGCGTCCGGAGTTAGTCCAGAAAGTCATCAACCATTATTCTGATGCTACGCTTCTTATCCCTGGCGTTGGAGCTCAGGGTGGGGACGTTTTGGAGCTACAGGAAGCATTGGGTCAACACAACGGTCTGCCGATCGTTAATGTTAGCAGAGCTATTTTGTATGCAACTGAAACAAAGACAGATGAGGATTTCAAGAAGATGGTTCGTGATGCTACGATGTCATATATCGATTCATTAGGCCCGATAACAATGCAGGCGTTAAAGAATTTAAAAAGGTGATTTGATGACTAAATCGTCGATGAAACCCGAAGTTTTAATGTATACCGATGGTGCTTGCAGCGGAAATCCCGGTCCGGGCGGTTGGGGTGTTTTACTTGAGTGGAACGGAGTGTCTAAGGAGTTGTCTGGAGGAGAAGCCAATACAACGAACAATCGAATGGAAATGACTGCCATTATCCGGGGGCTTCAGGCATTAAACAAACCCTGTCATGTTACCATTTGCAGCGACAGTGCATTAATCATTAATGCATTCAAAGATAGATGGATCGATGGATGGATTAAACGTGGATGGAAGAAGGCAGACAAAAAACCGGTTGAAAATCAGGATTTATGGATGGAAATGCTTGATGCAATCGAACCACATTCCGTCACCTGGAAAAAAGTTAAAGGCCACTCTACCGATGATCGCAATAACAGAGTAGATGCGCTCGCAGTGGCGGCCTCTCAAAAAATGAAGTAGCAACTCAGAGTACTGTCGAACCCTAAAGATTTAATAATTATCGTGGAACGGGTAGGTAATGACTTGACACTGTTGCTACATAGCCAGTGCCGAAATTAACATTTGAAACTACATCTGGCATAACAGCTTCTTCATCGGTTAAATCCATATAGGATGGCCAGGTAGTGTCTGCAACAGCAACTCTAACATAAACATTGTCTATTCGGATGCGATTAAATGCAATTCCCATTTTTCTGGATAGAATATTTCTTGTATCAAAATTGAGCTTAAATTCTTTTCTAATCGGGTTAACAAAGGCACCACTTAGTACAGATATGACGTATTTCTCATGATCAGTCCAGTTACCCATATCATCCAAAAATTGAGCCCAATAAATGACTTCAGCCACTACTAAATTTTGATCTGTTTCACCTTCAACTTCACCTCTTTCGGCGGGTCTATTATAGCCAATTTGCGGTATTTGCAGGGCTTTTGGAGTCACTATTGTAGCTGAACTCGATTTTCCATCAGGGTTTGAAGCCTTGAGTTCATACCGCGTTTCGGGTTCAATGATGGAGGTGGTATAGTAATTCCACACATAAGCAGGTCCACCAAAAACAAATAAAGAGTCCTCGAGAATAATTGTCGCATTGGTATCGAGGTTTTTTAATGTTACCACAGTCCCATTTGGTTCCGGGGTATCATTAAACAATCGATCACCAATTGGCATAACACGTACCCACTGTGTGTCGGCTGTTACATCTAATGTACCGTAGATTGAAAAAGTATACTTATTGTTTGGTTGAAGTGGTTCAAATGTGTCGTCACATCCAGAAAAGGCAACAATCCCAGCAAGTACTAATATGGAAATAAATGTATTAAATCGGTTCATGGTTATTTCGATTCGATTTTAATGGAGAGATATGGCATCAATGGAAGCTGCATGATTTTGTTCTGATTGAACACATCGTAGTAGAAAATGTTGTTCCAGTTGTAGGCGTTCAAGACCCCGCCTTGTAGATTCAAGCGGGCGGGTCCCCAGTTAATACCCTGTTGGACGGAGACATCCATTCGATGGAAGTCTGGAAGGCGACCACGAAATGCTTTTTCCATTAAGACACGCGGCGTACCGTAATTCTCTGTTACATTTGGAATCTGTTGTTCGAAGCGATAAAAGGAATCAAAGCCCATTGCTTGAGTGAATGGGAAACCTGAGCCATACACCCAGCTAATGTTCGCTTTAAATAATCCTCGTTCATAACCGGTTTGAAGTGTCAACTGATGACGACGGTCTTGCGGAGGATGATATTCTTTGACTGGCTCGCCAAACCATGTGTTGAAGTGATCCTGGGCAGTGATATATTCGGTCCAGGAAAAGCCGTAACCAATGCTTCCGTAGAAGAATCGATGATTGAAATTGAATCTGAAGTCAGAACCGAAAACTTCACCGTCGGCATATGCCAGATCTGTTGTAAAACGTGCAACACTGCTCCAGACCGATACCGGAACATCTTTGATACGCTTGTAATATCCTTCGATACTCATATTTATGAATTGACCGATGGGTTGGTGCCAACCTGCCATGAAATGCTCAGCGCTTTGGGCACGATTATCGTCGGGAATTGGCATATAAGCTGTAAATGCAGTACCAGCATCCCTAAAATCGGCAATACCAACAATAGGTTGTTTGTACATGCCCCACGCCAAATTCAATCTTTCGTTTGGTATGCCCCGAGGTGACCATGTTGCTTGGACACGTGGTTCAACACTTGGACTTAAATACCCAAGATATGTCGTAAACACCACTCCCGGATCGATAGATATGTTCTTTGCCAATGGAATATTCAATGCGGTATAAAGACCAACGCTAATCATGGTTTCCTCGTTACTCGTGATACCAGCAAACAAGTCAGCTATATCGTAACTAAGTTCGTTAAACGCTACAAAAGCACCGTAATCGAGACGAGTAGAACCTAGATTCTGCATGAAGTTAACGTCCATTTGCGACTTCATTATACTTGAGTTTCGTCCGCGTGTAGTTGCGGTTCCGACTTCATTGGAAGCATATGAAATACCAATGTTGATTTCGAAGTATGACAAATTGGATGATTGAGAAACTCCGGAACAGCGTCCACCGGTTACGAAGTTATTCCATTTGAAATAGGATCCATTGGTGTAGTCGAGTTGACCACGGTCGTAAGTTCTGAGCATGTGTGCCGAGCAATTAAATCCCTGCTCACTCACATTGCTATATTTTATGAGTTGGCTATTGAACTTAAGTGGCTGCTGTTCACTTAGGTATAGTTGACTGGATTCTTCAATTAATGATCCTCGGGCAGAAACAAAGAACGAACTTTTGCCCTCTTCAATTGGGCTTTCATAATATAATGATGACAGGTACGGACTCAAAGATGCAGACCATTTGCGATCATACAGGTTACCATTTTTTAACTTCACATCCATGACCGAGGAAGTACGTCCGCTATATCGTGGACCGAATCCCCCTGCGAAAAGGTCTGCTTTAGACACCACTTCTTCGGGGAAGATGGAGAAGAATCCGATAATGTGGAACGGTTGAAATACCATTGAGCCATCCATTAGGACCATATTTTCGGAAGGGAGGCCTCCACGAACGAATAGTTGACCACCTCGGTCGCCTGTTACAACGATACCTGGTTGGGATTGCAGGTAGCCCATCAGATCGGCGGAACCCGCTGGAGTTGGAGTTCGACGAAAATCTTCGCTTCGGATGGTTACTTGACCTGGTCGTTGGATATCAAGCTGTTTATTTCCTGATACAACGACTTCATTCAGATTCTGGCTAGTTGGTTGCAATCGGATATTAAGGGTGACTGATTGCATATTACCGTCGACTACCAAAGTGTCATTGAAGTTCTGGTATCCGATAAAACGAACCGAAAGACGATAACTTCCGCGTAAAACCGACCTGAACTCGTAAATACCATTAGAATTGGAAGTGGAGATAACTTCTTGGTTTGTGGACAGACGAACGAGTTGCACATTCGCAAATTCGAGTGGTTCCCCTGTCTGAAAGTCTGTAATGATTCCTCGTAGCGTATAAGAGGTTGGATTTTGTGCGTAGATTGTAGCAGGTAATGCAATCAATACGGCCAAGAAGCTGATGGCAATCAGCTTCGATCTGAAAAATGACATAACAATTATATTAAACTATCCTTTGTACCATCCATCTGTATGTAAGACAGGTACTGCCTGAAGTGCTGCGAAAGTTAAGTAATCTTTAAGCCGCAAAAATGTTAAAACTTATACAAAAAAAGGGTTGAGCCCTTGACGGACCCAACCCTGATAGATTGTTAGCTAAGCTCTTGACTTAGAGTGCAGTAGCAATAACGAGAGCTACAACTGAAATCAGTTTGAGCAGAATGTTCAATGACGGTCCTGAGGTATCTTTCAATGGATCGCCTACAGTATCACCAACAACTGCTGCTTTGTGTGGTTCAGAGCCTTTGTAGTACTTCTCACCGTTGATTTCAACGCCGGCTTCGAACATCTTCTTGGCATTGTCCCATGCTCCACCAGCGTTAGCCTGGAAGATAGCCATCAGAACACCTGAAACTGTAACTCCGGCGAGTAGTCCACCGAGGGCTTCTTTACCGAACATAGGTGCAAAGCCGATAACAACTGGAACAACTACAGCCAGAAGCCCAGGAAGAACCATTTCACGAATAGCGGATTTGGTTGAAATTTCTACGCACTTACCGTACTCAGCGGTACCTTCAGCAGCGTCAAACGTATCCTGGTCAGCTTTTGACCATTTGCTCATATCAACACCGTCGTTCTTACGCATGACTTCAAGGGCAGCTTTTAACGCAGGAATCGTTGCGAACTGGCGACGAACTTCATGGATCATTGCCATAGCTGCACGACCAACGGCACCCATCGACATTGCTGAGAATACGAAAGTAAGCATACCACCGATGAACAGACCTGCCATTACGTTTGCTTTTGACAAGTCAATACTTGAAATCTGGGCGGCGGTCATGTAAGCTCCGAAAAGCGCAAGAGCGGTCAGAGCAGCAGATCCGATAGCGAACCCTTTACCGATAGCTGCGGTAGTGTTACCTACAGCATCGAGACGGTCGGTACGTTGACGTACTTCTTTAGGAAGTGCAGACATTTCAGCAATACCACCGGCATTATCTGAGATCGGACCGTAAGCGTCGACTGCCAACTGGATACCAGTATTCGCGAGCATACCTACAGCTGCGATCGCGATACCATAAAGTCCTCCGAATTCGAAAGAGCCGATGATAGCGAAAGCGATGATCAGGATTGGGATACCTGTTGACATCATACCGACTTGAAGGCCTGATATGATGTTAGTTGCAGAACCCGTCAAAGACTGCTGGGCAATACCCAAAACTGGTTTTTTGCCGTATCCGGTGTAATACTCAGTAACGATACCGATGAGTACTCCAGAGATCAGACCTATGATGGTCGCGAAGAAAATTCCGAGTGCTGTATACTCTTTGGTAGTTCCATAAAGTGGGTCAGTGTATGACCATGTTTCAGGAAGCATCCAGGTAATCAGGAAGTAGAAAGCAACTACCATGATACCGGCGGAACCGAACTCACCGATATTCAGAGCTCTTTGTGGATCACCGCCTTCTTTAACTTTCACAAAGAAAGTACCTACGATAGAAATCACAATACCTGTTGCAGCCAGGAACAGAGGTAACATAACTCCAGCAAGTGGATTAACACCGAATTCCGGCAGAACCATGAATACGGCACCAAGTACCATCGCAGCGATGATAGACCCAACAAATGATTCAAAAAGGTCAGCTCCCATACCGGCAACATCACCTACGTTGTCACCTACGTTGTCAGCGATAGTAGCTGGATTGAGTGGGTGATCTTCTGGGATGCCCGCTTCTACTTTACCAACAAGGTCAGCTCCTACGTCAGCAGCTTTGGTATAGATCCCTCCACCTACACGAGCAAATAGTGCGATGGATGATGCACCGAATGAGAATCCGGTGATTACTGTTATAACCTGATTTACGTTAGTAATGCTCTCGGTTCCAAAAATGTTAGAGTAAGCAATGAACAGGACACTTAGACCAAGAACACCGAGTCCTACTACTGCGAGTCCCATTACAGAACCACCAGTGAAGGCTACTTCGAGGGCTTTACCAAGGCTTTCACGAGCAGCGTTTGCTGTACGAACGTTAGCTTTAGTAGCAACTTTCATACCGATGAATCCGGCAAGGCCAGAACACAGGGCTCCAACTATGAATGAAAGTGCGATAAGTGGCGATGAGTTCTCGGTAGTACTACCTTGAACAGCGAGCAGAACGGCAACAACGATTACGAAAATTCCCAGGACTTTATACTCGGCACGAAGGAAAGCCATAGCTCCTTCAGCGATGTGACCGGCAATCTTCGCCATTTTCTCGGTTCCGACCTCTTGTTTGGCAACCCACGCCGATTTGATGTAGGTATACAACAGAGCGAGGAGACCTGCTGCTGGAATCAGATAAATCAGATTTTCCATTATGATTGTAGTTGGTTAGTGGTTTGATGCATTAGTTGTATCTGTTCATAGCCGGAACAATTCCTTCACGTATAAAACAAAGTGCAGCATCATGCGCTTGATCTATACCTTTGGCTATAAATTCTTGTTCTTCGTCGTCAAACGGTGACAAAACGTAATCAGCCTGATGTCCTCTCGAAAAATTGCTCCCGACCCCGAACCTGAGGCGAGGGAATTGATCAGAGCGTACTATTTCGATGATACTTGCCAGACCGTTGTGTCCGCCATCACGCCCAGAAGGACGTAACCGAATCTTCCCCGGAGGCAAATTAATGTCATCTGTACAAACAAGACATTCAGACAGTGGAATATCGAAATATTTTAGCGCTTTCGAAACTGCCAATCCACTGTTATTCATGTACGTAGTGGGAGTGATGAGAATGGTTTGACGACCCTTGTGTCGCCCCTCAGCGACGTAAAACGGACCTTTTCCTGGTTTTAGATCGATGGAAAGGGTATCTGCAAGGTGGTATATAATGTCGAACCCGACATTGTGCCGGGTCCCCATGTATTCTTCACCAATATTTCCCAGTCCTACGATTAAGGGCATACCACAGAATTTGTGGGAGAACGCCTTATGCGTTCTCCTCAGATGTAGTTTCTGCAGCAGCTACCTCTTCGCCTTCATCTTCGAACTCTACGATTTTAGCTTTACCACCTTTTGGAGGACGGATAACTAAAATAGTACGATCTGGAGACATCAATGGAGTGATTCCACCGAGTTTAAGGCTACGAACTTTAAGGTTGTGACCGATTTTAAGTTTACTGATATCGAGTGTAAGTTCAGCTGGAAGATCACTTGGAAGTGCTTTTACGCTGAGTTTACGTAGTGATTGATACAGACGACCACCTTCAACAACACCAGGAGAAGTCCCTTTGAGACGAATTGGGATCGTTACTGTAACTGGAACTTGTTTGTCCAGAGCCAGGAAGTCAACGTGGAGTACCTGATCGGTAACCGGATGAAACTGGCTGGTTTTGATAATGGTGTCGATAGCTTTGCCGTCGTCGAAAACAAGCTTCACGAACTGCAAGTTTTTAACGCTCAGCAAACGATTGACTTCGAGTACAGGAACGCTGATGTGCAGGTTACCCTCGAGTTTTGGTCCGTAAACTACGGCAGGAATCAATTCCTGGCTACGAAGCTCTTCGACTCCGTTTTCTACGGCACGCGAGGTAGCTTTAAGTTCAACAATATTTGGCTTTTCCATGGTATTACTAGTAAAGGTTAATCATCAAAAAGGGTGCTGATAGAATCGTCGGTATAAATTCGACGAATGGAATCAGCGAAGATTTCGGCCACGCTCAGAACTTTTAGTTTCGGCGATGGACGTTTGAGAGGCACTGTATCGGTTACCAGCATCATATCGATCGGAGAATCTTCGATGCGCTGAAATGCTGGACCCGAAAGTATCGGGTGCGTACAAGCCGCTATAATTTTCTTGGCACCTCGTTCACGCAATGCCGAAGCAGCATTTGTTATAGTGCCAGCAGTATCGATGAGATCATCAACCAGAAGAATATTCTTATCCTGGATCTCACCGATGATGTTCATCACTTCGGCTACATTTTGCTGTGGGCGGCGTTTGTCAACAAAAGCAAGACCTGCACCCAGCCGTTTGGCGTATGAACGGGCCATTTTCAAACTACCTACATCCGGAGCAACAACCACGAGGTTGTCCATCGGATTATATTTGAAGAAATCAATGAAGATACTACTCGCATATAAGTGATCGAGTGGGATGTCAAAGAAACCCTGAATCTGTGGTGCGTGAAGGTCCATGGTAAGAACACGATCGGTACCGGCAGTAGTCAGAATATTGGCCATCAGTTTAGATGCAATCGAAACCCTTGGCTGGTCCTTTCGATCCTGACGTGCATATCCGAAGTATGGGATGACCGCTGTGACACGGTATGCAGATGCACGTTTAGCAGCGTCGATCATTAGCAGCAACTCAATGATATTTTCGCTTGGAGGTGGAGTTGATTGAACGATAAACACATCGGCTCCACGAATGCTTTGCTGATATTTTACGTACAACTCCCCATCCGAAAATGCCTTGATAGTGACTTCCCCCAACGTAGTGCCATATTTCTCGGCTATAGCACGAGCAAGGGCAATATTGCTGCGTCCCGCGAATATAGCAAGTGGCTGTTCCAAGAGCTTGTTGAGGGTTTAAGTGTAAAAAAAAGGATGTGTCGTGAGATACATCCTTTTTTGATAGTTATTATAGATGTTGCCCGGGGAGGACTCGAACCCCCACGTACGGTACCAAAAACCGCTGTCCTGCCTTTAGACGACCGGGCAATACTAGTTTTTTTAACAGATACCAAAATTAGGAACATTATCGGGATAAGTCAACCCCCAACTGCATTTTTAAATATCAAACAACCATCACAGGATCTGTTTTTACAGAAGTGTTTATACTGATAGACAAGTCCTGGACTATGGTGGTCTTTCAAGTAAGTGATTCCTGCTTTTTTGAAAGGATGTTTTATGGAATAGGGCGCCGAAAAACCTACATTATTCCAATGTTCTGTCGCAGCAGTTCTGAATTCCGGTTTACCTATGATGTCAGATAATATGCAAAGTGCAGGAGCGACCACAATCGATAATAGCAGGGTTCGTCTACCTTTCCCTCCGAAATGCGGCGTATCAAAGAACTCAAAAACAGATTTAGGATCACCAGTCACAAATGACCTGAACGTGTCATGGTTCAGTTCGTGAAGCAGATGTTGAAGTTGTCGGTAGCGAATCTGAGGTCTGTTGCCAGGTCTGCTTCCGCTATGGTCCCAGGGAATGGATTTAATTTTTTTCTTGAGCGCAGATTTGTCACTTAAATCTTTACCTGCCCACATCATTGCTGCCAGATCGACTAATTGATACGTGTTTGCAGGAATTCCCAGTCCTCGGGCCCAAGCGATGAATACCATCTTCATCCATGCTTCAGAAGGGGGTAAACCTGAATCGTAATCATCGAGAACCTGTTGTTTTTTTTGGTCCAGATATAATTCAGCAGCTATCTCAAGTTGTTTTTCTACAACTATGGGAGAGATGTTGCGGATGAGATTCTTACAGCTAAGTTGGTTCTGACCAACAGTCTCTCTGATTGTGTTCAATAGCTTCGACGGAATTTTATTTCCAACTACAACTGTTGGAACTTTTGTCCCATCCTGACGAAGCACGGGTTCTGCGCCTTTGGAATCCAGAACTACATGCAGAACTACTGAATTGTAGGCTGCATCCTGATGATGATTATGTATATACCAATCTTTACAGCGAATATGTAATTCGATATCTCCAAAATGTGACAGACCATTTTGCCTGATCGCAGCAAGATGGAAATCGGGACCGTCACCAAAATTCAAATTACCATTATTAATGATTTCAACGTGTTCGTTGTAGGTAGTATAGAGATGACGAAATTCGGGTGCGAATCGAACCCAAATTTGATGAAAAAGGAGTTCCCTCACGGATAGACCCTCCGTTTTGATGAATAGCCTTTATGCCAGATTACATGACGAAAAATCTGGTTACTATGACCGCTATAACTTCAACAACTCAAAAACCAATGGAAATCAACGAACGATTATCGCTGATTAGCCAAAACGTCTTCGTCACTGAGTTTAAACGATCCAGTTGCCTCGTAAAGATCCGGAAAATTCTTTTTGAGATCGCGAGCTACGTCTTTGACTTTGTGAGTAGCCTCAGTGGCTCCACGTTTGATGGTTTCACGATTTTCACGACCAGATTTTGGGGAATACAACATCCCAGTGATAACACCACCAGCAAATGCTCCTGCTATTCCGATTAAAGTTGCCCAACCTCTTGTTGTCATTTTTTACTCCTGAATACTAATTTAGATTAATTGTTATTGATCAATTCTTCGGCACTAAATCTGCCTTTATCCGTATAACGTATGTTAAGGTGTTTTAGGGTGCAATTCTTCGCCCAACATGAAAAAAATTAAGTGGTTTATTAATTGAATTGTTTTTATCATTGAATACTAACGCGTTAAATATGAAGAGATCAAGAATCTTTTTACTTATTTTGCTTCCCGTAATATTTATTGCGGCGGCTACAACAACCTACCAGCTTGAATTCAGAGTTCAGGAGGGGGTTAATCTCAATGAGATTGTGGCAACATGGAAGCTTTCGGATATGAGTTCAATAACCCAATTTGAACTCGAGCGCAAGATGAATTCCAGTAACTGGGTCCTGATTCACAAACTTGAGATTACCGATGCAATCATTGCCTCAGGTAAAAAGGAATTTCAGTTTACTGACTCTGATGTGTACAAAAACGGCGAGACACAGGCTATTGCCGAGTACAAGCTGAAAGTTAAGCACAAAGACAACACCTCCAGAGAAATTACTGCTCAGGTACAGTATACAACCTCGGCAGTCCGACGAACCTGGGGTAGCATCAAATCCATGTTCCAGTAACCATGTCTATGGTTTCTGCAGGCGAATCAATCATGCAATCCGGACAACTTGCGCGTGCGCTCAAACGCATTTCAATGCAAGTTATTGAGGACCTCAAAGGAAGTAAGGAACTCCTTGTTTTGGGCCTGAATATACGTGGATATCATGTCGCACAAGTCATCGCAAGTCACGTTTCTGCTTCTCTTAATACAGAAATTCTTTGTTTACCTCTGGAGGTGAACGACGAATCCGCTATATATGATGAATGGAAGCAACTTTTGAAACCAAACTCTGTCGTTTTGTTGGTCGATGATGTTCTATTTAGTGGCTCCACGATGATGAAGGCGGTCAGAACCGTTTTGGATCAAGGAAATCCATCCAGACTTCGGGTGGCTGTCATTATAGACAGAGGGCATCGCATTTATCCGATTCAACCTGATTTCGTTGGACTCGTGTCGCCTACAAAATTCCAGGAACATGTAGAAGTAACGTTCGATGGAGAAAATACTCCCGAAAATGTTATTCTGTCCGGAAGATGAACACGTAGTTTTTAAATCCAATGATGTGGTTAGAGGTAATGTGGGGAATCTCTGACTAAAACCTTTTAGTATTCAACTTGATCACTATTAAATTTGAAAAATGTTTCAGAATTCTATGGCAATAAAATATCATATATCATTATTTATTATAGTTTTAACTATTATTGGAATTGCTATATCAACTCCAGCAATGGCATCCCCCAAACTGAATCACAATGATGAAACCGTTCAGGAAGCTCCGGCTGACTCGGTGGTCAATCCACTGAATATGAGCGGATGGTTTACATTGAACGGTACACAAGCCTCATTTCGAAACTGGTCACAGGGGGGAGTCAATAACATTGCGGCATCTTCTACAGCCCGATTTGAAGTGGAGTATAAAAAAGAGCGTCATATTCTTACCAGTAGCTCAAATCTGAAATATGGTAAGGCTCGTATCGAGGGAAATGAATATCGAAAGACAGACGATGAAATCCGTCTTCGAAACCAATACAGATACCTTCTCGATGACCCTCGTTTTTCACTCATTGCTCAACTGAATTTCAATACTCAGTTCGACAAAGGGTTTGACAAAAATTATGTGAATGTGATTTCAAAATTCATGGCTCCCGGATATTTGGTTGAAACCGTGGGTTTTGCATATAATCCTGAGCCCGGACTCCAGTTCGATATGGGTATTTCACTCAAGCAGACCATTGTTGTAGATACAACCCTATCGACTGTGTATAATCTGAAACCGGGCGAGACAATCATGAATGAAGGGGGTATTTCACTTGGGATGAAGGTGGAGCGTGATATCGCAACCAACGTAAATTTATCCTCACAGGTCGAAACGTTCACGAATTATTTGAGACCCGTAAACAGTACGACCATTCGATTTACAAATGAAATCGTGGGTAAAATCAATTCCTATCTCTCGGCCAACCTGCAACTTGCCATGGTATATGATGACAACATCACCAAGGAGCTTCAGGTCAAGCAGGTGATATCGATTGGCTTTAATTACCGGTTTTTGTAAGGCGCGCAGATGTTAGGGAAGTCACCACTTGACTCGTTACGCGAACCGATTGCTGAGCTGGAGCGATGGCTGAATTCCTGGCCTTCGGGGAGGACTGGTTCTGTGGATGGCGATGTGGTGGTAAACCGTTCGAAGCAGGCTCTTTTGGATTTGGCAGATCGATTGAAAGGAAATTATCCATTTGGCAGTGGGATATATGCCGGACAGATGCTCAAACCTCCGCATGAAATTGCCTGGGCTGCTTATGCATTGACAGCGTTGATCAATCCAAATAACCACGCACTGGATGGTGGTCCGCCGAGTTCGGAGATGGAAAAGGAAGTTATTCCTGTTATGGCGCGCATGTTCGGGTTTGAGGGTCCGGTTTTGGGGCATTTGACCAGCAGCGGTACCATTGCAAATTTGGAAGCGTTGTGGGTTGCCCGCAACTCTCATCCAGGCAAGGCTATTGGATACTCGTCGCAGTCGCATTACACTCATTCGAGGATGTGTGAGGTTCTGGGGGTTGAGGGTATCGAGATTCCGGTCGACGCCTTTGGTAATTGGGATCTGAATGTGCTCAGGGATAGGATTTTGGATATTGGGACTGTGGTTGTGACGTTGGGAACGACTGGCCTGGGGCGTGTCGAGCCACTGCGAGAGATTTTGGAAGTATGTATGGAGGCAGGTGTGCGGGTGCATGTGGATGCTGCATACGGAGGGTATTTTGCGTTGCTGGCGCGGGCGGGCATGATTGACGATACGGCCTGGGAATTGGTTTCGAAGGTAGATAGTCTGGTCGTGGATCCGCACAAGCATGGATTACAACCCTATGGATGTGGTTGTGTGTTGTTCAGAGATCCATCCGTTGGAAGGTTTTATAAACACGATTCACCCTACACCTATTTCTCTTCAGAGGAGCTACATTTGGGTGAAATAAGCCTGGAATGTTCTCGTGCTGGGGCCGCTGCCGCTGCATTATGGGCAACGATTCAGGTCTTTGACTTGAATCTGGGCGGACTTATGGAATCGGTGATGCGCGATTGCAGGATTGCAGCGTTGAACTTTGCCAATTTGATTTCAAAAAGCGACAATTATCATTTGATTGAAGATCCACAGCTGGATATCGTGGTGTATGCTCCATTAGTGCAAAGTGAAAAACTTACCACGGATGAGGTTTCCAGCCTATCAGAGGCAATTTTTCATGAAGGTATGCAGTCCCGAGATCACACTCTATTCGTGAGTCTGTACAAAATTCCGTCCCCCACCCTGGCCATGCTCTGGCCTTCGCTCCACATCACTTCCCCTACCACGACGGTCCTCAGGAGCGTACTCATGAAACCCGAACATGTATCCATGACTCAAACACTCATGCATCGCCTTGAAGCACTCCACGCTGATATCACGCGCCAATCCTAAGCCCCTGACCCCTGCCCCCCACATCTCCCTTTTCCCTTGTCCCTTTCTCTGAATTTAAAAAAGGTGAGACCGGACCTAGCCCCATCTCACCTTTTTGTTATAATCCAACCGGAACAACACTCCCGGGACTCAATTAAACATCAAACTTGATACCCTGTGCCAACGGAAGAGTTGATCCCCAGTTGATGGTATTGGTCTGACGACGCATGTATACTTTCCAGGAATCTGATCCCGACTCGCGGCCACCACCGGTTTCTTTTTCGCCACCAAATGCTCCGCCAATCTCAGCACCGCTTGTACCAATGTTGATATTCGCTATTCCGCAATCTGATCCCATGTGGCTCAGGAATGTCTCGGCTTCGCGCATGTTCAAGGTAAACATTGCCGAACTGAGTCCCTGAACGACTCCGTTTTGATATCCAATAGCTTCGCTGAGATCGTTGTAACGAATCAGATAAAGAATCGGAGCAAAGGTTTCTTCCTGTACAATGTGATAGTGGTTCTCTGCGATGCAGATTGCCGGACGGACATAGTTATTGCTGGCAAGACCTTCGCCAGAGACTACTTCTCCACCATAGACTACTTCTCCACCCTCTTTTTTCAGTGTTTCAAGAGCGATTTGCATGCTATTCACGGCACCTTCGTCAATCAGCGGACCTACAAGCGTACCCTCTTTTAGCGGATCGCCGATGCGGATGTTCTTATAGATGCTAACCAGGCGATCTTTGACCTGATCGAAAATTGAGTCGTGAACAATTAATCGACGGGTTGAAGTACAACGTTGTCCGGCAGTACCAACTGCACCGAATACGGTAGCACGAACAGCCATTTCAATATCAGCATCAGGAGAAATGATGATGGCGTTGTTCCCACCAAGTTCCAGTAGTGATCGACCCAATCGGGCTGCTACTACCTGAGCGACCTGCTTACCCATGCGAATAGATCCTGTGGCAGAAACAAGTGGGACTCGTTTGTCCTTGGTCATCCACTCACCAACGGTACGGTCGCCATTGATCATGCAAAAGATACCTTCAGGAAGATTGTTCTTACGTAACACATCCTGTATGATATTCTGGCAGGCTACAGCGCAAAGCGGTACCTTTTCAGATGGTTTCCAGATGATGGTATCGCCACATACAGCAGCAATCATCGCATTCCAGCTCCATACAGCCACTGGAAAGTTAAAGGCAGAGATTACACCGATAACTCCGAGGGGATGATACTGCTCGTACATGCGGTGATTCGGACGCTCGGAGTGCATGGTCAAACCGTAAAGCTGACGTGAGAGTCCAACAGCAAAGTCACAAATGTCGATCATTTCCTGAACTTCTCCGAGGCCCTCTTGCAGAATTTTCCCCATTTCAAGGGATACCAGTCGTCCAAGGTCTTCTTTATTTGCGCGTAAAGCATCACCAATCTGACGGATGATTTCACCACGCTGAGGAGCCGGCATCATTCTCCAGGTTAAAAAAGCTTCATGAGCAGTTGATACTACCTGCTCATACTCTGCCTCAGTGGTTGAATACACAGATCCAATGAAAGAATTGTCGATGGGAGAGTATGACTTTATGAGTGTTGCTGAGTCAGTTTTCAGCATTTTAGTACCGGTCGTAGTACCGGCGTTTTCGGCTTCGATGCCGAGTCGCTTTAAAAAATCCATAAAAGTAATTCTGCTAATAAGTTGAAGTAATAATTTCGCCCTCTAAGATACGGTCTTACCCCGAAAGAAACAGACTCAAAATATGTCACTAGTTATGATTGAAGGAGTATTTAGGTCTAAAATCCGAAGCGTGCGACCATTTCGATGTTTGGGAATATCCGCCGGTTCGTCATACGCTCAGCCCGACGGAATTCATTCCGATATTCTTCAGGATATTCGATATAGAGTCGCCTCCATGATCGTTGTACCTGGTACCAACCCGTTATGAAAAGCTCATTTTTGGACAGAAATGGCATTTGAATTGTTACCAATGGTCCAATTTGAGTGGTTATTTGTTGTCCGGTACCCAGGCGTGTCATTCTGACCATATTGCCATTCTGTTCGGCTACAATCTGAACGGTGGCCGATTGCAGGAAGTCAAGTTTACGAAAATACCTCAAACCCGAAGATATCGTAAGAGTGCCAAATCGCTTGCTGAAGGTTCCCTGAAAATCATACGACACCAACGTATCGATTGGAGTTTCCTGGAAGGTTTCCCAATATAGTTTACCGATACGTAGCTCACTACGGGAAGCATCAAAGCTGAATGTCCATTCAGGTGCAAAATCATAATCTATAGCACTAAAAAGTGCCAGTTCCCGCGCAGATTGGTCGTTTTTTTGTCTTCCCATGAGCTCATAATCTTCTACGGTGTAGTTTGCCCGGACCAGGAATGAGTTGGTCATGGTAAAGTAGGGAGTCGGGGTCCAGACGAGTTCTGGAAGCAATCGAATTGACCTCCTCCAGTTGTTTTCTATGCTCCGCTCGGCAAATAGATATACATAATGAAAGGCTTCGCCGGCCAGTAAAATTGATGAACTCAGATTTTCCGAGAGTTTTAAATCATTCCTGATTCTGAAGAGCAATGCAAATTCATCGCGATTATCTTTATTTATTTCCGGGGTGTCGTACCGAAGTATACTCGATGCAAAATTGAGTCCAAGTTTATACCTGGATGTAAATTGAATTTCATTATTGGTGAATAATTCAAATCTCGACTGTGTAAAGTTTGAATTCTCAAGAATCTCTGTCCTTCGGCGAACCTGATCTGATGGAAGACCTTCGGTGTTGATTAACCGAGATTCGCGTACCTGGGCTGACCATGTGAATCCGGCATTCAGTCGCATTCGACGGGTTGGATATGTGATCGATGAGGTAATGTCGAGGTGTTGACGAAGGCTTCTGGAATCGAAAAGAAGGATATCTGGATCGTTTCCAAGGGCTGAATTCTGGATTCGACGCACATTGTTGAGTCCGGTGAGGTCAACACGGGCCCGCAAGCTCTGCAACAGTGGAAATTCCAAGGTTACAGCGGCAAATGTTGTGTCATTGTCAATAGATTCCAGAAAATTGCTTTCAGCCCGATTCAGTAAACTGGAAGCCTGATAACTGTCCCGTCGGGTGTTCCCAAACCATACATCTGACCGCATATCAAGCAGATCTTCGACTGAATACATGGTCTTAGCACCAAAACGGGTAGTCACGAAACGTCGAGGGTCGATGTAAGAAACTTCAGCCCGTACAAACGGTTCAATTTGCGTGTCCCCAAAGTCGAAATTATTCAGTTGTGTGTTCAGTGACCAGGCAAAGCCGTCGTCCAGAAGATCGCTACGCTTGTCTCGCATAAATCCAATGGACGGATTAATGACGCCAATTTCAGGTATAGAATATGAAAATCCAACCAGGCCAATATCCTGTCTTAGTCCAGTATTAGTGAATGTAAACGACCTTAATTCGGATGTAATTGCCAATTTTTCGGAAATGGGATACAACAACGAAAGCTGTGAATCGTGTTCTTTTTGCACGTTCTGTGGTTCGTTGTCGAAAAGAAAATACCTGGCCGTATTTTGGTTTCGTCCGGTGATTTGCAAGCCCAAAAGCGAGTAGTTGAGTTCTGCATTTGTGCGAAGCTGTACGGCATCCAACTGTCTGGAAAATCCTGTGCTACCGGATAATCCCTGAGCAAAAGACTCATTCCCGATGCCAAGTAGCATCAGCAGTAAGAAAACTACAAATCGGGGGTTACGAGTCATCGTTTGCATGCACCAAGATACTGCGTTGACAGTTTATGTTCACGGTTAATAACGACATCAGAAAAATCATACATTAAATTAATGTTAGTTATGAACCTGATGTTCATTTTCCGCAAATAACTTATTACATTCTTCAAACAGACAACTCGTGTTACGACGCTAAAGTGTCTACACCTTTGAATGATGGAGAACAGTGCCTGATCATCTGAGCAAAAACCAGATTACCACTTACCGGAAGCTGGCTCAGCGAAAATACAGGGAAAAGTACGGGCTCTACCTTGCGGAAGGGCTAAGAACCGTGTCGCAACTTATCAAGTCTGATTCTGTTCAAATTGAGTGTGTGATTTTGCAGGAAGGAATCGAAATTTCGTCCATTTTTAGCAATAACACCGTTTACACTACAGATAAGCCCACTTTTTCATCACTTAGTGACACGGATCAGAGCCAGGGCGTGCTTGCTGTGTGTAAAATGGCATCCGAAGTAGCAATTGATGAGCTGTTGAGGCTTGAGAATGGATTTATTCTGGCACTGGATGGGTTGCAGGATCCAGGAAATTTAGGGACCATTATTCGAACTTCTGCCTGGTTCGGAGCATCCGGGCTCCTGCTTGGATCCGGGACTGTTGACTATTACAATCCGAAAGTCGTTCGTAGTACTGCTGGTGGACTCGAAGTCGTGCCTCATGTGACATGTAATTTGGAGTCATCGTTACCTGTATTTGCCAAAAACTGTTGGAACGTGGCTTTACTGGACCTGGGTGCCGGTGCCGTTTCAATGCAGCAATGGATTCCGGGTCAAAAAGTGATTTTGGTTGTTGGTAACGAAGGAGCCGGAGTTTCTGATGAACTCAGATCACAAGGCTATCAGAAAGTATTTATAGATGGACACTCAGATCAGGTTGAGAGCCTGAACGCGGGTGTTGCAGCAGCAATAGGGGTATTTAGAATTGCGAGCAGCGAGCGGCGAGCAGAGAACGGTAAAATCAGAATACAGATGAGGGACGAGGGTTGAGGGAATGCCAATCCTTCTCTTTACACTTGTCTCTTATCCCTTATCAAACACAAATGGAGTAGGTTTATGCCAAAAAAGCAGCAGAAAATCTTTGTACTGGACACCTCGGTAATCCTTCACGACTTTGATGCCATTTTCAACTTTGAGGAGCATGATGTGGCGATTCCTGTGACTGTTTTAGAGGAAGTGGACCAGTTCAAAAAAGGGAATACGGTTAACAATTTCCATGCCCGTGAGTTTATCCGGAATTTGGATAAGCTATCCCATAAAGATTTGATGCAGCGATGGATTCCTTTAAACGGGGCTACTCACGGTAAATTAAAGGTATTAGTCGATGAGGAGTCGGTTCCAGATGCAACCAAACTATTTGGCGGAATAAAAAATGACCATCGCATTCTGAATGCGACCATGAAACTTTCTCAGTCTGAACCAAAGAAGAAAATCACGCTGGTTACCAAGGATATCAACCTCCGGCTTAAGGCGCGTGCGATGAACTTGCATGCTGAAGACTACGAAACGGGTAAGATCAAGGATGTGGATCATTTATATTCCGGTAAATCGGAATTGAATGTGCCGGATCCGGAGATAATCAATCTTTTATATGCTCAAGGGTATGTTGAAATTGATGATATACTGGATTTCAAACCTTACTGCAATCAGTATTTCGTACTGAAATGCGAATCTAATTCAGCCCTGGCATATTATAACGGACGTGAAAAGCGTCTTGAGCGGGTCAATAAGGATATGGCTTACGGTATCAAGCCCCGAAATGCAGAACAGACCTTTGCTCTTCATGCGATTATGAATCCGGATGTGCAACTGGTCAGCATCAGTGGATCAGCGGGAACCGGTAAGACGTTACTTGCACTTGCCGGAGCACTTGAGCTGCGACGTGACTATCGCCAGATTTACCTGGCCAGACCCATTGTACCACTTAGCAACAAAGACATTGGATATCTTCCTGGTGATATCAAGTCGAAGATCAATCCTTATATGCAGCCACTTTGGGATAACCTCAGTTTCATCAAGAATCAGTATAGCGAAAAGGACAAATCCGTGGTCGAAGTATTTCTAATATCATGTTTATCGTAGTTGAGGCGCAAAACCTTACACCACATGAGATTAAGACTATCATTACCCGGGCTGGAGAAAACACCAAAATAATTTTTACGGGTGATGTGTTTCAGATTGATACGCCATACCTGGACTCACAAAGTAATGGACTTTCGTATCTGATTGATCGCGTGAAGGATAATCCTTTGTACGCACACGTAACACTTGAAAAAGGTGAACGATCAGATTTGGCGAATCTAGGATCGAAGTTACTATAATTTGGGGAGTAGGGAGTAGGGAGTAGGGAGTAGGGAGTAGGGAGTAGGGAGTAGGGAGTGGGGAGTGGGTATGGGGAGTTTCTTCATGCTGCCCTTCCTGATCTCGTGCTCTTCGTGCGCCAGAATTTAAACCCCCTTTCACTCGGCTGCTCCTCATGATATACGTCAGTAGACTGCGCACCTATAGGTGCTTGTGTACTTCCTACCATTCTGACCTATGTGGGCCGTATCTGTGTACTGTGATCTTATCTCTAGCTATCTCATATTAACAACTTCAACGCGATTGATAGCCTTACCGAGGAAGCGTTCGGCGAGAATCTGAAAGCGTTGGGGTTTGTCACTTACGTAACACTCAAATTTTCCCCCTGACTGACGGGGATTCAGCATGTGAGTATTTTTGAGATGTTCATGTGCCATAGAAGCAATAGAGTCCGCCGAATCGATGATTTGTGTACCAGGATTGGCGATTACCTTCCGGATGGTATCTTTGAAAAGCGGATAATGTGTACAACCCAGGATAAGAGAATCAAGTGGTTTTTGGTGGAAGTCTTCGAGATAAATTTCAACGGTTCTTTCGGCAACGTCATTGTCTGTCCAGCCTTCTTCAGCAAGTGGAACAAGCAGCGGACATGCTTTTGAGAATACACTTACATCTTTATTGATTGCTGCGATGGCCTGTTCATAGGCCCCGGATCCGACTGTAGCCAAAGTACCGATAACACCAATCAGGTTATGTTTTATAGTTGATTCGGTGGCTACTTTTGCTCCCGCCAAAACCACATCCAGTACGGGAATCCCATTCGTTTTTGAAATGATGTCCTGCCGGGCCGATGCTGCTACCGTATTACAGGCAATGAGAATCATTTTCACCTTTTTTTTGAGTAGAAAATCGGTGATTTGAAGAGCATATTCACGAACCGTATCCATAGACTTGGTTCCATATGGTACCCGGGCAGTATCGCCAAAATAGATAATGTCTTCGCCGGGAAGTTCCTTCATGACCGATTTTACAACAGTCATACCTCCGATTCCGGAGTCAAAAATTCCAATAGGGGCAGTTTCGGTTGGTTTCATTTGGGAAATATGATTCGATACTCACCAAGGATACTAAGAACTACGCTAATTGAAAAAGATTTTTAACGGGTTCGGACTAAAACCAATGGTTTTTTATGCTTTTGAGTCTTTTTTGACTGTGGATTGTAGCTTTCTGCTAAAACGATGTAGATCCCGGTCGGTAAAAGTATTCCTCTTTCATCGGTACCATCCCATATCACACTTGAAATTCGACCAGTCAGTCCGTCATTTAGTAATGTTTTTACTCGTCTTCCACCCAAGTCAAAGATGGTAATTCGACTAAAACGGTCAATGTTTTCGGAAAAAAGAGTAATCTCAATAACGTCATCGATTCCGTCGTGATTCGGAGAGAACGGGTTTGGGTGAAACTGAAATCCGGATTGAACTTCCTGGTCAGAGATTGAAATGGAAACAGAATTTAAAAATCCCGGCGTAGCGCCAAGTGGATCAGCACTTGAGGTCCAGTGTGCCTGACTCGAGGGTATGTCTCCACCCACCCGTTCAAGACTTATTCCTTTTTGCTCTCTCAAAAGAGGGTTGTGATAGTCAGGAGAATAGTGGATAGAATCGAGTGTTGTTCCGTCGGCCAGTGATAAAATTACTGGTTTACCAGTGGTATTCAGTGATAATTCCGATCGGCGGACATGGCCCCATGAGGCATCGGGTAGAAGTCCAAAGAATTGAGCTGTCCGGCTGTTTTCTATCGATGATGCGGTATCAGGCACAATAAGTGCGAACCCGTTACCCTCAATCGCCCACAATTCCGGGTTGTCAGGAGCTATTGACGAAAACTGACCATGCTTGTCGATTGGATCCCGGATAATGACATTCCTCAGACTGATTTTCCATGGTGCTGTGTTATGAATCTCGATGAATTGTGATTGATCTGAAAACGTAGCGTATCGGTCCTTTAGTGGTTGATAGAGGATTTCATTCAGTATCAGATCTTCCGGGCGAGGTGGTTGGGCCGACTCTTGTTGTACTGAAAAGGTGTACTGACCTTGATAGGACAATACATTATTCAAATTGAGTGTAATCTGGGTCGTGTGGAGTGTGATATCATGCGGTTTAGGTATGATTAATTTGTTTGAAGTAAATGGGTCCCATTCTGGCAATTCTAGCTGTACTGAACCGATTAGTGCCTTTGATTCAGAATTCCATTGAATAAATCTGTCGAAAAGCAAACCGATTGAATCGGCGGTTATGTTTACCGCCATTTCGGGTAAATCTGAATGGAATATTAACGGGTTGACATTATTGGTTGTCCCCATTGAATTTGTAGCAAGGTTTTGTGCCCAGTTTTCAGGATCCATCCCGGCATAAGTGGGTGATTTTTTCTCGATGCTTTTTCCTGAAATCCAGTCGGAGCTGATTGATGTTGAATAATATAAACTATCGATGAGTTGTCCATCAGCATCACGTAGAAACAGTTTGTCGGTAGTCATTCCAATAGGGAATATGGAGCTTTCGATAAAGTGCACTTCGCCGTTGTGTGGATCAGGAGGTGGATCACGTTGCACGACCACAAAGTCTCCCGGTGCAACGGCGCGGGAATGGGTAATGGTCCGCGTGGTGGATGAGCGCCCGATGGTCCAGTTATTGATATTGATATATCGGTCGCTGGTGTTGAGTAATTCGATAAAGGCATCGTTTGGCGTTGCAGGACGTGGAGTGAACTCATTGATGACGATATCGAGTGGATGCGCAGCATCGAACCACTGAATTTGAGTGGTGATGTTAATTGGAGAAATGGAGGTTTCGTAATCGTAAAGGTTTGAAACGACCAGGCGGCGGTTTCCGCCGCCTGGTGCTGGATTTAGTCGAAGACGCAAGGTGTTGAGATAGGTGGAGGCGGATACGGAGCCTGTATATCCATCGATCTGCACCGATGCTGTGGAGCCGGCATCGGGTGGCAGGGGCTTAGAGAAGTGGAGATGAAGCTGGTTGGGAGCAGGGGTTGAGTAGTGGGAGAGGAATGTGGTGTGGGTGGAGGTGATGATGGGACCGAACCTGAATTTGTTGGCTCGGGTAGGGGTGAATCGAGTGCCGAGACAGAACAGGGACTGGGCGTGGAGGTCGGCGGGGTGTGTTACCTGATCGGAGTGCCACTGATCTGAGGTGTTGAACCTGTACCGGAGCATCCAGTGCGAGGTCGGGGTACGCGTAAGTTGAACATGAACGGTAGTGAGGTCGCCGGGAAGGGGTTGGCCGGAGGCGAGGAGTTCGGTAGTGGTTCCGTTGGGATCGGAGGCGAGGAGCCGGATGCGTTTCATGCTTCCGTTCTCGCCAATGCGAACAAGTATTCCGTATGGAATATCTATGGCTGATCGTTGTATCCAAACGAGGGCATGGTTCTGGTTACTCGTCTGAAATCCATCGAACGTTACGCTGAATTCCCATTGCCCAAAGGCGACATCCGACGGTCGGCAAATGATATTAGCACCATTTGTTTCTCCACCCACCTGATGTAGTTCCCTTGCTCCAGACTCTTCAGAAATCTCATAGAACGAGGTGTCACCCGACCAAATTTGATTAAAATTGCTGTAGTAATCGGAATATTTCACCGAAATATCGTTGGGATTTTTACTGGCACTGACCGAATTGGGTACCAAAAGTAACGCAATAACACTCGCGTACCAGTACCAATTTGACATTTTAAGCGTATTCTTGAATAGTGCTTCCTTATAGTTAACCGCAATAACGTTATACACATACATTTGACCTCCTTGGATAAAAGTCGTGGCCGGGGTTTCACCCCCGACTACGAATAGGACTGCTTTATTGATTTGACAGATAGGCTCTGTCGTCAATGTGACTTCATTTAGATAGGTATCTATATAGAGTCGGTTTACAGCTATTCCTTGCACAGAATTGTTTTATTTCACGGTAAAATATTTTGTGTTTAAACAAGTATTGGCTGAATTATCCTTATATTTGGCACAAATTGACGCAAAAATGGAGATGTATTATGGAAAAACAGGTCAGAATTAATGTCCACCTTGATGAGGCGAATGTTCCATCTAAAATAGTTTGGGAGGCTGACGATGCCGGGATGGATGCTGCCACGGAGTGTCGTGCGATGATTCTATCACTTTGGGACAGTAAAAATAAAGATACACTCCGACTGGATTTATGGACGCGTGAGATGACCGTAGATGAAATGAAAATCTTTTTCCATGAGACGCTTGTCACTATGGCAGATACGCTTGAACGTGCAACCACAGATGAGCGTATTGCCGGAGATATGCGCGACTTCTGCGATTATTTTGCAGAGAAAATGGAGATAAAGAAGAGCAGTTAAGCGGTTGAGCGGTAAAGCGTGATATACCTACGTAAAAATCAGTTATCTCTCTTGATATTTGATCAAAGCAGTAATACTAGCTCCAATTAAATTAGCTTCCTTAACAACTTTATCGATGTCTATATTCACACACAAGTCCGAGCCACGAATGACTTCAAGTTGTGTAATTAATTCATAGCATGACCCAAGAGAAATTTTCAAATAGCGGCTAAATTCTTTTTTTGAGTACCTGCCATAACCTTCAGCAATATTTGATGGTACTGAAAGTAAGCAACGTATCAACTGGTATCTAACGATGAAGTTTGGTATTGTTGAAATTTCATTAAAAATTGATCGACTAAATGCTACAGAGTCATTCCAGACTCTTAGTGATGCTAAACTTGCATTTGAACTCATATTATTCCTTTTTATAGATGGTAATATCTATATGAGTTGGGTTTATAAGAGTCCTTGCATAATATTTTTTAATTTCATGTAATATTCCACTCAACCGCTTTACCGCTTTACCGCTTTACCGCTCAACCGCTCAACCGCTCAACCGCTTTCCCGCTTTCCCGCTCAACCGCTTTACCTCATCTTCTGACAGTCACAATTTACCCCGTAGTTCACACAGATTTCGTGGTCGGGTGCTTTGCTGAATCGAGCTTTGCAGGCTGCACGTCCGTGTAGAATCATCAAATGAGAAATGTTGGTCCATTCTTCCTGCGGGAATAACTCTATCAGGTCTTTTTCGATTTTAACTGGATCTTGTTTGTTGGTTAGACCAAACCGATTTGACAAACGACGAACATGTGTGTCTACAACCACTCCGACATTGATACCAAAAGCATTTCCCAAGACCACATTCGCAGTTTTACGAGCAGCACCACGAAGCGTCAACAGATCGTCCATATTCTTTGGAACTTCACCTCCATACACGTCAATGATTCTTCGGGACGTTTCTTGTATACTTTTGGCTTTGTTACGATAGAATCCGGTTGGTTTGACATCCTGTTCGAGTTCTGCCAAATCAGCATCTGCAAAGTGTTGAGGTGTTGGATATTTTCTAAAAAGTGTCTCAGTCACCATATTTACTCTCACATCGGTGCACTGAGCACTCAAAATAGTAGCGATCAACAATTCGAATGCATTGGTATAATTGAGCTCACAATGAGGATTTGGGTAATACTGATACAGCTTGTCGATTAACTCTGTAGCTGTATCTTTGCGCTTTTGTTTGGATGCGAGTCGTGGCATGGATCAGGGTTGGCAATAGGTTTCCAGTTTGTTCAGGGCGTCACGGAAATCACCGGGCAGAGTTGAGTCGAATTCAACTTTTTCTTTGGTACGTGGATGAATAAATCCAAGTGTTTTTGCGTGGAGACATTGTCTTCCGAGGTGCTGGAAGATCTTTTCGAACATGGTTTTTCGTGCTCCGGTATTTGGACCAAATCGCACTGAATCACCTCCATAGGTTCGGTCACCCAGTACCGGGAATCCATTATTTCCAAAATGTACCCTGATTTGATGTGTCCGTCCGGTTTCGAGGGTTACTTCGACCAAAGCGAGGTGATCAAAATATTGTTTTACAGAATAATGGGTAACTGCTCTTTTGCCTTCTTCCGGGTCGACTATAGTCATAACTTTCCGGTCTTTTTTTGATCGACCGATATTTGCATCGAATGAACCAGATTCAGGGGGACTCCCCCATACTATCGCCCAGTAAGTTCGCTGGATGTCGTGTCGGGCGAACTGTTCGGCCAGGAAAGCATGTGCAAAATCGTTCTTAGCTACAACCAGAAGACCTGAGGTATCTTTATCGATACGGTGTACGATTCCTGGACGAATGTCGGGGTCGTTTATCTCAGAAAGTTGTTCGGTGTGATGAAGTAGTCCATTCACCAGTGTGCCTGTCCAGTTACCGAATGCCGGATGTACCACCATCCCTGCGGATTTATTGACCACAATGAGGTCTTCATCTTCAAAGACAATATCCAGATCCAGTTCCTCTGCCTTCGCTTCAGGAGCACGTGGTTTTGGCAGGGTGATATCAATGACATCACCGGGCTGCATTTTGTAAGAGGCCTTTTCGAGTTTCCCATTAACCAACACAAGTCCGTCGCGGATGCCTTCCTGAACTTTATTTCGGGTCGCATTCTGGACAAACTGCGTGATGTACTTATCCAACCGGGTGTGGTCGGAGTACCCCGGCGGAACTATCAGCTGGATTTCGGTAAGATTCTCGCTTTTGTCGTTCAAACTAGATTCCATATCCCACGAAGATACGGAATTCAATGTTTAATCGGATTATTTGCCTTCACCTGACGTTGGTGGTGTCACTTCATCGGGATGAATCATGTCCATACCTTTTTGGTCTAGACGGTCTTTGATCTGATTCAAATAGTCTTCACCATAAATATGAACCATTACACTCTCTCTGAATGCTTTAGCACGACGAAACGCTTCTTCTTCACCATACTTGCGAACACTCCATTGGCGGTTTTTGATTTTACCTTTTTCCGGTGACCAGGTCACCTGGTAATAGACACTAGTCTCGTCTTTGGCGTTCTTTTTAGTAGTACGGCTGACACCAATGATACCAGATTTATTCCGTTTATCATGTGAAACGAGTCGGCGAACATTGTTTTCTGGAAGACTTTTCAGGGTGTCGAGAGCGATCTTACGTGCCTTTTGGGCAAATTCGAGGGCTTTATCTCTACCACCATATTTTGTATCAGAGTATAGCTTGGAGTAAGTCTTACCATTTTTGTAAATACGAACATACCATCCATGTGTGCCTTTCGCATCGATACGACTGATACCCTTCATCTCGGGATTTCTTTTTCTAGCCACGGCAGTAATTATTAGAGGTTACGAATTATAACTAATGCTGTACCAAATACTTATGCTATTCGACACTAATTGTGACAGCAGGATTGACAAATCCGCAGATCTTGAACTAATGTATTTTTATAAACTCAAACTAAATTTAGTACAACGGACACTATGTGACTTAATTTGTATACATTTATATCTAAAGTCAACCCTAAATTTAGTATTGACTCTACTTTACAATAACTGATATATCATAGGAATCAGATCAGGATTCCGGAGTCCATTGTTTGATTTTAGAACGGATGATTGTGCTTAATTGTTCAATCGGAACACGTACCTGTTGCATGGTATCTCGGTCGCGGATGGTTACGGCCTGGTCTTCGAGGGTGTCGAAGTCGACCGTGATACAGAACGGTGTTCCGGCTTCATCCAAACGGCGATAACGCTTACCAATGGATCCTTTTTCGTCGAGAAGCACTTTGTAATCTTCTGCCAACTCGGTTTTGATCTTTTCTGCAACTTCCATGAGTTCCGGTTTTTTGATCAGTGGGAAGATACCAGCGGTGATAGGAGCCAGTTTTGGATGCATTTTCAATACCACGCGGGTTTCCTGAGTACCCTCTTTTTCTCCGGCAACAACTTCTTCTCGATATGCATCACAAAGAACCATCAATGTACAACGATCGAGTCCGATGGAGGTCTCGATCACGTAAGGAATGTAACGTTCTTGATTGATGGCATCGAAATACTCCATCTTTTTGCCGGAGAATTCCTGGTGCTGAGTCAGGTCGAAGTTAGTTCGGTTGTGGATGCCCTCGACTTCCTGCCAGCCAATTGGGAAGTTATACTGGATGTCTTCGGCCGCTTTGGCATAGTGAGCCAGTTTGTCCTGTGGATGGGGTAAAAAGCGTAGGTTTTTTTCGCGGATACCGATGCTCTTGTGCCAGTTCAGTCGTTCGTCGCGCCACTGTGTGTAAGCCTCTTCGTCGGTTCCCGGACGCACAAAATATTGCATTTCCATCTGTTCAAATTCGCGCATACGGAACACAAACTGACGGGCAACGACTTCGTTACGAAACGCTTTTCCGATTTGGGCGATACCGAATGGCACCTGCTGACGCGATGTATTCACCACGTTCAAAAAGTTCACGAAAATACCTTGGGCAGTCTCCGGACGCAAATACACAGTTGAATCTTCACCAG
>CAZJZI010000003.1:50759-92455 GCA_964550435.1 uncultured Chitinophagales bacterium | reverse complement strand
GAGCACACTTAATGCATACATAAAATGCGTCCATTGCATATAAAATGGCATTTTTAGGCTAATTCTCTCTTGTTTTGGTACTGGAATTATTATTAAAATTATTTTAAATCTTAACAATTGAAATTTCATAGCAGTCATATTTATTAAGATATCTTAATAATTTAATGAGCAGATTTTAATAAATGACCTTAGGGTAAGTGAGACGAGAGATGTGAGACGAGAGATGTGAGACGAGAGATGTGAGACGGGAGATGTGAGACGAGAGATGTGAGACGAGAGATGAGAGAAGGGAGAAGAGAATCTGGATTTATCTCTATGATTCCAGTTCAGCATAAGGAAACAGAACCTTAAAGGTACTGCCTTTGCCCCGGCCAGCAGAATAGATACTTAAATCACCATTATTGATCTGCAGGAGATCTTTGACGATGAATAGCCCCATACCGGAGCTTGACTCTCCTCCCGTAGGCTGGGCCGATAATTTGACCGATGGTTTGCCAATCTTTTGAATCTCAGAGGGTAGTAATCCAGGACCTTGATCGGTTATCGTGATTTCAACAATATACGAATCTGTTTTGGACAGTTGAATGAATATCTGTTTTTCGTGGGGAGAGTATTTAATAGCATTTGAGACCAGGTTATCTACAATAACACCAATCTGAGCGGAATCAGCTTTAATTGTACAACCATTATTTAGTTCTAAATTAAGCTCGATGTTCTTCGACTGTGCCCATATTTCATTTTCTTTGCAAATCTTTCTAATAATCGGGTTAATATCAATGACAGGCATATCGTCATGAAGTCGGATTTTCTTAGCCCTGTCTTCAAGCAGATTTTCGATAATATCCTGCATCTTGACCGATGCGTCACGAATGTAACCCGAGAATTCTAAAATTGCCTTTTTGTCATCAATCTCTTCTTCAATAAGGTCAGAACTACTTCGGATAATCATTAAAGGATTCCGTAAGTCGTGGGCTACAACACTCAGAAACTTATCCCGATTCTCATCCAGTGCCTTCAAATTATCGTTCATCGTCTCTAGGCGACGCTTTTCGACCTGAAGTTCGGCTGTTCGTTTAATGACTCTCTTTTCCAGTAGTCTGTTTTGTCGTGCAATTCGGTTCGTCTGAAATCGAACAAAACCATATGTTATGGCGATTAACAATAGTGCATATATGATATAAGCAACGATTGATTTGAACCAAGGTGTGGGAACGACTAAAACGACACGTCCTACTTCACTGACATTCCCAAATGGATCAAGACTTCGCACCAAAAATGTATAGTTACCATTAGTCAAATTCGTATATGTCCTGTTTTTCTCGGTAGACCATCCCGACCAGTTTTCATCGTATCCCTCAAGTTTGGATTCAAACCGAGGGGTGTAACCGTATATAGAACGTGTTGATCCAAATTGGAATGTTATGTTGGCACGGCCAAATGGAACACTCAATTCGCGATCAATACCAATGATGTTTCGCGATACCAAAGAGTCCTGGTCAAGATACACGCCATGGATAATGGTGTGGAACCTCTCTCGATTTAATGGGAAGTCTTTTAAATTAACTTTAAAAAGAGCATCCGAGCTTCCTAACCAAATCTGGGATGAATCAACAAACTCCATCACATTAAACGGCTCTTGTCTGAGAAATGGTAATAAATTGACCACATCTGACTCGCCATTGGCCCCAAGATTTGACACTCTGAATAGTCCCCCATTACTCAGTAAATATCTCTGATTTTCAAAGCCTTTTTCTATCTGTATGATGTTTTGAAGCCGTATATGACCTAGTTGATCGTGCGCTGTAAGCGTTATGGAGTCTTCCGAGGTCAAATTGAAAACCCCATTAGGCGCAATCAATATGATTTTTTCTTCGGACTTGGTTATGAAGTTATCGGAATTGGAAGCTAATCCATTTGATTCTGTCAACGATAGTATGCTTTCACGTTTCAATTGACTGTTTTTGGTTTCGTAAGCATCTCTTGGAACATAGAAAACACCGTGAAATCGTGATCCAAGCCATAAACCACCAGTAATATCTTCTTCGATTGAACGAAACTCAAATGGTGGAATCTCAAATTTTTGATAATCTTGTATGGACAGCCTACCATTCCGGTTTACTGTCACGTCCAGAATCGCCCAACCATCACGAAGTCCAAGGTAAAACCGCCCTGGTTGACGTTGACTCTTGGTCAGTACGAAAACACTTTCCTCGATAAGAGGTCTAATTTGAAGTCCGTCATAATATGACAAGTTTGTGGATCCGGCGATAATCAGTAACTCAGCGTTCCTGTTTTCCAGAACTTCCATATCAAAAATCTGGATCGTTGGTCCCGGAATCTCAGTCAGGGCATCGTGATTCACAGAATCACTGGTTTCAACTTTTAAAAGGCCGCTACTGGTTCCTATAAAAAGGCTTCCTTTGTATTTCCTAAGAGACAACACCCCACCAGCGAACTCACTGTCAGTATTCCACGTGAGTATGTTATTATACATGTCTACTCTTGATATACCATTGTTTAGCGCAGCCCAAATACTCCCATCACGATCTTCCATGACATTCAATGTCATGTCTACCATTAAACCATGATCCCTGTTGATAATGTGCTTGATGTTGAATGCTGAGTCGGTTATGACTACTCCGCTCGACAATGTTGCGAACATAAAATCTCCGTTTCGAAGATTTCGGGCACGATAGGTTTGCTCAGGAATTTTGAAAGTCGAACTGACATCATCATCAACCCGAACTAATGCTGCAGTGTCGAGTCCGTAATGAAATGTTTTCCTGGAATTCGTCAGGATGTAAATCCCTTCTTCACTTCCATTAATCCCTGGTGCTTCGAGCACACTGTTTACGACTTCATTCCCCAACAAGGCAAGACCTGGCAACGCTACAAGCGAGTCGCCATCAACTTGATACAATCCTCTGGTCGAAACCCCAACATAGATTTTATTGTGAACCTTAAAGCTTCTCTGGAATCCATTCTGCGGTGGATTTATTGATGTTAGCCGATCATTTCGACGATTCAACACGTAAATTCGATTTCGAGTAGCGAAATATACGTATGAAGACGTAGTGTGTGTCTCCCAAACATCAGATATCACATCATCCAGATTTCCGGAAAGACTTTTATATGCAGGATTTCCGATGGAATCTGCTACCAGTACTCCAAATTCGCCGACGGATCCAACATAGACGACATCATCTTCGGTAATCGCAATGGACCTAAGTGGTGTTTCCAGAGAATTCGGAGTTAGTAACCAATCAAATCCGTCATATGTAAGAACACCATTTCTGTTAGCCACATAGATTACACCCCTAGAATCCTGAACCATATCCCAGTTCTGGGTTCCGGCGTTATACTGCCGTGCAGTGAAGTTATTTACAAGATATCTTCCCTTAATGTGTTCATCGGCCTGTACAGGTGAGGCACTCAATAGTGTTCCACCAATCACAAGAGCTACGAATGACCACCATTTCATAGGATAAATCAGGTTGTGTATTTATGCTGAAGCAGCTTCAGCAATCGAGTCAGACGACGTTTGAGTTTGGTTCTGGGAATGATGAAATCAAGAAATCCATGTTCTAACAAATATTCAGCCGTCTGAAATCCATCGGGAAGGTCGCGTCCAATGGTTTGTCGAATGACACGTGGTCCCGCGAAGCCAATCAAGGCGCCGGGTTCGGCTATGTTAAAGTCTCCAAGCATCGCATAACTGGCCGTAACACCACCGGTGGTTGGATCCGTCATTAAGGATATATAAGGAATACCGGCTTTATCCAGCAGGGCCAATTTAGCTGATGTTTTAGCCATTTGCATCAAACTGAGGACGCTCTCCATCATTCTGGCTCCACCAGACTGTGAAATTATCATCAACGGAATTTTGTGTTCCAGGGCATGGTCTATTGAAATTGCAAGCCGCTCTCCTACCACTGAACCCATTGACCCGCCAATGAAACGAAAATCCATGCAAGCAACAACCAGGTCGAGTCCGTTTATTTTTCCCACGGCGACTCTTGCGGCATCACTCATTTTCGTTTTCTTCTGAGTCTCAACCAATCGGTCTGCGTACTTTTTGCGATCAACGAAATTCAGGGGATCCGTAGGCTGGATGTGCTGACCAAGCTCTTCGAATTTATTGTTGTCGAAGATGATTTCGAAATATTCGGCGCTTCCGATACTAAAATGATATCCGCTTGCAGGATCAACCCAGCAGTTCTCGATTAGTTCCCGGCGATGTACCGTCTCACCTGTAGTCGGAACTTTAACCCATAAGCCTTCCGGCATTTCTTTTGGGGTTTCTGTATTGATATTCGATTCCTGACGTTTAAACCAACTCATAAACTCTGTTTTGGTTACTAATTATCTCCCAAAAATAAGAAAAGTGGGGTTCGAAGTATAATTAAATCTGAAATGACTGGGTATTGTCTGCGATCAAGTAAAGTCTTCAATGGCATACTTCGGCTCAAAATCGGCTGGATCAATAGCTTCGACCAGATCAGATGGTGTTGTGAAGTGACTCTGGAATACAGCAATCAGTCCCGATGCAGTTATCTGGTCTGGATTCTTCACCTCAATATGTGTCAACTTCTTAGCATCCAAACGTTCAATTCCGGTTCCAATCAGTACATCCCCTGCCTTTAGACTTTGATATAGATCGGGTATTTCAATCAATTCTGGTTTAGATGCCGCAACGACTACCCCATTTTCTTGTTTATTAAAGGTCTGGTGATAGAGATGATTCCGTCTGGCATCAATGATTGAATGAATGGTTCCTTTGGAGTTACCAACTGAACAGGCCGCAAATCCAGCCAACGTATTAATACCAAATGTTGGAATCTTATTATGAAATAGTAATCCTTTTATACTACTGGCAACGACCCGAAGTCCGGTATAAGAACCCGGACCAATACCTATTACCACTGCATTTATTTGGTTAAAGTGGATGCTTTCAACCGACAATAACTCTAGAATCTGTGTAAAAATGGCCGAAGAATGAATACCCATTCCGATCTCTTGCATCACTGTAATCCGGTCCCCGACCCGGAGAGCTACCGTACAAATCGGAGTTGAACCATCAATAGCAAGAATATTTTGATATGTTTTAATATCTGACACGCAACAAAGATACTGTTTTTACGTCATAATGCGGTTGAAATCAGGTCAAGCATAAGAAAATTTAATTTGTCATTCTAATAGTTTGTGCACAGTTTGTGTAGTCTAATAGGCAGTATAATACTGCATTTAGGGCTTGTAATCCTGAAATTGCACAAACCCTAACCAACCAATCATTCAACTATGAAAAAACTGGCTATACTGCTATTGGCTACATGCCTTCTTCCGGGGATGTCGTCGTTACAGGCGCAGAGTTTGGAGGCGTTCGAACAGAATGTCACTGAGCATGTACTGGATAACGGACTTCGAATTATTGTTGTAAAACGTGATGTCGCACCTGTTGCGACTTTTATGACCTACGTAAATGTAGGCGCTGTAGATGAACCAGTGGGAAACACCGGAATCGCTCACATCTTTGAACACATGGCATTCAAAGGCTCGTCCCGAATCGGTACTAACAATTGGGAAGCTGAAAAACCTGTTCTTGAAGAGATCGATGCCACATATACAAAGTGGCTACGTGAAGTACGAAGTCCTCGTCCGGATCAGGCCCGAGAGGATTCCCTGCTAACCCGCTTTAATGAGCTTGAAGAGGAGGCGAAACAGTATGTGGTTAACAACGAATTCTCCCAGATTATTGACCTCCAGGGAGGTGTTGGACTAAATGCCGGAACTGGCGCCGATTTCACAATTTATTTCTATGCACTACCTCAAAACAAAGCTGAACTATGGTTCTCTTTGGAGGCAGAACGCTTCAAGGATCCCGTTCTACGAGAGTTCTACGTGGAAAAAGATGTTGTTTTTGAAGAACGTCGAACACGAACTGATTCCAATCCTGTTGGTCGTTTGATCGAAGAGATGCTTTCAGTAGCCTTTACCGCACATCCTTATCGCGACAACACCATTGGATGGCCATCGGACATCGAAGCCACAACTATGGCCGACGCAAAGGAATTCTACCAGAAGTATTATGTCCCAACCAACATGCACGTAGTCATCGTAGGTGATGTAGATCCTGCACAGATGATTGAATACGCGGAATTATATCTTGGCGACATACCTCGTGGCGAACTGGCACCTCCAATGTATGTAGAAGAACCTGCACAGCGTGGCGAACGTCGTTTTGTTATCGAAGAACGCAATCAACCACAAATGTTAATAGGATACAAGAGCGCAGACATTAACCATCCTGATGCAGCTGCTTTGGATTTACTAAATGGGGTTCTGTTTGAAGGTCGTACATCCAGAATGAACAAATCATTGGTCGATGAGCAAAAACTTGCACTTGGGTTTCAAGGGCTTAATGGCTTCCCTGGTTCAAAATACACCAATTTGATGGCAATCTATGCCGTTCCGAATCAGGGCATCAGCCTGGACTCGCTGGAAACAGCGATTTATGCTGAAATTGAAAAAGTGAAAACCGATGGAATTTCTGTTGAAGAACTCGAGCGAGTCAAAACCAGCCGCCGCGCTAGTTTGCTTCGTCAACTTGGTAACAACGATGGTATTGGTCAGCTAATAGCCCTGACCCAGGGCCTCAGAGGAGACTGGAGAGCTCTGTTTACCGACATCGAAACCATTGAAAGCATTACTCCAGAAGACATACAACGGGTTGCCACACAATATCTTGTGAAAGATCAACGCACTGTTGGTCGTATTGAGAATGTCTCCGAAACTGCATCCAATTAACACCATCAACAGGAAAAAAACATGAAAAAAGTAATTTTATCTTTGTTTACGCTGATGGTGATAGCAAGCACCTCGGCTTTTGCACAAAAAACTCATGATCAGCTGGAATTCCCACCGATCAATACATTTAATATGCCGGATGTAACCACATTCGAGTTACGAAATGGCATTAAAGTCTATCTGGTTGAAAACGATGAACTGCCACTGATTTCGATGACTATGTTGATCCGCGCAGGGTCTTTCATGGACTCTGCTGACAAATTCGGACTAGCAGGAATGACTGGTCAGCTCATTCGAGGTGGTGGATCCGAATCGATATCCTACACAGCATTGAATGAACTGCTTGAAGCAAAGGCTGCCAGTATGGAAACTGGTTTTGGCTTAACTAACGGTACTGCTTCCATGAATATACTCAAGGAAGACTTCGATGAGATGCTTCCGGTATTCCTGGATCTGATTCAAAATCCTGCATTCCCCGAAGATCGAATCGAAACGGTTAAAACACAGATGCGATCATCCATTTTACGTCGCAACGACGATCCATCGGGAATCGCGAGTCGTGAGTTCAACAAACTCATTTATGGCCCAAACTCAGTTTATGCAAGAAGCATGGAGCTGGCCCATGTTGATGCAATTACTGCCGAGGACATGCGAGCATTTCACGAGCAAGTCTATGTTGGAAGAAACATGTATGTTGCGGTAATTGGGGATTTCAATGCCCGCGATATGCGTAGAAAACTGGAAACAACTCTTTCTGTGATTCCAGCCGGTACAGCAAATGAGCTCAATTTACCTGAAGTGGACTATGAGTTCGAATCTTCAGTGAACTTTGTGGCCAAAAATGATGTGAATCAGAGTACTATTTACCTTGGACACATCGGTGGACGCAGAATGAATACTGATTATGCTGCCCTTCAGCTCATGAACAATATACTGAGCAACGGATTCTCAGGTCGATTCATGATGGAGATCCGAACTAATCTGGGACTCGCCTATAGTGTAGGTGGGGTGTATCAAAGCCTTGCACTGTATGATGGACGTTTCTTCGCTACACTTAGTACAGCAAGTGAAAACACCGCTCAAGCGGTTGAAGCGACTATTAATGAAATCCGCAAGATGCAACAATCCGGAGTTACTCAAAAAGAACTCGACGATGCCAAAGACAGGATTTTCAATAGTCTGGCATTCCAGTACACCAGCCGCGCATCTGTATTGAATGAGCGTATTTCAAACGAATACAATGGTTTACCAGCCGATATCTTCAACCAGTACATCGAACAGGTACGTAATGTTACTGTTGAAGACGTTAACCGGGT
The DNA here is from genome assembly GCA_964550435.1 of uncultured Chitinophagales bacterium. GTDB lineage: Bacteria > Bacteroidota > Rhodothermia > Balneolales > HLUCCA01 > UBA11400. The sequence continues at coordinate 84,335 of CAZJZI010000003.1, read as the reverse complement.
CGCTCGTGAGTACTTACGACCTGACGACATGCATGTACTCATTGTGGGCAACGAAAACGAGATGGGTGACCAATTGGCTTCTTTGGGTGATGTCAATCGTATCGACATTACGATTCCACGACCAGAAGCTGTACCAAGAGCTGCTGAATCCACGGGTGACGCCGAGGCAGGACGTACCTATCTGACACAAATGGCAGCGGCAGTACTCCCTGGTGGTGCATTAACCAGCGTTCAATACGATGGAGCTATTGCTGTTCAGGGAATGAATTTGGATTCAAAAATAACCATGACATTTCCAGATGGGCTGAAACAAGAACTGAATGCTCCACAGGGCCTCATTGTGGTCGAGTATGCAAATGGTGCTGGAACCATGAGTATGGGTCCAAATTCACAACCTTTACCGGCAATGCAAGTCGAGGCTTTAAAGAAAGAATTAGACAGGCACTATCTTTCAGTTGCCTTGGCTGCTGAAACAGCTACCGTTGAGTTCACTGGTATGGACGAAAGCGGACACGCCATGTTATTCCTGCCGGATCAGAACATGACATTCTATATCGACACCGAAACAGGACTTCCCGTAAAACTAACCGTTAAGGAATTCAACCCGATGGCCGGTGCCGAAGTTGAGAGTGTAACAACCTATGCCGATTGGACCGTAGTAGACGGCGTAAACATGGCTTACACGGCTGAAACTTTCATGAATGGTAATCCAGCCGGCAAAGCAACGATTTCTTCGCATGTAGTACAGCGGTAAAGCGGTAAAGCGGTTGAGCGGTTGAGCGGTTGAGCGGTTGAGCGGTTGAGCGGTACCTGACAACTGCTTGCTCTGCATAAAGTTCTTTACTAAAGTAACCCCGGGGATGAGACACTCTCCGGGGTTTATTATTTTAGATAATAGAAGAGGGATTAGGGATAAGAGTTATGAGCGGTGAGCAGCTAGCGAAGCAACCTAATTAACAACCAACTCAGATTTATTATAAATCCCAAGAGCACGTCCTCTCATGGTTGCCCCAATATAGGGTGTATTCGCAGATTTAGATTTGACGTGCTTACGTTCGAAGGTCCAGGTCTCGTCGGTGTTAAAAATCGTCAGATTGGCCATGGCTCCAACCTCAATCTGAGGGACATCCAGACGCAAAATTTCTCTGGGTTTATCCACAAATTTCTGCACTAATGTACCTAAATCTAGTACTTTTGCATCCAAAAGGCAGCGTACAGAGACCCCCCACGCTGTTTCAAGACCAATAATTCCGTTTGGTGCGTAAATAAACTCTACCTCTTTCTCTTCTATTGAATGCGGGGCGTGGTCGGTACAAATAGCATCAATGGTACCATCACGCAATCCTTCCACCATCGCCTGAACATCGTCAGCCGAGCGTAATGGAGGATGCATTTTACAATTAGTGTCAAATGGACGCCTTTCGATTTCTTCGTCTGTCAGATCAAAGTGATGAGGACACACCTCCGTTGTAACTCTGATCCCTTTTTTCTTGGCCTGTCGTACGAGATCGACTGCATTTCGGGTACTGATATGAGCAACATGAACATGTCCACCGGTAAGTTCTGCAAGTAGGATATCACGGGCAATCATTACTTCTTCAGCAATTGATGGAGTTCCTGCCAATCCCAGTTTTGTAGAAATTCTACCTTCATGCATATGACCAGGACGCGATAATGCAAGATCTTCCTCGTGGTTAATAATTGGCATATCAAGCATGGAAGCGTATTCGAGAGCGATTCGCATCAGTTTACTATCAAAAACCGGATCGCCATCATCGCTAAAAGCCACAGCTCCACCTTCTTTAAGGTCAGCCATTTCAGTGATTGAATGTCCCTTGCGATCTTTTGATACACAGGCAATTGGGTAAACATCAACGGGCAGAGATGAAGCTTTTTTAATTATGTACTCGACCACATCTCGGGTATGGATGGGTGGGTTCGTATTTGGCATGCATGCTACAGCTGTAAATCCACCAAAGGCTGCGGCTCTGCAACCGGTTGTAATGGTCTCTTTGTGCTCAAAACCAGGCTCACGAAGGTGAACATGCATGTCCAACCATCCTCCTGAAACATAAGCTCCTTTAAAATCCTGAACAGTTTCTTCAGGATTTGCGGTCAACCCTTTACCGATTTCAGAGATCACTCCGTTGTGAATTCGGATATCGATAGTTTCTAAAGAAACTGATCCATTTTGGACCGGAACGACGTTTTTGATCAGACAATTGGGTGTAGAGCTCATGATTCTGCTTTGAATTGGTTGTGTGTCGGTCCTGTTGGGGTCGTATTTATTCAGGCTCCGACGCTATTGTTCAAATATAGGCTTCTATCAAATAAGGATAAAGCCACGATGCTCATGGAATTTTATTAATTTGCCGAACAAGAAGGTATATTTTTTAGCAAAAATGATCTAGAATCACCAAATCTGAATGTTGAAGTCACGAAATACGGTTCCCACTGTCACTGAAATCACCTGGCGGATTAAAGACCTGCTTGAAGGTGAATTTTCAGGGATTATGGTTTCCGGAGAAGTTAGTCAACCAACGACCAGCGCCAACGGTCACTTGTATTTTACATTAAAAGATGATGGTGCCTCAATTGCATGTGTGGCATGGAGGTCGAGTGTTCAGCGATTCACAGGTATTCCGGCTCACGGGGAGCATGTACATGTGACTGGTGATGTTCAGGTCTATCCCCCATCGGGAAGATATCAGATCGTGGTTAAGAGTATCGAACAGGCCGGCGAGGGAGCCCTACAACAGGCATTTGAAAAACTAAAAAAGAAGCTGGAATCTGAAGGCTTGTTCGAGGCTGAAAGAAAACGAGCGTTACCTGCTTTTCCGAAAAAAATCGGAGTAGTGACCTCAGAAACCGGAGCAGCATTTCAGGACATTCGATCAACACTGGAAAAGAGATATCCGCTTGCGAGTGTTCAACTCTTTCATGCCGCGGTTCAGGGCGTTGGTGCTGCCGGGGAAATTGCACGTGGAATCAGATGGTTTAGTGAAGCGAGGTCGGTAGATGTCTTGATCATAGGACGTGGAGGTGGGTCGTTGGAAGATCTTTGGCCATTCAACGAAGAGATTGTTGCCAGGGCAATCGTCGAGTGTTCGGTTCCCGTAATAAGTGCGGTCGGTCATGAAACAGATTTCAGTATTTCGGATTTTGTGGCGGATGTGCGGGCGGCGACTCCAACGCAAGCGGCTGTTATGGCCACACCGGATGTGCGTGATCTAAGATTGGGCGTCGTCGAGTATGAGCGGCGTGTGGAAGCGGTGGTACGTGGGGGGTTGGAACGGAGTCGGGAGAAGGTGAACAAGATGTTGAAGACCCATGCCCTATTGGCAGTTCGGGATCGACTTGGATATAATCGGGATGCATTGAGACGACACCGTCAGCAAATGGTTCAGATAGTGCATCATCGTATGGCACAGTACCGTCAGGTCGCCAGTGCGGTGGGTAAGAGCACGGGCCCGAATTTACAACTTAGGATTTTGCGCGAGCACAAACGTATAGAGCAGCTGGATCGGCTGCGGGAGGTGCGGATGAGCGCAGTCATGGTGGATGTCAGGGATAAATGGAAGGAACTGGATTTCAGGTTGCGGAGCGTGGATCCAACTGAGCCACTTCAACGTGGATTTACTCGAATTCTGCAAAATGGTGAATGGATCCGTAGCCGGTCATCATTCAGATCCGATGCAGAAGCTACCATTCAATGGAAAGATGGGACGGAAAAAACAAACTCAAATAGATAACCTAAATCCATTTTTGATTAATTATTATGTCACTCGTTACAGACATTTTTTCGACCAGATTAGCAGCACATTACACAAAATTTGATGTTGCAAACAGACTACTATTCACCGGACACTCACATCAAGCCTGGCCTGATGTAGCATTAGATGGGTTGATCGAAGCATTCGATGTTGCTTCAACCCGAGTTGATACAAAATGGGATGTAGTTTTTGATAAAATTGGTATCATGAGTGAGTATCTAAAACAATTTTATGATGATCCGAACGGCCACTATACGCACAGTGAAAACACCCACCATCTAATCGTAAGATGGCTTTCGGCCTTAGATTTACGCTCCAAACCACGAATCATAACCACCGATACGGAGTTTTATAGTTTATATCGACAGTTGTGTCGCCTTGAAGAAGAAGGGATTGAGATTGTGTATGTACCTGCGTTGCCATTGGAAGGATTCGCGGCACGGCTTGAAGCAGAATTGACCGATAAAACAGCTGCAGTGATGCTTTCAAGAGTATACTTCGAGCACAGCCTAATCAATACTGAGCTACCGATAGTGGCCAAACTGTGCAAAGATCATCAAATTCCACTCATGATTGACGATTATCACGGGACAAATGTGGTTCCGCTTTCGATTCGTGATACAGGTCTGGAAGAGGCTTTCATATTGATCGGAGGGTATAAATACATGCAGTGGGGCGAGGGGAACTGTTTCTTACGATCACCGATGGATTGCGACATGCGTCCTATAGTTACGGGCTGGTTCTCTGCATTTTCTTCACTCAAACAACCCAGGTCTAAAATTGTACAATATGATCATGGAGCATGGAGATTTTACGGGGCCACGTTCGACGGTACCTCTGCATTTCGTGGAGCAGCAGTCACTTCATTTTTCAATCGCGAAGGATTAACGCCAAAACTACTTCAAAAACTGTACTCCGAACATGTAGCATACATGAAATTTGCATTTTTAAATCTCGATCTCGACCCAAAAATGATTAGATTGGCACATAATTACGACTTGCGATACAACGCCGGATTTTTAGCACTACGTAGTCCTATCGCTATTCAATTGTTCGAAGCATTAAAAGCAGATGGTGTACTAACAGATTGCAGAGGTGAAATACTCAGATTCGGATCCGCACCATACATGACAAGCCGGCAAATTGATCAGGCATTCGAAATTTTAGCAAAGATTGTGAAAAAAGAACAAGTTATGTAAGGAATCCGAAGTTTTTGACACATATAAATAAACGCTCCATTTCATTGAATGAATGGAATCTGATATTTCAAATCGAAACTATTTGATTGAGTGGTATATCTGCTCAGACATTTAGTGTCAATTTGGTAATTAGCTATTGACATGTGAAAATAATTACATATTTTACACATATAATCAAACTCATTAATAATCCGAATACCTATGTCAACTAACAACGGAAATTCTGATCGACTTAAAGCACTGGATTTAGCGGTCGGTCAAATTGAGAAAGCACATGGAAAAGGCTCGATCATGCGTCTGGGAGATAATCCGGTACAGCAGATCGATGTAATTTCAACCGGTTCAATGGCGATTGATCACTGTCTCGGCGTAGGTGGGATTCCTCGAGGCAGGATTACCGAGATTTACGGTCCGGAATCGAGTGGTAAAACCACATTGGCATTGCATGTCATCGCTCAAGCACAAAGAAACGGTGGCTATGCCGCATTTGTCGATGCAGAACATGCATTTGATGCAAAATATGCACGTAACCTAGGCATAAATATTGAGGAAATGCTTATTTCCCAACCAGATAGTGGTGAACAAGCACTTGAGATTGCAGAAACACTGATCCGGTCTGGAGCACTTGATGTCGTGGTTATCGACTCAGTAGCTGCTTTGGTTCCTAGAGCAGAACTTGAAGGCGATATGGGTGACTCCCATATGGGATTACAAGCTCGATTAATGTCTCAGGCTCTTCGAAAATTGACAGGAGTGGTGAATAAAACCCGTACATCCGTCATCTTTATCAACCAGGTTCGAGAGAAAATTGGCGTCATGTTTGGAAATCCGGAAACAACCACAGGTGGTAGAGCACTCAAGTTTTACTCGTCTGTTCGTCTGGATATCCGTCGAATTGGAGCAATTAAAAAAGGTGACGATGTAATAGGTAACAGAACCAAAGTCAAAGTTGTCAAGAACAAGGTAGCTCCCCCGTTTCAGGAAGTTGAATTCAATATTATGTACGGCAAAGGAATCTCACGTATCGCTGAGATTTTAGACATGGCCGTAGAGCACGATATTATCGAGAAACGAGGTAGTTGGTTCCGTTATGACGGTGAACCAATAGGTCAGGGCGCCGATGCTGCCATGCAATTTCTGGAAGAAGACAAAGAGTTATGTGCTAAAATTGAAGCCATTATCCGGGCAAAACTCTTCCCTGAAGATGAATCTCAACCCAAAATACCTGCTAAGAAATCTAAATCTGCGGATACAGTAGATGCAGACGACTAGAAAAGATCCAGGACCGTCACTATTTGAGGTTTTAAAGGAGAAATCACCCTTCAAAATCTCAGAAGTGACTGTCCAAAAATCTGATTCAAGTCGAGTTTCAATTTTTTCCGAAGGTAAGTTTCTATTTGGAATTGCCGCCATTGATGCTCATGAGCTAGGCCTGAGTAAAGGCACTGTTGTCAAACCTGAACAGATTAAGAATATTTGTAGTGCAATAGATGCTGACCAAATTAAGAGTTTCCTGCTTCGCCTTTTAGCTAAGAGACCATATCCACGCAGGATTCTTTTTAACAAATTGATTACTAAGGGTTTCTTGAAACACAGTGCCGAATTAGTGTTGTCAGATTTCGAGGAAAGAGGATGGATAGACGATGAGTCTTACGCAAGATCATACGTAAATGATAAATATAATCTTGCCAGATGGGGTCCCAAAAAAATAGAAATGTATTTGAAAAGAGATGGAATCTCGGAGTATGTGATCCAACATGCCTTAAAATCTCTTGAACCTTCCGAATCTCTCACTGATACACTCAAAAAACTCGTCAATAAACGTAAACTTCACTTTCTACGCGAAAAAGATACTTTCAAAAGAAAGAAAAAAGTCGTTGATTACCTGCTCAGAAAGGGATTTAATCCCGATGAAGTTTTTAAACAAATCGATAAACTACTTCTGAGTCTTGAAAAGTGAGAAAACTCACCATTGACCGTATTTTGCGTGGCCTTCTGGTCATCTTTTTTTTAATGATCGCATTATTGCTGATCTATAGATTCGCTACGCTTGTAGGTTATGTGCTCATTGCTTTAGTTTTTGCCTACTTGTTTGAGCCCATTGTAAATAAGATGCAAGTTGCTGGCATTAATCGGACATTGTCTGTAACTACCGTGGTAGTTTCATTTATTTTGATCCTGGTTTGGATTTCAACTACAATTGGTCCTACAATCGGTAACCAACTGGTTAATCTAGCCTCTCAAATTAATGTTGATTCAGCAACTAGAATCGCTACTCAAATTGAAGAACAGGTTCAGTTTTATTTACCATTTGTTGGACAAGGGCAAATTCGGCAGTTATTGACCGAATTCATTGATAGAATTTTCGATCTGGGAGGAATTCAGGGAACCATATCAAGCTTGGTTGGACTTTTTGCAAACCTGTTTACTGCTGCATTGATCATTCCATTTGCCACGTTTTTCTTTCTTAAAGATGGATCGAAACTCCGTCGTCAAATCTTACAGGTCGTACCGAATAAATATTTTGAAACAACACTCACGATTTTAAATAAAATTGAAACCAGGCTAATCATGTATTTCCGTGGAGTCCTGCTGCAAAGTATCATTGTTGGGGTGATTTCCTGGCTCACTTTATCAGCAATTGGCCTCAATAATGCCTTATCAGTTGCTACAGCCGTGGGATTGGCAAATACTATACCCTATTTTGGACCTATAATGGGATATTTTTTGTCCATTATTGTCGGTGTTTTTGAAACAGGTGACTTTGCCATTGTACCGTATTGTATTGGAGCAATATTGATTGCACAGTTAGTGGATAACTTGGTTCTTCAACCATTGATTTTCTCCCGATCAGCTGACATTCATCCATTTTACATTCTATTTATTATTCTGATTGGTGCCGAGTTGGCCGGCTTCCTTGGTATGTTATTGGCTATCCCTATCGCAACCATTATCAGAATCATTATAACTGAAATCAACTGGAGCCTGAACAACTACCAGGTTTTCAAAATAGATCGCTGAAAAATGTCATATCTGCGTCGACTACCTAAAAATGGAACAATCGCAATCACATCTCCAGCCACTACACCGGATCCGGTTAAATTAGAAGCCGGAGTCCAATACCTGGAATCTTTAGGATACAGAGTTGAGATTGGGAAAACCTGTACAGCCAGAGAGCACTACCTGGCTGGTCCTGATGAATTAAGGTCCTCTGAACTTAATTCTTTTTTTGCCAATCCAGAAATTGATGCCATTTTTTGCTCAAGAGGCGGATATGGGGGTATGCATATATTAGAACAAATCGATTACTCTGCAATAAAGATGAATCCTAAGCTGTTTTGCGGATTTTCCGATATCACAGCAATTCAGTGGGCCATTTATGCACAAACGAGTATGCCGAGTGTTTCGGGTGCGATGGTTGCAACCGATTTTGGGGATCTGCCACGCGACCAGGGAATGGAAGCCCAATTTTGGCAGCTGATCGAAACAGGATCGACTGAAATCCCATTCAATTTCTCAACAGATTCAAGGCAACAATATAATGGCAACCTTATAGCCGGAACTCTCGCGGTAGCTGCAAAGCAGATGTGTTCACCATTCTTCCCCAAGCTAGAAGATCACATTCTGGTACTTGAAGATGTCGATGAACCGATGCACAAAATTGAAGGATATTTGCGTCAATTTCTGCTAGCTGGATTTTTCAAGCAAATTAGCTGCATAGTTCTGGGTGAGTTCAGCCCGCCTGAAAAAGAATCCTATGAAAATATCCCAACATTGGATGTCATTCTGAAACGGGTCTTTACTGAACATGGTATTCCATTTGCCACTGGACTCCCGTACGGTCATATTAAAAATAAAATTTCATTGCCCGTCGGAAGTCCAATCTCCGTATCTTTAGGACCAGTATCAAATTTACGCTCAACTGGCTCCCTGTACTCCTTTTGAAAGCACGAATAGTAGTCCTGGCCTCGGGATCAGGCAGTAATTTTCAGGCAATCTTAGATGCAATTGACCGCGGTGAGGTCGACGCTGAAGTTGTGCGACTAATTGCTAGTCGTCCGTCTATCGGTGCAATTGAAAAAGCAACGCTAGCCGGTATTCCATCAGTTGTTGTTCAAAAATCCATGTTCAATTCGCTGGAATCCTTTGAAAAATCCCTACTTGATGAAATTTCCGACAGTAAGCCTGATCTTGTTATTCTAGCTGGATACCTTGTTCAGATTCCTTTATCTGTTATTCGTGCTTTTGAGAACAGAATTATCAATATCCACCCATCCCTACTTCCTGAATTTGGTGGGAAAGGTTACTACGGAATCAAGGTACATGAAGCCGTAATTGAGGCTGGAAAATCTGAGTCAGGATGTACAGTTCATCTAGTTACAGAGAACTACGACGAAGGTCCGATTTTGGCCCAAACACGGGTTCCGGTTTTAAAAAACGATACTGCAGAAACATTGGCATCACGCATCTTAGATGAAGAGCACAAACTACTTCCAAAAACCATTCAAACGATCTTGAAAACAAGCACTCATGAGCACAGATAACATTGTCCCACTGAATAAAAATAACCTTAAACTCCGTCGAGCATTAATTTCTGTATCCGATAAAACTGGTGTTGTTGATCTGGCTCATGCCCTTCATAGTATTGGCGTTACTATTCTTTCTACGGGAGGAACATTCAAAACAATTCATTCTGCTGGCATTCCTGTTACAGAAGTTTCGGAGATTACAGGGTTCCCAGAGTGCCTGGATGGTAGAGTAAAAACACTGCACCCGAATGTCCATGCAGGAATTTTGGCCAGAACCAGCTACGCTGATGATGTCAATACACTCAAAGAGCTAAATATCGAGGCATTTGAATTGGTCGTGGTGAATTTGTACCCCTTTGCCCAAACCATTGCACAACCCGGAACTGATCTGGCTAAAGCTTCCGAATTTATCGACATTGGTGGACCAACTATGGTTCGAGCTGCTGCCAAGAACTTTCCTCATGTATGTATTCTTACTTCACCTGGTCAATACCAGGATTTTGTGACTGAGTTAAAGCAGACTGGGGACATATCATTCGAAACAAGACTAAATCTATCCCGTGATGCCTTTCAGCATACCGCTGCTTATGATTCGGCTATAGCTACCTATCTGGTAGAACAAACCGGACAGACACCTGCGGCTCAAATCAATCTTGCCCTACCTCTTTCTCAAACGTTACGATATGGCGAAAATCCTCATCAAATGGCTTCAGTTTACGGAGATCAACGTTCCTACATTGATTGTTTCCATGGAAAAGAGCTGAGTTACAATAACTTCCTGGATACAGATGCTGCGATCGAATTATTGGGGGATCTAGAGAGTGAAACCCCTGCTTGTGTCATAGTAAAGCATACCAATCCTTGTGGAGTTGCAACCGGTAACTCACTTGTTTCTGCATGGGAACGCGCATTTGAAACCGATAAAGTATCTCCTTTTGGCGGAATCATTGCTGTAAATCAGGAATTGGATTTTGAAGCAGCCAAGGCTATGGATGCCATTTTTTCTGAAATCATCATCGCTCCTGATTTTAGCACTGAAGCTATCCAACTTTTGACTAAAAAAGCGAATCGTCGACTCATAAGACTCAAAAAGTATCCTTCTACGTCTTCAAATAATTTGGTTCGCTCTATTTTTGGCGGTGTATTAGTTCAGCAACCTGATCGTTTGGCCGTTACTGAAAACGAACTAAAGGTTGTCACTGAGCGACGGCCTACCGAAAAAGAAATGACCGATCTTACTTTTGCTTGGAAAATCGTTAAACATGTAAAATCAAATGCAATCGTGTTCGTTAAAGACGGGCAAACCCTAGGCATAGGTAACGGACAAACCAGTCGAGTAGACTCATCAGAACTTGCAGTCAGAAAAGCTAGGAAAGCTGGATTGAGTCTGCGGGGGTCCGCATTAGCATCTGACGCTTTCTTTCCATTTAAAGACGGAGTTGAGGCTGCTGCCGAAGCGGGTGCCACTGCAATAATCCAACCTGGAGGTAGTGTCCGTGATCAGGAAGTCATCGATTGTGCAAACGAATTAGGGCTCACTATGGTGTTCACTGGAAACAGGCATTTCAGGCATTGATATATTCTACAAAAATAAACAAAAGTATTCGCAACTAGAACTAAAATAAAGTAACTTCCAACCACGATTTAGTTTTAAATTTTTGAGGTGCGAACACTAACGGTAATGACAAAGGTATACGACGGATTTTCTAAGAAAAAAAATTCACAAAACGGCTTTATGGATTGGTTATACACGGACATAGCGATTGATTTAGGCACTGCAAACACCCTGATTTACGCCAAGGGACAAGGTATCGTACTGAACGAACCATCCATTGTCGCCATCAATTCACAGGATCAACCAGTTGCAGTGGGGCACGAGGCACGTTTAATGCACGAAAAGACGCATAAAAGTATCCGTACTGTGCGCCCTCTTCGTGATGGTGTTATTGCCGATTTTGAGGTCGCAGAAATGATGATCCGGGGCATGATCAAAAAGGTCAAGCTAAAATGGTTTTCGTCGACCCGTAAAATGGTAGTCTGTGTACCAAGTGGTATAACCGAGGTTGAGAAACGCGCCGTCAGGGATAGTGCCGAAAGAGCAGGCGCTAAGGACGTTTATCTGGTTGATGAGCCCATGGCCGCTGCAATTGGAATCGGACTGAACGTACACGAACCAGTCGGAAACATGATTGTCGACATTGGAGGTGGGACAACTGAGATCGCTGTTATAGCCCTTTCAGGAATAGTATATTCACAATCTGTCCGCCTGGGTGGAGATGAATTAAATGAAGATATCATAAACTACTTCCGTAGAAATCACAACTTGTTGATCGGTGAAAGAACTGCTGAACAAGTTAAATGTATGATTGGGTCGGCAGCACCGCTCGATGAAGAAATCGAAATCCAGACCAAAGGACGCGACTTGGTCAATGGAGTACCTAGAATCCGAACAGTGTCATCAGTAGAGGTCCGTGAAGCCATTTCCGAGTCAGTAAATACCATTATTGAGTCGATTACCAAATCATTGGAACAGACACCACCAGAACTTTCAGCTGATATTTTAGACCGTGGTATCATGTTGACCGGTGGTGGAGCACTACTTAAAAATCTGGATAGACTCATCATGGACACAACCGACCTCCCAGTGCACATTGCTGAAGATCCATTAACCGCCGTTGTTCGTGGAACTGGTGAGATCCTGGAAAACCTGCACTATTACAGATCTGTGATAAGCTAAATAACGACCGTTAAATGCCCATACTTTTCAGTAAAATCGAGGGTGCAAAAGATCATATTCTCACCGGGTTTTTACTGGTTATCGCAACTATACTGCTTATAACAAGGCATGATGGTGGGCTTCAGAACACCAGGATCCTTGCCATTACGACCATGAGCTACCTTGAACAGCCATTATCTGTTGTTCGGGTATATCGCAAAGCACTTCAAACTAACGAACAACTGCAACGTGAGAATATCTTGTTGCTGGATGAACTTAGCCGCCTTCGTTCTGCATCTGAAGAAATTGATGCTCTAAAATCACTTTTGGAGTTTAAAATCACGTATATGGGTCCTGGGGAACTCATTCCCGTATCGGTGGTTGGAAAAAATATTACGGGTTACAGAAACACTATTACGGTCAATGCTGGTCGTGATGACGGTATTGACATCGGGATGCCACTCGTAACCTCAAATGGCCTCGTTGGCAGGGTAGTTATGACTGCGAAAAATTATGCCCAAATCATGCCAATGCAAAATTCACTGTTCAGAACGAGCGCCAGTGTTCAGGGACTACGGGCCTATGGCATTGTATCATGGGTGGGTATCGGCGATGAATTGATTCTTAATTATGTTCCAAAAACAATCGAAGTACCAGTAGGATCCATTGTTGAAACCAGTACTTTCAGTAACCAATTTCCACCAAACATTCCAATTGGTATTGTCATCAGTACTGAACCGGAACCCGGTCTGGATACCCAGCTTATCTATGTCAAGCCATTTACAGATTTGAATCGAATTGCAGAGGCATTTGTCCTGAAGTATTATCCAACTGTCGAAATCGATAGTCTTAAAACTGAATTCGAGGGAATGTACTAATGAATTCATCAATCATCCGCCATATTTTCCTCGCATTCCTGGCTTTGGCTACTCAGATCATGTTATTCAGGCATCTCAGAATCTTTGGGGCGGAGACTGATGTAATCCTCATTTTTATCATTTGGTTGATGTCGGTTCATACACGAACTACCGTACTCATTTTTGCTGCAGTTTTGGGACTTTTTCAGGATGCAATGCTTGATTTGTGGGGATTGAACATGTTTTCGAAAGTTCTTATGGTAATGATGTTTTATAATTTTGTACCAAAAGCAGACGATCCAAAGCAGCCATTTGCCCGATTTTTCGTGATCTTCGCCGGACTTACTTTATTTCATAACATACTCTTGGTCCTTTTAGCGTCCTTTATTCAAAGTCTTTCCGCTACCGCTGTAATTGGGCGAGTTTTGATTGGAAACACTCTCTTTACTACATTAACCGGATCATTTATTCACACCATTAAGGAGGATAAATAATCTTATGTTGAGCATGGATAAAGATAATAGAAAACTCCGGGGTTCATTACGAATATTGCAAATAATCGTAGGACTAATACTCCTTGTCTATCTCGGAAGGCTCTTCCAGCTTCAAGTTCTTGAGTACGATACCTACAATCCAATCAGCCAAAGAAATTCAGTACGTCAGGAGGTTGTGAATCCCTCAAGAGGTCTAATTTTGGACCGAAATGGTAAAATCATGGTAGAGAATGCCCCCGTCTACAGCGTTTATGTCACACCTTCCCTATTCGATACCACAAAAATTTCTCTTTTAGCAGAAATAATGGAATTGCCTGACTCTTCGGTACGAGTTGGACTCGACCAGGCACGAAAATATTCACTGCACCGCTCGTCGAGACTGTTTTCTGAGGTCGAGTTTGACTCATTTACACGAATTGAAGAAAATATTTGGCGTCTACCCGGCATTACCCACCAAATTGAAAGTAAGCGGGTATATCCATCAGGAGTCAAGGCCTCACATTCTTTGGGGTATCTGCGCGAGATCACCCAAGAAGAATTTCGACGCTCGGATGTTTATCGTCTAGGTGACAAAGCTGGTCGTTCTGGTTTAGAGATGGTTTACGAGCAGTCGCTGAGAGGAAAAGCTGGAATTGAGTTTCGCCGTGTTAACGCATATGGACAAAGTATTGGAGCCTTTAGCGAAGGAACATTAGATATTATTCCGAATAAGGGAGACAACATCCATACTTCCTTAGATCTAGATTTACAGATCTTCGCCGAAAGTTTGATGGTGAACAAAGCTGGTGGATTGGTTGCCCTGGATCCCAACACAGGTGAGATTCTGGCAATAGTTAGTGCTCCTGATTTTGATATCAGCAGACTTTCTGGAAGGCTCGATACCCGGTACTGGGCTGAAATCAATCAAGACTCTCTACGACCACTTTTCAATCGTGCAATCAGTTCACGTGAGCCCCCCGGATCTACTTTCAAACCAATCATGGGTTTAGTTGGACTTCGTTTGGGCTTGATTACACCCCAAACAACTGTACACTGTAACGGTGGATACTATCAGGGACGTTTATATCGATGTACAGCTCGCCATGGGAATCAGAATCTCGAACAAGCAGTTATGAATTCGTGCAACACGTATTTCTTCAGCTTGATGAACAGAATCGTACAGACCGTTGGAATAAATGACTGGCACGCTATGATTCAGCGTTTAGGATTTGGAAGGACAAATAATATCGACCTCCCTTCTGAAGGAAACGGGATTTTACCAGATAGCACTGGAATGGACAGACTTTTAGGTCGTGGAAGATGGGGACTCGGAGACCAGATTAACCTGGGTGTTGGACAAGGGCTAGTTAGTGCATCCCCGCTTCAAGTAGCTGTGTCTACCGCGCATATTGCAAACGGTGGATATTGGGTCCAGCCTCATCTGGTCAAACACATTGAACACGAAGACGGGACAATAGATAGAATTGAAACAGCTAAGACACGGATTGAATGGATTCGTGAACAAGATCTGGAACCTGTCCGCAAAGGTATGCGAAGAGCAGTATTAGAGGGATCAGGGCGATTCTATGTGAATATGTCAAACGTTGAGGTAGCAGGGAAAACGGGTACTGCCCAAAATCCCCGTGGTCGTGATCATGGTTGGTTCGTTGGATACGCTCCATTTGATAATCCACAGATCGTTGTTGCAGTTATTGTTGAAAACGGAGGATTTGGATCGGTATCTGCTGCGCCTGTTGCTTCACTTATCATGGAGAAATATCTGACCGGAGAAATTGCTCCAAACAGACAGAGAGTTGTCGATTTGATGCTTAATTTTGTCCCACGAAGTAGCGATGTAGTGCGATGATGAGGAACCAGGAACAACATAGTAGCTGGGTTAGACGATTTGATTGGATAAGTATCCTTTGTTGGGTATTTTTGTCCGTTGTTGGGCTCACGGCCATTTACTCAGCAACGCTTGGGCCAGTTTCTGAATTTCTTCCCGCACATATTCAACAAAACTTTTCAAGACAGCTTTTTTTCGTCGGATTGTCGATCATAGGCGTGATATTTATTCAGTTTGTGTCACCCAGAGCATTTCAGCAGCTGGCATACGTCGCTTATGCTGTTGGACTCGTGTTGATTACTCTTACTATTTTCATCGGTGAAGAAGTAAACGGAGCAACAAGCTGGATAGACCTTGGATTCATTCGTTTTCAGTCGGGTGAGCCCATGAAAATTGCTACAGTTATGGCTGTTGCTGCATATTTAACATCTAGACGTGATATTTCAGCCGTAAAATTACAATCTGCATTTATTGCGACGGGTATTATTCTACTTCCAGTTGCGATTATCATCATGCAAAATGACACCGGATCTGCTTTGGTCTTTCTTCCACTAATTCCAGTGATGTTATTTTTATCGGGACTACCACATGGAATTTCATTATTAATGATTTCTCCCGCAATTATTGGCTACACTGCAATTATCGACTGGAGACTTGGAATTGTAGCTGTCATTGTACTTTCGTTCATCATTTACATGCTTGAAAAGAAAATCTGGCTAAGCGTGAGTTCGATAGTACTCGGATCACTTTTGATTCTGGCTGTTGATATTGCTTTGTATCAGATACTGCAACCACACCAGCTACTCAGAATTCAGGCGTTTATCAATCCATTTCTGGATCCCCAGGGAGCTGGATGGAACGTGATCCAGGCCCAAACAGCAATAAGTTCCGGCGGAATTTTTGGAAAAGGGTTCCTTGAGGGAACCCAAACACAACTTCGGTTTTTACCAGAGCAATGGACAGACTTCATCTTTTGTGTTATTGCTGAAGAGTTTGGGCTACTAGGTGCGGGAGCAGTAATAATTGTACTGATGATTCTTTTCCTACGCCTTCTAAACCTCGCAGTTGCCCTCAAAGACGCATTCTCACAACTAGTCATAGTTGGAGTCGTTACAATACTTTTTGCGCATACCCTGGTTAATTTAGGAAGTTCAATGGGACTCATCCCAGTTATAGGGGTACCACTTCCATTTTTAAGCTATGGAGGCAGTTCTTTTCTAATAAATTCCATCATGTTAGCAATCTGTCTGAACCTTTATCTCAGACAAAAAGATATGAGTCACTTTTCTTGATATATCAAGTCGGTACGAAGTCGGAAACTTTTACGATGGTGGGATGTATAGCCGTACTTTGTTAATGCTTTATAATGGTCGACGGTAGGATAACCCACATTAGTGTTCCAATTGAAAATTGGATACTGTTGATGCAAACTGACCATAAAATTGTCGCGATGCACTTTTGCCAGAATTGAGGCAGCAGCTATACTGGCCGATTTTGAATCACCTTTCACAATAGTACTATATGGTATAAGTGTAGATGTGTAGCGATTTCCATCGATGAGCAAATAATCCGGTTCAGCTCCATCTGAATGTTCACATTTTTGCATGGCTTTGATAGAAGCCCAGAGGATATTCAATGAATCAATTTCCTCAATATTACACTCTTGAATAGTCCAAAAGAGTGCCGATTGTCTGATTTCAATGTTTAATCTCTGTCTTTCTGAAGCAGAAAGTTGCTTACTATCGTTTATTCCAACCGGGATATTATTGGGATCCAGAATTACGCCTGCAGCTACCACAGGTCCAGCGAGGCACCCACGCCCAACTTCATCAAGTCCCATAATGCGGGAGTAACCTTCAGCAAGTAATGTACGCTCTATTTCGAACATGTGTATCTGGTGAGGGAAGAAGGTTGAGCGATGAGGGAAATTAAATACATAGAATCACCATTTACTCATCCGTTTACCGTTTTCTGTTAACTGTTCGCGCCCGGTTTATCGGGCAAAAAAAAGCCGGCTCCAAATTATGAAACCGGCTTCAAAGTATCAGTAAAACTTGAGCGAAATTCTATTAGAGCTCAAGTTTCTGAGCAACACGTTCTGTGATGTTATTCTCGCGCTGCATTCTTTCTGAAGCATAAAGAATAATAAAATCACCACTATTGGTCATGGTATTAAGCACATAAGTCAATCCCATTTCAGTAGCGACTTCGTTGATTGCATTCTGAACACGTTCCAGAAGTGGGCCCATTTGCTCAGCTTGTTGTTGTTGAAGCTCCTGGGCATAGGTTTGTTCAAACTGCTGGAGTTCGGTGTACAACTGAGTAAGACGCTGCTCTTCACGAGCTACTGCGTCTGCCGATATTACCGCGCGTCGTTGTTCGAGACTCTCGGAGTCACGCTGAAGAGTTTCTTGTTTTTCGGCAAATTCGCGACGCTTGCGTTCCGCGAAATTTTGAAGACGGCGTTCAATCGCAGCCATTTCTGGCATTCTTGCCAAGATAGTGTTTGGATCGACATAACCGATTTTTAGATCCTGACTTTGAGCAGTAGCAACTTCAGGAGTGCTAACTCCTAAAGAGATACAAAGTACAATCGCGGAGAGTAGTATAGCTTTTTTCATGAGAGTGTATTCGTTTCGATTTATTGTAGTTTCTGAATCACGCGATCAGTGATATTCAACGATTGTTGACCACTGGCTGATACAAAGATCAGGATTGACTCACCTTGGGTGGTAGTTTCATTAAGTACATAGTCTAGTCCCAGTTCTTCAGCGATATCTGCAATTGCTTCATCGATGGATTGCAATACGGGCTGTAAGAGTTCCTGCTGACGTCGTCTTAGTTCAAGTTGATGTGAATCTAACAAAGCATATAGTTCTTCTTGCTCTTGTTCGAGGGCGGTACGCTGAGTAGCCAAATCTCTCTCACTTATTAACTGAGCTTGAACCTGCTCCTGCAGCTGTCGAACTTTACCTAGAAAAGCTTCTTCCTGGGTAGAAAATTCAGCTTGCTTGAGCTCAACAAATTCTTGCAGTTTTCTTTCTACTGCTTGAGTTTCAGGCAGTGCCTCCAGAACTCGCTGTGGGTTTATGTACCCGACTTTATTAGATTGAGCAAGGATTTCGGAACCTGAAAGGGTAAAAATCAATGCTAAGGTTAGTAATATATACTTCTTCATAGGTTGTGTTTGTTTTTTTATCGCGCTGAAGATATTAAAGATTCGGGTCAATTTCTCATGGATTTATTTGAACTCCCAGTTCTAACAGAACGTCATCTGATAAATTCCATTGTGATCTGGCAAATAAAAACAGAAAATCTCCGGATCGATCAAAGACAAAATCATAGTTGTCTCGGGTAGAAATAGTCTCGACAGCCTCCATGATTCTCCGCTGTAAAGGTTCTAAAATGAGTTGTTGTTGCTTAAAATACTCCCCCTCAGGACCGTATCGTGAATTGACATACTGTTCACGTTGACGTTTCAAGGTTTCTATTTCGTTCTGTTTTTGTGTTCTAACTTCATCTGTGTACAATATTTCACGGGCAACAAACTCTCGTTCAAGTCTCTGTATTTCGAGGTCCATATCCTCAATTTCTTGTCTCCACTCCTCATTTATAGCTCGCATTCTTTGCTCAAGTCCAGAATACTCGGGCATCCTTGACAAGATATAGTCGGAGTCTATGAATCCAATTTTTTGATTTTGTGCTATTGAATCAACAACACCAAGAACAAAAACCAGACTGAGTAATGATAAGAACCGTTTCATACTTTTTAGAATGGAGCTCCAATATTAAACAAGAATTCCCATTTACCAGCTTCAACTGTAGTTCCGGGAATACCATCAAATCTCCTACCATAACTAAGGTCAACAAGACCAAGAATTGGTAAGAATACTCTCAACCCAAATCCAGCTGATCGTTTTACGTTAAATGGATCGTAGGTTGAAAAATCTAAGTAGGCATTACCCGCTTCTGCAAATACATAAGGTATAAGCTGAATTTGCTCGTTAGCAACAACTGGATAACGCATTTCAGTGAAGTATTTATTGTATATCGTTCCACCTACAGCTTCACCATCAACTAGTGGCGATATAGAACCACCGAATCCACCTGGGAATCCTTTCAAATCGATGTTCTCACGGTAGAATGTTTGCTGTTGTTGAAGTGGTGTTCCACCCAGATAGAATCGATTAAATTGATTTCGTTTATCAGAATTGAACCAACCGATATACCCGCCTTCTAATCCATTAGTAAATACGAGTTTTGCGACGATTGGTATGTGTAACTGGTAGGATGTCAGAATCTTATAAAACTGTTGTAACTGACCAATTTGAGGTGCGAATTCAGCAGATAGCATCAATTTTGACCCATATTCAGGGGAAATTGGATTAAATATTGAATTACGTTCAATAACCTGACGGATTGACAACGATGAGGCTCTACCCTCTTCTATGAATCCCTCAGGATTCAATACATCGAATGTCTGAAATTGGAGGATTGTAGATTGAGAGAAGAAGTCATCTGGCCAGTTTAATCGTCTACCGTATGATACGCTGGTCAGAAATTGCTCAAACTGGCTGTTTGCATTAAACTTATATAAACTATACGACATCCCAACTCCCACAGAGTGAGGTCGGCCTCTAAACCATGGTTCAGTGAATGAGAAAGAGTAGTTTCGATATCCACGCCCAGTTACCTGAATCCCAAGTGATAGCTTTTGACCATCTCCACCTGGTAATGGATCCCAGGATTCTTTTCTGAACATATTCTGAGCCGAGAAATTGTTAAAATTAACTCGGGCAGAGAGAATAACACCAAACTGACGCCCACCAAATCCACCTGAGAACTCGAAGTTATCGGTGCTGGCAGATTCGTCCAGTGAATAAACAATGTCTACTGTTTTGTTTTCAAAATTGGCATCCAGATCAGGGCGAATATTCTCTGGGACAAAATAACCTAATGTAGAGAGCTCCCGGATAGATCGCATGATTTCAGATCGGGAGTAATTTGAGCCTGGAATATTTCTCAGATTCCGTCGAACAACGTCATCATGGGTTTTGGTATTTCCTGAAAAATACACTCGTCTGACTTTGGCAATTTCATCTTCGACAATGAAAAATTTGAGATCTAGAGAATCACCTGGTACTTCATCAATAGTAGGTTCAATATTAACGAAAAGGTAACCGGCATCGTGATAGGCAGTTGTTACGTCCGAATTTTCACGGTTCCCAGTTAGATTCATCTGGAATTTCTCTTCGTTGAACACCTCGCCAGTCTGGAAGCCAAGAGATGATGTGAGTTGCTCGTCGGTGTAAAGCGTGTTGCCTTCCCATTCAATGTTTCGAACAAAATATTGTGGGCCTTCCTCCAGGGTAATCTCTACAGCAATACCATCGCGTCGGCGGTTGTGTTCGTAAACAAAGACGGTATCATC
Organism: uncultured Chitinophagales bacterium; assembly: GCA_964550435.1. Classification (GTDB taxonomy): domain Bacteria; phylum Bacteroidota; class Rhodothermia; order Balneolales; family HLUCCA01; genus UBA11400. The sequence continues at coordinate 63,511 of CAZJZI010000003.1, read as the reverse complement.
AACTATTCTGAAATCACGGAATCCATTTTTCCGGTAGAAATTACCCAAATTTTCTTTCGAGGTTTCGTAGTCTTCTTGTTTAAAGAGTTGACGTCCGAGCCTCCACCACGTGTTCTGTTTGAGATCCTTCATGGCTTTTCTCAGGCGTCTGTCTGAAAACGAATCATTTCCATCAAATGCTATGCGACGTACTTGAATCCTGTCTCCTGCGTTGATGTCAAATGTCAAAGTGACACGATTTCGCACCGTATCAGTCTCGGAAATACTTACATCAACATTAGTGTTTCTATACCCTTTTTCGCGGTAAAAACGCTGAATAGTATTAATAGCTTGTGCCTTTGAGGATTCTGTTACTGCAAATCCCGGAATTAAGCTGATCAGTTCTCTGAGATCACGTCGCTGACTACGTTTGATTCCCGTAAGGATGTATTCTTGAAGCCTTGGCTGTTCAACGACTCGAATCTCGAGATGGATGTCTGTACTTGTTCTTGAGACCTCCAGAATCTGGACATCTGAAAATAAACCGGTTCTGTACAGCCTTTTTATGGCATTGGATAAATCTTCACCAGGTATCGTAACCGTTTCACCAATACTCAGGTTAGCAGTCGACATGATAAAGCTGAGGTTATGATTCTCAGCACCCGTTACGTTGAGACTTCCGATACGAAGTGAACGCGGTGGGTTCTGAGTTGGATCGGTTATCTGCAAACGAGGTTGCCCGGCATCCTGCGCCTGAGTAGTTCCGGGAGTCGCCGATAATCCTGCCAAAGTGAGCAGTATCAGCAGCAGGCGAGTACAATTAATTCTAAAATTCACGTGAGACGTTCTTACTTATGTTCTTGTGATTGTCTTTAAACGGATGGAAACCATTGAAATTGTGACCAAATGACACACCTAATTATTTCCCAGAAACTTGTTCAGAGATTTTTCCAAATCTACGTTCACGTTTTTGGTAGGATTCTATGGCTTCGTACAGTTCTTTGCGCCTGAAATCAGGCCAAAATGTGTGAGTGATATACAACTCTGAATAGGCTAATTGCCACAGCAGAAAATTACTGATCCGAAACTCTCCACTGGTTCTGATAATGAGATCGGGGTCTGGGATATTAGCTGTTTCTAGTTCTGCAGAAATAAGGGTATCGTTGATATCCTCTGGATTGATCGTGCCTGCCTGAACTTGTCGAGCAAGTTTCTTTACTGCTTGAGTAATATCCCAGCGTCCAGAATAACTCAAAGCCAGACAAAGATTCAGCCTGGTATTACCCTTGGTTATTTCCATAGCTTCATGGAGTTCACGCCTGCAAGACTCTGGAAATCGCTCAATCTGACCGATAGTCATGAGTCGGATATTGTTCTTGTTGAGTTTTTTGGTCTCACTTCGAATACTTTGGACCAAAATCTGCATGAGTCCCATGACCTCATCTGAAGGTCGGCCCCAATTCTCGGTAGAAAACGCATATAAGGTCAGGTATTTTACACCAATCTGAGCGCACGCTTCGGTAATGTCCCTTACGGAATCTACCCCAGCTTTGTGACCAATTAGACGCATACTTCCACGACTCTTCGCCCAGCGACCATTACCGTCCATTATCACAGCTATGTGCTCCGGAATATGTCCACCAGCTATCAACTGCTGCTGCAGATCATAGTCGTCGGATGTTTGAGCGATATTGGTAAGTGAAATAGTATCCAAAATATTTAGTTAGCCCATCATTTAAAGCCTGTCAAATTATTAATTTCTGAGGCCAAATGAAACTACTTCACCCGTTAATTCTCTCTATTACAGAAAGCATCTCTAAAAGCGTGTTTGCGGCCTCTTCACCCTTATTTCCAGCTTTCGTTCCGGCTCTTTCAATTGCTTGTTCAATAGTCTCTGTAGTTACCACACCAAAAACTACGGGCTTACCGGTGTCTAAATTGACCCGGGCAATACCACTCGTTACCGCATTACAAACATGGTCATAATGAGAAGTAGCTCCACGAATTACCGCACCAAGACAAATTATTCCATCGTATTTACCTGTTTCGAGGGCTTTCTTGGCAACTAGAGGCAGTTCAAATGATCCAGGGCAATAAATCACAGTAACTGATGATTCGGGAACCCCCTGACGTCGGAGCATAGTTACTGCACCTTCACGTAGGGATTCGGTTATGAAACCGTTCCAACGTGATACCACAATAGCGATTCGATTATTTTTCGGCGAAAACCCGCCTTCAATACGTTGAGTTGACATATAATAATTGATTTAAACAGGTAGTTTCTTTCGCTCTGAAGCTCGTTCTAAAAGTGAATCAACCCGATGGAGATCAACACAAATCGTACCTAAATAATCAACCTCATGTGATCTGGTACCATGAAAATCACTTCCACCGGTCAATAACATACCATAATTTACAGCATAATCCTTGTATTTCTTCTGCAATGCCCACGTGTGACTCGGATGTAAATATTCGAGGCCATCGAGACCGTGATCCTTTAGAAGTTTCAGTTCCTGATAAATATAAGACTTTCCTGGATGAGCAAGAATACTAACACCTCCTACATCTTTGACCATTGCAATCACATCCAATACGCTGGGGTATTCATTCTGGACATAGGCAGGTCCCTTAGAATGCAGATATCTATCAAAGGCTTCACGTTTCGTAGCAACAATATTCTTGCGTTGCATTGCGGCCGCAATGTGGTTTCTACTGATTGTTGCTTTGCCTGATTCAGCTTTCACTTCTTCCATTTCCAGATCGAAGCCCATTTTATTTAGTTTGGCCACAATCGCGGTTGCTCTCGACTTGCGAATCAATCGTTGACTGAAGAGAAATGCTTGTAAGTTTGTATCATGGTAATCAATATCGTAGGCAAGTAAATGACATTCTCTACCGTCGAAATTGGTAGTGATTTCAACAGCGGGGATAAGCATAATCCCAATTTTTTCAGCCTCAGGTTTCGCCAAAACATATCCGTCCAACGTATCATGATCCGTAATCGCCAGCACTGAAATTCCTTGTTGCGCTGCAAGTGACACCATTTCAGAAGGGGTCAATCTTCCATCTGAAGCCGTCGTGTGGACATGTAAGTCGGCTTTCAAAATTTGGAATCCCCAAGAATCTGATTACGATTACTTTCATTTTGAATGATTTCGACCGCTTTAATTACCCCTGGATCATATCTCAGAGAGGCTTCAAATCTACCAGACTCTCCTTTATAGCGGGAAACCAACTCCTGATACAACTCGTTTATAATTGTCGATTCTATGGACTTAAGATCTCGTATTTTATGTTCACGCACCACATCTTTTAAGGCAGTCAAGCTAGCAGTGGCATCCGAAAGCCCGTCTTCTGAGAGTTGAGTTTCGAGCGAACTTAGATATCGTTCGGAGCGGGTAGTATAATCAAATCCGGTTTTCTCCAGATAAGAGTAGAAATCATCCAGAATACTTTGATCGATTGAGTCTGCATTGAATGCGCGATTTTTCGATTGATATTCATTCGCATAAAAGAAATATGCTGAATTTTGAAGCAATGCGATTTCAACTAGCTTTTGTGGTGTATCTTCAATCAGAATGTCCGGATCGATTCCTATACCATCATATACACTTCTTCCATTCTTTGTTTTAAACTCTTTTCGTAGTGAGTCGGGTACCTGAAGGGTGTGTCCCGCTTCCAAATGACTGTAAATGGCCGATTGAATAGATCTACCACTTGGAATGTAATATCTGGAAGTAGTGATCTTTAGCGATGTGTTGTACGATAAAGGTCTGACAATCTGAACGAGTCCTTTCCCAAAACTGCGTGTACCGATAATTACCGCTCTGTCGAGATCCTGCAATGCACCAGACACGATCTCCGACGCACTCGCGCTCCCATTGTTTTGAAGTATTACAACAGGGCCACTAAACAATATAGGCTCGTCTGCCCCAGAATTGAATGAAGCGTCGAAGCTTCTTCCTTGAGTCTGAACAACCTGAACGCCCGGCTCTATAAATTTATCGACAATATTAACGGCCTCATCAAGTAATCCTCCGGGATTATTCCTCAAATCGAGGATAAAACCTTTCAATTGTCCACGTTCCTGCAGGCCTACCAATGCTTCTCTAACTTCTGAAGCAGCACCTTGTCCAAATCGTGACAATGTTACAATGCCGATTGTTGAATCGGCGTCAACATAACCTGCATAGGCAATATTTTTGATTTCTACATTCTCACGAATGAGTTCAAATTCTATGGGTTGATCGAATCCCGCGCGCTCAACGGTCAGAATCAGTAGCGTACCAGGCTCACCCCGAATCAAACTCTCCAGATCTTCCATAGTCATACCTGTTACAGAGATCCCATCTACACTCAATATAGTGTCACCGGCTCGAACACCTTTCTGATAGGCAGAGTACCCTTCGATCGGAGCTATAACAACAAGCCTGCCACCACGGGCTCCGACCTCAATCCCAACTCCAGCGTAACGACCAGTCGTCAAAATTTCCATTGTCTGATTATCGGCTTCATCGATCAAAACCGTGTAGGGATCCAGCAATTCAAGCATGGATGTGATTCCATGTCGGATAAGTTTCTCCGGATCCGTTTCGTCAACATACCGGGAATTGATTTCTTGAACTACCTCACTGAAAAGTGTAAAATTCTTTTTTATCAGAAAGAATGTGTCAGATTGATATGCCGCTCCAATTATTCCCATTGAGGAAATCATCAGGACGATGCTGAACAAATAGAATTTTGGACTTCTTGGTATCATATTATCGCAATCTGAGAACCTGGCCTGCATAAATTCGATCGTTTCTTAAGTTATTCAACTGACGTAGTTGTTGCACTGTGGTACCATGGTCACGTGCAATATTAAACAGATTATCGTTGCGGCGTACAGTATACGTTTCCGCTCCGGAGGAGGTGTTTGCAGCAATATTCACAGACCCACCACCATTCCGCCGGTTGCGTACCAAAGACTGCTTGTCGTTGAAAGACATTGAATTGATTTGTTCAAATTCATTCAATCGAGAAGCCGGGACAAACAAAGCCAACCGTTGACCGACTCTAATATTATTTGAAACGTTGTTCCATCCACGAACACGGAATGCATCGGTATCGAACCATTCGGCGATATGACCGATGGTATCACCTGATTTAACGGTGTAAGAAACACGAGCTGTATTCGGAGGAGCGACAACGTTTGAACTACTTGGGGTAGAGCGGGAAGAAGATCCACTTGATGCACTTCTTGCCCGAGATGGCATATTCGCTGATATCGCCACATTACTGCCTTCGGGAACCGGAATTATAATTTCCTGACCTGGGAAAATGGTAGTATTAAGTCGTTCGTTCGCTGCGAAAATATCACGAACAGTTACTGAATATCTGTTTGCGATAATCCCAAGAGATTCACCGCGTGAAACAGTGTGAACAAGTAACTCTTTGCGGGCAGTATCGGGGATGTTTTTGTAACTCTCCAGAAACTGTTCTTTGGTACCTGCTGGAATTTTCAACGGATACGCCGATCTACCTGGAGGTGTTGCCCAGCGAAGGAGTTCAGGATTCAGTGCACGTAATTCTTGTGTAGTGATACCAGCAGCATCAGCCAAAATATTCAAATCAACTGATCCTTCAATATCAACCAAATCAAACGTATATGGTTCAGCATCATATCGCGGCTCAAATCCAAAATCCTGAGGATTCGATGCAATGAGGGTGGCAGCGATATAAATAGGGACATAACCACGGGTTTCTCGAGGCAAATATGGAAAAATCGCCCAATAATCGCGTTGACCACCTGCTAATTGAATAGACTGACGCATGCGACGGGTACTCACGTTATAATTCGCTAAAGCAAGATGCCAGTCATTCCAGTACTCATACAAATCCTTTAGGTGTCGTGCAGCTGCACGGGTCGATTTGACCGGGTCACGACGCTCATCAATCCACCAATTTACTTCAAGACCATACATAGCCCCTGTAGACTGAATAAACTGCCATAGTCCAACAGCACGTGCACGACTTGCAGCTACAGGAACGAGTCCACTCTCGACCATGGACAAATGAATCAGCTCCAACGGCACTCCTTCATCTTCAAAAATCTCACGCATCATGGGAAAATAGACTGCCGATCGTTCAAGCCATCTCGACATAATCTCAGGACGACGATAGGCCAGATATGCTATTTGATTCTGCACCTGTCGATTTAGAATCAATGGAACTTCAGTCTTCTCTACACCAATATTCTCTGGGAGTACAAAATATTCGGAATCGACAAAATCATCAGAGAGGTTGAACATTTCGTTCAAAGCTGCAAAGACATCTCCAACTGGTTCTCCAATAGGGTCCGTAATCCCGTAAAAAGCCTGATATTCAGCGATAAGGGTTCGATACAGCTCAGCAACACGACGATTCGACTGAACCTCCGGATACTCTTCTATGATACTCTGAAATGCCGTAAGTCCATCAATTATGTATTTTTCGGCACTAACCAGATCGCCGTTAACCTGCGAATCCAGGGCCAATACATGCTGGCGATAAATATCTGCCAGACTTTGCATCAAATCACGTTCTAGCTCGTCAATTCCAACAGGCTGGGATCTTGGAATAGATGGATCCTGCTTCAACTGTACAGGTTCGATGTATTCCAAACGCTGATCTTTGGATGAATTATAGCCGTTTTGCTGGGCCTGAGCAACGGAAGTTCCGACTACTCCCGCCAGGAGCATCAGGGTCAGTTTTTTATACATAGAAAAGAGCGTTAATCGGTTTTGGTTTCAGGCATTACGCACTGAGATTCAAATTAGTATACAATGTTGGTGAATATAAGCATTATGACCCGAAAAAATGTCCAGGTTGATACTTTTCACAACTTTTTGAAATGATTGGAATTCTACTGTCTGGTCCAGCGCTGAACAATAGGTAATCTTCGCCCTATGCCGAACGCCTTGGCGCTCAATCGGAGTCCTGGCGGGCTCTGACGCCTTTTGAATTCTGCCCCATCTGTTAACCGGATAACTTTTTTTACCACATCTGCATCGAATCCGCGTTCAGCAATAACTTCAGCAGATAGTTGCTCCTCGACATATAGTTTTAAAATTTGATCTAAAACAGAATACTCGGGCAGAGAATCGCTGTCTTTTTGGTCCGGACGTAACTCAGCACTTGGCGCTTTTGTTAGAATCTCATTTGGAATGACTTCGCGACCGAAATATGTTTTGTTTAGCCATTCACACAATGCGTAAACTTCGGTTTTATACAAATCAGAAATAACAGAAAGTCCACCATTCATGTCACCGTATAATGTACAATACCCTACAGCCAACTCAGATTTATTACCGGTATTGAGCAAAATGGACCCAAACTTATTAGAGATAGCCATTAATAATGTCCCGCGGATACGACTTTGCAGATTTTCCTCTGCCAATCCAAACTCAGTATTAATGAACAGTGGTTCCAATGTCTGCATCAGCGTTTCATAAGCAGGGGTCACTGGAAGTTCTTGGAGTGAAATGCCAAGATTTTTCGCCAATTTTTGCGAATCTGTCACACTCCCATCAGATGAAAACATGGATGGAAGCGTGTATGCTGTCACATTTTGTGGACCTAGTGCCTCAGTTGCCAGAACAGCGACCAATGCCGAATCGATGCCCCCGCTAAGTCCAAATACAACTTTTCCTGGTAATCCTGATTTGCGGAAATAATCCTGAATTCCCATTTTTAACGCCCTGAATTGACGAGCCTGCATCGATGATTCTCTTCCTACATTGGGCTGAAGAGATACAAACGTACTCATGGAGTTATCCCAAATAACGTCTGACTGCGAGTCCTCAAACATTTCAGTATCAGCAACAATTACTCCGTCACGGTTCATCACCATTGAGTCACCATCGAATAAAACCTCGGTATTCGCCCCTACCTGATTCACATATAAAATCGGTAAGCCACTCTCCATTGCATGGTTCCTGAGCATCCGCAACCTGACATCTGCCTTTCGCTTCGTGTAGGGTGAAGCCGATACATTCACAAGTACTTCGGCGCCCCTGGCCTTGAGTTCTGCAGCGGGATCCTTATCGTAGTTATGGTACACGATTTCGTTATCCACGTTCCAAATATCCTCGCAGATCGTGAGCCCAAGTTTTAATCCACGAAACGTAACCACTTCGAATCCGGCATTGTTCGGTTCGAAATAGCGCAATTCATCAAAAATATCGTACGTCGGGAGCAACGTCTTGTAAGTAGTACTTACTATCTTTCCACCGGCTGCCAGAATTGCCGAATTGAACATGCGTCGGCCGTACCCTTCGTTGGCTGTCACCGTACCGAACAAAATCGCTGTCCCCATCGCTCGGGTAGCCTCCACAATCTGGTCATTGCTCTCGTATATACGCTCACGAAAGGATTCACGTTCGAGTAGATCTGCAGGAGGATACCCACAAGTCACAAGTTCCTGCAGTACCAACAAGTCAACATGATCAGCACTAGCTGCTGCTAGTGCATTCAATACCATTTGCGTATTTCCGTGTAGATCCCCAACAATGGTGTTGATCTGCTTAATTCTAATTTTAAGGTTAGCCAATGCTGCAGTATTTTGGATGGTGCTGAGTAATAAGAGTGGTCAAACATAGACACAGCGCGCAAAATTAATCATTTTTCTGCAAAATGTCGTTATATGATGCCCCGGAGTTGATTTTTTCGGACAAGTCGGTAAAATTGTTTCGGCTGCCACTGACTCAAATTGACCGAATTCTTTCACTGAACAAGTTCTTGTTCAGCGAAGATCGTGTTATCAACTCGTATGACCGTAACGATTTAACCATTCTTTTACTTGAAATTGATGGTATACGTGCGGGATTCAAAGTGGGTTATGGACAGGAAAATGGCATTTTTTACTCGGCTAAAGGTGGTGTCATGCCCGCATTCAGGCGAAAAGGCTTCGCTCGGCTCATGACCATACAGATGATGAAACAGGCTGCTAAACGTGGTTACAAAACCTTCGAATTCGATACGTTCCCAAATCAAGCACCGGAAATGCTGATGATGGGACTTTCAGATGGTTTCAAGGTCATCGAAGCCGGCTGGAACGAGGTGCATAACGACTTCAGGATTCACCTTAGCGTATCCATATCGGAGTATCTGTCCCGCGTTGCAAATCTTTTAGGAACCGATGACGGATGAATTCAGGGAATAGATCAGTTTCATCTAGCTCGTCCAGAGATGTAAATGCTACATCCAGTATCAACTGACTCCCCACTTCAAACTCTGGATCATGTCCTTTTGAGAGTGTGCCCCCTGTTTTTTGACACAAAAAGTAGAATTCTATGGCATGGAAAGGTTGTTGTATGAATTCAGTGATATACTGAAGTCGATTAACAGCTACTTCCAAACCGGTTTCTTCGTAGAGTTCACGTATAACTGCGGTTTCGAGCGACTCCCCGTGTTGAACGCCACCCCCGGGAACAGACCAGAACGGATCCGGTCGAGTTGGTGCCTGAAGCCTTACCAACAACAAAGCCTCATCGTGCACAACAAGTCCACAGGCTCTCACCCGAACCCTATGTCCAAGCGCTCGGGTGAAATCGATGCTCATAATCAGGCTTTTCCTGCGTGCTTAACCGCTGCACCTATGAAGCCGACGAACAAAGGATGTGGACGTGTTACCGTACTTTTCAGCTCCGGATGAAACTGAACACCCACAAACCATGGATGGTCTGGTAGCTCTACAATTTCTACGAGTCCACGCTCCGGATTCGTACCGCTCACAATCATGCCTTTGGCCTGTAACTGTGGCAACAAATCGTTGTTCATCTCATATCGGTGACGGTGACGCTCGGAGATGAATTCTTGTCCGTATGCAGCATGTGCCTTGGATCCAGATGTGAGCTTACACTCGTATTTACCAAGACGCATTGTACCACCCATATTTTTGATCTGCTTTTGTTCGGGCATGATATCGATAACCGGGTACGGGGATTCCTGATCAAACTCAGTAGAGTTGGCACCCTTCATACCACAAATAGTACGAGCAAACTCTATCACCGAGCACTGCATCCCAAGACAGATTCCAAAAAACGGAATCCCGTTTTCACGTGCCCAGCGAACCGCACCAAGCTTCCCTTCGATACCACGTCCTCCGAATCCAGGGGCAACAAGTACTCCATGAACGCCTTCGAGCGTGGAAGCAGCGTTATCGGGAGTCAGGTTCTCAGACTGCACCCAACGAACTTTCACCTTACAATTGTTCACTGCACCGGCATGGATAAACGCCTCCACAATAGACATATACGCATCATGATGCTCCACGTACTTACCAACAAGAGCAACTTCAACTGTTCGAGGTGGATTCATTACGCGGCCGACAAAGTCTCGCCAGTTGGTCAGGTCAATATCACCGGCTTTAAGTTCCAATTTATCAATAACCCGTTGATCAAGACCTTCATCTAACATCATCAGCGGAACCTGGTAAATGGTCGGTGCGTCAATCGATGCAATTACATCTTCGATTTCAACATTACAGAATTGGGCGATTTTTGCACGAATAGGTCGCTCCAAGGGCACTTCTGCACGGCAAACCAGGATATCTGGCTGTAAACCAATTTCAAGTAATGTTTTGACCGAATGCTGTGTTGGTTTGGTCTTGACTTCACCCGCAGCTTTAAGATAAGGAACCAGGGTCAGGTGAATTGAGAGTGTATTTTTACGACCCACATCGTATCGCATCTGACGCATGGCTTCCAAATATGGAAGTCCTTCGATGTCGCCTACGGTCCCTCCGATCTCAACAATGACCACATCGTATTTACCAGAGTCTCCCAGTGAACGAACGCGGGACTTGATTTCGTCGGTAATGTGAGGTACCACCTGAATAGTCTTGCCCAGATACGCACCCTGACGCTCTTTCATAATCACATCGTAGTAGATGCGTCCGGTCGTAACGTTGTTCTGTTGAGATGTTGGCAAGTCCAGAAATCGTTCGTAGTGACCAAGATCTAGGTCTGTCTCGGCGCCATCGTCGGTTACATACACTTCCCCATGTTCATAGGGATTCATGGTACCAGGATCGACATTGATATAAGGATCCAGTTTCTGAATGGTGACGCGGAGTCCGCGGGCGGTGAGCAATCGGCCCAATGAAGCGCAAATTATTCCCTTGCCAAGGGATGATGTAACCCCTCCGGTTACAAAAATATACTTGGTAGACATCAAGTTTGGTTTGGGTGGATGGATGTCTAAAATAGCAGATATCTGAACGCTTATCAAACCGAATTGCAGTCAAATCACCAAATCATTCCGAAAAATTCGTAATTTTGACTCATGACAGATAAAAACAATCCATCAACCATCCCAGCGGCGATTCGTGCCGTATTGGAACTGCACGTGGGCAAGAATCACGCAGAGGTTCCAAATAATATTAAACTCGAACTTCTCGAAAAACGGGTCAAGCGATACCGGATCATGATACTGGTCAACCTGTTCGCATTGTTGTTCTTCAGTTATTCATTTATTTCTGGTATCACCCAGATAAGCGATCTTGTGTATTATGGCCTTGGAGTAGTGTTCGTACTGAATATGGCCCTCATTTTTTATCAACGTAAACAGGTCATGCAGACCATCGACTATCTGAAGGAGTACTCATGAGTGAATCGTTGATTTACGGTCGACATCCTGTCGAAGAAGCCCTGAAACAGAACCCCGAGAAGGTAGAGAAGATATACATCCGTGACACAGCTGGAGGTGGATTCAAACAGATACTGGACATGGCTTCGGGCAATCGGATTCCTGTGCAACGTGTCCCTGGTAAGAAACTAAATGAGCTAGTTGGACCGGTGAACGACCAAGGCGTCGTAGCTCAGCTCAGCGCGGTCGAATATCTGGAATTGGATGAGTGGCTGGAAACAATCGATGTGAAGACGAATCCCGTCGTTCTAATCATGGACGAAATCGAAGACGTAGCCAATTTTGGAGCCATTCTCCGCACAGCAGCAGCATCAGGAATGGATGCTGTTGTGGTTCCAAAGCACCGGCAGGCACCGGTAAACGCTACTGTGTACAAGACTTCAGCCGGTACCGCGGGAATGGTGCCGATCATTCGGGTTGTAAATATTAATCAGTCTATCGGATTACTGAAAGAGGCGGGATTCTGGGTCGTAGGACTCGACCAAAATGCCAAAACCACTCTCTGGAAGCAGGATTTTAACATGCCATTGGTTGTAATTGTAGGCAGCGAAGGCAAGGGAATCCGCCAGCACACCCTCAAGCAATGCGACTTTACAGTGAGTGTCCCTATGAAAAACAATGTGGAATCGCTGAACGCTTCTGTGAGCGCAGCACTGATCTGCTATGAAATAATCAGAAATAGGCTAGCGGGTAAATAGATTTTAGGAAGTGCACGAAGTTCAGAAAGATCAGGAAGTGCAGGTGGTTCAGGGGAGTAAAAACTGCACTCTCTGACCTTACTGACCCTTGTGCGCTAAAACTGTTAACTGTGCACTGTGTACTGCGCACTAATGTCTATTCATAAAGCAAATACGGAGATCTCCTACTCTTAAACTCCTCAATTTCTTCTTCCCACATTTCAGAAGCACTGAGTTCTGGATTAGCCAAAAACTCGTCGATTCTGTCAGTTCCTGTAAGCAAATAGATAAAATCTCTGGTGGTTACTGAATCAGTGTTTTGCATCATTACTCGGAGTAGGTCGTGTCCAAATGCAACGGGATCCAGATCCGACCAGGAATCTTCGGTAACACGTAGATACATCCCCTGAACTTGTGTGTTTTCGTGCT
>CAZJZI010000003.1:29517-50743 GCA_964550435.1 uncultured Chitinophagales bacterium | reverse complement strand
GTCAACCGGAGTGAATACTGAGTCGGTGATGGCTATCGGATGGATTTGCTGAAGTGAATCAATTACACTCGGCGGAATCGACATCAGTGGATCACCAACCAGCAAAAATGAGTCGGACGTACCACGTCCTTCAGACATACTTGTTCCCTCTATGAAACAGGTCCCAAGGTAGAGGAAGGCATGTTCGTGAGTGGGCAAATTGGGAGAAGGTGGCACCCAATCGAGTCCGGTGTCGGACCATTTCATGGATCGGTTCCAACCTTGCATGGTAACGATGCGCAGATTCAATGGCTCTGAGGCATACAGCCACCCTTCATCGCGAATCATCATAGCCAGTTCACCAAGAGTCATTCCGTGCGCAATCGGTACAGCGTACGCGCCCACGAACGAGGTATGCTTTGGATCGAGCATCCAGCCACTCACGTAATCCCCACCAGCGGGATTCGGTCTGTCCAGAATCCAGAGTTCAACACCTTCTTCGGCAGCCGACTCCATCACGAGTCCCATGGTGGACAAATAGGTATAGAATCGAGCACCAACGTCTTGCATGTCGAATAGCAACACGTCGATGCCATCGAGCATTTCTGGAGTTGGTTTACGGGTTTGTCCGTAGAGGGAGAATACTGGCAATCCAGTTTGTTCATCGATGCCATCTGTGATTTTCTCTCCGGCCCCATAGTCGCCACGGAATCCATGTTCGGGAGCGAATAATGCCTTGATGTTGACGCCACTGGCCAGGAGCGTGTCGAGCATGTGGGTATTTCCGACGCGGGCGGTTGGATTCATAACGAGTCCGACGCTTTTACCATGTAAATCTGGTAGAAAGCTCCCTAGAAGTACTTCTGCACCGGTTTTTATTGGTTGTTTGGCCTCGGCAACCGGTTCAATTGGGGGTAAATCGATGTCGGTACACGACCAAAACGTCATTAAAAACACTAAAACTATGGCATATCGACACATACACGGGGGGAATTTGGGGTTTTCAACTCGTTCGGACTCATTGCCTGGCTTAGAGTTTACCCAAAAATGGAAAGAAAAAAATCAATTTGAAAGCATAAATACCACTTAGTACCCCAACACTAAGATGGTCTTAAAATTGGAACATTATACTTTTGGATGCGTTTGTCGGCGGTAATTAGTGTAAGACATTCTGCCTTAGCTTGCGCAATTAATAATCGGTCGAAGGGATCTTTGTGATATTGAGGCAAATGATGTAATGCTTCTATGTGATTCACTTGAACTTCCAACCACGCAAACCCCTGCCCCTTTGCTTCCATAATGAATGAATCAGCAACATTAATTTTTCCGGCTTCAGCCTTTAGAATTACTTCCCACAAGGATACAACGCTACAGAAAACAGGTTTGTAGGTTAAAATATCTCTAACTTCCTTACTCAAACGGGCATCATCTGTCAGCCACCATATCAGGACATGTGTATCAATCAGGTAATTCATCCTCGACATTTCCTTCAAATAGTTGCTGAATGTCAGGTGTGTAATCGTCAAAATCCTCAGAAACCCAAATTTTTCCAGCCATTGTTCCTGGAACACGAATTATATCCTCATCGTCTATTATTTTGAGCTCAACCACGGGTTTCCCATTTCGGGCTAATCGTACACGATGCCCATCCAATACTTCCTGCACCAAGCGCGATAACTGAGACTTCGCCTCATGCATATTCACCAATTTTATATCAGATTGTATGTTCATAGTTTTAGGATATGTTAAATTTTAACATTAGCTAATATTAGCTAATTAATTTGTAAAAACAAAAAAGGCAGCTGGGTCACAGCTGCCTTTGCACAGAATTGTCTGTAAGAAAAAAGGAGTCTTAGGCCTGGTTGGCGATGATTTCAGACTCAGCGAAGAAGTACGCGATTTCGATTTTGCCATTTTCGACAGAGTCAGAACCGTGAACAATGTTCTCGCCTACGCTGTCAGCATACAAACGACGTACAGTTCCCTCTTCAGCTTGAGCTGGATTAGTAGCACCGATAAGTTTACGGAAGTCAGCAATAGCGTTTTCTTTTTCTAAAGCGATTGGCATGCACGCGCCAGAGCTCATGAATTCGCAAAGCTCGCCGTAAAACGGACGCTCACGGTGAACCGCGTAGAATCCACCTGCAGTGTCCATGGTCAGACGGGTCATTTTAGTTGCCAAAACTTTGAATCCAGCGTCCTGGATTTGCTTAAGTACTGCGCCTTGGAGATTTTTGCGAACACAGTCAGGTTTGAGAATTGCAAGGGTACGTTCGATAGCCATTGTAGAATAATTTTCGTGTTAAAAAGTCGGTTAGAGACTCGTAATTTACGCAGAAATACAGAACTTCTGAAGCGTTCATCTTCAAATAAAATCAGATAATGAGTTCCATTCGAATTATTAGCCTCACAGGATCTGAGATACTCCCATACATCGATGCACTTGCCGAGCTCAGAATTACGGTGTTCCGCGAATTTCCATACCTCTACGATGGATCGTTCACTTACGAGCAGAAGTACCTGAAACGCTACACGACTTCAGAAAAAACCGTCGTAGTGCTGGCTTTGGATGGCGACAAGGTGGTAGGTGCATCGACCGGAATGCCAATGTCCGATGAGGATCCCATGGTCTGGAGACCGTTTGAGTCCGCTGGACTGGACCGACGCAGCTACTTCTACTTCGGGGAATCCGTTTTACTTCAACAGTACCGCGGACAAGGCATCGGGGTGCGGTTTTTTAAAGAACGTGAGTCACATGCGCTTGGACTTGGATTTACCCTCACAACATTTTGTGCCGTAGACCGCCCGGCCGATCATCCGCGTAAACCCGATGGATATAAAACCCTTCATGCTTTTTGGAGGAAACGTGGTTACATTGAACGTCCGGATTTAAAGGCGACCTTTAAATGGCAGGATCTCGACGAAAACACAGAGTCCGAAAAGTACCTCACCTTCTGGATCAAAGAGCATACTCCTTGATTTTACAAACTTTGAAGTTCAAAAGGCCCGGAGCTTCGGTTGTGTTATTTAATTTCAACGGCGATTTTCGTATTCTGAGGTTTATATTTTGCCAAACAAGGCATTCATTTCTAATAAATTGTATGTGTATGAAATACTCTATTTTGAGCATCGCCCTGGCCACGACACTAATGGCCGTTTCCTGCGCACCTAAATCTAATGTAGATCAGGCGCTGAATTCTATCACCGAAGAGTCGATTGCTGAGCACGTTCGGGTTATCGCTGATGACAGTTTCATGGGGCGCGCACCGGCTACCCCGGGCGAGGACATGACCGTCGATTACATCATCGAACAGTTCGAACGACTGGGTCTGAAACCTGGTATGCCCGGTGACAGTTGGATTCAGGACGTACCGGTTTTAGGTCAGACTACCGATCGTAATACTTCACTTCGAATAACACGTGGTGGACGCGAAGTCATGAATGTACCTTATGGAATGGAACTGGTCGTTTCTCCAGCGTTGGATCAGCCATCGGTCAGTCTCCAAAACGCTGAGATGGTCTTCGTTGGATACGGAATCGTGGCTCCGGAGGAAAACTGGGATGACTACAAAGGACTGGATGTAGCTGGAAAGATCCTCATCATGAAAAACAGCAATCCGATCAACGGCGAAAACGGATTCCGCGGGAACTCCCGTCTCTACTACGGGCGCTGGAGCTACAAATACGAAATCGCACAGGAACTGGGTGCAGCAGGTGTACTAATCATACACACTACGCCAACGGCAGGATATCCATGGGCAGTAGTTGCCAACAGCTTTGGTCGTGAGCGATTCACCCTGGTACCAGAGGGAGAAGAACGTGCTCCTACACAAATCTCCGGATGGCTGGGATCACGCGCCAGTGTACAGCTCTTTGAAACCGCCGGACTCAATCTCGAAGAACTTATGGCCGCGGCCGATAGTCCGGATTTTCTGCCCGTATCGCTTGGGGATGTCCGTGCCAACATCGACTTAAGTGCCACCTATCGTACCATTACAGCCAAAAACGTTGTCGGAATCGTGGAAGGTGCTGATCCGATTTACAAAGACGAGTACGTTGTATTCTCTGCACATCACGACCACATGGGAATAAGTCCAACCCCACTCGAAGGCGATTCTATCTATAACGGAGCCATGGACAACGCTAGTGGAATCAGTGCCATGATCAATCTGGCAAACGCGTTCATGCAAGTTAAGGACGAAGTCAAACGCAGTCTGATGTTCGTTGCCGTAGGTGCCGAGGAGTCTGGATTACTAGGATCCAAGTATTTTGCCCTGAATCCACCAGTTCCTGCTGGATCGATGTCTGCCAACATCAACACTGACATACTCAGCGTATTCGGACGCACCAAAGACGTCGTTTCCATCGGATACGGACGCACCAATATCGATCCAATTCTAGAAGAAGAAGCAGCCAAACAAGGCCGTGAGGTCGTACCTGACAATCAACCGGATCAGGGATTCTACTACCGGTCCGACCACTTCTCCTTTGCAAAAGTTGGTGTACCTGCCCTCTATATGAAATCCGGAACCACATACATCGACAAGCCTGAAGGACATGCCGACTGGGTAACTGACTACCTGCGCCAACGCTACCATACCCAACTCGACAACTTCGACGATACGTGGGACTTGTCCGGCACCGTTGAAGACCTGAAACTCTATTTCAACGTAGCTTACCGCATTGCAAACCTTCCAGAGAAAATGAGCTGGACGCCCGGCAACGAGTTCGAAGCAGCTCGACTGAATGCGCTTGAGGAGCTAGAGTAAGTAATTTAGTACACAGAACACAGTTCACAGTAGTACACAGAATAGAGTTGAGGGACTAGTGATGAGAGATTCGCTCGTCCCTTTTTTTTGTAGGGAGGCGTAGCCTCCTGTGAAAGACTGGTTACACCAGTGAGAAAGACGGCTGCGCCGTGAGAAAATGTTCAAGCATTCTCATGCGCAACAACTTTCTCTGCGAACACCGTGAGCTTTCTCTTACTCAGCAAATCTTGGTCAGTAACAGACTAATCTGTAAGGCGGTTTACCGTTTTTTGTATACCGTTTTCAGCAGGTTGGTGGGATTTTCCCACCAACCTGCTTGCATTTAATTTCAATCCATCGTAACATTGCGATATTATAATCGTTTAAGTATTCAGAACCGCAATACTATGCGCTAATGCCTGTTGATGTGTTGCGAAATTGCAATGAATGATTAGATAAAAATCAACGAATTAATTTAAAAGAGGCCCAGATGGGTGTTACAAGAACAGATTTATTCACCGACGAACAAAACACGGTCGCGTTGGCTGCCAAAGCGTTCGCTCATCCGGCTCGTGTTGCAATATTGCAATACCTGGTACAAACCAATGCTTGTATAAATAGCGACCTGGTCAATGAACTTGGGCTCGCTCAGGCGACCATTTCTCAACACTTGCGCGAGCTCAAGGATATTGGCATCATTCAGGGGTCCATTGATGGAACCCGGATCAACTACTGTATCAATCCAGAACGCTGGAATCAGATCCATTCCGATTTCACTGCTCTGTTTAATCAGATCAACTCATGTTGTGGACCAACCTGCTGTTAGGCTGCTTTTAGCAGCCGTAAACTGAAAACGGTAAACGGCCATGCAAGACCAATCAAATTTAGTGCACTAAAGACAGTGGACAG
Organism: uncultured Chitinophagales bacterium; assembly: GCA_964550435.1. GTDB lineage: Bacteria > Bacteroidota > Rhodothermia > Balneolales > HLUCCA01 > UBA11400. The sequence continues at coordinate 45,107 of CAZJZI010000003.1, read as the reverse complement.
GTTCTGCTCGCTGCTCGCCGCTCACAACAAATCCCTACTACCTACTTCCCACTAACTACTACCTAAATATGAAACTTTCAGAAATAAAATCAGCCCTAACCGGACTCCAAACCATAGGATTCCAACTCCCGAACGGAGAACTTGTTCCCGGACACTTCCACGTGACTGAAATCGGTAAAGTGACCAAGCATTTCATAGACTGCGGAGGTACACTTCGTTCCGAAGAAGTCATCAGTTTTCAGCTGTGGGACTCGGTCGACTACGACCACCGTCTGCACCCCGAAAAACTCGTTAACATTATTGAACTTTCCGAACGAAAACTCCAGCTCGGTGACTACGAAGTTCAGGTTGAGTATCAGGGGCAAACCATCGAAACCTATGCGGTTGAATTCGATGGAACCAACTTTCTGTTGACAAGCATGTTCACAGACTGCCTGGCTAAAGAAGCTTGCTGTGTACCAGAACCAAAGAAAAAGGTTACATTGTCTGAGCTTCAGATGGTCGGCGCAGGATCATGCTGCACGCCAGAATCAGGGTGTTGCTAACTCTCACGTAACGTGAGTACACAAAGTCCAGAAGGCTCAGGAAGGGCAGTTTGGTAGATTTATTCAACACTGTACTCTCTGCCCTTACTGAACTTTGGGCGCCTCTACTTCGCACTTCCTACTACCCACTCCCTACTACCCACTCCCTACTACCCAGCTATGAAAAAACTCAACTTTCTTGACCAATACCTCACCCTGTGGATCTTCCTGGCGATGATCGTCGGAGTGGCAATCGGACACTTTTTCCCGTCCACTCCCGATATCATCAACCAGTTCAATGTAGGTACGACCAACATCCCCATCGCCATCGGACTCATCCTCATGATGTATCCCCCACTGGCGAAGGTAAACTACGCCCTACTTCCTAAGGTCTTTCAGAATGTGAAGATTCTGAGTATCTCACTGGTTCTGAACTGGATCATTGGTCCGGTTCTGATGTTTGCCTTGGCGCTGATTTTCTTGCAGGATTATCCCGAGTACATGGTCGGACTCATCCTGATCGGACTCGCACGTTGTATCGCCATGGTTCTGGTCTGGAATGACCTCGCCGAAGGAAGCAGTGAATACGGCGCTGGATTGGTCGCGTTGAACAGTGTATTTCAGGTATTCGCGTACAGTTTCTATGCCTGGATTTTCATCACGGTGCTCCCACCTTATTTCGGATTCGACGGCGCGATCGTAGATATTTCCATCGCCACTATCGCCGAAAGTGTTGCCATTTATCTGGGGATCCCGTTTCTGGCAGGGTTTCTGTCCCGCCTGATTCTGGTCCGCGCCAAGGGAGAAGACTGGTACAAAAATACCTTCATTCCGGCAATTTCTCCAATGACCCTGATCGCACTGTTGTTCACCATTTTGGTCATGTTCTCCCTAAAAGGAGAACTCATCGTACAGATTCCGATGGATGTCGTTCGTATCGCAATACCGTTGTTGATTTACTTCGCCTTGATGTTCCTGATTGGATTCTTTGTGAGCCGAGCTTTGGGTGCCGAGTACGATAAAAACGCCGCTATTTCGTTCACCGCCGCCGGAAACAACTTCGAGTTAGCCATTGCCGTGGCCATAGCCGTCTTTGGACTCAGCTCTGGACAAGCTTTCGCCGGTGTTGTTGGTCCCTTGGTCGAGGTACCCGCCCTGATTCTATTGGTTCGGGTGTCGTTTTGGCTAAAAGACAGATATTACAAAGCGGGGAGCTGAAAGCAGTAAGCGGGCGAGCAGGGCAGCGAGCGAGCAGATCCTCGCGCACGAAGGTCAGAAGGTGCAGGAAGTGCAGCACTCTACTACAGTACTCTCTGCACTTTGGGCGCTTCGTGCACGAAATCCCACTACCCACTACCCAAATAAATAAGCTTTTGTAGTCTGAATTATTAAGCGGTAAATTGTTCCGTTAATTACATCTTACCTCAACTTAAAACAGACTACTTATGAGACGTATGTTGATGCTTTGCCTGGTCCTGGTGTGGATTTCTACACCTACCGTGGCTCAAAATGTGCTTACTCCAGAAAAAATGCTCGACCTTGAGCGAGTCGGATCACCGGTTGCCTCACCCGACGGTCAATCGGTCGTGTACACTGTTTCCGATATCAATGCTTCCACAAATGGTGGAACAACCACAGTCTATTTACAGGCTATAAACAGCACAACTCCGGTTGCCTTGGGCTCCGGATCGAGTCCTATCTGGCGTCCGGATGGAAAAAAGATCGGATTTATGAGAGGCGGACAGCTTTGGGAAATGGATCCTGACGGACAAAATGCGACTCAGGTTACTACATTTGACTTTCCAATCGGAAACGTGAGCTACGCACCAAATGGAGCTTTTTTGGCATTCACCCGTGCGGTTAAACTCGATGAATTGGCAACCGACAGGTATCCGGATCTGGACAAAGCCAATGCACGTCTCATCGATGGATTGATGTATCGACATTGGGATACCTGGCATGATGGTAGCTATCGCCATTTGTTTTATGCTCCGTATGCGGATGGCGCCCTGACTGGAGATCCGATTGATGTGATGGCTGGCGAACCTTATGACACACCACTGAAACCCTTCGGCGGTGCTTCACAGATCACATGGAGTCCGGATTCACAATCTTTGGTCTATACCGCAAAAAAACTAACCGGCGCGGAAGCTGCCTTTTCAACGAACTCCGATCTGTATCAATACATACTGGCTACCGGAGAAACCCGTAATCTCACCGAATCGAACCCAGGTTACGATTTCTATCCGGCGTTTTCTCCAGATGGTTCCCGACTGGCATGGCTCAGCATGAAGACACCGGGCTACGAGGCCGACAGATACCGACTCATGCACATGGATATGAACTCTGGAGAAGTGCTTGAGCTGAGTGCTGGATTCGACCAAAACGTGAACGGCCACGTTTGGAGTGCCGACGGAAGTCGCATCTATTTTTTGAGCGGGAAAGAAGCAACCGTCCAGATTTACTACTATGATTCCCGTACACGACGCGCTGATCCGAATTTCTATGCACTGACATCAGGAGTCCACGATTACACTGGAATCGCACTGGCTGGAACAACTCAACAACCCGTGATCATCGCTTCGCGAATGTCAATGTCGTCACCAACTGAATTATTCAAAGTTGATGTATCCAATGGCGAAGCTGCTGTGTTTACCGAGTTCAACAAAGAACATCTATCTGAACTGAAACTGGGTGAAGTGACATCCCGCTGGGTTGAAACGACCGATGGAAAACGTATGCTGGTGTGGGTTATCCTGCCTCCGGACTTTGACCCAAATAAAAAGTATCCAACTTTGCTGTATGCTCAGGGTGGACCTCAAGGGACGGTATCACAGTTCTTCAGCTACCGCTGGAACTTCCAGGTCATGGCTGCCCAGGGATACGTTGTCGTGGCACCGAATCGTCGTGGACTTCCCTCCTTTGGTCAAGAATGGAATCGTCAGATCAGTGGCGACTGGGGCGGACAAGCGATGAAGGATATGCTCGCGGCGATCGACAATGTGTCTGCAGAGCCTTGGGCTGATGAAACCCGAATGGGAGCGGTTGGAGCAAGTTTCGGTGGTTACACCGTGTTTTGGCTGGCAGGAAACCATGAGAACCGATTCAAAGCATTCATTTCTCACGCCGGAGTCTTCCATCTGGAGAGCATGTATGGCGAGACTGAAGAGATGTTTTTCGTCAATTTCGACATGGATGGTGCCTGGTTCGATGATCCACGCCCAAGCAGCTATAACCTGCATTCCCCCCATCTTTACGTTAAGAACTGGGATACTCCGATCATGATGATTCATGGTGAACGTGATTATCGTGTTCCGGTTGGACAAAGTTTCCAGGCATTTACGACTGCTCAGCGCATGGGAATCCCAAGTAAGATGGTACTCTTCCCTGACGAAAACCACTGGATTCTGACTCCACAAAACTCTCTGCTCTGGCATCGTGAGTTTTTCGGATGGCTGGATCAATGGCTCAAAGATTAAATTCAAATTAATCAATACACGATTTTTGGAGCCAAAATGCTTCAGAATCAATTGAAATCACCTATTTTTCACTAAAATGTCATCCAAAATGCTGGACTCAGTACATGATCCTGCAACAGACCTAATACAATTCGATATGAAATCAACAGTTAAGCTTTTTAGCTGGTCATTCGCACTTCTAGTGCTGATATCAGCTTGTTCGACAACCCAACCGATTGTTCAGGAAGTCGAACCAATCATGCTACCAGAAATGGAAATGGAAACCCCGAGTCCACTTCCAAGTTACGAACCTGTTCCTGCCGGACGATTCGACAATGGTCGTATGTGGACCTTTGAATATGCTCCATCGGAGTATTTCACCGAGGAATATAATTTCGATGCCAATCAAGCCTGGTTTGACCATGCGCGAATGGCTTCGGTCAGACTTCCAAACTGCTCCGGATCGTTCGTTTCTGCACAGGGATTGGTGATGACGAACCATCACTGTGCCCGCGAACAGATAACCCAGGTCAGTCGTGAAGGTGAATCACTACTTGATGACGGATTCTATGCCGAAACACTGGCCGATGAGCGTAAAATTGAAAATTATTATGTGGACCAAATGGTCGAGATACGTGATGTTACTGACCAGATACTTGCGTTGGTCGATGCTGCTCCAATTGAACAGCGATCCGAAGTACGTCAGCAGGCGATAGCAGACCTACAGGCGGAATTACAATCTGAAGTCGAAGACGGTCACGTGGTTCAGGTGGTTTCACTGTACAATGGTGGTCGTTATTCAGCCTATTTCTTCAAACGTTACACCGATGTACGCCTGGTTATGGCTCCCGAACTTCAAATCGGCTACTACGGCGGTGATGACGATAACTTTACGTATCCACGATATAACCTTGACATGACGTTCTATCGCGTGTATGAAAACGATCAGCCTGTCGAGCCTGAGCATTTCTTTCCTTTTTCACGTACAGGTGTGTCCGAAGGAGATGCAGTATTCATGATTGGTAATCCAGGAAGTACAACACGTCAGAATACCGTTGCTCAGTTAACCTACCGTGGACAATTCGGGGATGCATTTTATCATAATTTGTTATCCAGAAGCATCAAAGGATTGGAAGCTTACTACGAGCAGGATCCGGCTGGTGGCGATGTGCTGGGGTTACGAAATTTTATCTTTGGTCTTAAAAATGCTGACAAGTTCTATGGCGGACAAGTACTTGCACTTCGTGATCCCGTATTGATTGGTCGACGGGTAGATAACGAGAATCGTTTTAAAGCTCAAATCGCTGAAAATACTGAGTTATCAGCCACTTTCTTGCCTATTTTCGAAGAGTTGGAATCCATCCAGGTTCAAAAAATCGATTATGCACCGTACTACTACGCCACTTTGGCTATGGCACCGGGTTCAAGACTCTCATCCGCTGTTATGCAACGTGCATTGTATGCAAATCTGTATGCAACCTACCTTGCAGATGGTGTCAGTGCTGAAGACCTGGCCCCACTCAAGAATCAGATCCTGTCGATTCAGGATCGTCCGGCAGCTTGGGATACCGCAATGTTAACACAACGTTTGAATCTGTTCGCAGACATTCTGGGTCCGGATCATGAAGTCGTTCAGGCGATGCTTGGTGGATCTACCCCTGAGGCACTTGCTCAGCGTATAGTACGTGAATCGACTCTGGCAACATCCGCAACTATGGCAACCGTGATGGAGGGTGATGTACTGAATTCTGAAGACCCGGCGCTGAAGTTGGTCGCAGCATTTGCCGATCGCGTTTTCGAAGCCCAGCAGGCCTATTCACAACTAAGTGAGGCTGAAAGCGAACTTTCAAGTCAACTAGGACGCGCATGGTTCGCGGTTTATGGTACCGATCTGCCGCCTGATGCTACCTTCTCTCTACGAATTTCTGATGGTGTAGTAAAAAGTTACCGCTATAACGGAACCGTTGCACCATATTTTACTACATTCTATGGAATGTATGATCGTGCGTTCTCGCATGATGATTCCCAATGGGACCTGCCGACTCGATGGGAGAAGCCGTCAATTACAATGGATCTGTCCACTCCTTTGAACTTTGTTTCAACCAACGACATCATCGGTGGAAACTCCGGTTCCCCGTTGGTCAATCGTAATCTTGAGGTTGTCGGACTCGCATTTGATAGCAATGTCCAGGGGATGGGATCATCTGAGTTCATTCTGGATTCAGAGCAAGCCCGATCGGTAAACGTAGATGCCCGAGGCATGATTGAGGCACTTCGCCATGTATACCGTGCAGATCGGCTCGTGAACGAGATCCTGACCGCAGGATCGAACTAATCTATTTGTTTTCAGGCTATTTTGATGTCCGGTCTCGGTTATGGGGCCGGACATTTTTATTTTATGCCCGATATTTACATCCACAGACTACACCTCAATTATGGAAAACACACGACTCGAAGAAGATACACGCTTACGCAAAAAAGTAGTCACACTGGGTATTCCCAAAGTAGAACGTCACATTTTTCTATGTGCTGATGCAACGGTGCCAAAATGCTGCAAAGCTGAGGTCAGCCACGAAGCCTGGATATATCTTAAAGACCGACTCGAAGAGCTTGGATTAAACGGACACAAAGGTGTTTTCAGGACACGAGCAAACTGTTTGAGAGTGTGCATGCGCGGACCCATCGCAGTAGTATATCCAGACGGGATATGGTATCATTCTTGTACACCTGAAGTACTTGAGCAGATTATCCAGAATCATCTTATCGGAGGTCAACCCGTCGAAGAATGGCGCATTGATACCACCGAAATCGAGTCCGGAGAATGGACCGATCCGAACACATTGACTACATGAGCCTGCTTTTCCCCAATACGATTCACACAATTCGAAAACTGATCAACGAGGATCTCCCCGGAACCAATGCACAACGGCTTATGGCACCCGTGCCTTTAACTCCGGGTGTTGGGCCCGTTATTTTACCCGAAGTACCGGACTCAGCACGACGAAATGCCGTAATTTTGTGCCTTACAGGAGATACTTTTGACTCACTCCGGTTCATATTGACACTTCGAAGTACAAAACTACCAAATCATGGAGGACAACTTAGTCTACCTGGTGGAGGTATCGATTACGGTGAGACTCCCGAGCAAGCTGCGCTTCGGGAAATGCGCGAGGAAGTTGGGATCAATCTGACTTTAAATCACATTTTAGGTGCTCTGACACCAATTTTTGTTCCTCACTCGAACAATTTCATCCACACAATCGTGGCCTGGAAACCTGAAACAATGCCCTTCATAATGCAACCGACTGAAGTGGATGAGGCCTTTTATGTGCCCGTGCCGGATTTACTTGATACGGACAAACTAATTCATGAAACATGGAACCTCCGCGGCATGACCATGGATGTACCATTTTGGAGTGTTCACTCGACTCCACTTTGGGGTGCAACTGCGATGATTCTAAGTGAATTCGTGGAGCTGGTTCGACCTTACTACTCGTGAGCGAACACTCGTTCCTAGTTCAACTATTAACGCCTTCCACCGGATTTCTTACCCCCACCACGTGTTCCCGGACCAGTTTTCCGTCCAGCTGATCCCGAACTTGTTCTACCCGATGCTCCACGTCCTGATGTTTTTAATTGTTCAGATGTGCGTTTTGCTGGTTTAGATGGCGATTTGGCACTCTGCCCGCTGCCCCCTGCCCTCTGATCAATCTGCCCTCTCTGACCTTTCTGCACCCTCTTTTCTTTCTTACCACTGCTCCCCGCTCCCTGCTCCCTGCTCACTGATGCTTTCTTACCTCTGCTCCCAATTCCCCGCTCACTGCTCCCAGATTCTTTATTATCATCCGGAGTAAATTTACCCGGTTTTTTGGATCTGGATTTTGAAAAAGACTTGCGCGATCGCGTACGCCCCTCACTCTTAGAATCCTGGATTTCAGACATGATTCCATCAATTTCGGCATCTGTTAAAAAACGCCATGATCCGGTTGCAATTCCCTGTACGTGGACATTCATGATACGCACTCGCTCCAAACGGGTCACTTTGTATCCCAATACCTTACACATACGACGGATTTGACGGTTCAGCCCCTGATTCAAGATAATTCTGAACGTATTTGTATTAATCTTTTCTACTGTACATTTACGAGTAACTACACCAAGAATGGAAACTCCGTTAGACATTCTCTCCACAAATTCAGTAGTAATTGGCTGATCAACACGTACAATGTACTCCTTGTCGTGTTTGTTGCTTACGCGAAGGATTTTATTCACGATATCTCCATCGTTCGTAAGCAAAATGAGCCCTTCAGAATCTTTATCGAGACGGCCAATCGGGAAAATACGTCCTCCGTGATAAGCAACCGCTTTGATAATATTGTCAGGATCCTCTTTATCCGTAGTTGATGTCACTCCAACCGGTTTGTTATAGGCCAGGTATACACGCTGTAGTCCATAACTCACGGGATTACCATTCACCAGCACTTTATCACCAGGATTTACAACATCACCCAACGATGCAACTCGTCCATTAACGCGAACCTTACCGGCTTCAATTAATCTGTCTGCCTCACGTCGTGATGCCGTTCCGGATTCAGCAATATATTTGTTTATTCGAATATTCATATATCAATAGTGTGGGCGACATCCTTGCCGAATTGCATTCCCAGTGCAACGCCCATGCCACTGAGTCCACCCGCTAGCCATACGCCCGGTTTGAGCTGTCGACAGACAGGGGTTTTATTTGGACCGAATCCCATGATTCCAGTCCATTCTTGCTCCAAAGCCCATCCTTTAAGTTTCAGAGTTTCCATCATAAATTGGATGAGGTGTGCCTTAATCAGCGGATTCACTTTGTCCTCGGTGGTCTCTTCTCGTTCGGCATCGATGTTTCTGGCTCCACCAAGCAAGAGGCGATTGCCTATGTTCCTAAAATACACATATCCTTTGTCGAAGTGCCAGGTACCTTTCCACGGCATATCTTCAAGCTCGTTAGTGACCAAGACGAATCCACGTGCTGGAGTAACCGGAGCATCATGCTCAATTTCACGCGAGAATCCGTTTGTAGCCATTATTATCGTACTTCCATGAACTTGTACATCGTTTTCGAGTCCGACCACACCCGAGCGAACAGACTTCACTCGGGATCCCCAGCGAATTTCAATTCCGGCTTCACAAATCTGAGTGTGGAGCCATTTCATAAGCTTTCCAGAGTGTAAATATCCTTCGAGCTTATTAAAAATGACTGGATATCCATTCACAGTGTCGGTTTTGTATACCTCTTTTTCGCCGGTTATCTCTTTCATCCAGGAGTTAAACCGTGCAACAGCTTGTGCACATGAATCAAACTGCTCTGTGTCAGTAAACAACTCGTGTCCGCCGCACATCGAGAAATCCATGACTTCAGCAGGAACAGTGTCTCTGAGTACTTTAAGTCCCTCAAATCGTTTTTTTACCAATGCTTTGACTGTGTCTTCATCGGTATGCTCAAGATCGTCCAGTAGCTCACTTATAGAACCGAAGCATGCGAATCCAGCGTTGCGTGTACTGGCTCCAGATGGATAAAAATGCCTTTCGAGCATCAAAATAGATAAATGTGGGTGTTTTTTTCGTAATTCAAGTGCTGTACTACATCCAGTAATGCCTGCACCCACAATGATTACATCATACGGTTTATGAAATACTTCCTGTTCCCAATAACTTGTATGCATACTATAATTTCGTTTCTTGGTTCAAGATTTCAGTTCGATGATTTGCATCCACATTCGATTTTAATATCTGCTTATCCAAATACATCTATTTGAATTAATCCAATGCTTTAAATCGGATGGCTTGTCCACCACCTGCTGCTAGTCGCAAGGTCAAGTGATCGTTTGCCGTGACTGTTTTGGTTTCATAAACAAACGGATATGGATTCGATTCCCAGTCTGTATCTGCAGTGTCTCGATAAATCTGAGCCTCATAGCTTTTTCCAGGTTCGAGAAAATCCAGAGACACATTCAAAACTCGTCCATTCTCGTCAGAAACACTACCCAGGAACCAATCATCAGAATTTCTGTCCCTGCGAGCGATGGTCAAATAGTTTCCGATATCGGCATTCAGTACACGCGTGTCATCCCAATCAGTCGGGACATCCAATATAAATTGAAACGCTTCGCGATGTTTTTCATAGTTTTCGGGTAGATCCGCAGCCATCTGTAGCGGACTGTAAATCACTACATACAACGCGAGCTCCTTGGCGGTAGTATGATTGACTCTGTTATCTGGGCGATAGTCTTCAAACAAGAGATCCAAAACACCGGGTGTGTAATCAAATGGACCTGCGAGTCCACGGGTGAATGGAACGAGAACCACATGATCCGGAGGATTCCCTCCCTCAGCTCCCCACGCATTGTATTCTTGTCCACGGGCAACCTCGCGAGTCATGAGATTTGGCCAGGTGCGACGCAATCCGGTGTCTTTAAGTCCTTCATGCACATTCAACGAAATCCCATATCTGGCAGCAAGTTCGACTACTTTCTGGTGATGCTCGACCATGAATTGTCCGTGATGCCACTCACGCATTTCGTTACCATTATCGTCAAACCAGATAATCTCTCGTCCGTGTCCGACATAGCCGGTCTTAACGGCAGTCGTTCCAAGCGACTGATACTGCGCGAAACTGGCCTCCATCTGACTTTCATAGTGTAGCACACTTGCAGAATTCTCGTGGTGTCCCATAATCCTGACACCTTTTTCTTCAGCGTATTTTGCCAATTCATGAAGATCAAATCCGGGGGCAGACTTCAGGAAGTCAAAAACTACTCCTTCTTCGTACCAATTACCATCCCAACCCAGATTCCAGCCTTCAATGAGTACATGAGGGAAATCATATTTCGCTGCAAAATCAATGTATTTACGGGCATTTTCGTTCGTTGCTCCGTGTCTATCTCCAGTACCCCATGTCGCCTTGTCCAGGTGCATTTCCCACCAGATTCCAATATACTTCGAGGGTTTTATCCACGAAGTATCTGTGATTTTGTTTGGCTCATTCAGGTTCAGAACGAGGTATGATTCAATCAGTCCGGCAGCATCGTCGGCCAAAGTGATGGTCCTCCAGGGCGTAACAGCCGGAGTGGATGTTTTAACTAAAACACCATCCGCCCAAGGCATCAGATTAGCTTTGAGTTTGGTTCCTTCGGTACGCTCGAGCGTCATCGTTGAATATCGGACCAACGCAGCTTCGTGGATGGCAATATGAAGTCCATCGGCTGAGCGCATGGTCAACGGAGTGTGTACTGTGTCGATCGCAGAAACCGGAGTTTGCTCAGTCAGATACTCGAAACGGTTCCATTGATAAGCGCCGATCCACCAGGCTTCGTGGTCACCAGTGAGCGAAAACTCTGTGACTTCATCCATAATGTTGAAGGCACTTAGATTTGGTTGATCTGGAAATTCGTACCGGAATCCGATACCGTCATCAAATGCTCTAAAAACCAGTGTCATTTGTCGTCCGCTTACCAGATTCTGGGTCAAATTCACCCTCAATTCACGATAATTGTTTCGAATTTCAGACTTTTCACCCCAAACCTGGGTCCATGTTTCATCAAAATAAGAGGAGTCGACGCTTGCGACCGAAAATCCATCCAAAAGGTTACCCCCATCCTGAATCACAAATCCAAGCTTCGAATTGGCGATCACCTCTTTTCCAAGACGATCAACAGAGTAATAAGGCACTCCATCTCGTAACTCAAACGTGATTTCATTAACGTTGGAAGGAGACACGACTGAATATTGTTGAGCCGAAACGATCATCGGACTTACTATCATCATCCATAACACAAATAATCTCATAACAAACTCCAAATAGCTGATATTTCACTCAATCCGTTCCCTACGGATGGGTCCGCGTAAAATACCATTTTTATAGCACTAAAGACAGAAATCAGATAGGATTTAGATGGATTCCGGGTCTGACCAGGGGGCGAATGTTTTGTCCAAAACGGCATCATATGGACCCATTTTACACTCAAAAATAATCGTGTCCGGTGATATTACATCAAAACTGTGCCAGACATTGTCTTCTATATCGATAAGGCAGTTTGGGGTACCTGCCTTTAGTACACATTGATGAATAATTTCACCCTTGTCAGAGTAGATAAAAATATGAATATGGCCGGATAGTACTACGATAGTTTCGATGGCACCTGGACGTGAATGCTTGTGAGGACGAATGTATGTCCCTGGCTGAAGGAAGTTCATCATTCGCTGCACGGTAGCATTCTGGGTCCGATGAATCGGCAGAATAAATCGCTTTCGGGGCGAGTTTCTTGACGCTTCAAGTCCACGTAGCACATCAATCTCTGAGAGTCCGAACCACGGGCCCTGAGCGTTACTAAAAGCCAGATCTGTTTTGGGTGGGTGCATGATTAAATACCTGAAAGTAAACGTACATCGATTAATATTCAAACGTAGAGTACTACTTTGTAGTGGAGTATGGCTTCACAATGGAGAGTACTTCGCAGGATGGAAGAACAGGTGAACGAGAGAACCGGTAAAAATTGTTGCATTCGTAGGTATGTTCGAAGTTTGTTAAATTGAGGGTAACCCATTTCCCACTACCTACTTCCCACTACCTACTTCCCACTACCCAACCAATGAAACTCCTATCCGCCTCCCAAATTCGATCGGCCGATGAACTGACGCTCCGGGAACAGGGTCTCGCCTCGCTGGAACTGATGGAGCGGGCAGCGTTCGGATGTGCAGAGTGGGTCATGAAACGGTTGAATAGGTCGTATACATTTGTGATCGTTTGCGGGACAGGGAACAATGGCGGCGACGGACTGGCAATGGCCCGGATGCTTCACGAAAACGGATACTCTGTCCGAGTCTGGTTGGTGAATTTCTCGTCATCCCGCAGCGACGATAATACGTCGAATCTTACCAAGATCAAGACATTAGCTCCGGAACTGATCACTGAAATTGATGATCCTAACAAGCTACCCGAAGTACCCCAAAACACGTTTTTGGTGGATGCGGTGGTCGGATCCGGACTCTCGCGTCCATTAAAGGGTGACTTTGCCAAGCTGATTTCGGTGCTTAACGAGCTTCCAACTCAGCGAATCGCGATTGATGTCCCAAGCGGACAATCCTGCGACACGCTGCCATCTCCATCCGATACCGTATTCCGTGCCGATCATACACTTTGTTCTCAGCAATTCAAGCGCAGCTTCCTGCATTCTGAAGCGGGTACTTACACAGGTGAGGTCCATCTCATCGACATCGGACTGTCAAAAACGGCATTTCAGCAGGCAAAAACCCCGTATCACACACAGTCAAGGCCCGAAATTATGCCTTTGCACCGATTTCGATCCGATTTTGCGCACAAAGGAAGCTGCGGACACGCACTTTTGACTGCTGGATCCCGAAACATGATGGGTGCCGCGATATTGTCCGGTAAAGCAGCGTTACGTTCCGGGGCAGGCAAGGTGTCCGTTTGGATCCCCTCCGATAGCCAGCTCATACATCAGTCCATCCCCGAAGCGCTGGTCATTACCGACGACGCTCAATCTCATTTCAGTGGTACATCAAAGATACCCGACTTTAGCGCTTTTCAGGCGATCGGAATCGGACCCGGAATCGGGACTCACCCGGAGACAACATCCTGGTTTGAACAAGTTCTGAGCAGGGTTAATTGTCCATTGGTATTGGATGCCGATGCGCTCAATATTCTGGCTCAACGTCCGGAATTAATACCAAAACTACCAAAAAACACCATTTTGACTCCGCATCCGGGGGAATTCAGACGACTCTTCGGAGAGCAATCCCACTCCATGCAGGCTGCCGATAGAGCCCTTAATCTTGCGGTTCAGCATAAATTGGTTATCGTTTTAAAAGGACGATACACCACCATTTCTTGTTCGGACGGGAACCAATTCTACAACTTGAGTGGTAATTCAGGCATGGCAACTGCCGGCAGTGGCGACGTATTGACTGGCATCATCACCGGACTCCTCGCTCAGGGGTATCCACCTGTGGATGCAGCCCGACTCGGAGTCTATCTACATGGCCACGCCGGCGACCTCGCACTCCAATCCGGTTCACGCGAATCCCTCATCGCCAGCGACATCACTCAGCACCTCGGCTCCGCATTCCGGTATGTGACGAGGTATTGATTTTAATCCATCACCAGTCCAGTAAACACTCTAATACCGGTTTCGATGCTGCGTTCGTCGGCGTTGTAGAGCGGATGGTGCCAATTGTAGATATTGGACCCTGACTCCGGACTCCCGCTTCCCAGGTACATAAAGCTGCCCGGGATCTCCTGCTGATAGAACGCAAAGTCTTCGCCGGCCATAATGGGTTCGGACAAATACTTGGCTTCGACGCCATCCAGATTCTTGGTCACACGAATGATCTTGTCCACCGCCCAGTCGGTGTTGATGACCGCCGGATACCCAGCCGAGAATCCATACTCAATTCGTCCACCGAAGGACTCTGCAATGCCCCGCGCAACGGACTCAATCTGTCCGCTGATTCTGTTCGCAGTCTCTTCCGAAAACGTGCGGATGGTACCCAGCATGGTCACCGACTCCGGAATGACGTTGTGTGCCGATCCACCTTCGATCTTTCCGACCGTCACCACAGCTGGTTCAAGAGGATTCACACTGCGGGTCACAATACTCTGAAGTACCGTAACAATCTGCGCTGCAATCACAATCGGGTCCACAGCCTTGTGTGGAATCGCCGCATGTCCGCCTTTGCCAATCACTTTGATCGTAAACTCGTCCGGACGCGCCATCATGGGGCCTTTGATCACCATCACCTCACCTGTACGTGCAAACGGGTACGTATGCATCCCGTAAATCTCTTGCACTCCGAGGCGCTGCAACACTCCCGACTCCATTATTAAGCGTCCGCCACCCGGAATTTTCTCCTCACCCGGCTGAAACACCAACACCACGCTCCCCGCCACAGACTCCCGCATCTGCGCCAGTACACGCGCAGTACCCAGAAGCGTCGAGGTATGCACGTCGTGTCCGCAGCAATGTGCCACTCCCGGAATCTGCGATATAAACTCAGCCTTGTACTCACCCGCTTCTTCCTGCATCGGAAGCGCGTCGATGTCCGCCCGAAGGGCGACAACCCTCCCAGACTCCATTCCACCCCGAAGCACCGCAACACATCCAGTCTCCAGCGGTCGAATCACCTCATATCCCATCAAATCCAATTCCCGCACGATCAACTCTGTGGTCCGAAACTCTTTATAGCTCACCTCAGGATTCCGGTGCAAATCCCTGCGAATTTCCCGTGCCCACGGATAAACTTCTTTGATTAATGTGTCAACTGTACTCATTAAATGTTGGAATATCTTATTTGTGTTAATTTTGCTTAAATGTAACCAATTCCATGCTTTTCCCGGAATAATAGTCTCATGGAATTTTTACCTTGTATCATTCGTTTGTTGATTAGAGATTGTTTACACTGATTCAAATGACACTATAATTCAATTTCAAAAAGGTTTTACTCCTGCACTTTTTGCACTCTGTGCACAATCCCACTACCAACTACCTACTTCCAACTACCTACTTCCAACTACCTACTTCCAACTACCTACTTCCAACTACCTACT
>CAZJZI010000003.1:0-29417 GCA_964550435.1 uncultured Chitinophagales bacterium | reverse complement strand
TCCAACTACCCAATATGCAATCCTTCGACCTCCACATCCATACCCGATTCCTTTTTGGCGACTCAAAAGCTGATGATTTTGCCGATGCCGTAGCTCATGTCGGAAAATCTGTTTTCATCATCACAGGAGGCGGATCCGTAGTGCGATTGGGATACTTCGACCTTGTGAAATCACTTCTCGAGGCCCGTGGAGTCACCGTTCACCATTTTTCCGGAATCGAACCGAATCCACAGGCCAAAACGATAGACAAAGCAGCGGCTCTGGTCCATAAGTCCGGTGCCGACAGCGTGCTGGCTCTTGGAGGCGGATCCGTAATGGACGCCACAAAAGCAATCGCGGCCCTGGCTCACGACAACGAACCACATATCTGGCCGTTTGTGCTGGGCGAACCCCGACGCGGACAACTCAAAGGCGCACTTCCGATTATTTGCGTCCCCACTACCGCAGCGACCGCCTCCGAAGTAACGATGGGCTCGGTCATTTCGAATGAGGAGACGAACGGAAAGTCTGTCATTGGTTATCCATTCTTGCGTCCGGTGATTTCCTGGCTGAATCCGGATTTCACATTGGATGTCCCGGCCACAACCACCGCCGACGGTGCCTCGGACATTTTCAGCCATGTAATCGAGAATTATATCCTGGGTGGCAACAGTTCGACCATGACCGACTATTACTGCGAAGGAGTCATCCGTACTGTGATCGACACACTTCCGAAAGTATTGGTAGATCTTCGAAACAAATCCCTACGTGCTGACCTGCTTTGGGCATCAAATCTGGCGTTGAACGGTTATCAAAGCGCAGGACGAACACCGGCGCCGTTTGTCCTGCACGCATTGGAGCATGCCCTTAGCGGATACAATTCTGATCTGGCACACGGACGCGGACTCGCGGTTCTGTATCCCGCCTACTTCCGATGGCTGTGGGACAAAAATCTGCACCATGAACGTTTTGCACGTTTGGGAAGAAATGTGTTCGGACTCTCAGGGACCGATTCAGAATGCGGATTCGGATTCATCACCCGATTTGAAGACTGGCTGCGCAAAACTGGATTGTTTCAGTCGATTCCATCGCTCGCAATACCTGAGTCAGCCTATCCACAGATCGCCGAATATGCGGTTCATGTGTACGGTAAAAACGGTCAGATTCCGGCGGCCGGAGGTATTGGCGTGTCCGAAGTCATCGAAATCTTCAACGGCACCCACCGCCAGGTACCCTAACCCCGTTTCCGCGCAACGCTCATCTCCCTCTTTCCCAACGCTCCGGGCGCCTTGCTGACTTCCCAGCCGGCCTCGCGCATTGCGTTTCGGGCTCGGGTGGCCGCACAGTACGTGGTCAGCCAGGCTCCATCTTCGCACCACCCATAGATGCGCTCAAAGACCTCAACGCTCCACAGATCCGGATTCACTCCAGGTGAGAACGCATCATGGAACACATACTGAAATCCGGTCTCCACCGGATCCATGCTCTCAAAGAGTCCGCGGTGCACCCGGACACGAACCTGCTCCTTAAACTCCGTATCCACCGACCCGATCCCAAGTTGCTCAAAAAACCCAACCAATCGGGACGCTCCCCCGAAAGCTTCCAAAAAACCACCATAGTTGAACTGTGCCGCGATCTCGACTGGAACCGGCCAGGCTTCCACGCTCTGAAACACTATGTTGGACCGACTTCCTATCTGTGCCATGAGTTCGCACAGCAACAATAGGTTCAATCCCGTACCAAATCCGACTTCCAGAATCCTAACGGGCTCATGAGCCTCAAGTCGGTCACGCAAATCCGACTGATCAAAGAAAATGTGCCAGCTTTCGGCCACAGCTCCATTCGGATTATGATAAAACTGTCCAAATTGCTCAGAATACACCGTGTGCGACCCATCACGGGATACCTCAAGCCTAAGTTCGGGTTCTTTTTTGGAATGAATGTCCATTTAAGTAAGTTTAAGTGATATGAACTTATGAATTTTTAACCCAAACGACACCCGAATTATGTCCAAATTCAAAACCAAAATCCAGTTTCTGGGTCATTCCGCTTTTCGCCTGGAAACCCCAAAAGGTACAATGATTTACGTAGATCCGTTTCTGAAACAAAATCCATCAACTCCAGCTGAACTGAAATCGGTTTCAAAAGCTGATTTCATCCTGCTCACCCACGGACACGAAGACCACGTGGGCGATACGCTCGAGATCGCGGCGGCTACCGGAGCAAAAGTCGTTGGACAAGTGGAGCTCATTCACCTGCTCAAAAAACATGGCCTCAATCCGGATCAGGCGGTCGAGTACAACAAAGGTGGAACTGTCAAATTTGATGATTTTAGTGTGACTCTCGTTTCTGCAAATCACTCTTCATCGTACAAAGGTGAACATGCCGGCGAAGCGGGCGGTGTAGTTGTCCGATTCTCCGACGACATGGTATTCTATCATCTTGGCGACACCAATATCTTTGCCGACCTCGAATTCTACGGAGAAATGTACGCTCCCGATGTTATAGCTGTGCCAATCGGAGATCACTACACCATGGGTCCATATGAGGCCGCAATGTGCTGCACTCTGATCGATGCCGATATCGCCATCCCAATCCATTATGGCACCTTCCCCATCCTGGCCGGCGATCCTGAAGTCTTCAAAGCTGAAACAGAATCCGCTTCGGAGACGAAGGTACATATACTCAAGCCGGGTGAATATCTATAAGCGGTGAGCGGCTAGCAGCGAGCAGTTGAGCGGTAAATCATACAATAAAGCACCAAGTTTCTTAATCACACTTTGGGTTTCTGCCAATTATCTCTAATTTATGAGGCGAAATAAATCCTAATACCGCTCTACCGCTCTAACGCTCCCTGATTTACAAATTCAACGCGAATTGGCTTAGAGGTTTCTCCGGCATACAAACTGGTGTGAGGGAACGGAATTTCGATGCCTTCTTCACCAAAACGTCTCTTTATTTCTTCCTGAATTTGGTTTCGGACTGTGAGCCAGTCTTCCCTGGCACACCAGACATAGAACCACAGATCGACCGACGAGGCTCCATACATATCGAAATTGATCATAGGTGCGGGTTCTTGCAAGGCCAATGGATTCTTTTCAGCAATGTCCATCAACAATGCTTTGACACTCGGAATGTCTTCTTTGTAAGCGATTGACACTTTGATGTCTGTGCGTCGAATTGGGAATCGAGTGATATTAATGACTTCAGTTTTAATGATCAGCTCATTTGGCACACGAACGAATCGGTTATCAAAAGTGCGTAGTTTGACCGAAAGCGTGTCAATGGACAAGATCTGCCCAGTTATTTGATTGATCTGGATCACATCCCCTACCTGAAAGGGTTTTTCAGCAATGAGAAAGAATCCACTGATGATGTTCGACACGCTGGTTTGCGATGCGAATCCAACCGCAACTCCCACAATTCCTGCCGCCCCAAGTAGCGGAGCCAACTGATACCCCATTTCGTGAAGTACCACAACAAAGACGATGATCAACATGAAATACTGAAACACTTTAGCGGCAAGCATTCCATAGTGTGCACCATGTTTTTTCTGAATGAACTTCTTAATCTGACCACGGACAAAGAAAATTACAGGTAATGCAATGGCCAAAAAAATAGCTGAACGAATTAGATTCTGCCACGTTTCGTCGGAAATTAGATCTGGTATTACAATGGTATCCATAATGTTTTAACTAATTAAGAAAATCCTGGAATTTCTTTGATGATTCTGAAAGTCCGTTCGGCGAAACTTTTTTTAACGGGGTCTCGTGGACTGGTCACAAGCTTTGGATTCTTCAACTCTTTAGGTGCTTTTCCACTCATGGTGATCTCGCTGTGCTGGTCTTCTCCATGGTATCGGATATCCATTTCATCTGTCCATAGAAACCCTTCAGAGTCATATAAGCTTAACCGATCTACACGAATACTGAGTTTTTCGATTTTCAGATCAGTTTCAGATTCATTTCTTATATGTAGAGATGCAACTGCAGTGTAATCATTCAAAACATCCTTACTGATTTCTCGTCGTGCGGCAGTAGCGATCCAGTAGCACATTACTCCATCTGTGAAGTCACCATACCAGGTCTTGGAAAGCATAACAGTTGGGGTCTCAGTGAGTTTATGCTTTCGTGGATCATGGGCAAAAATCCCTACCCAAACTGGAATACGCGTAAATACCTTAACTGTGGCTCCAGGAGAAAGGGAAAACGGATACTCGGGACGAACGATGACTTGAAGATCTGGCATTATTGGCCATGCTTCGATTACAGCATCTTTTCTGTTTAAGGCCCAACGGGTCC
The DNA here is from genome assembly GCA_964550435.1 of uncultured Chitinophagales bacterium. GTDB lineage: Bacteria > Bacteroidota > Rhodothermia > Balneolales > HLUCCA01 > UBA11400. The sequence goes on along the minus strand of CAZJZI010000003.1, from coordinate 25,137 downwards.
ATGATTGCAACTCGAAGTCAGGTTGTTTAGTCTGAGTCCGGTCAAAAGCAATCCAGATCTCGTTTGAGGTGCGTTTCATTAAAATATGGAGCGGACCTATTATGTGATCAGTAAGTTCATCTTCGGGAAGTGGAATTCCACCCCAGGGCGACTGTTTAGCGTGAGAATCGGACATGGTACCGAATTAGCTGGATTTGTTTTCAGGTTGAATGTTCTAATACATTTTAATATATAGTTAATTATACTGAACGAGAAACTGACTGACCGTATTTTGTCCCTATCCATTGCATCGCCATGAAAAAAAACAAAAAAAAGCCCCTCAAACGCAAGAATACAACGGTCCACAAAATAGGTTTGCCCCCCGGAAGCCTTATTCATGACGGAGAGGTGATTGTTGAAAAACCCGAAATCGCAGTTACAGATTACAGCACAGATTCTGTCGAGCACGTTATTCTTCGTGATCCTAGTGAATTGTACCCGTTTATGGAAAACAATTCCCGAATAACATGGGTCAAATTCACAGGTCTACACGACACCCAAATCATTGGCAATATTGGTTCCTATCTGGAAATCCACCCTTTAGTTCTTGAAGATGTAGTCAATACTACTCAAAGACCCAAGGTGGAATACTATGAAGATTATTGTTTTGTGGTTGTCCCCCACCTGAATCTGGTTTCGGATGGCAAAGAACTTGAGAAACACCAGCTATCGATGATCCTTTCTAAAGGTTGTGTGATTTCCTATCACGAGACGCCAGACGAGATCTTCGAGGCATTACGCCCACGTATAGAAATCCCAAACGGCCGATTCAAAAAGTATGGAAGTGACTATCTGCTTTATGCAATTATCGATCTGGTAGTAGACAATTATTTCAGAGTTCTTGATTCATTCAATGAAGCAGTGCTTAATCTAGAAGACCGAATGATGGAGAACACCCGGTCAAACTCCTACGAAGAATTACACATACTTCGCAGGAAGTTCATCCAAATGCGTCGATACATTTCTCCGATTCATGAAGTGCTTACAGCCTTGGTCCGCGATGATTCGGTACTCATTACTGAAGAGGTCAAGATTTACTTCCGCGATGTCCATGATCACATGAATCGTGTTTCTGAGAACCTGGAGCACTTGATCGAAATTACCTCGACGATGTTTGAGACTCATATGACCCAGGTGAATATCCGCACTGGTGAAGTCATGAAGGTTTTAACCATCATTGCCACCATTTTCATTCCACTCACATTTGTGGTCGGAATCTACGGTATGAATTTCAACACCGCATCAAGTCCTTACAATATGCCCGAGCTGAACTGGTACTATGGATATCCGGCAATTATGGGTGGTATGTTAGTGCTTACAATGGGGATGCTCTACTTTTTTCGTCGAAAAGGATGGATTTGAACGATAACATCAAGTTTTGTCAGAAGTTTCGCAAAATCTATTGAATCTAAATGAATAGTTTACATTTGAAATAAACTGCCGTTAACCAATTCCGGAGGAAATTATGAAAAATCTAAAGATCCTGGTCCCAACAGACTTCTCAGAACTCAGTTTCAAAGCATTTGAAGCCGCCGACTACTACGCCGAACTGTTCGACGGAACAATCACCCCGTTTCATGCATACATCCCATTGTCTGAAATGGATAGTTTCTACTACACTGGAGTTGGACTTAGCGGACATGTTGACTACGACCAAATCGAGAAAACCGTAACTGACAGATTGGTTGAAGTTTCTCGTGCTCATGTGAATATGAAACGGTTGAAAGCACCACTACTGGGAGTCGGAAATCCAGCTCATGCCGTGGCTGAAGCCGCCAAAGATTTCGACCTTGTTATATTAACAACTCATGGACGAACCGGATTCTCTCGATTCCTTATGGGATCGGTAGCTGAGAAAGCACTTCGTCTTACCCATAAACCCGTGATGGTTGTCGAAGAAAAATCGGTAATCAAAAAAGTTGAACGCATTTTGGTCACTACTGATTTCTCAGAGAATTCATTCAAAGCTTTCGGACACGCTCTTGACATTGCCAAGGAAACTGGTGCTAGAATCGACCTGGTCAATATTCTGATGCGAGAAGGATTCGATACCGACGCGGTAATTCAAGCCGATGTAAAACTACGGGATAAAGAACTTGATAATCTTAAAAACACCTACTTCGTGGATATTAAGAGCCAGGTTTATCCAAGAACTATCGTTACGTTTAAGTCAGTGCATGAAGCAATAGCTCATGAATCACAAGAGAACAAACATGATTTGGTAGTTATTGCAACAATTGGGCGTACCGGCCTCGACTATCTGATGCTTGGAAGCACTGCAGCAAGTGTGGTACGACATGTTTCAGCACCTGTTCTGAGTGTAAATCCAAAACATCTGATACGCTGATTAATACTACACTCCTGAACCTTCATCACTTGGGTGAAACAAAAAAGCCCGGGGTCACCCGGGCTTTTTTTATGCTACTACTGAGGTTAAACAATTCAGTGTAGTACTAAAATTTGAAGGACATTCCGACCATCCCCTGAATTTTTTCGACGGTCTGTCCCATAGTTGCAATACCAGTGCCGTAATCGTAGATATCCAGATTATCATCAAATTGAGCGACTTGCACGCCAAAATCCAATGTGATATTTGGAGCTATGTCAAAGGATGCTCCAGCACTGAAATAGCTAATGTCCGCATCAAATGATCGTCTTGGACTTGGGTGTAATGCATATCCAACACGTGGTTTAAACGTATCGAACATCGTGAGGGTGAGTCCGGCACGAATATTGTTAACATTTTGAAAATCACTTCGAATGGCCACATTCTCGTCACGATCAGTAATCGTACCAAGTCCACTCATTTCGATTTTACTATAGTTGACTCGATTGATAGATAAATCTACGTCGACCATTGGAAGGAGGCCAATTCCTAATCCAGCTGATAACGATGCGGGACGGTATATAAAGTATTGAACAGTCCCTTCAAAGACATCTTCATAAGAATTGAATCCATCAGCATCTTCGGTGTAAAAGTCCGTTCTGATCAAAGTAGTATAATCTTCTGAAACTTCGATTTTAGATCGGGTTGTGTAGTTTAACCCGAACCGGATCCCATCAACAGGCTCGGCCAAAAACCCGACTTTTGCGGTGAATCCCCCTGAGTTGAAGCCACCTATACTTGCGTCAATTTTATCTTCATTCAGGATGGAGCTAATGTCATAAATGGCATCAACATAATTCTCATCCAGGTCCTCTTCAATAAATACCCTTTCATAATTGTAACTACCTGTAATAAAACCAACTGATGCCCCAACGTAGAAGTTTTTCTGGAACTCGGTTGCCAAAAACAGATTGAGTTCACACATGGAACCACGTTCTTTCAGCTCCATGTATTGATTCATCCCACGATAGTTGAAATCTGCACGAAGTGTGTTGTAATACTCGTCGAAGGCTTCGTCGTAATCAATGGCATAAGTATTGAAGGCTGGCTCGAAATATTGGTCACCTGGAGAAATAACGAAATAATCGACAATAGAGTGACTACCATTAAATGCGTTCAATGAACTCGCTCGATTAAAATTTGCAATTTGGTTATATGATGCGCCAATTGCCAGACTCCCTTGCTCAGTTGGAAAACTGAATAAGTATCCAAAGTCAGAAATCCCCCCCTGCTGATCATCAAAGGAAGTCAACGTGTTACGGTAACTTGATTCTTCGACCACATCCGTAAAATTGAAACCTAACGTAAAAGCACTTTGTTTAGCCCTTGCTGCCAGGGCTGGATTCTGGTAAATGGATCCAAAACCCGTATAACTGGTCAATGATGCACCCGACAATGCCAGTGAATTCGCATCGAATCCTGACTGGGTCTGACTATATCTTAAAGCGTCAAATCGGTTTTGTGCTGTTGCGACTGCCGAAGTCCCAAGCACTACGAGTAGTGCTACTAACCTGATAATGTTCTTGTTCATAATGTGCGAGCTTAATAAGTGGAGGTATTTTCTGCGTAACTCTCCCCTGAAACATCGTTTCCGGGCTAAAATATTGAGTATGTAAGTGTGTTAGTCGTTTGATGGACGTCGAGATGTCCTACCAGAACTTGATGTTGATCGAGAAGGTTGGGATCGTTCGACACTTTGTGGTGCAGATCGCTGAACCGAGCGTGTTACGTTATCGACGGTCATAACAGCTCGTCCGATTTCACCTATGGTGTTCAAGACTCTGGAAGTATTCGAACGGGTTGGACGCTGCTCAGGAGCCTGAACTCTGTCAAATGTGCCAATCCGCGTTGTTGTTCCACGTTCAGAACCGATCCCTTGAGACGAGTTCACAGGAAAAGTAGACCCGACTGATGGCCGCCCGGATTCGATTGGTCGGTTGAAAGGTACTCTCGAAGAATACTCCGATCGGGTCGCTTCTCGATTCACAGTGCGAACTCTTACTTCAGGAGTTGTCCTGGTTGGTTGTGGTGCTGCATAGCGAGGCACAACTGTTGAACCAGAAGATAGCGCATCGTCATTATTTGGACGGTTATTTGGCCTTGGTCTGTCACCAGAACTTGAACTTCCAGACGATGAAGGTCGATTACCTGTTCTGACTGATCCAGATCCACCCCGATTGGTAGTTCTTGGTGTAGTTCTGACCGTACCTCGTGATCCAGTAGTCGACGGACGTCGGACAGTTGTTCCTCGAGCGGTAGTTCTACCTGAGTTGGTTACTGTTCCACGTTCACGTGTCCCTGTAGTACCTCGGGTCACACCACTTGTACGCCCTGTATTAGCAACTGATCTATCGCCGGATCGGCTCACGCCTCTTGAACGTGGTTCGTTCAGACTGTAATCACGGCTCACACCACTTGCCCGTGGACCATAATGCACATTGGAATCGCCAGTTTGGGAATTATTATAAACTATCCAGGTATTGCGTGGATAGTATCCCCAATAACCATATCTCCCCCATCCGTAGCCGTATCCATAAGGCGGATATGCATAGTAGGCATAAGGTCCGTAACCATAAAATGTATACCAGTGGTTGTGGCTATACCAGCTCCAGTGGATCCCAAATGCCCAACTGTTGTGGTAGTAAAACGGATCGAATGCCCAATGCAAGAAAGAAGGACCATAATGAGCACGATAAAACCGGTAATCCCAGGAAGCATCAGAATAACCATCACGGTAACCTAGTTCGTATTCTCGTGAATCAAAAAAGGAACTACGTGAGTAATCACGAAACCGCAATTCAGAAACCGCGTCATCATATCCTTCGCGATAGGAATCTTCGTCGAAATACTCATCTTCATCGGCTCGCTCGGCGATACGCTCATCACTGGCAGTATAGACCGGACGTTCAACCACTGCTAACTGTGTATAACATCCACTAAGCAACAATGCCAGCGCGCTGAGTCCAAGTGTCCTGCTTAAAAAATGTTTCATGATGTTTCTCCAGTGAGTTTTGTTCCGATGTTACAGGGGTATACTACGAACTCTGGAACTTTAGTTAAATACCATGTTAATGTGATATGCTACCTCAAACTGATCAACATGATTGAAACCCGCTTAATTCCAGAATACGACAGATTTAACATCTGATTCTATAACGTTCACCACTGTTGAATGGTATCAAGATAGCACAACTCAGATCTCACCTCGAAGCGATTTTGCAATCACTTCAGCCTTGGAATTAACATGGAGTTTTTTGTATATATTCCGGATGTGAGCACGTACTGTATCAATTGATATGTCCATCCTATCAGCAATCATTTTATAGGACAATCCATCTACCAGACCGACAACGATTTCCTGCTCGCGCATGGTCAGACCTGAATCGGATTTCTCATCGGATGGTTGCTCCGGAGAGTTGAAATGAGTGATCACTTTACGTGCTATCTGTGGCGACATTGGCGACCCGCCATTTAACACAACATCAATGGCATCTTTGATTTCAGGAAGAGAAGTGTGTTTTAGAAGATAACCCGATGCCCCGGCACGCAGTGAATTGAAGATCTTGTGTGAGTCGTGATACACCGTAAGCATGATGATCTCAATATCAGGAAACTTGGATTTGATAAGCTTCATCCCATCAATGCCCGACATACCCTCTAAATCGATATCCATCAAAATAATATGCGGGATGTCACCATCACGCATGACCTGAAGCAGCTGCTCAACCGATCCATACGCGTGGTCGCAGCGGATGTCTTCCTGCATCTGTAGGAACTTTTGAATCAAATCCCTGATTTTGACATTATCCTCTACGATTGCAATGTGGTGTAGCATTTTTTCCATGTTATATCCCTTTACCTGTTAATCTGATCGTCAGCCCGTTATGATGTTCGAAATCAATGTGTGCGTGGATACGAGCTGCACGCAATTTCATATTTTTAAGTCCGTGTCCACCAGACCGAATGTGTTCCGGCATTCCAACCCCGTTATCTGCTATAACGAGCTCGAAGGTATGTTCAGTACGATTGAATGTAATTTCGATGCGAGTGGCTTTGGAATGTTTCGCAGCGTTGTTTACGGCTTCTTTAAAAATCAGATACACGTTTTGTCGAATTTCCAATGGCATGACTTTAGAAGAGTCAAAACCATTGAAATGAAATACAGGCTCGATTCCAGTTGGTGTCAACACATTGGTAGCATAATCTTGCATACGATCAAGGAGGTCACCAAAGGTGTCATTTCGGGCATCGATCGACCAAACGATGTCATCCATAGTGGTCACAATGCGTCGGCTCATATCCCCAATTTGTTTTAAAGACTCTCCCACTTTACTGTCTTTTTGTGTCGCTTGCAGAAAGTCGGCATTAAGCGCGATTTCTGTCAATGATGCACCTACATCATCGTGTAAATCACTGGCGATACGGATCCTAATACGTTCAAGATCCACCAACCTCGAAATTCTGTAGTAGTTGTAAAGGAATCCCGCTGTTAAAATGACACCCACTACCATAATCAGGATAAACCACCAACTTTTCCAAAATGGCGGTGCTATGGTTATGGTAATTGAGGCAATTTCAGGGCTCCAGTACCCGTCTGCATTCCGTGCTCTAACCTGAAACCGGAATTCACCATCTGGTAGTGTTGTGTACCGAACAACCCTCTCCGTAGTTTTCCTCCAGTCAGGGTCGATTCCACTGAGTCGGTATTCATACAATACTTCGGTTGGATTAGAATAGGATAACCCAATGAACTCAAATCAAAGGAAGTTCTGATCATGTCTGAAGGTATTGTTCCGGTTTACATCCACGTACCCATCGAACAACCGAATACGCTCTATATGTACCTTTGGACCCTGATCTACCACCCTATCCAGTCGCCATCTGAACTGAGTTACTCCTGCAACCGAACCCATCCACAGATTACCATCAGAGTCAGTAAACACCGCATTTGAGTTCATTTCGTTGGACGTAAGTCCCGACTCGACTGTGTATCGTTTGAATTTGACGGTATCACGTACACGATTGGCATCTTCTATATCATAATCGATAGTATGATCGAATCTGATTAATCCATCAACTGTTCCTAGCCACATCATGCCGGATTCATCCTGTCCAATGAAATAAACCACACTGTTTTGTAATCCCTGGGCCGTTGTATAATTTCGGATAGTATCCCCATCAATTTTGGTCAGCCCTGCAAATGATCCGACCCAGATACAGTCATCATCGTCTTCCATGATGGAGAGAATGCTATTCTGAAGGATGCCGTCATCAACAGTTATCGATCGTATACTACCATCCGGATTAATGATATTAATCCCACCGTACGTTGCGGCCCAGATGGATCCGTCATCACGCCGAATCATTTTCATGATGATATTGTCGGTCAAACCAGAATCTGTATCCCATAATCTGATACTCCGGCCATTTCTGAACTGAATAATACCTCCACCGTACGTTCCGACGAAAAAATCTCCATTTGGAACTTCCAAAATTGAGCGGACACGTCCATCCGGCAATTGGGTCGACATCATATCGAAAACAAATCTCCCGTTTTCATACCGTGATATCCCATTTTGAGTTCCGGCATATATTGTTCCATTGGATGATTTGAGCAGGGTATAGACCCGATTATCGTTGAGTCCATCGGAGGTCGTATAATTGAGAATTTCCTGGTCACGAATCACTGAAACGCCACCTCCAAAACTACCAATCCATATATACCCATCATCATCTTGTGCAAACGAAGTAATCATATTACTTAATAGTCCCTCGTTAACTCGATAATGAGTGAATTTTTCACCCGGAAGCATATCTACTCCACCACCATATGTGCCGAACCATTGATTGCCCTCCGAATCGATCATAAGTTCGTTGACAATATTGTTCGACAACCCATTTACATCCGTATAATTTCTAAAATTCCCATTGCGATAGTGACTTATTCCAGCCTCAGTAGCGACCCAGACACCTCCAGATCCATCGTGTTCGAGTGATGTGACACGTGGATCGATTAATCCATCTGAGGTAGATAAATATCGATATTGTCCGTTGGCAAAAATTGAAATCCCGTTTCGCGTCCCTACCCAGAATGTATTATCAGGAAACACCAAAATATCACGTGATCGACTCTCGCTCAACCCGTTATCTATGTTCCATGTTTTTCGGACAATACCCCCATAAATCAGAGAAACCCCATCTCGTGTTGCAACCAGAATCTGACCATCAGGCATTTGGTTCAGGGCGCGGACCTCATTACTGGGCAGACCGGTTGATTCGGTGAAAGTCACAAAACTATCCTGAAAGAATAAGTAAAGCCCGGCTGTTTCTGTCCCTATCCAGAGTCCACCCTGATCATCTTGAAAAATGGCATTAATCTGTACAAATTCGAGTAGTTCTGTTCCTGGCAGAGTGACAAAGCGACCGTCTTCGTACATAACAATTCCTGCTTCGGTACCCACAAGCAAACGACCATCCCGATCCTCATATAGAGTAACAATACCATTATGTGATAACCCATCATCCTCGAAAAACTGTTCAAACTCGTATCTATTGAAACGGTTCAATCCAAACTCGGTACCAATCCATACATATCCGCCACTGTCTTGCATAAGGGCTGTCACCACAGACTGTGATAGCCCACTTTGAATCGAGTAATTCTGGAACGGCATTCCCTGTGCTACTAACCTAGCAGGTAGTAGGACCATTGCAAGAATCAGAGCTGTAAGTGGGTATAGTAGTGATTTCATCATCTGATTAAGATACTCACAGCCCTATGAAATAAAAAAGCCCCACCGGGTTACGGTGGGGCTGTATAATTAAATCATCCTAAGTATGCCCGAAGAGCCATGCTCCGGTTGTGGTGGCGAAGCTTTCGCAACGCTTTTTCCTTGATCTGACGCACACGTTCGCGTGTGAGGTCAAAACGCTCTCCGATCTCTTCGAGAGTCAGTGAGTGTTCACGTCCGATACCAAAATATAGCCTGATCACTTCTGCTTCGCGCTTGGTGAGCTTCGACAATGCTCGCTCGATTTCGACCTTTAGCGACTCACCCATCAGCTCATTGTCTGGATTTGGAGTCTCTTCGTTTTCAAGGACGTCGAGGAGGCGGTTGTCTTCACCTTGTGCAAAAGGCGCATCTACAGATAAGTGTCGACCCGAAATGCGAAGGGTGTCTGCCACCTCAGTTATCGACATTTCAAGGCTTTCGGCCAATTCAGCAGCCGACGGGATTCGTTCGTACTCTTGCTCCAGCTTGGAAAGTTCTTTGCCAATTTTGTTGAGCGCCCCAACACGGTTCAACGGCAAACGCACAATACGGCTTTGCTCGGCCAAGGCTTGGAGAATAGACTGACGGATCCACCATACAGCATACGAAATGAACTTGAATCCACGAGTTTCATCAAAACGTTTTGCAGCTTTGATAAGACCGAGGTTTCCTTCATTGATCAAGTCACCAAGTGACAGTCCCTGATTCTGATATTGCTTTGCAACCGATACAACGAATCGGAGGTTAGCTTTAGTCAGTTTTTCAAGGGCCTCTTGATTCCCCGCCTGTATTTCACGTGCGAGATGAACCTCTTCTTCAGGTGTAATCAGACTTACCTTACCAATTTCTTGAAGGTAACGATCCAGTGATTGAGATTCTCTGGTGGAAATACCCGTTGGGGTTTGCGTTTTCGCTTCTTTTTTCTTTTTTGCCACTTGTATGTCGCTATTTCTGTTCTATATTAAGCGTTTGAACCAAAACGCAATATCATAAATGTATTGGTTTAGAGCAAACGTTAGCCCGATAAAATACGGAAAAATAAGGCCAACTTCCATTTCAATATGGACTTGTATTCTACCCTGCTTTCCGTATCCAGCCCCGACCTGCTAAAGTCGGGCCACCGCTAACGAAGTAAAAACAAGAATGTTGTAACTATTGTTCAGATTTTAAAAAATTATTTTAAAAAATCTTTTCCTTCGAACGGATGCTGTAATCTAAAATAGGAAGCCACACTGGCCGCAACATCCCTGAATGATTCTCTTGTCCCCAGATAACGACCTGATTTGCCGGATTCGTATACCAACAGTGGGACAAACTCGCGAGTATGGTCGGTTCCCGGGGTGGTAGGATCGTTTCCGTGATCACCTGTAATGACCAACACATCACCTTCCTTAAGGTTTTTCATGATAGTAGGAATAGCACGATCAAATTCCTCAAGACTACGCCCATAACCCTGCGGATCATTCCTATGACCGAAAAGCTGGTCAGTATCAATCAGATTCATAAACACAAATCCAGTCTCAACAGCTTTCATCAGACTCAGCAGTTGAGCTATTCCCTCTGCATTATTTTTGGTCCTTCGGAAGTGATTGAAACCGCGCTCAGCAAATAGATCAATAATTTTGCCTATAGAATACGTTTTAATGCCGTTTATTTGCAGGAATTCGGGTAGGTTCGGATAAGGTGTTGAAAGTGAAAAATCATGGCGTTGGTCCGACAAGCGCGTGAAATTGCCTGGCTCTCCGGTAAATGGCCTGGCAATTACACGACCAACTGCATGATTCCCCACCATAACCTTTTCCCTGGCCAATTCACACCATCGATACAAGGTTTGGATGTCAGTTACAGATTCGTGACAAGCAATCTGGAAGACACTATCTGCTGAGGTGTACACAATAGGCTTGCCAGTACGGATATGCTCATCGCCATAAATACGTATCACTTCTGTGCCCGAAAACGCCCCGTTCCCCAACACCCCATCAACCCCAACAACGTCACAGAAAGCCCGAATCACTTCCTGCGGAAATCCACGATCATAAGTCGGAAAAGGTTTTTCCAAAGAAACACCAGCCAATTCCCAATGACCCGTTGTACTGTCCTTACCAGCCGACATCTCACGCATCTTGCCCCAGCTGGCCAATGGTTCGGCCACCGGCGGAACCGTATCCACTGGAATGATATTTCCTAGTCCCAATCTACCAAGATTGGGTATATCACACCTCGAAACCGAACTCACATGTCCCAATGTGTTCGTTCCCACATCCCCATATAAATAAGAATCCTCCTGAGCACCCACGCCAAGCCCATCAACCACGATCACATAAAACGTACCCGTACCACGCTCCATCCCTACACCTCCCGCATCTGCGCCTTACGCGTCTCCTCGGAGAAGGCGCGCTTCACTTTTTGCAATAACTCATGGGCATCGCTGTAGGCTCGCTCAACCTTGACCTCTGCAGTTCTGAAATTAATCTTGATATATTCTTTTCCGCACTGAAATGGCTGATCGGCATTTAAATGTTTTTTCCAGATTTCCAGCCCTTTTTCATTGTCAGACTGCAACACAGCAGCATAGATATAATCGGCATGGAAGGTTGCAACCGAGTTTATCTGAGCTACCTCTTCAGAGCTTCTTTTTACTATCAGACGCTGTAATTGCTTGAGTACATCGAGTCCGAAACGAGTGCGGATACTATTGACTTCATCAAAGGTAAACATACACACCCAAGTGTGAACATTTGGATACAATGCACTGCGCTGTATCTCCCGATGTACCATGCGTTCGAGCATGTTCGATTGCAGTACACCAAGGTCGTTGCAGAACATGTCCTGATCCATGCGCTGAACCGGATGACCAGCGGTCATTTTAAGTCCTAGCACTCGGATCATGTTGGTCATTTTGTGCTTGACCGACTCTTTGAATACAAGTGGATTCTCATCATTGATTACAAATACCGCTTGCCTTCGGTCACTCATTAACAATGGAATGACCATAGTCGCTCCGTTTGCAGGTGGTTCGGATAATGAAACTCGACGTGGAGTATGATTAAAGTGAATGGCAAACTGTGGCGATCCGCTGCGAAGTGCAGCATTGGTCAAAGATTGTTCATGGACCAGTGTTCCGATTCTAGGTGGATTCGCACTATACACCGAATTCAATACAACTTTCCAATCTCCTGCTGTTCGGCAAATGAGTGATACACTTCCTTTTGACAAGAAACTCTGGAGTTGAACCAAAATATGATCCATCAACATTGCTGGGTCTTCACGAGATCCGATCGATTCAAGTACTTCCTCATAACGAAACCATTGCGCTTCGTCTTTTGCCAGATCGCTGAGTTCAATGAAGGTATATAATAAGTGCCCCAATGCACTTTGATACGCTTCAATAGCATCCGACTCTTCGACCGTCAATTCGGCCTGATTTGACTCCAGAACTGTCAATCCAACTGTTTCTTTATTGTTGATGAACGGCAATACGTACAAATACTTGACAGGAACCTCTTTGAAATAGTGTGTCAATGCTTCCGCAGTAATATCTTCTCCAACTTTCAGCTTAACAGGATCTTTAATGTCTTTTAACTCGTTCAGATAACTATTACTGAAATCGATTCGATCCTGAAACGTGGTATTACTCAATGCTGTACGATAACTTTCGAGTACGAACTGCTGGCGCTGTAAATTTACCCAATGCAGCGAAACTGTCAGGCTTTGAGTCGACCTCATAAGCATTCTCAGCATTTCACGAAGTACCTTTTTGAAGTTGCGCAGAGCCTTCTCTTCCCGCTTATCAGCGAATGGATCATTATCGACATTATGTTTTCGAGCCTCTATCATGCACCAGCTCCTATTTCAGCAGCCAGTTTCTCGGCCTGATTCACAAGGTCTTCAACAATTGACAGGCCATTTTTCCAGAAGCGGGGATCATTGATGTCGACACCTAGCTTACCGATGAGTTTTTCCGGCCAATCAGAACCTCCAGCTCGCAATAACTCAATATATGCCTCATCGAAACCAGCTTGTCCTTTTTCGTAGCGATCGTACAATGCAAGTACCAGTAATTCTCCAAATGCATAGGCATAGACGTAACCTGGAGTGTGTAAGAAGTGAGGGATGTAACACCACCAGATATCATAATCGGGTGTAAGTGTTACGGAATCACCGTATAACTCAGTTTGGGTTTCTCGCCACATTCTACTGAAATCGTCGGCCGATAACTCTCCCTCTGTCCTACGTGCAGTATGAATGGCCTCTTCGAATCTGTTCATAGATACTTGACGGAAAACTGTGGCAATAGTATCATCGATTTTGCCCATCAAGAGAGCCAAACGCTCTTTTGGATCACTCAGTTGGCGCAAAATTTTCTTAAACACAAGCATTTCGGCAAAAACCGAAGCTGTTTCAGCCGTTGTGAGAGGTGTATCACTTTGTAAAACACCTTGTTCACGTGATAAATACTGATGCACTCCGTGTCCCAGCTCGTGTGCCAGTGTCTGTACGTCACGAATTTTTCCGTCGTAGTTCATGAACACGTATGGATGAACTGAAGGAACGGTACTGGCAGAATATGCACCTCCGCGTTTACCCGGACGAATTGCTGCGTCGATCCAGTTTTCATCGAAGAATCGCTTGGCAATAACAGCCATTTCCGGATTGAAATCACCAAACGACTCTAGTACCATTGTACGGGCTTCATCCCATGAAACGCGTGCCTCGTTTTTCATTATCGGAGCATAGCGGTCGTACTCGAACATGGTATCCAGACCTAAGAGTCGTTTTTTTAGTCCATAATACCGCTGCACTACCGGGTAATAATCCTTAACAGACTCGACCAGTGTGTCGACCGTATCATCTGATATTTGATTAGATAAATTGCGAGAGGAAATCCATTTTGGGTAACCACGAAGTGTGTCGTTTGTATGCTTATCTGCCAATAGAGTGTTAAAAACAAAAGTCAAACTACGTTTCAATCCCTGGAATCCTTTGGTCAGACTTGATGCAGCTCGAACACGAAGCTCCCGGTCGGGATCGTGCATCTTACTGAGAACTTCCTGTTCGGTTAGCTGCTCTCCATCTAGTTCAAATGTTGCAGCGCCCAAGGTCTCATCAAAATATCTGACCCAAGACTGGGACCCAGTCACCGATTTTGCAGTGAGGATTTTCTCTTCTTTCTCACTAAGGACATGTGGTTTGTATCTGCGTGAGGCTTCCAGATAATGTCGGCGTGATGCAATAAGCTCGTGACCAATTATTTGAAGCGCTTCTGACTCATCCATAGCAAGCCATTCTACATCAAAAAATATAAGTTTTTGTGAGACTCGGGATGAATACTCGGTTACACTTTGAAGTAATTTTCCGTAGGATGTATCAGAAGTGTTTGTAGACCATTGCAAATACACGAAACTTCCTAGTTTCCCGATTCCGTCATGAATACGTTCATACTTTTCTAACAATTCAACGAATTCAAGTGGCGATAATCCCGAAATTCTTCCTGAATAGCTGGTTGCAAAGTTATCTACCATAGCCTCAAGTTCGGACATATCAGCGGCAATTTTGGGATCATCTACCCCATGATATAAGTCAGAAAGGTCCCAATAAATATTCTCGGCACCACTTCGTGTTTTTTTCTGTTCTTCAACCTGCATAGTTGCAATCAATTTCTTTGGTTTTGGGCCACTGTGTAACCCATAATTTCATTTTGCGGAATATACCAAATATGAGGGTATCGTACCGTCAAAAAATACCGGAGAATCCACTTCCTACAATGAATGTAATGTTCTTGGACCTAAATACAAATCGTCGACTTTTAAGTGTGATTTAGCTATCTTTGGCGTTCATATTTTCATTGCGACCCAAGAAATTATTTGACATCCGAATTCGTTGTTGCATACAACGTTACAATACAAAACAGAAATTAGTATTAACCCCAAATCCTTCCCCAACTTGAAGAACTTAGAAGAGATCTTTGGTCCGAATACAGCCCTTGTAGAGGAGCTATACAGCCAATATCAGGCAAATCCAGATTCAGTTCCGAATCACTGGCGTCAGTACTTTGATGAAATGGATGGTAAAGCACCTTCTGCCCCTGTAGAACCTGCCACAAAACCTGCTGAACCAGCGGCTCCGGCTCCAGCTAAAAAAACCGAAGCACCTTCAAAACCAGCTGAACCTGCAGTTTCTGTTAAAAAAGCGGAACCAAAATCGGAACCACCATCAGGTCAGGAAAAAACACTACTGAAAGGTATTACGAACAAGATCGCTGAGAACATGGAAATCTCACTCGAGATTCCAACGGCGACTTCTTTGCGTGTGATCCCTGTTAAGATGCTTTGGGAAGACAGAACTCTAATTAACCGCTACCTGGAGCAGAAATCAGGACGAAAAGTAACATTTACACACCTGATTTCTTGGGCGATCATTAAAGCGTTGGGCAAGTATCCATCGTTGAATTGCTACTATGAGCATGAAGAAGGTAAGTCCTATAAGGTCAATCCAGGTGCCATCAACTTTGGGGTAGCAGTAGATGTTCCCGGAAAAGATGGTTCCCGAACACTAATGGTTCCAAACATAAAAGGTGCAGATAAAATGAACTTTTTGCAGTTCATGGATGCATTTGATGATTTGATTAGTCGGGTACGCAAAGGCAAAATCGAAGTATCTGATTTTGAGAAAACTACGATCAGTATCACTAATCCGGGTATGATCGGAACGGTTTCGTCAATGCCGAGACTGATGAAGGGACAAGGGGCTATTATCGCCACAGGTGCGATGAACTATCCTGCCGAGTTCCAGGCAATGTCACAAGAAGTATTGAATCATCTGGGTATCAGTAAGGTTATGACTGTGACCTGCACGTACGACCACAGAATAATCCAAGGTGCTGAGTCAGGTGAATTTCTTGCCAAAATACATAACCTGTTGAGTGGTAACGAAGATTTCTATGACGAGATATTCGAAGACCTCGACATCCCCTACAAACCAATCCCATACGGAACGGATAACTATGCAGGATTTCTGAATGGCGGGCAAAGCAGCCTTGAAGCCAATAAGAAAGCTATTGCTGTAATGCAGTTGATTCAGGCATACCGTTCTCGTGGACATACCATAGCAGATCTGAATCCACTTCGGGAGGGACCAAAACGAAATCCGGATCTGGAACTCAGTACATTTGGTCTGAGTATGTGGGACCTCGATCGTGAGTTTTACTGTGGTGGTTTGGGTGGTCGAGAAAAAGCTCCCCTCAGCGAAATTATCAAGTTACTTCGTGACACCTACTGTAGAAAAATTGGTGTAGAGTATCTCTATATCCAAAACAGTGAAGAGCGCGAGTGGCTGCGCGAGTCGATGGAGTCGACGACAAACAATCCGAATCTTTCCAAAAAGGAAAAAATTTCGTTACTGCGTAAACTCAATCATGCCTCTGCATTTGAAGAGTTTCTGCACAAAAAGTATATCGGACACAAACGTTTCTCACTTGAAGGGGCAGATACATTAATTCCAATGTTGGATGTTATGTTAAACCGCTGTGGTGACCTTGGGGTTGAGAAAGTATTCTTCGGAATGGCTCACCGTGGTCGTTTGAATGTTCTTGTAAACACTTTAGGCAAATCATACCACAAGATTTTCGCCGAATTTGAAGGAAATATTGACATTTCTACCTTCCATGGCTCTGGTGACGTTAAATATCACCTGGGTACGAGTGGAACCCATACCACCCCATCAGGAAAAGAAGTTGCACTTCAGTTACTTCCAAATCCAAGTCACCTGGAATCGGTTAATCCAGTTGTTGAAGGTGCTGCCAGAGCACTTCAGGATCAGCTGGGTAGTGGCAAAGATATTAAGTCTATTATGCCATTGCTCATCCATGGTGATGCCGCATTCGCTGGTCAAGGTGTGGTAGCTGAAACCTTAAACATGTCACAACTTCGTGGGTACAAAACTGGCGGTACGGTACATATAATCATCAACAACCAAATTGGATTCACTACACTTCCGAGCGACGGTCGTTCTACCGACTACGCTTCTGATCTGGCTAAGACCATATTAGCACCGATCTTACACGTAAATGGGGATGACCCGGAAGCAGCTGCACATGCAATTCGTCTCGCTCTGGAGTATCGTCAAAAGTTTGGCAAAGATGTCGTTATTGATCTGATATGCTACCGTAAACATGGTCACAATGAGGGTGATGAACCTGCATTTACCCAGCCAGGCCTTTACAAGGAAATCAACGATCACAGCTCTGTACGTGAGTACTATCGACATGAACTTATACGCAAAGGCGAGCTCAACGAAAAAGAAGCAGACAGCATCTTCCAGGAGTTTGATGCCATTTTGGAAGAGGCTTTTGATGAAGCCAAAAATGTGCCGATTTTTGAAGTCAAGGAAGAGCATATCGAGCGAAAAGATACTGCTCAGGAATACCGTAATGAACCGATTAACACCGGTGTAGATACAGACAAATTGATACACCTGGCAACACGTTTGAACACGGTGCCTCAAGGGTTCGATGCCAACCCAAAACTGCTTCGAATTTTGGCCAAACGTGCTGAAATCGTTGCAAATAACGAACCTAAGATTGAATGGGGTTTTGCAGAGGCACTTGCTTTCGGATCATTGCTGACTGAAAAGATTGATGTCCGACTTTCGGGGCAGGATGTTGAACGAGGAACATTCTCTCATCGTCATTCTGTACTGCATGGTACCGTATCGCTTGAGCGATTTATACCATTAAACAATCTATCGGAAGACCAAGGTCGATACATGGTTTTCAATTCGCTATTGAGTGAATTTGCTGTGCTTGGATTTGAGTTTGGATACAGTAGTATGAATCCGAATTCATTAGTAATCTGGGAAGCCCAGTTTGGAGATTTCAGCAACGGTGCTCAGATTATTATCGACCAATATATCTCGTCATCCGAAGCGAAATGGGGACAAACATCTTCAGTTGTAATGCTGTTGCCACATGGATTCGAAGGTCAGGGCCCGGAACATTCATCAGCCCGCCTTGAACGCTATCTACAGCTTTGTGCTGAGGATAATATGCAAGTAGTGAACTGTACAACGCCTGCGCAATACTTCCATTTATTACGTCGTCAGGCGTTGCAGGAAGTAAAGCGTCCACTTATTGTAATGTCTCCGAAGAGTTTGTTACGTCATCCTATGGCACAGTCAAAAACTGAAGAACTTGCAAACGGGTCGTTCCAGTTAATAATCCGTGACCATCAGGCTGATGAGAACAAGAAAAATATCAAACGAATCGTGCTCTGTTCCGGCAAGGTCTATTACGACCTGCTCAAGTACCAGCAAGATCACGAAATAAATGATGTAGCCATTGTTCGTCTCGAACAATTTTATCCGTTCCCGGATCGTGACATAAAAGAGCTTTTTGATGATTACAATCACGTAAAAGACATAGTTTGGTGTCAGGAAGAACCTCGCAACATGGGTGGTTGGACTTTCGTTTGGCCAAGACTGCTTGCAGATAAACTGGACAATCAGCAGGTAAGTTACATCGGCCGAGTTGCAGCGGCTGCACCAGCTACTGGCTCCGCAAAATTGCACGCAGCTGAACAAGACCGATTAACAGAAAGAGCGATGCGCCGATAAAGAAGCTACATACTACCAGACCCTGATAAGTAAAAGGGGTTGAAACATACGTTTCAACCCCTTTTTTTATGCTTTTAGCAAATGGAGCAATAAATTCAAGTCAATATGACTATCGGAGTCCCCCCGGGACACCTTTACAGATTCTCGAGACAGCATCATGGCTGTGTAGACTTTCCATATGTACACAACGTACTACGAAGTCTTTGACCATTGGATGGTCATTAAGATGCTGATACATTAATCGTGCTGCATCTTCTACAAATTTCTGATATGCCCCGTTAAGTTCAGCAAAAGCTTGTTCATCTTCACGTTTCACAAGCACTTGAGTCTCAGTATTAAGAGCTTCGCGGCATAATTCAACCATGTCTTCAACCCACATCGCTTCATTTAGTTCTACAGTGACATAAGCTACACTTCGCTGACTATGTGGAATCGCTGCAACCTCGCGCGTCTCGCGGGCATGCTCGGCAAGTTCATACGAACATGGGCAAGCCGAGCTATACACGAATTCAATGTGCATGAAACGGCGCATAACGCCCCTCTCATCCATCGTTCCTTCGTGAGTCACTTTATAATACTGATATCCTTCCAATCCTGAACGCAGACTCTGCTTGAGCATCGGATAATTGATGTTCAGATTGATGTATGCACTTCGGGCTTTCAGATCTTCTCGATACATTCTTAGAACGTATTCCAATACATCTTGATGAAAGAGTTCGTCTTTGAACTTGTAGAAAGAACGCATTAGTCGACTCATGTTGATGCCTTTCTTATCGGCATCCAAGCCTACATAGCCATCGACAGATGTTTCCAATAGCAATTCACGACCGTCCCGGGTAGGAAATCGAAGTGGAAGTTTAAAATCCGAAATCCCAACTTGCTGAATAGGAACGTTCGCTCCTTCAATCAGACTGGATGGACCATTCTGTAAATCGGGTAGTGATTTGCGGTACTCAGGAGTAACCACAAATGTAGGATCATAGACTCGTTTGATATTGGTTGAAATCATGATAGATATTTTCTGTACATATTGGATTATAGATAACTACGAGTCCAATAAAAACATTCACTGTTTAACCAATCTTTTGAATTTTATAACATTAATTGGAATTCACGTCATCAGAGCCTGTAGACCCCGATTTACTACCTGTTTTGGTCTCATTTAAACTAGATCCCTTCTCAGGATTTTCAACAATCACTTCATCAGGAGGATTCACAGCTGAACCGTTTGCCTGAATTTCTTTGATTCTGGCAAGATCTTGACTTGAGATGGGATAATTTCCATGCGGACGTTCACCTAAAAGCTCAATGAGATCCGCTCCTGTTAGAATCTCTTTTTCAAGTAACGTCTTAGCCATATGCTCTAACTTATCTTTGTGTTTGAGCAACATCTTTTTAGTTCTTGCATAGCTTTCTTCTATGAACCGATTTACTGCCTGGTCAATTTTCTCCGCTGTGGATTCAGAATATTTACGGTTAAATCCGAAACTTCCTTCAGGATTTCCGGAATCATAAAAGGAAACGTTACCAATTTCATCGCTCATTCCATACACAGCCACCATTGCAAATGTCATGTTGGTTATACGCTCAAGGTCATTTTGCGCTCCGGTTGAAACTTTGCCAAAAATTATGTCCTCAGCGACTCGACCGCCTAGTAATGCACATACCTTATCGCTTAGTTCGTCTCGCGTCATTAGAAAGCGATCTTCCAAAGGAGTCTGTAATGTGTAACCCAAGGCAGCAAATCCACGTGGTACAATACTTACTTTCATTACTGGATCAGTGTGCTCAAGGTACCAGCCAACAATTGCATGACCAGACTCGTGGTAAGCCACAATTTCCCGTTCACGTGGACTAATAATTTTGTTCTTTTTCTCCAATCCGGCCACAACCCGTTCAATGGCATCCTGGAAATCAATCATTTCAACTTGTTCTTTGTTGCGACGTGCAGCCAGAAGAGCTGCTTCATTACACATATTTGCAAGTTCAGCTCCAGCGAATCCAGGAGTTTGGGATGCCAATAGCTTGACATCCAAGTCTTTAGCTACCTTTATTTTCTTCAAATGTACATTTAGTACTTCAACTCGACCGTTCAAATCCGGCTTGTCTATTAGAATCTGTCTGTCAAATCTCCCAGGACGAAGTAGAGCGGAATCGAGAATATCAGGACGGTTTGTTGCCGCCATAATAATCACACCTTTTTCCGTATTGAAACCATCCATTTCGGCAAGTAGCTGGTTTAGTGTGTTTTCACGTTCATCATTTGAACTCGCCATGGCACTTTTACCACGACTACGTCCTATAGCATCGATTTCGTCGATAAAGATTATACATGGAGCTTTTTCTTTTGCCTGTTTGAATAAATCTCTAACACGTGCGGCACCAACTCCAACGAACATCTCAACAAAATCAGATCCACTTAAGCTGAAGAATGGTACATCAGCCTCACCCGCAGTAGCTTTTGCCATCAAAGTTTTTCCAGTACCCGGTGGTCCGACAAGTAACACCCCTTTAGGAATACTGCCACCCAATTTTGTGAATTTCTGTGGATTACGAAGGAATTCTACAACTTCTTCAACTTCTTCCTTTGCTTCCTGAAGCCCGGCTACATCTTTGAATGTGACTTTTCCCTCACTCATTTTATCATAAAGCATCGCTCGGTTTTTCCCAATGTTCAAAACCTGTTGACCAGGATTCATACGGCGGAACACAAACATCCAGAACGCTACCAGAATCGCCAAAAATATCAACCAGGTAAAAATTCCACTGAACCAATTCTCTTCAATTTTGGCATCATATTGAACACCGTATTCATCCAGAATTGCTCGAATGTCATCACCTTCGAACATAGTGGTAGTAAATGTAAACTCTGGTTCGGTCGGTTGGGTGGCCCATGGAGATTCTACAGGTTCAGGAACAATAACATTCCCAGCCTCGACTGCTTCATCTTTGTAGGTCCCTCGGATGTTGATTCCATTTACCACTGTGATTTTCTCAACGTATCCGTTCCGCACTTGCTCCATAAACTTGGAGTACTCGATCTGCTGAGAGCTATCAGGTATCGATAAAACCGAATGAATTGAAAGTAAAATCAATAATATTCCAAGATATATCCAAATGGATATCTTCGGACCCTTGCCGGGTGTTGGAGGAATCTCGTTCTTTTTCTTTTGTTTTTCAGCTGACATGCTCAAATAGTACTAATAATAATTTAAATAACAATCTTTTAGGCAAGCTTATCCATATCGAAGTGCATTTCTTCACCAGTCGACATTTGCATTTTAAACCCGTCATTCGGATAAGTTACCCTGCCTATAACGACAAAATCCTTAAAATGGTTTACGAGTTTGTTCACATCATCCTCAGGAAGTGTGAAAATCAACTCATAATCTTCCCCCCCCTGTAATGCATACTGGACAACATCATCTTGTAATTCGTCTGCAACGGCTCTGGTTTCAAGTGCAATCGGGATTGCGGCCTCATATATTTGGGCTCCTTTTCTGGATGCACGAATAAGCTGCATCAAATCCTGTAGCGTATTCTTGCTTATATCAATCATACTGGTTGGAATAATTCCTTGTTCACCAAATGCTTCGATCAAATCATTGCGTGATTCAGGAATTAGCTGTCTTTTTACCACATATTCATAATCACTTAGGTCTGGAGCAAAATCAGAATCAGCTGGTTCTTGTCCCCAAACTGCTTTTTCACGGAGCAGAATTTTTAGTCCTGCATAAGCGGCACCCAAATCACCAGTAACACAAATTGCGTCACCCACATTAGCTCCAGAACGGTAAGTGATCAAATCTTCATGAACTGCACCATTGACCGTAACAGATATTACTAGAGACCCAGGTGATGCAGTTATATCTCCTCCTATGATAGGAGCCTTGTAAACATCGCTGGCGCGGATGAGGCCTTCGTAAATCGTATGAATCATTTCAGTTGAGATTTTATTTGGTATCGCTATTGAAATAAGTAATGATTCTGGGGATCCATTCATTGCTAGAACGTCGCTGACCGCGGCGCTCACTAATTTATATCCAAGATGTTGTAAGGGGGTGTAGGTTAAATCAAAATCTACCCCCTCAACGTACGTTTCTGTAGAGTAGAGCAGAAAGCGTCCATCACCTGATTGTACAACTGCACAATCATCGCCAATACTTTTGACCAGATTCACGACAGAATCGGATGGATTACCGATTTTAGCCGATAAATCTCTGATCAGCTTATCCCTGCCAGTTTCACTTACGGGAGTGAATACGTTTGATTTCATGAGAGTAGATTGTCCCCGAGACGGTTTGATAAAATGAAAAAAGGCCTCTTACCCGAAGATAAGAAGCCTCTAAATTTACGGATAAACTTTGATTATTGCAGTCTTCGGGTAGAGTAATTAATCTGAAGTGTACCGGCTTGTCTTAGCTCTTGCTGGACATCGGTGACAATCCCCATTTCTGACTCACGGTCGACGCGCAATGAAACAATAAGTTTCGGTTGCTCAAGGAGTTTATCGTACATGATTCGGCGAATGAAAGTCATTTCATCGATGAGTGCATCGTCGATCTGTACTTTTGTTTCGCCATAGGTGTTACTCCCGATTACCTCAGGTCCGATATATAAGTAGCTAACCAAACGTTTCTGTTCGATTTTCTCAATATTCTCGGCTCTGGTCAGTTCTACACGAACTTGGAGAGTAACTTCACGCAATACTGTAGTAACCATGAAGAAGATCAGGAGCATGAATACGATGTCGGGCATCGCGGTCGTTGGGACCTCCTGCTTCGCCGTGGCGTTCTTTTTCTTAAACTTAGACATAGAATATTACCTTAGTTACTTCCAGGATCTGGTTCAGCGATCGAAACGTTCATCGGATATATCTTACGGATTTCATCATCGCTTGGATCTGATAGTGCAGTACGATATCGCTCGTAATTCACACCAAAGCGTTTCATGCTTTCAGCATCACGGAGCTCTTTATAAGCACCACGAACCTCGTCAAGCATTCTGATGTATATTTCGTAAGGTGTCTGACGGTCTGTTTTGATCGATACAATTGCTGCCTGCGGAGAAACCGAGAGGTTCTCGTCATTAGCACGGTTAGCGTTGTCAACAAAGTTGGCAACACGTTCTCGCACATCCTGAACTGCAGCAGGTCGCTCATTGATCAGAATCATACCCTGTGAGTTAACAAGTACCTTCAGCAGGTTTCTTTCACGAATTGGTGGTGGTTCCTGTTCTGGCTCCGGTGGTGGTGGCAGTACAAGACCAATACCCGTATCCACGTCAATCGTGGTTACAACAAGGAAGAATACCAGCAACAGAAAGGCTATGTCAGCAAGTGAAGATGAGGGTATTTCCGCAGCTTCACGTCCTCTTTTCTTTTTGAACATAGTTTCCTGCTTTCAGTGTTTAAAATTTGAATGAACTTCTGAGTCCGCCGAACAGAATGAGCAAAAGCATCACGGCCATCAGTACCAAGAAGGTAATGAGTCCAGACTCAGTCATTTCACCGGTAACGCCGTATGTTCCACCAAAAATGATGAAGGGAGCGGCGACAATCGCGATTTTAGACCACTCGTGCTTACCGATCGCGATATTCTTGATACCGAATATCACGATAAGCAGCAGACTGATCCCAACGAGGACCAAGCTACCGGTCAGTGCAATTTCTACTATTCCCATTGTGATCCTTAGTTAAAAATGAACCTTCTTATTTAGACTTAGCTGCTTGATCTTCTGGAGACATCAGTGGCTTACCACGCTCAAGATGTGCAATAGAGTCGATGAGTACAATGGAACTTTCTTCCATTTCTACTACAAGACGGTCAATTTTAGATACACAATAGTTGTAACCGATCTGAAGTACAATAGCACCCAACAGACCCGCTACAGTGGTAAGAAGAGCAACTTTGATACCACCAGCAACAAGTGATGGAGAGATATCACCCGCAGCTTCAATAGCATCGAAGGCGATAATCATACCCACAACCGTTCCGGTAAATCCGAACAGAGGTGCAAGTGCAATGAACAATGAAATCCATACAATACCGCGCTCCAGGAAGCTCATCTCGATAGATCCATAGGCAGTGATCGCTTTTTCAGCTGCTTCAATACCTTCATCTGCACGAAGCAGACCGGCTTGAAATACAGATGCAACAGGACCACGGGTTTTTGAGCAAAGTTCTTCGGCTGCCTCAATACCACCGTTTTGCAGGGCATCTTTAACATCGAGGATGAATTTACGAGTGTTGATATCAGCACGGTTAAGTGTGATGACCCTTTCCAGGAAGATAGCAAGACCAATGATCACGCAGACCAATACAGGCCACATAA
>CAZJZI010000002.1:32748-96751 GCA_964550435.1 uncultured Chitinophagales bacterium | reverse complement strand
CTGCATTTCGGTGGTGTCCGCATCGAAGACAACATCGTCATCACTCCTTCCGGACACGAAAATCTCACACATGTCTCCAAGTCGCGTAGCGACATCGAATCGTTTATGAAATGAACTTCCAATTAACCTGATCGCCATGAAATTCCGTTTTTCTTTCGTTTTATCAGTCCTGCTTTTTGCAATTTCCGGCGTCGGATTCTCCCAGTCCGGCATCGATACCCTTCAGCTGAAAACCATTTTCGACGAGCCATATCTGCCCGGTGTGCGCCCTAATCCAAGTGGATTCGATCCGTCGGGACGATCGGTGTTCTTCAGCTGGAACGACTCCTCCATGTCTGGAAACGAGTCCTTTCGCGTCGACCTGGATGGCAAAAACCTCCGCGAAGCGACCGAATTAGAGCAGATTTTGCGTCGTGCGACCGTTTCTCCTGACAAAAAACGTATTCTGTACACCGATTCTGGCAATTTGATGATTGCCAACGCCGATGGAAGCAATTCGCGTATGCTGGTCTCGAGCATCGGAAACGATTCGAACGGACAGTGGTCTTCAAAAGGTGACAAAGTGGCGTACACTTCCAACGGAGATGTGTGGGTTATTGATGTGAACCAGGCATCTGTGCGTCAGGTAACCCGTCGGGAATCTGGAACTCCGAGTTACGCGCTGAGAAGCTGGGCCGATGGCGATTCACTGCTGGTACTTTCGCAGACCGACAATAGCGAGCATCGTGAGGTGTTCTTCCCTGAATACATCGACAAATTTGTCAAACCGGGCGGATCCCGTCGTGGCGTAGCGACCATGTCCTTGCACACGGTAAACATCGATTCTCGTGATATCAAAACACTTCTGACAGGCAAAATCAGCCTTCGTGGCGTTGTTGTGAGTCCGTCTGGACGCTATCTGATGACCGATCAGGCCGATGAATTCCTTAAAAACCGCGAAATTGGTGTGTACGACCTTCAAAACGATAACGCATACACCGTAATTCACTCAGAAAGCACCGAAGGATGGATTTCATCCGGGCTTGGAAGCGCTCGATTTGCGCCAAACACCGAACGGATTTCGTTTACATCGGAGCAGGACGGATGGGAGCATATTTATCTTGTGAATCCGGATGGAAGTGACCTAAAGCAGCTGACCTCGGGACAATGGCAGGTATCCTGGTATCAGTGGTTGGATGACAATCGAATCGTGTATGTATCAAGTGAAGTGGATCCAGGCGTGCGTCACCTTGTTGTAGCCGACCTCCGTCGCGACAGCCATACTACCATCACCGAAGGCGACCAGTATCGCCTTGGATTTGATCTGAGTCCGGACAAAAAACACATCGCGTTCCGCAAAAGTTGGTTCAATCAGCCGGATGATCTGTACGTGATTAACGTAGATCGTCCGCGTGGTGAAGTGAAGCTGACCAACAGCGTTCCTGAGCGATTCAATCAAATTGGATGGAGTATGCCTGAGTACATCCGATTCACCGGACGTGATGGCGAGACCGGACTTTCGATGGAGCTCATCAAACCGTATAATTTTGATCCCGCGAATAAGTATCCGGTTGTCGTGTTTGTCCACGGTGCCGGATCTCTACAGAACGTGTACAAAGGCTGGTCGAACAACTACTGGCGCGAGTACATGTTCCACCATTTTCTGGCAAAAAACGGGTACGTCGTGATTGAAGTCGACTATCGTCACAGCCTGGGATATGGACGAAAATTCCGTGAAGACGTGACCACCTGGATGGGTAAATATGAGCTTGAGGATATCATTGATGGTATCGATTATGTTGCCAAAGACGGATACATCGATGTGAATCGGGTGGGTGTTTACGGAGGTAGCTACGGTGGATTCATGGCGCTTTATGCGGTTTCACAGGCTCCGGATCGTTTCCATGCGGCTGCAGCGTTGCGAGCGGTTACCAACTGGGAGAACTACTACTATGCGAATCCATGGTATACGGGTCCACGTTTGGGACATCCCGATACCGACCGCGAAAACTATGATCGAAGCTCGCCGTTAACCTACGCCGACAGCCTGAGTCGTCCGGTGCTGATTCTACACGGACTCGTTGACGACAACGTTGGGTTTCAGGATGCCATGCAATACGTCGAGAAGCTGATCCAGTCGGGCAACACCGAATTCGATTTGATGGTATATCCATCTGAAAACCACGGTTTTACTTCTCCTAAATCCTGGTACGACGAGTATTTAAGGATATTTAACTATTTCGAGAAGCATGTGAAGCAGTGAGCAGGGAGCGGCAAGCAGACTTTTTGGCACACGAATCAGGTAGGGCAGTGTTCAGAGGGCAGGGGACAGTAATAGATATTCTCTGCACACTACCCTCTGAACTTTCTTTATCACCTACACTATCTGCACTTTCTGACCCATCTGTAACTTCTGATTAGTCCAATTCGAAAAGATACCGCTCGCCGCTTTCCCACTTGACACAACTCCCTTATTAACATACATTTAGCGGAGTGTCAATAACTACTTAATCTAACTAGTCGAGGTCTTATGGATATGTCAACATTGAATGTATGGGCTATTTTAGTCGCAGCGCTTGCCGGACACTTGATCGGTGGGCTGTGGTATTCACCGGTTTTGTTCTCTAAAGGATGGATGGAATCGATTGGCAAAAAAGAAGAAGATTTCAAACAAGTTAACATGGGCATGCTCATGACAACCACCTACATCTATCATCTGATCATGGCTTTCTGCCTTGCGATGTTCCTGAATAGTCCAGAAATCGGGATGCAGGAAGGTGCTTTTTACGGATTCCTGACCGGATTCGGGTGGATTTTTTTCGTTTTGGCTACCAATTCTCAGTTTGAGCAACGTCCGTTCAAGTACACAATGATTTCAGGTGCTCACTGGACAGTCGTGTTCACGGTGATGGGACTTATTCTCGGAGCCTGGAAGTAGGCTTTAGTACGCAGTACATAGTTCACAGTAAACAGTACACAGTACATAGCGCACAGTACACAGTAGAAGTTTGATGAGGGATGAGCGATGAGGGACGAGGGTTTTCAGCTCATCTCTCGTCCCTTTACTCTCATCACTCATCTCACGTCTGTTTTCTCTTCTCCCTTTTCTCTTCTCAATAATTAGTATCTTTGGGCTTCATTTGAAGTCCATTTATGCGCAAAGAAATTGACATACGAGTCACTCCGGAAACAGCCGGAGAACCCGATCAGCTCAAACGTTATGTATCTGGAGCTGTAGGACAGCCCATTAGCACCATTCAGCATGTCGAAATCAAACGACGGTCGATCGATGCGCGCGGACGCCAGGTCAAAATCAATTTACGGGTTGAGGTGTACATCGATGAACCGTTCGTACCTCAGCCTGTTTTACTTCCTGATTATAAAAACGTAGCAGCGTCTGAGCCGGTAATTATCGTCGGAATGGGTCCAGCCGGACTGTTTGCAGCGCTCAAATGCCTTGAAATGGGACTCAAACCGGTCATTATCGAGCGTGGAAAGAACGTCAAAGACCGCATCAAGGATCTAAAGGGAATCAACGTCGATCACGTGGTCAATCCGGACTCGAACTACTGCTTCGGGGAAGGTGGTGCGGGTACCTATTCGGATGGAAAACTCTACACCCGATCCAAGAAACGGGGCGATGTAAATAAGATTCTGGAAGTGCTTGTAGGGTTTGGGGCGACCGAGGATATCCTGGTCGAAGCTCATCCGCATATCGGAACCAACAAGCTCCCGGAAATCATCGCTTCAATGCGGAAAGCCATCGAAGAACACGGTGGGGAGATTCATTTCAACACACGTGTGGTGGACTTCATGCTGGACGGCAACCAGATTATGGGCGTAGAAACGGCTTCCGGGGAGCGCGTAGAGGGTAAGCACGTCATTCTTGCCACTGGACATTCAGCACGCGATGTTTTTGAACTGCTTGTCCGTCGCGGAATTGAAATCGAGCTCAAACCACTCGCCATCGGAGTGCGCGTCGAGCACGAGCAGTCGCTTATCGACCGGATTCAGTACAGTTGTGATGTCGACCGCGGGCCTTATTTGCCTCCTTCGCCCTACAGCATTGTGAAGCAAGTTGGTGGACGTGGAGTCTACTCGTTTTGTATGTGTCCGGGTGGAGTAGTCGCTCCCTGTGCGACCAGTCAGGAAGAAATTGTCACCAACGGATGGTCGTCGTCGAGACGGGCACGTTCAACGGCCAATTCCGGTATCGTGGTAGAACTTCGACCCGAAGATTTCAAACCCTTTGCCCAGTTTGGTCCACTGGCAGCCATGGAATTTCAGCGTGCCATCGAGCATAAAGCCTGGATCGAGGGTGGACGAACCCAAACGGCCCCAGCGCAACGTCTGGTAGATTTTGTGAACGGAAAAGTGTCCGGTTCACTACCCAAAACCTCGTATGCACCCGGAATCACTAGCGTAGATTTGCAATCTGTGCTACCTGATTTCATCTACAAAACACTCAAAGGCGGATTCCTGGAATTCGGGAAGTCCATGAAAGGCTATCTTACCAACGATGCTGTGGTACATGCACCCGAAACACGCACCTCGTCTCCTGTTCGGATTCCCCGTGACCCCGAAACCCTGCAACATCCACAGATCAAGGGATTGTATCCGTGTGGTGAAGGAGCCGGCTACGCCGGAGGGATCGTATCTGCGGCGTTAGATGGTGAAAAAGTGGCGACTTCCGTCGCCACTTTTTCAGAAAACAGAAACCGGTAAACTGTAGAAGAAGCGGTAAGCAGAAAAGCGGTAAGCGGTTGAGCGATAGTTCGTCGATTGCGGTTTCTGCAATCAACGAACGCGCACAGGGTTCAGAAAGCGCAGAAAGGGCAGCTTAATAGATCAGAGGGCAGTGTGCAGGGAGTTTCAATCACAGTCCACTAAACCCTGTTTCATCCAGCTTTACCTTTAACTTTTGCCCGCGAATCTTGTGCAATTTCGCCTGCCCTCCTGAGCTATGGGCGCTTTATATGCCAGTCTTACATACTGCACTTCCTGAACTTCGTGCACTTGTGCGCCCGAAAAAATCCGCTCGCCGCTCCCTGCTTACAAAAATCTCTTCTCTCTTTTCCGTTATCTGTTTTCTCGCCGCAGGCGGTTAATTAGATTAATTCAAAATAAGACTTGATTTCGCGACTCAAGATTTTTAATATTGGCACCTCATACTACTTAGATTAAGTCCAAATAAAATTAACAAGTGCTATTATTATGAAAATCACCCGTTTATCAGCGTCACTGTTATTTCTGACACTATTTATTTCAACTATCCTTCATGCCGAAAACTCGACCGGATCCATTCGTGGAATCGTTCTGGATGAATCCATGCAGCCTCTTGCTAATGTGAATGTGGTTTTGTCTTCTTCCATTTATGGCGACATCACCGACGAAAACGGATTCTTCGAAATGAGCTCGATTCGTCCAGGTGACTACGAAATCAAGGCCTCATCCATCGGATACCTGACTCAGACTCGCTTGATTCGTGTACTTTCGGGCGAAGAACTCGATGTCCAGGTGGTTCTTCCGGCAGTGAACGAAGAACTCGGGACCATTGTGGTCCGCGCCTCTAAAGTAAACCGATATGCGAACGAGTCCAGCAATTTTGTGGCCAAAATCGACCTCCCTGATCTGCAAAATCCACAAGTCTACAACTCTGTCGATGCCAGACTTCTCCGTGACCAGGTCGTTGTTCGTTTCGATGATGCCATCAAAAATGCTCCCGGAGTGGCTAAACTCTGGGAGTCAACCGGACGTGGCGGAGATGGCTCCGGATACTACTCCATTCGTGGATTCGCAACGCAACCTACCATGGTTAATGGACTCCCAGCGCTTACTAACGGATCTTTGGATCCAGCAGGAATCGAGCGCATCGAGTTCATCAAAGGACCATCCGGAACCCTGTTCGGTGGCGCCCTCACATCCTACGGTGGACTCATCAATGTGGTGACCAAAGCTCCTTATGAGACGTTTGGCGGTTCTGTGTCCTACAAAGCGGGGGATTTTGGTACCAATCGACTCGAAGCCGACGTGAACACAGCCGTTGGCGAGAACGACAATCTGTTTGTCCGCATCAACACCGCGTATCACAATCAGAATTCGTTCCAGGATGCCGGATTTCTGCGTTCACTCTACGTTGCGCCATCGGTCTTGTACAAAGCCAATGAGCGACTTTCATTCACCATCCAGTCTGAAATTCTTCAGTCCGAAGGCACCAATCAGACCATGTTGTTCCTGAATCGATCTAATCCATTGGTTGCGAGAAATCTCGATGAACTCAATTATAATCCATTCTATTCTTACACAGGAAACGACCTTACCATCAAGAATCCAACGGTAACGTTTCAGACCCAAATGAACTATGCATTTGACAACGGATGGGTATCTCAGACTGCAGTTTCTGCCAGCAATGCCAAAACGGATGGATACTACACCTACATGTGGGATATTGCTGATGGAAACAAGACCTTTGTACGTTTTATGAGTTATCAGAATTCAACCACTAACGCAGTCGACATTCAGCAAAACTTCCGTAAAACACTTCAAACCGGATCCATTAATCACAAACTTCTTGTTGGCGCTGACTTTTTGTCCAGAAGTATCATCAATAATAGCACAGGATACGTTGGATTCGGAAGCGTAACTGTCGGTGGTAATGCTCCTTCAGGTGTTTCTAAAGCTGCAGCAGATCAAGCTTTGGCAAATTCTCCGGTGAACAACACGACTACTGAACAGCAGGTTTTAAGTGCTTATGTAGCCGATGTACTTGAATTCAACTCCCGATTATCAGTGCTTGCGAGCCTTCGAGTGGACCATTTCATGAACGAGGGAAATGTCACCAACGATGCAGATGACTATGACCAAACAACGCTTTCTCCAAAAGTTGGGGTTGTCTATCAGATTCTTCCATCTCAGTTGTCTGTATTCGCCAACTACATGAATGGGTTCCGGAACATCGCTCCACGCACCCAGGCGGATGGTTCCACCGCGAATTTTAATCCAGAGCAGGCTAATCAGCTTGAATTCGGACTCAAATCGAATCTGTTTGATGGCAAACTGTCCGCAACGGCAAGCTACTACTCTATCAACGTGTCTGATGTAGTTCGTCAGGATCCTGACCGCGTCAATTTCTTTGTTCAGGATGGCGAGAACTATAGTCGTGGAGTTGAGCTTAGCATAACCGCAGCGCCCGTTCGTGGACTCAATCTGATCGCGGGATATAGCTACAACGACAGCGAAATCACAAAGACGGATGCGTTGGTGTACCTGAATCGTCGTCCGGAGTCGGCCGGACCTGAGCATCTGGGTAACTTCTGGGCTACCTATCAGGTTCTGGATGGACCAGCTACCGGACTCGGATTCGGATTCGGTGGAAATTATATCGGCGAAAATTTCATCATGAACCGATCAAACGTGGGCGAATTTTTGCTTCCATCCTACACCATCCTGAATGCATCGGTGTTCTATCAGGGAACCAACTACAGAATCGACTTCAAGGTAAATAACCTGACCGACGAGGAATACTACTCTGGCTGGACAACCTTGAATCCACAGATGCCCCTATACATAAGAGGCGCAGTGACTTACAACTTCTAATTGATCACTGGAAATGATCAAAAACGCCATACTTTTTGCACACCGCTGGCTCGGACTCATCTCCGGGCTGGTGGTGCTTATTTTGAGTGTGACCGGTGTACTTTTCGTATTTCAATACGAATTCACCGACTATTTCAGAAAAGATCTCAAGTATCTGGAGGAAGTCCACGAGCGACGGCTTCCACTGCGAGAACTAACCGATGTTGCCGTTGAAGGATTTGGTACTGGTCCTCTGTACTCGGGAATCGTAACCTATCGAGATCCCGCACAATCATGGTCAGCCTTTCAATACAAAGCCCAGAAATCCTGGAGCTACTTTGGTTCGATTCAGGAATATCGATCCATGTACCTGAATCAGTATACAGGCGAGGTCAAAGGAATAATTGACGAAGAAAAGGATTTCTTTCAGATTGTGAAGGGCATCCACTGGAGTTTGCTTTTGGCGACTCCGATTGGTCAGCCGATAGTGGTCTGGAGTACTGTGATCTTTTTGGTGCTTCTCATTACTGGAGCCGTGCTGTGGTGGCCTAAGAAATGGAACAAAAAGCATCTCAAACAGAGTCTAACGATAGATTTTGGACTAAAATGGAAGCGAATCAACTACGATTTGCACAATGTGCTCGGATTTTGGTCTCTTTTGCTCGCTTTTGTCATCGGATTCACAGGACTGTATTGGATGTTTCCCTTCGCCAAAAAAACACTGTACTTCATCGGGACAGGCGAATACAGACTTCCCGATGCACAGACCGAAGTGCCGATTTCATCGATGCCGACCGAGATTTTGACCATCGATTTCACGGGTGAGAATGATCCGTTGGAAATTGCCTATCGACAGGCCTGGGAAGAGTATCCCGACGCGCATAGCATCTCATTTCAGTTACCGGATTCGGCCGATTCCGGGGGTGTAATCACAAGTACCATTCGAGCTGACAACGACACCTATTACGAGCGAAGTATGATGTACTTCAATCAGTTCACCGGCGAAGTTGTGGCCAACTTTCCATACGGGGACAAAAATCCGGGTGAAAAGCTACTTGCAATGAACTATGACATTCACGTTGGAGCCATTGGAGGTATCTGGGGCAAGATTCTGGCAGCCATTGCCAGCCTCATCTGTGCTTCGTTGCCCATCACAGGATTCATTATTTGGTGGAATAAGCGATAGCTCGTTGTTTGCGGTTTCCGCAATCAACGAACGCGCACAGAGTTCAGAAAGTGCAGATAGTGCAGAAAAGTTTTTGCTGCTGAAAGCTGAAACCAAACTGACCTTTGTGAACTTCGGGCACTTTGTGCCCAAAAAAATATCCGTTTGCACTAGCAAACCCAACCGCGGCAAAGCCACCCAACCGATCGTGAAACGATCACCACCGTGATGAAATCACCCCACCGATACATACACAGTTAGCTCGTCATCGAGCTAATGTGCTATGTATCTCATTAACCTGCATCAACGCCGCTGACCCATACCATGCATGCAGCTCCATGACCAAACGTCCAGACTGTACCGCCGGATCCGCAGCGGTTAGTGCCTCAGCTTCTTCCATGGTAGCATCAAACACGAAAATGCCCCGGATATCTCCCCCATCCAGAAAAGGTCCGGCCAGCACCAGTTTCCCTGATTCCGCCATGGAAGCGATATGTGCCATGTGTCCAGCCTGGATCTCCTGGGCAGCCTCGGGATCCTGATCCCGATTTGGACCCGACTTCAGGAAAGCCATCACATACTGTTTCATTCCATAATCGTCCGCACCGAGTTCTTGCGCCAAGTCGGCATTATATTTCGATTCCGTAGTGTCTGCAGCGGCCACTTCGCTCGTCTGTCCAGACTCCATTCCACATCCCACTACCATCGCAATAACGACTATCATTACTAATCTCATTGACACACCTCATTGGTTTATAGTGATTTACCTCAAACAATTTGCTATTAGTTGTTTAAACAACTAAATTATGTAGTATGATAAATATATAAACAAAACCATCATGTAGCTATGGGGAAAACTGAATCAACATACGTAGTTCCGGCGCAGACCCGCATCGGACACGTACATCTCAAAGTATCCGACTTGCAACGAAGTCTTGATTTTTACTGCGGACTCCTCGGATTTGATCTCGTAACCATGTATGGTGATCAGGCAGCGTTCATTTCTGCGGGCGGTTATCACCATCACATCGGACTGAATACCTGGTACAGCAAAGGCGCGCCTCCTGCTCCACAGCGAAGTGCCGGACTTTTTCACACTGCGATTTTGTATCCAACACGCCGGGATCTGGCAGTCATCACCAAGCGACTCATCGATGCAGGATATCCTATTTCGGGTGCCAGCGACCACGGTGTTTCCGAAGCCATTTACATGGATGATCCGGATGGAAACGGTGTCGAGCTGTATCGCGACCGCCCCGAATCCGAATGGCCGCGTGATACTCAAGGTGGAATCACCATGTACACCCGCGCTCTGAATTTGGAAGGGTTATTGGCTGAGATTTGACCCCACCCCTACCGTCGATACCTCTTGCGGTCTATGGACCAGGCGCCGCCGCCTTTGATGAGCAGAAAGATGCTTCCGATGAGCATGGCGAGGTCGTTTCTGGATTCGTGGAGCATGCTCAGGAGTCCGTAGTTGCGCAAGGGACGTAGCGCAAATCCCATGAATTCGGTCCCTAGCAGGATCGGGATTTTTGTCGTGAACAAGGCAACGAGCATGGTGATGATGAGCGGAATGGCTGCCAATCGGGTGTAAATTCCAGCTAATACCATGGCTCCACACACGATTTCGACGACGCCAACGAATGGTCCCATGATCTCGGGATACGGAATCCCGATACCAGCAAACCGTCCTGCCCCCAAATACTCGGCGTATAAAAACTTCTGGATACCCTCGGATACAAAGACTATTCCGACCAAAAATCGAATGAGAATAGTGGTTTTGTCAGCGTCGGTGCGCTGTATGGTGTATTTGTTCATGATCAACGGACTGGGGTATTCGGTTTCTTTCTGGTGTACTACAAGTTAACGACGTTGTGTCCCCTAAGGTATTGTCACACATTAATTCTAATGTTTTGAAATGAATTCATCCAAGGTGTCGGGATGCATTAACACACTCTTCATTTTGCATCACACCTCCCAAAAATACATCAGGCGCCCAAAAAGAGCGCCCGATGCGATGAGAAGTTCCTAAAAACAGTACCTCCCGGGTAGACTATTCCATCCCGGGAACATTCACAGGTTGATCCTGATGAAACCAAAATTTTCCAGCCTGACGATTTCGTGGCCATTCTTCGTTCAAAGTGTCTCCATCGAACAATCGACCATTGATCATGACCGATTCAATGGTGTTGGTGTTGCGGATGTTCTCGAGCGGATTCTGATTCAGAATAACCAGGTCAGCCAGTTTACCGGGTTCGATGGAGCCCAGATCTTTTTGCAGTCCAAGCGCTTCGGCGCCCTGAATGGTAGCAATGCGTAGAGCTGCATGTGGATTCATATCATCCCAGGCCATGGCCCACAGTTCCCAGTGATAACCGAGTCCCTGTAGCTGTCCGTGGCTACCTACTCCGTTGATTCCACCAGCTTCGTAGTTTTGCTTGACTATTCTGGACTGACGATCCATAACATATTCGTCGTCATGGAACCATCCCGCACTGCGACGGCGTGTTTTGCCTTCGATTTCCTGCGCTGGAGTAAAGTTTAGTAACTTGGGATCATTAGATGGGTCTTCATGAGCATAGAAGTAGTTTTCAGCCCATGGACCGCCATAGGTAACCAACAAAGTCGGCGTATAGGCCATTTTGGACTCAGCCGTGACCTTGATGACGTCGCTAAATACAGGAGAAATCGGATAATTGTGTTCTTGTCCCGAATAGCCGTCGATGAGCATGGTCATGTTCAGTTTCATATCGAGCGACCCTTCGGTTGTTGGCATCAATTCCTGCTCTTTGGCAGCCTGGATGATCCACTGGCGCTGCTCACGGTTTCCAGCGACGTACATTTTGATGGTCTTGGTGTCATAGTACGAACTGTAACGCTTGAGCACGTTTCGGGCATGATCAAGGTCTTTGATGTTCTCACTCCAGAATACACCCGGACCGGTTTGATAAATGCGCGGACCCATTGCGAGTCCGGAGGTGACCATGTCGGCGTAGTTTAGCAAGTCGGTGGTTCCGGTCTGTGGATCCCGGATGGTGGTCACACCGTAGGCCAGATTCGCCAGGAAGGTCCAGACTTGTGGCTGGTGGATGTTACGCACCGGACGCACGTGGGCGTGGGTGTCAACGAATCCAGGCACGATGGTCTTGCCGGACACATCACGGATGGTGGCGTTGGCCGGAATTTCGACCGATCCACGTGCCCCAACAGCTTCGATGCGATTGTTACGGATCACAATATCGGCATTTTCGATGATTTCGTAGCCGTTCATGGTAACTGCGCGTCCACCACGCAACACGAGAACGCCCTCAGGAGTGTCACGGTTCAACGAGACTTCGATGCGGACTTCGGTAGGGGTGTAATCCTCAGGACGCTTAGGCTCATCGGCTTTGGTAGTGTCGGCTTCAGCAGCAGCCTTTGCCGCGGCTTTTTCCTCGTCACTCATAGCCTCTTCGGCTTTTTTACGTGCTTCGTCTGCTTCTTTCTTGGCCTTATCGAAGGCTTCCTGCTCGCGCTCACGGGCTTCGGCATCGCTCAGTTTATACGTGAGCAGTGCGTTACCAATGGACCAGTGCACGGTGCCTGCATCCCAACTCCATGTGGCGAATTGTCCACCGATGTCGGTTAGTTTACGAGCAGGGAAGGCCGCATTGTCCGGATTTCCAACACTGATGGTAGGCGCACTTCCGGCACGCGGTACCGTGACCACATACACGTCCGTTCCGATAGTTGCCAAGGCCTGATCACCACGCGGAGCCATTATGATGGACGAGGCGCGATCAGGTTGGGTGCTACCCGGAGCCGTACTTCCTGTCACTGCGACATGCGCACGCTCGTCGGTACCATCATATCGGATGGAGACCAGTCCACGCATTGAATGATTCAAAAAGATGCGGTCGTTATCGAACATAAAATGCGGATTACCGCGACCATTGGTGTCGGTAATGTAGTTCACGTCCCCGCCATTTGAAGATACCCAAACGAGATCCTGAGAAGAGAACGGCAGTCCCGGACCCGGATACTCATTGTATACACGCGCGACGCCACGGATCGCAACGATGCGGTCCTGGGTCTTCGACCATGCCAATTGCTGATAAATAGCTGGCTGATTGGTCAGTTTCTGCGCATTTCGTCCGTTAGTGCGGACTTTGTAGATGTGTCCACCTTCGGCTGGATCCCAGGTTGCGAACGCAATCCAGTTTCCGTCAGGCGACCATACCGGAAACGCCTCGGTCACATTCATGTTGGTGAGTCTGCGTGGTGCCCCATCCGGCATGTCTTTGATATAGATGGTGTTCAACACCGTGAACGCCAGCTTGCTTCCATCCGGAGAGGGAACCGCATCACGAATTTGTCGCGCGATGAACTCAGCCGTGTCTTCAATTGGATACTCGAACTGCACCAATGGACCCAGTTCGATCTCAGTATCGATTTCAAATGGGATTTCAGTGGCTTGACTGCCCTCGGCAATTGGTACGCGCCAGAGTTTTCCGCCCCAGGTGGTGATGATAGCACTGTTATCTGGAGTGAAAGCTATGCTTGGAAGTACATCACGGGTTGCGCGTGATTCCATATCGTCGCGCTGCACCGGATATGCCAACCAACGTTCGTTGCCGGTTACCAGGTCCCGAATGCGAAGTCCCGTCTCGCCATCGTGACGGGTTCCGTACACCAACCACTTGCCGTCTTTCGACAGCGTCGGACGAAATGCTGATCCCATGCGCTGGGTCACCGTGCTCAAATCACCGGTTTCGCGGTCAAACTTCGAAATCTGATACTGTGGGAAAATCGCATTGTACTGCCAGTCCCCTGTACGCTGTGTCAGCCACAGATACCGGTCATCTGCGCCAAACGCCGGTTCGATAGTCTTCAGGTTGCCAGGCGTGTCGATGAACTCAAGCCCGTTGCCACCATCCACGTGATACATAAACAATTTGTGTACTCCGCCACGCAGATTCGCACGCGCCGCAATGATGTACTTCCCGTCGGGAGTGTACATCGCGCTCTGGAATCGGTGATTCTTGCCTGTGGTACGCTGGGTCACTTCCATCGTTTCAAGCTCCAACACGTACACCCCGTCGCCCCCATGGCGGTCGGACACGAACACGACTTTCTTCCCATCGGGAGAGTACCTCGGTTGAGCATCAAATCCCATTCCATCGGTCAACTGGACAGCCGTGCCACCTGAAATGGGTAACTCATACAGGTCGCCCATGAAATCCATCACCAGTTTTTGTCCGGATGGATGCACATCGACCGAAATCCAGCTTCCTTCGGACACATTCAGTGCCACCGAACGATCTGGTTTTAATGGCAAATTCTCGTGACTGAATTTTATTGCGGTAGAATCGATCTGTGCCAGCGCAGTCGACACCTGACCGACAGACACCATCACAACAGACAGCGCCACCAGCGCTGCCCTACGGAGTAGTTTTTGTATCATAAATATAGCTTTTTAGGTTCTCAAATCGGATAAACGGGCTGACTAAGGGCCCGATAACTCCGAACATAATCAATTTGAACGACTTTGTTTGTAAATAGCTATAAATGAGATAGTTGAAACAAAAACCCCGATCAAAGCCATTTACGGACTCAAATCGGGGTTTCTACTTCACTTCTTTCACAAAAACAAGCTCCAAAAACGAGCTTACTACTGAACAGCTGACAGTACCATGTAGTACAAAGGCATTCCAAAAGTTATGTTGAAGGGGAATGTAACCGCAAGAGCCATAGGTAGATACAGCCCCGGATCGGCTTGTGGAACTGTAATTTTCATGGCTGCAGGAACCGCTATGTACGATGCGCTGGCGGCCAATACCGCGAACATGAACTGGCTGGACAAATCCTGTATAATTAGCGTACCCAATAACCCGAAAGCGATTCCGTTCACAATCGGAATCACAATTGAAAACAAAAACGGATAAAATCCATATTTCACCATCGATTTAAGCTTTTTCCCACTTTCGATTCCCATGTCTAATAAGAATATGGCCAGGAATCCTGCGAAAAGTTCATTCGTGAACGGTTTGATTCCCTCGGCTTGCTTGGCATCCGCCAGCATTCCAATCACCAGGCTACCCATAATCAACAAAACACTTCCGTTTGTGAGCGAATGGTTGATGATATCACGCTTTTTGATCTTGGGACCATCATCGTCGGTTTTGTAGAACTGGATGAGCATGAGTCCTGCGATAATTGCCGGAGCTTCCATCAATGCCATAATGGCAACCATGTAGCCGCGCATGGTCATTTCCATCGACTCAAGGTAAGCTACTCCAGTAATGAACGTAACCGCGCTCACAGATCCATACGCCGCTGCAATTGCACCCGCATCGTACACCGACATACGGCGTTTCAAAATAAAAAACGTATATATCGGGATAATCAACGAAACTACCATGGCTAATCCCATGGTTCCTGCGATTTCAAGCGTAAATGATTCGGACTTAAGCGCCTGTCCACCTTTGAATCCAATGGCAAACAGTAGATATAGGGAAATAAACTTGGATGAATTTGCCGGAATTTCGAGATCACTTTTGACATAAACCGCAAAAATTCCGAGCACGAAAAAGAGCAAAGCTGGATTGCTCAGGTTTTGGATCAACAGATCAATTTGCATGTAGATGGATTAGTTGAAGTTATCGGGCGCAAATATGGTATCTTTATAGCATATATAAAATTATATATTTTTTATAAAAATCATAAGTATTCGTTATGAATTATACGCTTAATCAGCTTCGAATCTTTCTGAGTGTAGTTGAAACATCGAGCATTACCAAAGCTGCCATCGAATTGAATCTCAGCCAACCAGCAGTTTCGATACAATTACGCAATTTTCAGGATCAATTCGAAATTCCACTTACTGAAGTCATCGGGCGCAAGCTGTACGTGACCGAATTCGGACATGAAGTCGCTCAATCGGCGAGACGTATTTTACAGGAAGTTGACCAGATTCAGTATAAATCAGGCTCATTCAAGGGGATTTTAACCGGAAAACTACGTTTATCGGTGGTTTCAACCGGGAAATATGTGATGCCATTCTTTTTGAGCAGTTTCATGAAGATGTACCCGGATGTTTCTCTGGTAATGGATGTGACCAATAAACAGCGGGTGATCAACGCTTTGGAAGCCAATGAAAGCGATTTGTGCATGGTGTCGATTGTGCCGGACAAACTGTCCGTTGGGCGCCTGGATCTACTCCCCAACAAAGTGTATTTGGTCGCTCCGAAATATGCACCTGACACCTTCAAAGAGCTACTTTCGGGACCGCTTCCC
The DNA here is from genome assembly GCA_964550435.1 of uncultured Chitinophagales bacterium. Taxonomy (GTDB): domain Bacteria; phylum Bacteroidota; class Rhodothermia; order Balneolales; family HLUCCA01; genus UBA11400. The sequence continues at coordinate 80,754 of CAZJZI010000002.1, read as the reverse complement.
TACATTTATCGCGAAGAGGGTTCCGGCACACGCCAGGTCATGGAAGGATTTTTGACCCGATATGAGATTACTCCCGACCGAACGATTGTATTGTCTACGAACGAAGCGGTCAAGCAAGCGGTGGTAGCCGGTATAGGATACTCCCTGATGCCGATCATTGGTATCCGGAATCAGCTGGTCAACGAAGAGCTGAAAATCATTCCGGTCCGCGGACTCCCAATTGAAACCACATGGAGCCTGATCTGGCCATCATCCAAACAACACTCACCCGTAGCGCAGGCGCTCCTCAACCACATCAACACCGAAAAAGAACACATCATCAACGAAAACTTTGGGTGGTATCAGTCCTTTTGAACCGGTCGCGCTCTGAGCGCTATTGTGTGCCACATCATGCCGATGAACAAGACAATAACACCAGACAACCAAATTCCAGGTTCAATCCAGAACGCCAGAAACAAGCAGCCGAAGAGCCCTAGGGCTGGTACAAATTTGGGATAAAGTCTGAGTTCTTCGGGTAACATAAGAGCAGACAAATTGGTGATGGCGTAGTAAATGAGTACCGTGAATGCGCTGAATGACCAGGTGAAGACCACATCTCCACTTAACACCAACAGGCCTATGATGACTCCGGTGACCCAAACAGCCGCGGCCGGACTCTGGGTCTTCGGATTGATTTCAGCCAGTCGATTCGGAACATCCCTGCGTCGTGCCATGCTTAAGAGCACGCGCGACAGTCCGAGTAGCAGATTGAGCAAAACGCCGAGCATTGCGGTTATCGCAGCCAGCGTGACAATGGTTCCAATGAGAGGCAACTGAAACGCCTGGGCAACCATCATGAGCGGAGCAGCTTCACCTTCTACACTGGATCCGAACGCCTCGGCGCCCATGGCTTGCAATGCAGTTAATGTGACCAACAAATATATGACCACAATCACAACCATGGCCAAAATGATCGCCTTTGGAATGGTTTTTCGGGGTTCAGCGACTTCTTCACCCAGGGTTGCTATGCGCCCGTATCCGGTGTAGGCTACGAACATCAGCGCAGCAGCGTACAAAACGTTGGTGGACTCCACTCCGGTGAAAGCGTTGGTGATGGGATCGGTCGGGAGTCCGTTCACAACTAGTCCGGCCGTGACCAACGCGGCGAGTCCGAACAGGGTAAACGACACGATCCATTTGTTGGCGGTGTTGCTGCGTGAAATGCCTCCGGAGACCAGGTAAGTCAGCACGGTCAGCAAGACAATCCCCGAAGCGGGCACTACCCAAGAGTCTGGATGATAATCGAAAGCGTAGAACAAGTATCCGATACATCCCAGCACCGCCGTTGCCGCCGAGGCGGACTTCGCGACCATGAACATCCATCCTGCCGCAAATCCGGCGTAGGATCCTAAAAATCGGTATCCGTATTCGTAGGTGCCTCCACTAACTGGATGAGCCGCTGCCAGCTGTGCCGATGAGAGTCCATTGAAGGTGGCAAGTATCGCTGCGATGATGATCGCAAGCACAATTCCATTGCCCGAAACCTGTGTGGCGATGGCAATACTGACAAAAATTCCGGTTCCGATGATGGATCCAAGTCCCATGAGAATAGCGCCAGGGACTCTGATAACACGTTTTAGTTCTGTATTCATGGCCCTTAAAATAATGAAATCACCTTACTTATCGAAGGATTTCAAGTCGATGTTAATGATTACATAATGTTGTTTTAACTTACCGCGTACCGTCTATGATGTATTAATCAATATCCACATGGAAACCTTCATTTTAGCCCTGGATCAGGGGACTACCAGCTCTCGAGCCATACTTTTCGACCATTCGGGGTCTATAAGAGCCTCTGCGCAGAAAGAATTCCGGCAGTTTTATCCACAACCGGGATGGGTGGAACACGATCCCATGGAGATCTGGTCGTCTCAGGCCGGAGTCGCCGCCGAAGCCGTGACCAAAGCCGGAATCAACGGGAAATCCCTGGCCGCCATAGGTATCACGAATCAGCGTGAAACGACCATCGTATGGGATAAGTCCACCGGTAAACCCGTGTACAATGCCATTGTCTGGCAGGACCGCCGCACCGCCTCGTACTGCGACCAGCTCCGAACAGACGGTCACACGCAGGCGATTCAGCAAAAAACCGGACTCGTGCTGGATGCGTATTTTTCCGGCACCAAGGTGAAATGGATCCTGGACCATGTGGATGGCGCCAGGGATAAAGCCCGACGTGGGGAGCTCGCTTTTGGAACCGTCGACTCCTGGCTGGTCTGGAATCTGACTCGCGGAGAGCTGCACATCACCGATGTTTCGAATGCATCCAGAACCCTGCTGTTCAACATCCACACCATGGAATGGGACGACGACATTCTGGAACTGTTGGACATCCCGAAGGCGATGTTGCCGGACGTTCGGGAGTCGAGCGAGGTCTACGGACACTCCAAAACTACGATTTTTGCCACGAAAGTCCCGATTGCGGGCATTGCGGGGGACCAACAGGCCGCGCTCTTCGGACAACAATGCATCAAGCCCGGCATGGTCAAGAACACGTATGGTACCGGATGTTTCATGTTGATGAATATTGGCGACAAACCTGTTCCGTCTAAAAACAATCTGTTAACCACAGTCGCATGGAAAATCAATGGGAAAACAGACTATGCATTGGAAGGATCCATTTTCATAGCCGGAGCGGTGGTCCAGTGGCTTCGGGACGAGCTGGGAATTATCCGAACTTCGAGTGAAATCGAGGTGCTTGCTGCGTCGGTTCCGGATTCCGGCGGCGTGTATCTGGTTCCGGCATTTGCCGGACTCGGTGCTCCGTACTGGAATCCCTATGCCCGCGGCACCATGGTCGGAATCACGCGGGGCACTTCGGCGGCACACATCGCCCGCGCGGCACAGGACGCCATCGCGTTTCAGACGCTGGATGTGCTGAGCGCCATGAACGCCGACTGCGGTATTGATATTCAGGAACTACGTGTTGATGGTGGTGCAACGGTGAACGATACGTTGATGCAGTTTCAGAGTGACATCCTGCAAGTGCCTGTCGCCCGGCCAAAAGTGACCGAGACCACGGCGCTAGGTGCTGCCTATTTGGCCGGACTTGCCGTCGGATACTGGAAAAACGTCGACGAAATCAGCGCCCAGTGGCAGGTTGATAGAGTATTCAAGCCCGAAATGGAGGCCCAAAAGGTCAAAAACATCACCAAAAACTGGAAACGGGCGGTTCGGGCGGCTCAAATATGGGCTGAAGACAACGAATAACGCTGAAAGGATTTCCAAAAAGCAACACGGACGCCCCCACCAATAGTGGAAGTGTCCGTGCGCTACCCCTCAACCAAAAGTATGGAACTAATCGTTAACTGAGTGTTATAATCGATATTTCAGTGTCAGTCCGCCCATGCCCAATGCAATGTCTTTACTGGTAATGTCGCCCAATGGATATTTCATATATACCTCGAGCTCTAACTGATTCTTTCTGCGATCTGGGGTGAATCCAAACGAAACATTCAACATCCTACCCAAGTCAATTCGATCAAAAGCACTGACCCGATTAGTTTCCTGATATTCTGCCTGACGAAATGTCAATTCAACATCACCTGTGTTGGCGTTCAACGTCGAGAATCCATTGTAATTGGTGCCTCGTTCACGAATGGTTTGGCTCAAATAGACCAGTGAAGACACACCAAGTGTCATGGTGTAGCTGCTGTTTCCTGTACTACCGAGCTGAACCCGAGTGTTGATCGGGATATCGATCGCTGTGTAGCGAAAGTCATAGTTTTCGCCCACATTGACGTCCAGTGTTCCGCCTGTCAGCCACGTTCCAACTTCTCCGGTTTGATTCGGCTGCGGAATCCCGGGATCTTTGGCGTTGTATTCGAATTGATTCACTGAGATGATTCCACCGGTTGCCACACTCACCACTTCGTTCAGTTTCCAGTAGCGCAACGCCCCCGCCACGAATCCAACTCCCTGCGCGATCTGACTGTTAGTGTAGTTCACCATGGATCCCAAAACCAGTTCAACATTTCGTTCTGCCTGTCGAAGTGGAGTCAACACCCGCTCCGAGTAGGTCAAAACAGGATGTAGCCTAGAATCAATATCATTCGCCTGCTGAGCGATGAATCCATCTGTGGTATTCGCGTCCAAAGCTGAAACTTGCTGCACGTGTGACCTATATGGACCTTCAATTCCAGAGTTTTCCCGGGTTGTAGTTTCATTTTTTTCTACTTCAGTCTCTTCAGCTGCCAAAGTTAATGGCGACTGTATCGCCTCTTTTATTTGCGCTGTGGAAGTCGATGATGCTGAGTTTCCATTTGATGTAGAAACTCCCATCAAAGTGGATCCTGTTGATCTTGGCTCTGAGTCGAAATCTGCCTCCTGTGGAATTGAATCAGCAGTGTTTTCCTCTGATTTACCCGAAATAGAGTCAAGATTAGATTCATTTGAGTCGATTTGAGGCACAGATGCGATCATCTCGTCTGCTGACGGAGACATCTGATCAGGAAACGAAGTCAGTCCGTACTGATTCCACAGGTACATAGCTCCCAAAAGCATCACCACAGAAGCAGCAGCCAGGACCCAGTAACCTACTGATGACCTCATTCCACTACCTGATACCAGGCCCTGGCGCATATTCGCGAACGCAACAGGATCAGCCTCCTCGTTATAGGAGTCGAACACCTCACGTACTTTATCTGAAAATTTGTCGTCAAACGAACTCATGATCGCCTCCCGGCAATGCGTTGTTCATATAATGTTGCTAAAGTCTTTTTTGCCCGGCTCAAATGTGACCTCGACGTTCCGGGCGCGATATCTAGCATGCCTGCGATTTCATCATGAGAGTATCCCTCGATTTCATACAAGTTGAAAATTACACGATGAAGATCCGGCAATTCATTAAACAGTTTCAGTATGTCACCTGCGTCTAAGTTCAGTACATGACCATCAGGAAGGCCATTGGCTTCATCCAGTGGTACCGCTTCAAGAACTGTATTCTCATGATATTTACGATGCCTGCGATAATGGTCCAGTGAGGTATTCACCAAAATTCGTCGGAACCACGTCTTGAACGGACGCTCGGAATCGTAACGATCGATATGTCGGAACACCTTCATAAAACTGTCATTAAGTACTTCTAGCGCATCTTCACGAGAATACGTGTATCGTAAACAGACCGACATAGCAAAAGCATAGTACTGCTTGTACAGCGCTTCCTGGTGGCGGAGTGATTGCTTTCGACAGCCATCGATCAGTTCTTGATCACTAAACACGTTGAATTCGGGGTATGATGGATTAAAAGACGGCTTTTACGTAAAAATACGGAATCCGGTTTCCCACTTCTATCACATCATTTGCCGATAGTTAGTCTCCCTATTCGGTTTCGAGTGGATTTACCACTTTGCCAATGAACAACACCGTGTTTGTAGACCGCTCACGGATAATAAACACAAACGGTTTGTTGATCTGAAATACTGGGGGAAGAGAGGTAAGCTCAATTCCTGTCGTAGTTACCGCAGCTGCCTCGGTACCCTTCTCATTCACTTCGACAAATGTGTTCTGTTTCACGAAACTCACGAATAGATCCGCATCTGAAATACCGGACAAATCGGCGCTGTTTGGATCAAATGCATCGATCATTCCGAGTGCTTTAAGATCGTCATTCAACACTTTTTCATATGAAAATGTAAACTTGGGTAATTCAACATCCACTTGTCTCCAGGATCCTTGCCCGGTCCCGACTGCTGGCGAAAATGTTAACGCGTTCCATTCGTGAGATGATAGTGTCTCAATAAACGGTTGCAAACTACCGGCTGGTTCAACAATCGTCATTACAAAATTTTTCCTTCCATATGGCAATTCGATCGCTTTGTAGTCATTCGAATAGTAGGTCATAGCCGTCACTTTTCCACGCATCGTTGGCACCAAAATATGCGGAGCGACTTCCCCTTCACCGTTAGGCATTGGATTAACATAGAAAGGCATGTTTTGAGTTTTGGATGCATCAAACTGCGATGTCCAGTTGCCTTTGAAATACACTGCATTCAGGATAAACATCACCATTTCTCTCTGAATCGAATCAATTACCTTTGGAATCTTTCGGTTGGTGTTATCCGACGCCCATCTATTGATAATACGAACGGCATCCGAATCCAGGAAATCGAGTCCTTGAACGGATGCATTGAAATCGTCTTTCATTGTGGACAAAAACGGAGCTTTGAAGCTGAAGTCTTTTCGATAAAAAATTGCATTTGCGATTTCGAGTGTAACAGCCGGATCTGCTTCGACCAACGCATCTACCAGTTCCCGGTATGATACATTGATTTCAGCCAAGGACTGGTCTGCCGGATAACCTAACATCTCCTGAATCTGAGTTCGGGTGTTCGCAGACGTTCCGTTTAGTAACATAGTCAGGTTAATACTGGCGCTTAACGGCGATATCATCAGGTTCCCTGGCTTCTGCGCCGAAACACGCTTCATCAAATCAAGTCCAAATTCGTTACTACTCTCAATAAGTGCCTCCGTGAGCGGGGAAACCGGAATCACTTTCGGTTCGGTAGGAAAGTCTTCGCCATGCTCAAACAACGTGCAAGACGATAAAAGCAGCATTCCGGTCAGAAAAAGTGTCTTTAATATAAAGAATTTCATAAATCGTACTGTTTGTTTTGTGTTTTTCAGTCAGTACGACAGTAATTCCAGAAATGCTGCAAACCGAGAGTAAAATTTATTCTATCGCCTGATAAACCGTACTTACAACATTTTCAAGTGCCCGGTTGTCAATCCATCGTAGTACGATGACCAAATCATTCTTATCGTCAACAATGATGTAATTTCCTCCGAATCCAGCTGCGTAGTACACATGATCTGGTACGCCCTCCCACTTGGTGTCGCCTTTGAGCAACCACCACATGTATCCGTATTCGGCGAAGGGTTCAGAAGGTTCGACTATCTCGTTGATCCAACTCTCGGAAATCAATTGCTGACCACCCCAGTTTCCGCGTCGTGCAAACAGCAATCCGAAGCGGGCATGGTCTAGCGTGTTGGTAAAAATTCCACCACCATGGTGTCCACCTCCACTTACTGACTGCATTTCGAGTCCGTCAATGAGTGTGTTCGAGTTTTCATATCCATGCCAGCGCCAGGTGGTTGAAGCACCAATGGGATCCATAACCCGATCTTTGATTACCATTGGTAGTGGCTTCCTGTAAACATGCAGCAACGAGTAGGCCAGCACATTAACCCGAACATCATTGTATTTATACACCGTACCAGGTTCGTTCAAAGCGCGATGGCGCCATTCATCCATACTCCCTTCTCGGGGCGGACGATCGGTCCAGTCCCAGATTCCGAACAACTCACCATACCAGTCAGAGTTCTGCTGGAGTAAGTGCTTCCATGTTATCTTCCCGTTGTGAATTCCATCGAAGGTTTTGTCCCAGACGTACTTTTTGACTGGATCATCGACATGTTCGATCAATCCATCGTCAACCGCAAGCCCGGCAACGGTAGATAAATAACTCTTGGTAACACTAAACGTCATGTCAACGCGCTCAACGTCTCCCCACTCGGCTACGATGTATCCGTCCTTGATGATGAGCCCGGCCGGACCACCACGTTCGCGTGTCGGACCCACAATTTCATGGTAGGGCTCCCGACTAAACGCCTTTAAAATCGCCAGACGCAGGTCCTTTTCAACCGAATTTTCGTTTTCCTGAGCGATTTTTACCGCTTCGGCGATTTTAGAGTCATCCAAACCGAGCGATCCAGGATCACGTTTTGTCCATTCACTTTTATCTGGATAATACGCCTGAGCCAACACATCTTTGAGTGGCAATACAACTAAAGTAGCAAGTATCAAGCTGCCAAAAACGCGACGTTTCAACGTTGAAATCATAGTTCTATACTCTGTTATTAATCATTTTCAGGCTTACAAATCAACACCAGGATCATTCGCCTTTGACGTACTTGTCGAACCAGGCCAGATATCGTTCATAGCGATCTTTGATGAAGGTCATATCCGAGAGTCCGTGATGCTCACCTGGATACACCACCAGCATAGTCTCGCGGCCCAGGCGTTTCATGGCCTGATACATTTGCTCAGAGCCAAGAATCGGTACGTTCCAGTCGGCCGCTCCACCGATCCAAAGTGTCGGAGTCGTCACATTGGCTACATCGTTAAACGGCGAGATTTTCTCCCATTTTTCAGGGGTCTCCCAAGGAAGCCCAAGCTCGGCTTCCCAATGCCGCTGATAGTGATCATGACCATAATTTGAACGCATGAGTGTCTCACTGGCTCCCGATATCGCACCCTTGAATCGACCCGTTTTGGTGATCACGTAGTTGGTCAAAATACCGCCATACGACCATCCACCTACTCCGAGACGCTCAGGATCAGCAACACCGCGTTCAATCGCATAATCTACCGCCGCCATGACGTCTTCATAGTCTTTGTTACCCCAGTCTGCGAATAGAATTTCAGAGAATGCCTGGCCGTATCCCGATGATCCCCTTGGATTTATCATCAGTACCGCATAACCATTAGCTGCAAAAAGCTGAGGAGTAAAACTATAGTTATGATCATATTGGGCAACCGGACCACCATGAATCCAGAGGAGCGTCGGATATGAATTCCCTTCTTCATATCCGATCGGTTTGACCAAGAACCCATGAATTTCGGTACCGTCTAGACTTGGAAAACGAATTTCTTCAAATGCAGCAGAAGCCACACGCTCGGTGAAAGCTGCATTTACAGTTGTTAACTTAGTTAGTTTTCCGCGCTCAAAGGAGTGAATCTCATCGGGAGTGGAGAATGTGCCCAATTGAACGGCAAAATATCCGTTTCGGTGATCGAATCCATATACCGTTACATCGTTCTGGATATGACGTGTGAATTGTGACCCATCGGTACGGATACTCGCCAACTGCTGCTCCCCGGCATCTTCAATGGTGAAATATATAGTTCTTCCATCTTCGCTGTAATCGGGATCACTGATATTACGATCGATTTGTTGGGTAAGAAGTCTAGTTGTCCCTGATCCATCTGAAGCCGTTACAGCCAAATGTGTTGTGGCGTACCAAATTTTCTCTGGTTGGACAGAAGTTGTATATGCGATAGTCTTTCCATCCGGACTCCAGGCCGGGGAGCTGTCGCCGCCTGGATTGGTCGTAACCTGAATCAGACCACCATCTTTTTCTCCACGATCTGCTGAAACAACCCAAATATCTGTGTTGAAATTACTGTCAGGTTCTTCAGTACGATTACTCACAAAGGCGATGGACTTCCCATCCGGACTCCAAGTCGCACTCGAGTGATCGTAATCACCTTGAGTTAGCTGCACCGCATTAGAATCACCCGGTGTGTACACATAAATATGAGTGCGAAGTCTATTTAAATAGCCCACATAATCCTGTTTAAACTGCAGACGATCGATTACGTACGGACGTGGATCTTCACTTTCATTCGGATCTTTATCCCGAATGGTTAGCAGCAACCTGGATCCATCCGGAGACCAGCTATATCCAGAAATGCCTTGCTCGATATGTGTCAATTGCTGGGCTTCGCCACCTCGACGATCCAATACCCAAACCTGATTTTTTGAGCCGTTTCTGGAGCCTGAAAACGAAAGATACTTCCCGTCAGGGCTCCATTGTGGATTACTTGCCGAGCTGCCTTTTTGCGTCATAGGAATCGGTTCGCCACCTTTTGCAGATACCATCCAGATACGAGTCTCTGACTTTTTGTTCTCGAAATCCTGCTCACGAACCGTGTAGGCAACCCATTGTCCATCGGGACTGATCGCCGGGTTACCGACCGATTTTACTGCAAAATGGTCTTCGATGGTAGCCGGAGCCTGTTGAGCGACAGCCGTTAGTGTAAAAAGTATTATGCACGAAAGGGCAATGAAGCCAGAGTATGTCTTGGTTCTCATAATTCACATACGATTTGAGGTGGACGTAAACCGTTACTAATGATTTACTTCGGATTGATTAAGACTACTCAATCTATTCATTTCGCATCAATCGAGCAACGAAACAAGCAAAATGTTTACTTTTTTTGATCCCCTTGAATTCTATCGATCATATTGTACTTGGCTTGACGCATTTGCCAGCGTTCACGTGCAAATTTCTGCATGTCTGAGACCGTATCTTTTTCGTCCAGAATCTCGAGACCAAGCAATGTCTCAATAATATCTTCGAGTGTTACAACACCATCAACGCCACCGTACTCATCCACCACAAGGGCTATGTGCTCTTTTGTTTCAAGTAGACGCTCCCAAACCACATAGAGTGTATTCGTATTTGGAATCATAACGATATCACGACGGATCTCTTTGAGTTTCATTTCGTGATTGTCTTCAGCAAGCTTTTCAAATACTTCCTGACGAAACACATATCCTGTAATATTCTCGGTTTCTTCGTGATAAATCGGAATACGAGAATATTTGAGATAATCTTTATCCTGCATAAACTCTACCACTGTAGTGTCTTCATCTGCTACCGCAACAACCACACGAGGAGTCATAATTTGTGTGACCCGAATATTTTTCAGTCTAAGAACATTCTGAATGATTTTATGTTCTTTTTCTGAAAAGATTCCCTCAGTTGCTCCGATACTTGCCAGGGCGGAGATTTCATCACGACTCGTGGTGTTTCCGGTATCATGTGATGAGATTGCCTTTGTGATTATTGCTGACACATACACCAGTGGGTACGTGATAATGATGAATACTCTAATTAGAAATACACCTGGCTTCGCAAGTCCTCTCCAATATCGAGCACCGATTGTTTTTGGAATGATTTCAGTAAATACCAAAATCAGTATTGTTAAAACTGCAGAAACCACTCCGAAATAGGCCTCTCCAAATACCTTTACAGCTTCAGCTCCAACACCCGCTGCACCAACAGTATGAGCGACCGTGTTTAACGACAAAATCGCAGATAATGGTTTGTCGATATTGCTCTTAAGTTCGATAAATGAATCAGCCCATTTTTCACCTTTATTTTGGCTTACCATCAGGTAAGACTGCGGTGTTGATAGTAACACTGCTTCCAGTATCGAACACAAAAACGAAATGACAAGTGCTAAGGAAAGATAAAAAAGGAGTAATCCCATTTAATATTAGTGGTTTGTTTTATGGAATGTAAACGATTCAACTTTGGATTGACCGTTCTGTGTAACACGAAGATAGACATTAAGCGTATCATCAACACGCTGATACGTCAGTCCGTTGAACCACGCCGTCTGTCCTTCAGATTTTATGAACTTGAATTGGGTCCATTGATCTTTTTCTTCCCAGGGTGACAAATCTTTGTTGAAGTGTTTCAGCTTTAGAATAAGTTTTCCATCAATTTCTTCAATGACCATGTACTCTGAAAAAATGAGGGTTGAGTCCATTACCAGTCGAAATGTTCCAATCATTGAATTATCTATTGCTGGAAGCCATAGTTCATCAACCTGGCCACCCAATCCGTTGCCGACCCAATATCCTTGCAACCATGCAAGATTTTCGAGTGAACCGTATCCAGAAGCATCGTCTGGACCCAAACTCAACACTTCCTGAGCATACAGTTGTTGCGAAAATGCAATAGTAATGCACAATAGCATGATTTTTTTCATCACATCACTCAAAAAAATATTGACTAGACCGTTTTTGCATCAATGACTTTAGCTTTTGATGGTGCTACATAACCATCCATTGAATCCAGCAATGAGCTTAAATCAGAATCTATCAACACGAGACTTCGACTCTCGGAACGCACAAACCCTTCGTCAACCATACGATCAAACAATTCCATAAGCGGATCATAAATACCATTGATATTAAGAATCCCAATGGGTTTGGAATGGAGTCCAAGCTGAGACCATGTAAGTAGCTCGAAAAACTCCTCCATAGTTCCGAATCCACCTGGAAGTGTAAGTATGGCATCTGATCGTTCATTCAGAATCTTTTTACGCTCATGCATAGACTGAACCAGAATCAGTTCTGAAATTCCATAATGTGCCACTTCCCTGTCACGTAAAAATTCAGGTAAAACACCAATCACTTTCCCACCAGCACCCAAAGCCCCATTTGCCAGATCACCCATCAGTCCAAGTCTGGAACCACCATAGACAACATCTATACCTCGCTCAGCGAGAACCACACCTGTTCGATAGGCAGATTTACTATAGATTGGATCGTTTCCATACGAGGATGCGCAAAAGACTGCTATTGATTTCATACTTAATTAAAAAGCCCTGAGTAATGGTACGTAATGTACCTACTCAGGGCCATATTGTCCAAATAACTAATTGTTTAGTCCAGGAAAGTTACAGCTCCGGTCGAAATATCGTACATCGCACCTACTATAATGATTGTACCATTATTTTCGAGGTTGACAAGCTCTGGGCTATTTGTACGGATATCTGCAATAGCATTACGTACTTGCTCAGCTCCTACTAGATCAACATAAGCATCCGAAGATGTATCAAGTGGATTTTCGTTGCCATCATTAATCTCATTTGCACGAACTACAGCTGGTTTAATTTTCTCAACCAGCATTGTCAGATTACCAAATTTTGCATCTGCAATTGCTCCTTTTACTGCACCACAAGCAGTATGTCCCATTACCAATACTAGTTTAGCGCCAGAAAGAGCAGTCGCAAATTCCATCCCTCCGAGAACATCTTCGTTCACTACGTTTCCGGCAAGGCGCGCATTAAATACATCGCCAAGACGTTTGTCAAAGATTGTTTCGACTGGCACGCGACTATCGATACAACTTAAAACGACCGCGTACGGAAATTGTCCACCAGCAGTATTTGCGATTTCAGCTTCGTAATCACGAGCTCGCATTGTACCATCTAAAAATCGTTGGTTCCCATCTTTGAAAGCCTGTAGAACTTCGGCTGGAGTCATCGAATCTCTCAACTCTTGAGTAAGTACTGTTTCGGCTTCAGCCACTGTAGTTATTGACGATTGCTCGCTTGCCGGTGCACAGGCAAATCCTGTAAAAGCAAGGAGCGCAGTTAGATAGATAATATTTTTCATTTTTTTATTTGTTAAGTTAGCGTTTAGGCTAGCCTAATAACCAGTACGAATCAATGTAGCGTTCCCAAAAATCCGATTAATTTAGAATTATTCTCAATTAGAGGGGAGCTCGACCCAGAATGTACTACCTTTGCCCAATTCACTATCACACCATACTCGTCCGTTCATTGCGTCTACAAAACGCTTCACTATAGATAGTCCGAGTCCGGTAGTTGCCTCGCCAGCAGTTGGCTTAGCTGTGAGTTTATTGAATTTTCTGAATAGTTTTTTTTGATCAGAATTTGAAATTCCCGGCCCATAATCTTTAACACCAATCCTTATAACTTCATCTCCAACTTCAGTAAGTAGTATAACTACGCTCTTGGGCGGTGAAAACTTGATTGCATTACTGATCAAATTTTCGACTACTTGTTCCATATATCCCACATCAGCAGTTGCGTTTAAAGTTCCGGGACTTAAAACTGTTCTTATCGTAATAGATTTTGGTTCAGCTAGTTTTGTTTGTTGAGGTAACATCTTGTTTAGTATCTTATTTACGTCAACTTTTTCCAGTTTAATATTCGTCCTGCCTGAGTCTATCGCTTCAGTATCCAAAATTCTTGCAATCATTGAAAGCTGTTTATTTAGCAAGTCCTCCATCGGATTAAGTAATTCTTCAATTTCATCTGAAGTGAGTTCCGGCTGCATTTTAATGAGCTGGATACCACTCATAATTGATGCCAATGGACTCCTTAGGTCATGAGCGACTATTCCTACCAGACTGTTTTTTTCTTCGTTAATCCTAATAAACTCTTCGTTCTTAGCTTGAATTTCCTGGCTTTTCAATAGAATCAGTTCTTGTTGATTCTCAATTTCAGTTTTTTGAGCAGTTAGCCATTGCGCTTGCTGCTTTAATTCTTCGTTGATGGCTTCTAACTCTACTTGATTCTGGGTCAACTCACTGGTCCTTTCAGCAACTTGTTGCTCAAGTACACTATTCCGGCTTTCAATTTGTCGAGTTCGTATGAAAATGGTCAGTGCAATTGAAATTAACAGTAACACGATTGCAATGAAATGAAACCAGGCGGTTTGCCAAAATGGTGGTAGAATGTTGATCCTCAGTTCAGCGATCTCGTTACTCCACACACCATCTGAGTTCGTTGACCTGACCTTAAAAGTATACTCCCCACCTGGTAAATTTGAGTAACTTGCTATATTAGTATTTTCTACATAATTCCACGATTTCTCAAGACCCTCCATGATGTAGGCATACTGAATCCTGTCTGCATTTACAAAGTCCAGTGCGGCAAATTCTATTGAAATTACTGATTCATCATAATCAATATTTATCTCAGTATTCTCGAAGATATCAATCACTCCTTGTATGGTTCGGAGTTCATTGATTACTAATATTGGATCAATTACAGTTTCTTTTACGTCCGCTGGATTAAACAACGTGAATCCGTATGTACTGCCAAATAGCATTGATCCGTCCACAAGTCTGTATGCCGACCCCCACCAAAACTCTGTTCCAACCAATCCTTCATTTACGCCATAATTTCGAAAGGATTCTGTAGACGGCTCAAATCTGGCGAGTCCGTTATTGGTACTTAACCAAAAAAAACCATTTTCATCTGCCTGAATAGCAAAAATTACATTACTCGGAAGGCCGTCGGAAATCAGATATACCTTTACGTCACCAGTTGATTTTTCAAAACGATTTAATCCTCCACCGAATGTTCCCAGCCACAAATACCCCTTCCCATCGTCATAAATACTCAAGATATGATTCGATGAAATTGTCTTCATGTCAAACGGACTAGACAAATACTTGGTAAATACTCTGTTTTCTCGGTCAAACTTGTTCAAACCATACCAGGTTCCAATCCAAAATGACTGTGGATCGTTTTTATCCTCTACAAAGGCGCGCGACTGTAAGCTATTGTTAGAGATACTGTTGAGATTCGTAGGTTCGTGAATGAATCTTTCAAACCTACCAGTGCTCGGGGTAAAGAGATTAAGTCCACCCTCGGTTCCGATCCAGTAAGCTCCCATGGAACCTTGGGCGATAAATTGAATTCTGTCGTCGCTTATACTAAATGGATCATCAGTATCTGGTTTGTAAATAGTAAAGATCCCGGTGTCTGGATTGTACACGTTCAATCCACCACCCCAGGTACCAATCCAAATCAATCCTCTGTTATCACCGTAGATATAAGTTATCCCGTTATTTGAAAGTCCATTAGAGATTCTAGGATCGTGAGTGATACTACCTATGATTTCCAGGTCAGGATAGCTCATTATTCTGATTCCCGAACTTTGTGTCCCAACCCAAAGTGTACTATCGTTTGGCTGAAAAAAACTGCGCACAGTGGGCATACCACTCGTTAGATTTTTCTCCGGTTCCGGATTCCCGTGTCGGAAAAAACGACTAATCGACACTCTGTGGATTCCTCCATGCTCATTCCCGACCCAAATTAATCCAGCCTTATCTTTATATACGGTTCTGACCTGATTATTTCCCAAACTTCTATCCGAATAGGGATCATTGGCAAAGTGATATACTAAACTTTCTGTCCGCGTGTTAAGTGCAATCAACCCATCGTCTGTTGAGGCCCAAAGCAATCCTTCATCATCGACCAACATGTCGTACACGTTACCAAATCGTCCAGAATTGTCATTATATAGGGACTGTGGACGAGTAAATTGCCCAGTTTCCGGATTAAACTTATGTAAGCCACCCGTGTACGTAGAAATCCAGATAAATCCATTAGCATCTTCTTCAATATCACGAATACTATCAAAAACAAAGTTACCAGACTCTGAGTCATACTGTGCAACCTTATTCATATCCTGATCTAAAACCACAATTCCTGCAAAATCGGTACCTACCCAAATTTGTCCATTTGATAAATATTCTAAATCATTAACTGAATAATCTGTAATTCCCGGCTCTGGTACTAATGAGTGGAGTATAAATTCTCTAGTATCAATATTGAATACATAAACGGCGCTTTTATCGTACGATCCTAAAAGAAGTTCATTCTCCGACTTTCTTTCAATCGACCGAAAATCTAGCCAATATGTTTCTGTTTCAGATATATTTTGAGGATAGACATATGTTACTGAGTCGGAATTGGAATTAAACCAGGCAAGACCACCACTTTGCATTGCTGCCCAAATAGTCCCATCCTCCATTGGAAACATGGCCCTTACGGGATTATTAACATCGCGCCGATCTTCACCTGTACCCGTTCGGATCACTTTAACATTTCTACCGTCGAAGCGCCTGATACCATTTGAGGATCCGAAGTATAAGTAACCTGTAGCATCCTGTGTTATAGATGAGACGTTTCTCTTGTTGAGCTGTGGATGGTTTACTCGGATAACCTGGGCATCTAACGATTGGGCCACCGTCTCTACATTACACGTTAGAATTTGAATTACCCCAAAAATAAGTACGACTGTAACTCTGATGATAGGCTGGAGCATCATCTATCCACTTTTTTACGCTGAAATTTTACCATTGTATGAATATACATTTATCGTTTGCGATAACATAGCATACAAGTACATACGAGGGCATTAGAATATGATTAGAGCCAGAATTTACTTGATGTTTATCCATCGGGCTACTTTAGTTGAATAGGTAATATACTGCTCCCCAAATAGCTGAGTTAAATACCTCTCTTCGGGATGAATCTGAAATCGATCCATATATATTTTAAAAAGTGCTGGGCCAATCAGTGCAATAGGAGCAGCGAAATACACAAATAATGCCAATAAATAACAAAGTAATCCTAAATACATCGGATTTCTGCTCAACGAATATACTCCAGTTGTCACTAACACTGAGGAGTTTTCAGGAGTAAAAGGATTAACCGTTGTTTGAGCATTCTTAAACTGTACTACTCCCATCAATGCTACATAAGCTCCGAAAAGTGCAAGCAGACCTATAAAAATCATTTTATAAAGTAATTCGATTTCGACAGTAAATGCTGAGCGTTGTACGAGGTACATAATTGAGACACAAATCAAAAATACCCCAACGGGTGGAATGCGCATTTCGAAGAATTTCATAAAATATAACTTTACTTCTGAATGATTTTAACAACAGACAATCTACTTAGATTCAGGATATTTGTTTCCAATCAGAAAACAGAAAACTGTAAACAGAATTGAAGGAAGTACACAAGCACCTTTAGGTGCGCAGTCTACTGACGTAAATCACGAACTCAATGAGTGAAAACGGCCCTTCCTTATGATATGATTGATAAAGCCATTCAGCCTTTGGTCGAAAATCCTAAACGAAGTGAGCGAAAACGGTAAGCGATAACCACGTACTAAGTTGGGAAGCTGGTTGATTGAATTTCAGACGTCTATTTTTGTGTAGCAAAACTCAGCGGATGAAAACAATCAACCAACCAAATTAAGACAATATTATCTTATATTATTTTCGAACTAAATTATTCGTATATTTGTTTGAACAACTATTAGTTGACAGATTTTAAAATTATTATTTACACAGAGGGTGTTAGATCATGAATTATCAGGAATATCTAAGCTTATTTGATACCATTTTATCGGCACAGAATCCGGCAGCACCCTATAACAAACCTGCCTATATCAATTATGTGAAGCTCAACCAGTCAAGAATGTCGCGTTGGACAAAATCTATGCTTCTCCAACCCGACTTGATCGATGCTCTTAACGACGTTGAGGAGCCACAACACTGGATTATCATCACTGAACCGTGGTGTGGAGATGCGGCACATTCGATACCTTTTTTGGTCGCAATCGCTGAAAACTCACCGAAGCTTACCTATGAGATTCAATTGAGAGACTCTGAGCCATTCTTGATCGACAACTATCTGACAAATGGCGGGAAAAGTATTCCAAAACTGATCGCTCGTGATTTTAGCGGTAGTGATTTGTTTACCTGGGGACCACGTCCGGTAGCTTCACAGACCATATTCAACAAAATGAAGTCCGAGGGCGCCGTGTATGACGAAATCACACTCAAACTTCAGGCTTGGTACAATGCCGACAAAGGCCAGTCGATCCAGAGTGAACTGTTTAACCTTGTAGCACGACAGACTGTGTAATCCGGTTATTTTACGCGGTGATAATTTACCTCAACTGCCTTGTCCTCTTTGCCATCAGGGGACACATTGAAAGCCGAAATAACTAAAGTGTCGATGTTTGGCTTTACATACACTGTTCGCCATCCCCAACGTGGAGTCCCAGGCTCAACATCGTACAAACCAAATACAGAGACTGCTTCACCTACCTGACCACCTTTTGAAAAAAGAATCCCATAGTTCATGTGAAACGTGTCGACCCAGGCGGCTTCCACTTGCTCACCAGCTTTGTTATAGACCAAAGTTTCTTCACCAGAGCGTGGCTTCCCATTAATAAATCCAGTGTACTCGTGACGAATAAACATCTCGTTGAAGATTGGTTTCACAATTCCATTGATAGGCGAAATATCAGCGAGTACACCTGGCTCGAACCACGTGCTACATTCACTCCTCCAATCCCCACACATATCTAGGAACAAACGTTTATAACTCATAATTAGTGATTATCATTATCCAATCGCATCTTGATAAACTCGATTGCACGATCCAATTGTGGATCACGATCATGAATGCGATCTTGACTTGTCAGAGGTACAATGATATCCGGAGTCACTCCTGTTTTTTCAAGGTTACCGCCATCAAATGTATATACTCCCCAGGTTGGTAACCGATACGAAGACCCATCAACAAGTCCGCGTCCGGACGTAAATATGATCCATCGATAGGTTTCCATTCCAATTACAGTGCCCAAACCCAGCTCCTTGAAACCAGCTGCTGTCATTTCTGCGTCACTCAGCGATGGCTCATTAATAAGGAGCACGATTGGCTTGGTAGCCGGGGTAAAATTTGACTGTGGTGCCAGGGCTCCTCCACGATAACTCCAATTTACGTAAGGTCGCTGGGATAAAAATTTGAGTACCTCATCATGTACATTACCACCCGTGTTGTATCGAAGATCGAGAATTAATCCATCACGTGCTTCGCCTTCAGAAACCATTTCGTTCAGGAAGTGATCAAGCTCTCCCAGGCCCATGTTTTTCATATGGACATAAGCAATTCGTTTATCGGATTGTTCATCCACGATCTGCTGGCGTTTATGCATCCATTCATCATACATCAGATTGCGGATGGTGGCGAAGCCAACCGGTTCCAGTTTCAAATCAAACTCTCGATTAGCCCTGGAAAACGTTAACGTTACTTCTGAATCCAATGATGGTTTTGCAAAGTAGCTTTCACGATTCATAGTTGGATTGACCCGTTCGCCATTTACAGCCATTAATCGATCCCCAGTTTGTAATTTGGTCGCTGATGTAAATGCAGGAGAACCTCGAACTACACGTTCAACTACATAGGGCTCCGTTCCTTGAAACAATATCCCGGTAGAAAGAGTTGTAGTCCCAAAATAAACATCCTCTTCGTCCCCGGAGGAGTTGAATCCTATATGTGAGGTATTCAACTCTCCAAACATATCGTTTTTCAGTTCTCGTAAATTGGCCCGTGTACGGACATGTGGCATAAAGCTTCTATATTGCTCACGAATGGCCTCCCAATCCTTACCATGAAAGTCTTCGGAATAGAAATTCACTTCGAAATTGGCCCACATTTCCTCGAACATCTGGTCAAACTCACTGCGAAGATTTCTACGAAAAGTATGTTTTAAATCGATTTTTTCCACACTTCCTGCTGATATATTCAGCTTATGGATGTTCCCACCAAGCAGCACCCAATGCGATCCATCTATTTCTACTATACCACCGCTACCAGACTCAGTTCCTTTAATCATTTCTGTCTTAGGTGACTCAAAAGGCTCAAAAACGGTCTTCCACCAAGCTGTGCGTCCTTCCCCATGATTTGATCTGTACAACACATTGGTTTTTTCTTTGTCTATAAACACAAACGGGCTAGTCTGAGTACCAAATGATGGCCCAATCTGTTCCCATCGGTCTAGAAGCCCGTCAGGATTGACAACTACTCTGATCGGTTTGACTGAGTCCGAGTTCCTTTGACCAGAGTCGGTGGCATCGGATGATTCGAACAACTGACTGATTCGATCGGAACGAAACTCCGGTTGAATATGATCCAGAGCTATGCGATAGATATCAGTCTCACGCATGCCATAAGGAAATCTTGGCTGAGTCCGATTGGTCTCAAAGTAAACATACTTTCCGTCCGGCGACCAAAATGGTTCAGATTCTGAAACGTAAGTATCGGTCAAAGCAAGTGTAGTTCCTGTCCTGAGACTGTGGATGTAGATATTCTGCTCGAAATTCCTGAATGCGGTAAAGAGCAGGTATTGACCATCGGGTGAGAATGATGGTGCTGAGGAGAAAATGTCCCAAATTTCGTCTTCTACAACCGTTTTACTTTTAAAAGATGTGAGATCCATGACCCGCAGTTCACCTCGGCCACTGAGATAAACAGCTTGTGACCTATCGGGGCTTAATGACAGGTAGCGGTTATTCTGCAAGTCGGAGGTAATCCGTTTTTCGGGAGCGTTGCCGGCGGCAGATGTAGTGTACCAGTTCTGATAGCCTTTCCAGGTTTGATTGAAAAGGATAGTTTGGTTATCGCTTAGCCAATTAATTTCAGAAACTCTACCCATCGGATCGGTGGCTATTTGTTTGACAAATTTGCCATCTGCATCAGAGATAAAAAGTTCTCCCCTAGACACAAACGCCATCTTCTTTTTGTCCGGTGAGACATCAAAATACGTGATATTACCTGCTACACTAAAGTCTTGTTGTGTTTGGAGCGTGTTGTTGTTGTGGACTGTTACCTCGACAAGACTTGCGCTATTTTGAGCGACATCGTAACTCCATAACTGATAATCCCTGGTAAAAACCACGTGGGATCCATCTGCACTAACGCGTGGATGCTTGATTGAAGTGTCGAACGTCGTCAGTTGCTCTTTGCCCCCGGAAGTCAGTCTATACAAATTATACTCTCCGTTAGACTCATCAGAAATGAAATACACCACATTGTTTCGATCAACTGAAGGCCACATATTCTTACCGTCGTGCGATGTCAACTGAGCGTAGGTGTCCGTTGCTGGATTATACGACTCAATTTGTGGAGCAAAGGCTCCGCGATAGCGTTTACGGTGGGCTTGATTCTTGCTTTCCCAGGAACTATTGAACAGAAAACTGCCATCCGGACGAACGGCAATATTGTGATCTGTTAGGTGATAATGGCTAAAAACACGTTTTGGAGTTCCTCCGCTCGCCGCTACACTCCAAGAGCTGAAACGGTTCTCGCGTGAGGAGGTAAAGTAGATAGTAGAGGAGTCCCAGGACCAGTTCTCTACTTCGTCACTGGCTGCATGCCAGGTCAAACGTGTAACTTCTCCACCGTCAACCGGCATAACAAAAACATCCATGTTCCCGAATTGATCGGAAGAAAATGCCAACCACTGTCCGTCGGGCGAGACAGATGGGCGTGTTTCTGTTCCATCCATTGCCGTCAATCGGGTCGCAATTCCCCCTGAGGTAGGTACAATCCAAAGATCGGATTGATAACTGAAAATGATGGATTGTCCATCCGGTGTCAATGTAGGATGTGAGACAAAGTATGGGGTTTGTGCATTCATTTCAGATGAAAAAACGAAAAACAACATACCCATTAACAGGAGTCTATAAATTTGCTTGCCCATAAGTAATGCCGAAAATTTTAATATTGAAAACACATGATTGTAACGATCCATTTCAGGGTCGATTTCAGAGCGGGATGACATCTCAATATCCGAGAAAGCATTTAATACTCAAAACGACTTGTAAATTAATTTCCGTATTAATGAATGTAATTGGTTGCAACTGGGTTGATTATAAAAACAAATCGATACCTATTGGAGATTTAATTTGGAAATTGATAAGAAGAAGCCGGTTTTGGTTACCGGTGCAAACGGATACGTAGCCAGCTGGTTAGTGAAACGACTACTGGATGATAACCTTACCGTCCATGCTGCTGTCAGAAACAGCACGGATTCCCGAAAAGTAGCTCACCTTAAGGAACTCGGTAAAAAAAGTAAGGGAACAATAGTATTTTTTGACACCGATTTATTGGAAAATGGTTCATATGCTAAGGCCATGAAGGAATGTGAGTTAGTGTATCATACGGCCTCGCCGTTTACCTCAAAATATAGTGACCCAAAACGCGATTTGGTTGATCCAGCAGTGAAAGGAACCGAAAACGTACTCCATGAGGCTATACGTTGCAACACAGTAAAGCGAGTTGTTGTCACCAGCAGTTGTGCTGCAATTTATACTGACGCCATTGATGTATATAGCACTCCGGATAACATATTAACAGAGGAAATCTGGAACACCACATCATCCTTGGATTATCAACCCTACTCGTACTCGAAAGTTATGGCAGAACGAAGAGCCTGGGAAATATGTAATTCACAGGACAAATGGGACTTGGTAACGATTAACCCAAGTCTGGTGATGGGACCAGCACTTAATCCTGACGCCATCACTTCAGAAAGTTTTAATATTCTTGAACAGTTTGGGAATGGGACGCTGCGGTTTGGTGCTCCTAGACTTGGCATTGGTGTGGTCGACGTAAGAGATGTCGCAGAGGCACATTATCAGGCAGGGTTTAATCCCGATGCTAATGGTAGGTACATTACTTCGGCTCACAACACCAATTTCTTTGAAATGGCACAGACTCTTCGGGCTGATTTTGGTAAAGAATACCCACTTCCAAGGACTGTGACACCAAAGTGGTTACTATATATTTTGGGACCACTCATGAACAAGGCATTGACTCGAAAATTCATTAAAAATAACGTAGATATTGAATGGAAGGCAGACAATTCCAAAATCAAACGTGAGCTTGGAATTGAATTCAGACCTCTAAAAGAATCGATGGTCGACGGATTCAGAAATCTGATTCAATCCAAAGCTTTATAATCTTAAAGAATCATCGATTCGATAGCTTTTGTTTGCGTCTTATTACCAATTGCCAAACCAAGCCACCAACTATCAATGCTAATGGTAGCGCTCCCGGTTCATTCTCAACCGTAATCATAAATACCAGCAATAGAAGTCCCACAGTTAGGACAGTTGCTGAAATAAAGTGTTGTGTTTTGAATGAAGTCTGATGTGTTTCAGTCATTATTTTACCTCGTAGATTATAAGTTTATTCCTTTAATAAGTGATTCAAGGGCTCTCAAGTGCGCCTCAAATGCGGATTTACCGTCTTTGGTTACCGAGAAGCTAGTGTTGGGTTTTCTTCCGACAAAAGATTTCTCGACTGAAATAAAGCCCTCCTTTTCGAGCGCTTTCAGATGAGTAGCAAGGTTACCGTCTGTAACATCAAGTAGATTGCGAAGCGTGGTAAAGTCCACAGCATCATTTACCAGAAGTGCAGACATCACTCCAAGTCGAATTCGGCTCTCGAACGCCTTATGTAAGTCATCAATATTCGTTTTCACCGCTCGTACCTGTAATACATATAGGTTCCATACACGATATGGACAACTCCGAAGCCAAATGCCCAAATCAAAAGGCTGTACTCAACCAAAAAAGTGGCACCCAATCCAAGAATGACTTGAATGAGGCCAAGGATCTTTACATCATCGAATGTGAATTTTCCAGCGTGAAAAAGAGCCAGACCGTAGAAAATGAGTGTGAGTGGTGCAACTAGACCGTATAGGCCATAGTTCATGAGAATCAAAATCAGTACAGCTCCTGAACCTAATGGAACCGCCATATTGGCTACCAGTTGTTTTGATGCGACATTCCAGACACTCTCACCTTTTTTGCCAGCATTCTTTGAAGAAAGAGCAATTGCATTTCCGACAGCAAGTACCAAAGCGAGTAGTCCTGCAAGAGCAACATTCGGAACTTGAGCAATAAATTCCGGGTCAGTCTCGGCAGAATAAAGAAGTTGAGTTGGATTTATATTAAAATAGAAATAGGTGACCGCGGCGGTAATTAATGCATAGAGTCCAGCTACGGCTCCAGCCCATCCAGATAGTGACATGAACTTGGATGATCGCTCCATCATGGAACGAATGTCAGCCAGATCTTTGAGGTAGTCTTGTTTGTCTTTCATAGTGGGTAGTGGGTAGTGGGTAGTGGGTAGTGGGTAGTGGGTGTTTTTTGGAGAGTGAGAAAGATGTTCTCTGAGAGTACTCGTTACACTCGCAGAGAGTACGGTTACGCCGTGGAGAGAATAAAACTGCTGACGCAGGGAATCGTGAACAGGTTCCGTTTGCCCGCTTCTAAATATACATAAAAAGCACTTTGAATTACAAAGTAAAATGCGCTTTATTTTATCTCTTCGAAAAGCTTGTAATGGGTTTCTTCCATGCCCAGGGACTGATACGTCATTTGTGCGTTTATATTCTCACGTTCTACATACAATCTGAAACCACAGACTGATGTCATTTCCGCTGCCATATCTTTGATTACATTGTACATGGCCCTGTAAACACCTCTGCGTCGAAATTCTGGCCGAACATACACGCTTTGAATCCACCAAAACACCCCGTTTCGCCAGTCACTCCACTCAAAAGTGATCATGAGCGATCCGGCAATTTGTCCATCGGACTCCGCAACCATGTAGAATCCGTACTCAGGATGATCAAAAAGTCCTTGAACCCCGGGCTCAATTTCTGAACGTTTTAGCACCTTGTCTTCTGTTTCTAGTGCCATCGCTATGTTAAACTCGATTATGGTTTGGGCGTCTGATGGTTGGGCTTTTCTTATGTACATTTGGTTATGGGTTAAGGGTTATGGGTGATGTGAAAGTTGCTTCGCGAGTGAAAATAGACCGCTTACCGCTCTACTGCTTCTCTATTATCTCCAGCACTTTGTCAAGAGGTAGTGCTTCCTGCGTTCTTCCATCCTCACCGGTCATGCTTTCAGCCATGAAAAGGGAGTTCAGAATGGCTTCTTCAGTGGCTTCAACTGCCGCCAGAAACAATGGTGTCATAGCGTTGTTGTCGAGGTCCATTACGGATCGATATGGCTGTGGATGGTTGATATTCCTTCGTACATCAGGATGCGTTGAAAAGGATATGACGTAGTCTCCGCTACCGTTTGAGGCGAAACCACCAACACGGACTACACCCATAAATGCTCGCTTCGCAAGTCGCTCTAGATTACGTGCAGACAGTGGGGCATCCGTGGCCACGATAATCATTACCGATCCGTCCACATCAAAGTCATAGCCATCTTCTCCCCTCACACTCTCCTGCGCCCGCATCCCCATTCCATTCAGAGCGTCGCTCCCGATAGTCTGATGGGCAATCAACGCTTGCATCCTGGAATCTTCTGTTGCCGAAACCCGATAATGATTTCCAAGTGTTTCGCCAACCGGTGTTCCATCAATGGTAAGTATTCCCCCGAAATTGCTCTGGACCAACACGCCAACCGTATATCCACCTCTATTCTCTGGTAGCTTTCTGGACGATGTTCCGATGCCTCCCTTATATCCCAATGCTCGGGTACCCGTTCCGGCCCCGACATTTCCCTCTCCGACCGATCCGTCACTGGCGTTCTCGATCGCTGAATATACATCAGCGGTACCCAAAACCCTGGCTCGAATCGCATTCAACCACCCATCATTGGTCTCACCCACGACCGGATTCACACTCCCTACTTCTTCATTGCCCTGCAGATTCAACATGTAATCTGCAAGTCCGTGGGCAACTTGAAATATGCTCAACGTGTTAGTCAGTGCTATAGGAGTCTCGAGCTCACCAAGCTCCTGCACCTGAGTGAATCCAAGTGCCTTGCCGAATCCGTTTCCAACGTATACTGCAGCCGGAACGCGATCCTCAAACAGGTTACCATTGTGTGGCATGATCACAGTTACACCGGTTCGAATTGAATCGCCTTCGATCCTGGTTTGGTGACCGACTTCTACACCCGTTACATCAGTTATTGCATTCAAAGGACCCGGATTCATGATCCCGGGATAAATACCAAGATCCCGAACGCGATTTCTTTCCTGTGCCTGAGCATCAATATTCCCAAAAGCTGCAATACCAAGCATAACAACACCTAATGCGACAACTCTATCCATATATTTTTTATTAAATCCTGATTTATCTACAATCTAATGTAGAAAATCCGGATTTAGGATTCTACACATCGTTTATGTGTTAAAATTAATATCGCAACCCCTGTCGAGTTTCGTATTTTTAGTAACTTATATCCGGAACCCAACCCTTTTATGCCTAATCCTTCCAGCACCAAACAAAAGTCCAAGAGCCTTGTTAGAAGAATATTTCGGATGATTATGTTGTCCGTTGCTGCGGTAATTGGAACTCTACTGGTACTTATCGTATTACTTCGGTGGGTGAATCCACCATTCACCAGCTTTACATTACAGGAAGACTGGACTGAACTGGACAAAGAGTTTTACAGTTTACGATCCTACTGGGTTGATTATGATGATATCCCTGATCCAATGAAATGGGCGGTTGTTGCCGCTGAAGATCAGTTATTCTGGACACATAGTGGATTCGATGTGCAATCTATTCAGGAAGCCTGGGATGATCGTCAGGCTGGACGTCGTACCCGAGGGGCCAGTACCCTTTCACAGCAGGTATCCAAGAATTTGTTCCTGTCGGGGTCTCAATCCTTTATCAGAAAAGGTATCGAAGCCGGAATTACGGTACTTATAGAACTTATTTGGCCAAAGGAGCGCATACTAGAGGTTTATTTGAACATCGCAGAGTTTGGACCTGGGATTTTTGGGATTGGAAAAGCATCTGAGGTATTCTGGAACACATCCCCAGCCAGGATAAATTCGGATCGTGCAGCTCGTCTTGCAGCAGTGCTTCCTAGTCCGAAACGCATGCGTGTTGAGCCTCCATCTCCGTACGCTGCACAGCGAAGCAGATGGATTTTACGACAGATGCGTCAACTCACTGGACAACCGTTTGGTGCTCCACGCCCGCAACAGACAGAAGCTGTAGTGTCACCGGATACCGCCACAACATCACAATCAGGCGACACATTAATTAGTGTTCAACCACTTCCTGAAATCCATCTTCAGGATCTGAGCCCATCCCCATCTGATACTGCATCTATTCAGAGATAACCCAGAAGGACTGACTTTTACGCATTTTGACGTTCCATTTTTGCAAGCGACCACCAATGTGTCTAATTTCGTGGGACAAACACAAATATCTATCAGTTCAACATGTGTATGAAATCAACAAACTTCCTCATATCGTTCCTGGTCACGGTCATGCTCGTTTCAGTAAGTACTGTTCTTGTTGCTCAGGGTTCCTTTAACCGACAACTTCCACTGGACCAGACCTCCGTGACCGAGTCCACAGTAACAGTGAAGGGACAGCGCATTCCCTACTCTGCCACAACGGGAACCATGCCGGTGTACAACTCCGACAATCAGCCCGTGGCTTCGTTGTTTTTCGTGTATTACCAACGAACTAACGTACGCGATAAAGCTACTCGCCCTATTGTATTCTCATTCAATGGCGGACCGGGCTCCGCTTCAGTATGGATGCACATAGGCTATACTGGACCCCGATTCTTGAATATCGATGCTGAAGGGAATCCAATTCAGCCTTATGGTGTAAGCGAAAATCCTCACTCGATTTTGGATGTGGCTGACATTGTTTACATCGATCCGGTGAATACTGGATTTTCACGAATTTTGAGTGAAGACGCCAAACGAGAAGACTTTTTTGGGGTCAATGCCGACATCCGCTATCTGGCAGACTGGATCAACACCTTTGTTTCGCGATATAATCTGTGGCGTTCACCCAAATTTTTGAAAGGTGAAAGCTATGGAACAACCCGTGTTTCGGGACTTGCACGTCAATTGCAAAACTCGTACTGGATGTTCTTTAACGGCGTGATTTTGGTGTCACCAACCGGTCTTGGCATCGATCGAAGTGGTCCTGTTGCTCGCGCAAATTACCTGCCATATTACGCTGCAACTGCCTGGTATCACAAAGTTCTGAGCCCAGATCTTCAGCAAAGAACCCTTGAGGATCTGCTTCCAGAAGTCGAAGATTACACGATAAATACGTTGCTCCCAGCCATGGCAATGGGCGGATTCCTGGATCCAGCAAAACGCGACGAAATCGCAACGCAAATGTCCAGATACTCAGGATTGGATAAAGAAGTCATCCTGCAACACAATCTTGCGGTGCCAACCTCCTTCTTTTGGAAAGAGCTGCTTCGTGATCTAAGTCTGACTGTAGGACGACTCGACTCGCGTTATCGTGGAGTGGATCGTCAGGATGCCGGCGAGAAGTATGATCACGATCCGGCACTCACTGCCTGGAACCACGCATTTGCACCGGCCATAAATTACTATCTGCGCGATGTGCTCGGATTCAAAACCGATTTGCAATACAACCTTTTTGGACCGGTTAGTCCATGGGATCGCTCAAACGACACCACTGGTGAAGACCTGAGATCTGCAATGGCTCGAAATCCGTACTTACATACCATGATCCAATCCGGATATTTTGATGGCGGAACAGATTATTTCAATGCCAAATACACCATGTGGCACCTTGATCCAAGTGGCAAACTCAAAGATCGACTTCGCTTTGAGGGATATCACAGTGGACACATGATGTATCTGCGACAGGAAGACCTGGCAACATCAAATGAACATATCCGTGAATTCATCCGCCAGTCAATTCCACCTGCAGGCACTCCAGCCAAGTATTGAGATGACATACAACCGCCCGGTTTGGTCACCGATCTACCGGGTGGTTCAATTTATTCATTCTCACTATTACCCAAACTGCAGACACCATTACCAGTAATGCAGTAAAAATGATTGCCAACTGGATGTCATAAATATCTGCAACAACGCCCGAAAATATTGCTCCAATAGCGTAGCCACCATCTCTCCATAATCTAAAAACTCCAATGCTTTCTGCTCGCTCTTCGGGATGGGACAAGTCTGCTATGGCTGCCAGAAACGTGGGATAAACCATTGCAGTTCCAGTGCCAAGCATGGCTGCTAACAACAGGAAAATCAAGTAAGATTCAGAATTTGCGAAACCAAGCAGTGCTATACCTTGGGTAAACATACCCATCCAAAGCATTCTCTTTCTACCGGTATAATCCGACAATTTTCCGGTGAAAACCTGTAGCATTCCCCAAAAAGCGGGATATATGGCCACTACAATTCCCATTTGGGTCAAAGAAAGTCCGGCCGAAGTTAAGAACAACGGAAATGCTCCCCATGCCATTCCGTCTTTGAAGTTGGTCAACATTCCGGCTTGAGCAACGGATTGAAGGTTTCGATCGCCCAGGCTGACTTCATAGAATACATTACGACGGAGTTGCTGTGGATTCGTCTTTCTGGCTTCATAAGCCACAAATGGCGCGGTATCACGCACCAGGAAAATACTCATGAGTAGTCCAAGAAATACCAGAACGATGCCGATATAAAATGGATACGGACGTAGACCAAATTCAGAGGCTATCCACCCAGTTGCAAATGCAACAGCAGCGACTGCAACGTATCCAGCGAATTCATTTAATCCCATGGCCAGTCCACGATCTTTTTCTCCCGCGAGATCGATTTTCATGATGACGTTGGTCGACCACGCTAGACCTTGATTTATCCCAAGAAATAAATTCGCTGCAACGACCCAGTTCCAGTCCGGAGCGTACATCAGCATAAATGGAACGGGAACTCCGAAAAGCCACCCGATAATCAGCATCTTTTTGCGTCCGACCGTGTTTGCGAATCGCCCGGCGAAGTAGTTCGAAATGGCTTTTGTAATCCCGAACACCACAATAAAGGAGAAAATGGCCGATCGTGCTGCGATTCCGAAGTCAGTTTCTGCAATTTCGGGTAGAATGGTACGCTCCATGCCCACCATACCACCCACAAAGGCGTTAATCAGTACAAGAAGCGCAAATTGACGCCAGTTTTGCTTAAGTCCGGGTGTGTTTACAATATGGCTCAAGTATTTCGATTGGATTAATTTGTGTCTGACAGCAGGAATTTCAAAGGAATATGCAGAGGTTCTTTCCAGGCAATTTCATTGTGGCCCATGCCTGGAAAATAACGTGTCACCCAAAAATCAGAAGTATATCCCTTTTGCCGCATTATTTCATCCACTCTTACCTGTGTAGCAGGATAGAAGGAATCAAGATCTTGATCACCGGTATCGAAGTAAATTTTGTTGCCACCAATGGCGGGTAGATTTGCTTCCAAATAGGATAGAAATGCATCTGGAATAGGATTATGCTTAAATTGAGTGGCTCCAATCCAGTGAGTGGATAGCGCTGCAGCACCGCCAAATACATCGGGATACTCACAAAGAGCATACATCGATATTAATCCACCCATACTGCTACCCATTACAAAGGTGTTTTCTTTCTCTGTAAACACAGAATAGGTAGAATCAATGTAGGGTTTTAGCTCTTCAACCATGAAACGAAGATAATTGTCAGCGTTCAGATTTAAAGCGCCATTATGATATCCGACCCTGGTTAATTGTGCCCTCAGAGTATCTTGTTGAGTAGATTTTAAAAAATTCAGTGCTTTTTCAGGAAAATAGTCACTGTGCCTGGTTTTCTGCCCATTCCAAATACCAACAACAATGAATTTGCGCGTCTCGCCCGATTGTTGCAAAATCCCGGCAACATCATCCACATCCCAGGCCTGATTGTTCCAGGTTTTAGTTGAATCATACAGCATTTGTCCGTCATGCATGTATAAAACTGCATATTTCTCGGTTTCGGTATAGCCTTCAGGTAACCAGATATCAATATTTCTGGAAGTAACGTAAGTCGACTCAAAGTTCTCTAAACGTTCTAAACGACCATATTCTACAGAGGGTAATTCAGGTTTATTACAGCTAGATAAAAGTGCGATAGCACTAACAAAGAAAAGATAACGCATCATTATCATGTACCGAATTTTGGGTTCACCACCCCCATGGATTCGGATTTAGGGTGGCAATCAGAATAAATACACACGAGCACCAAACCGTTGAAGATTACTGTGAATCTAACATTTAATCCAATACTTTCTTTCCATAAAAGTAGGACTTCCCTTCAACAACATCATCGTATGTGACGATTTCCTTGTCATTATGAACAAAAAAGTAGTTCATGATCCCAAAATCACCTGATGACATTGCCGTATGTGAAACTAACATACCCAGGATAAATAAAGTCCACTCTGGACCAAGCAACATCAGTAGTGAGATCATGAGTACAGATATAACTACAACCGGCGCCATAGCTACTACAAAGAATTCTTTTTTGTTCGCCACAAACTCATGAGCTAATGCCATGAAATAAAATTTCTTCAGATTCATGTCATATGAGGTATTTATAGCGCTTTGAGATTTATAAGCCACAACGTGGATATATTCGTGAAGTGGTACCAGAAGTAGGGTACTGACTATTCCCAGTGAAAATTCTGAGAAGTTTAACAAAAAACTATACTCAGCATCCCCGTATCCGTAAGCAAGCATGAATCCTGCTGCTCCAAAAAGTATCAGATTTATGAAATAATATAAATTTCTGAATGGCGTACTTTTCTTTAGATTTTGTTGCAAAAAAGGAATCAAATCTTGATGAGTGAGCTGATCCAAGAGCTCAAATCCCTGAGATGTAAGTTGGTTTGGAAGAATGTTCATAAAGTGAATTTATCCGACTGAACAATCTAGATTATTACCATAATATTATCTTTTTAGTAGTTTGAAGGCAATTTCTCATCTTTGTCCCTGAAACATCTCAAGGTTAATCCAAAACCAGGCAAACTGCTCCGTTAAAGCAAACGAACTAGTCAGATAACTCAATCCATCAGGGAGTATGGGCTGGAACTTATGGATGAGTTTGGTGTACTACACGAGAAGAACTAATAAATAAAGTTGTATTGTAGACATTGTTGTCTCAATTTGATATATATGGTCATAAACTAGCCATATTGTCATGAAGTCTCAGGTAAAATATCCCTTTCTTATGTTACTGCTGCTTGTGTCAGTAACGTTAACGGCCCAAGCCCAGGTTATCGGGGAAAGCGAGGAAATTGGATTTAGTATCACATTAGATACTTTGGATATTCCGAACATGCCTCCTGTTCATTCCTACGCGTATGGAGTACATGAAAATGATATACTGATCATTGGTGGACGCATTGACGGCCTTCACGCAAGACAGCCTTTTGCAGCATTTCCACTGGCATCAAACAATCAACAGTTGATAGTAGTTAATCCTGTAGAACGACTAGTCTGGACAACAACACTAAATAGTTTTCCCATTTCCATTCGCGAGCAGTTTCAGTCGACCAACATGAATTTTCATCAATCAGCCGACACGTTGTATCTGATTGGTGGATATGCATTTTCGCCTACAGCGAATAATCATATTACATTTCCTAATGTAACAACCGTTATTGTTTCTAAGCTTATCGAAAGCATCAAAAATGGTGCCCCCAACGCTGATGCTGTCCGACAGATTACCGACAACAGGTTTGCGAACGCTGGTGGACAACTCGGCATGATAAACGAGAATCTGTTACTTATCGGCGGGAACAAATTCACTGGACGATATAATCCAGTTGGAAATCCTACCTACACTCAGGAATATTCCGCGAGTATACATTATTTCATTGTCGAAAATTCAGGACCAGAACCTGTCATTAAATCATACTCTAAAGTAACCGACGAAACACACTTAAGAAGACGAGATTATAATCTACTACCATACGTTTTTACAGATGGAAGACCGGGATATTTGATCTCGGCGGGAGTCTTCAGACCTGGTGTGCTGCTCCCTTATCTGTATCCGGTTGAAATTGCTGCCAGTGGCTACGTCCCTCATCCAGATACCGAGCAATTTTTAAGTCATTATCATAGTCCCAAAGTATCTCTGCTTGATTCAGAAAATAGGTTACATATGATATTCTTTGGTGGATTAGCGCAGTATTATTATCAGAATAACACTCTGGTTCGGGACGATGGGGTTCCGTTTGTCAAAACAGTTAGTCGATTTACCAGAAATTCCGATGGAACCTTTTCTGAATTTATGATGCCAATCGAAATGCCTGAAATGAATACGACGAACGCCGAGTTCATTCCGAACAAACAGGTACCAAGAACCGAAACGGGGGTCTTCAATCTTGAAGAAATCAGCACCAATGAGGATGTGACGTTAGGGTATATCATCGGTGGAATTCGCTCAGATGAACTCAATCCGTTCGTATTGAATCGTACACAATTCACGACAGCATCACCTAAAGTTTATCGGATAGTTTTACAAAAGACCCTTGATACCTCCATATCCATTGAGACACCGCATCAATTTGTCCTGAATCAGAACTATCCTAATCCATTTAACCCATCAACCACCATTGGATTCGTACTGCCATACGAGACTCATGTGAAGGTCGAAGTCTTTGATCTATTTGGCAACCGGATCCAAACATTAGTTGACGGTCAATATCCGGCCGGATTACACAACGTGAATTTTGATGCTTCTCATCTTTCAAGTGGAATGTACTATTATCGAATGATAAGCGACAACATCACGCTGGCAAAACCGATGCTACTGGTTAAATAGATCGTGTTTATTTGAAATTTATCTTCATGAACGTGCTGATCTTTGCAGACTGTTGTAAAACACCGGCAACATCATCCACATTCAAAATATGTCTGTCAGAGGTTTAGGAATACGAGTCACTTCAGCCTCCTCACTCGTGCCCCCATGGTGCCGGCGGAGTTTCTATTGGAGTGGTCAGGTCAAAATCGATTCTCCAGCTCCACTCATCTCCTCGCACCGTTCCGTAGGTGTATCTGACGTTAGGCTCAATTTCTATGCGCCACCCTCTGAAAATACCAGACTCTTCTGTTCGTGGAACTGACTGAAAAATCTGGACTCCGGCTTCGTTTACAC
Source organism: uncultured Chitinophagales bacterium (assembly GCA_964550435.1). Taxonomy (GTDB): domain Bacteria; phylum Bacteroidota; class Rhodothermia; order Balneolales; family HLUCCA01; genus UBA11400. Next base: position 46,812 of record CAZJZI010000002.1, on the reverse strand, counting down.
CATATTGAAATCCGCCATACATTGTGACTTCATCTTCACTTCCATCTGGTTTTCTATGATCGTGACGGAGTTCGAGACCGTCTTCGTGCATGGTAAATATCCAGGTTCTTGACCGATTCCACTCTCCATCAGCAACAGTCTGAATGTGAAACGGAGCTTTTAGAACGGTTTCATCACATTCGCGAAAATGAACGACCAAAATGTCTTCGAAGGTAATCATATCGTCGCCCGGAGGAGCTGTTGTGAGTCCTCCCTGATAAGCATTACCACAATGGAGTGTCAACGCATCAAAAAAGACCTCGTATGGTTGTAGAGCACCCATAATACTAACCTCGGCAGCGACATCACTTGCTTTTTGGCATGAAAATGTTGCAATGGTTAGCAGTAGCAAAAGAATAGATGATGTTTTCATTAGTTTAATTTTTTAAAATCGTTAACTAGTTGCAAAGCTTTTCGAGTTACATCGACCCGTAATGATATAAAATCCTCACGTGCCAGACTAGGACCTGGTTGAACTTGTGTCGCAAAGAAAACCAAATTCTTTTCAGACTCCAAAAATTCAACAAACCTACAAGCAGTTTTTCCACCAGCAGTACTTACACCTGTTATACTGCGTAATATATGGTGTTTAGTTTACTATGTTTTACCTGATTTCTTTGTGAAATTTATCGATGCAATCGGGGCTTCCTAAAACATAAACCAGATCCCCCTGATGAAGTTCATCTTCTGGTTTTACGCCATCCAATAATTCGTCACGACGTTTAATTCCCAGTACATTAATCCCAAATTTAGCTCTAAGATTAATCTCTTTTAGAGGTTTACTCAGAATCTCACTACTGTCGGTCCCAATTTCCAAACAGGTAATGTTGAAATCAGATAGGTTATTTGGTTTAAACGTTTTGGGTCGTTTCTGGTCGGACTGAAATACCTGATAGTTGTCGTCGCGAACTTCATCGATCATATGCTTGATATCTTCTTCGGGAACCAAAAAATTCTGCAGAACTCGGGAAAATATCTGAACGGAAGTTTCAAATTCTTCCGGAATTACCTCGTCTGCTCCTAGAGCCAACAACTCCGGAATCTCCCTTACATATCGGGTACGGACTATCAAATACAGCGATGAGGAGAGTTCACGAATATTCTGAACCACTGCCTTTGTAGCACTTTTGTCTGATATTGCCACTACAGCAGCACGGGCTTTATTCAACCTCACTGTTTCAAGGATGTGCATATGACGGGCATCGCCGAACATGATTGGGACGCCTTTTTCACTCTCTTCTTTCACAATCTGGGCATTCATCTCAATGGCAAAATAGGGGATGTTATTAACCACAGCGGCTTTAGCAAGATTACTTCCGTTGATACCATAACCGATAATAACCAGATGGTTGCTTAGGTCTTTATCTGGATTCTGACCAACATTATTTTTCTTACGTGTACGCTTCCCGATTCCTATTTTTTCAGTTAGGTACATCAATTTTTCAGTAATTGAGTCCGAATACATAATAACAAACGGGGTCAGGAGCATGGAAACTATAGAAACCGAAAGGAAATACTGATTGGTAGTAGTATCCAGTAACTCGTATTGTAATCCAACCTGTGAAAGAATAAAGGCAAATTCACCAACCTGAAACAGCGCCAAACCGGTCAGAAACACAGTCCGTGGTGGATACTTTAAAACGGCTACTGAAATCGCGGCAACAATTGTTTTAACCACGAAAACAACCAGTACCAAGGCAGCCACATCCAATATATGACTGGCAAAGAAGGACAAATCAAGCAACATTCCGATTGAAACGAAGAAAAAACTCGTAAATAACTCTCTGAAGGGTAAAATGATGCTGGTTGCCTGATGGCTGTACTCGGACTCTGAAATGATTATTCCAGCTATAAACGCACCCAACGCTAATGATAAGCCTGCTTCTGAGGTCAAGAATGCAACAGCAAAACAGAGGGTGATTGTTACCAGAAGGAATAATTCCTTACTCCCGGTAAGTGCAACAGCATGAAGTAATTTTGGAACCAGATACTTTGCACTCACATACGTAAATACCAAAAGAACTATAGTTTTCACCAGAAGAGATAGGATATCTGCGGTGATATTGGCTGAGTCGCCGGCAATGAGAGGCGTAACCAGCATCATTGGCACAACGATGATATCCTGAAAAATGAGTATTGCCAGTGCATTTTTAGCATGTGCTGAGGACATCTGATTCCGATCCTGAAGTGTTTTTAGCACTATGGCTGTACTTGACAATGAAAATAGAAATCCAATAAAGACTGCCTCATTCCAGCTGTTACCGAGATAATTATAAACCCCTGCAGCAATTAAGGCCGTTAGTCCGACTTGTAAAAAACCGGCTACAAATACGGTTTTTTTAATCGAGGATAGCTGTTTAAGTGAAAGCTCCATCCCAATAACAAAAAGGAGCAAAATCACCCCGATTTCCGCCAGAATTTCTACTTGTTCTACCGCTTCAATCAAACTAAGTCCGTATGGACCAATAATAACCCCTGTTAGGAGTAGTCCGATAATAGATGGTAGCTTCAGACGCTGTAGGATAAATACAATTGCAACTGAAGAAATAAGTAGTATTAGAATGTCATTTAAAAGGGGTAGATGCATATGATTATATCAACATTGCTAGTAATTACGTACTCAAAGTAGTCAGAGCGACGTTTACTCACAACACTCGAAAGTACACAAACCAAAGAACAATACAGGTGTATGTAATATTTGTCATAACACCCGGCCAAATGGATTCACTTTTGTGCCGGATTAGTCCCAGTACCCAGACCACGACCAGAGTCGAGGGTAGCCACAATGCAACGACATCGGCACTGTATCCTGTATAGAACAACTGTGCTATGAGTGTAAATATCCCGGCCTGCAAGAATGCGGCATTAGATCCCGATGTTTTTTCAAGAAGCAGACGTTGTATGTAGCCTCGGTACAGGATTTCCATAGCCAAAGGAACCGTTATCAACACCGGAAGCGCTAAAAACCAAAACTTTGTATTAGGATGAAGGTCCGATGGTACCGCGCCTAGTCTCCAATCAAGATCTTTAGCGGATTGAACCAACCAGCTGGTATCCGAAAGACCAAGGGTTGTCCATGCCAGACTTATGACTCCTGCCGCCAGTCCTGCTCCAACAAACGGTGCAACAACCCACCAATACCATGCTTTCGGCAACCGGATTCCAGCTTCTCGTCGACCTTCAGGTCCGCTGAACAAAATCGGATACAACCAAACCACAATCATGGAACCAAATAGCCAATCGGTGTCGATCCATTTAAAGTAATACGCCGCCAAATGCACTCCAAGCAGGACCGAAACTACCTGCCAAGGTTCATTTATTCGGTTCTGGATGGCTGATCTAAACAGTTGCATAGATATTCCTTAATCATTACATCGAAACGGACCCTGATCGGCCCCTTTTTGTGGTAAAACCAGTACAAGAGCACTATGTGGTGGCACAATCACGCCTTCGGCGGATGGATTCAAATTGTGATATCGCGTATCGGTACCGTTTACCAGCACTGGATGCACCCGGAATCCATCGAGATTTTCGGTCATGTGATACTCACGGTCCAAGGCATTGAATAACACCATGATTCCATCCAATGTTGGATCCAAATCTGCACCTGCACAGTAGCTATCTGAAATACTCATGAAAATGAGTCCGGGCTCTTGCTCAGCTCCCGTGTTATAAAACCGGATGCGGCGATGGACATCCTCTGCATTTTGAAGCCTCAATAGTGGAGTACTATACCTGACCCTCAGCTGATCCATGAATACGTTATGAGACCATTCCATTTGTTCGCGTTCGACCGTAATCAACGGATTACTCAAATGTCGACGCTGCTCCTCCCAGCGACGCTCATTGTCCCATTTTGGAGGCATACCCGTAGCCCAATTGTGAGATTCGAGTGTCCAGTCGACCCGATTGAACCAGTCTCCACTGTCGTAACTGTTCCGGTCCATCGACTTCGATCGCAAAATATCGGTCCCCATCTGATGAAATGGGATACCCTGGCTGTAATTGATAATAGCCTGGCTCATCGTGTGGACATACACTCGATCCCAGATGCCCATGTCCATAGGAAGTTTGGGCTGGGTATTGTCCCATAGGGACTCATTATCATGTTTGTCGATATAATTCACGTTTTCCTGCGGATGGAGGGTATATCCGATTCCTTCATTACCGCCATCAACTAGTTCTCCGAACCGGTTCGTGTATGGATATGTTTTGAGGTTTCCTGCCAATCCAACACGAATTCTGTCCGCATAATCAAGTATCCGCGCTCTTTGTTCGTTAATGTTATCACCAGCGTCTTCATTCGGAAAAACGTATTGACCACTGGTGAAACCTTGATTACGGACCCAATCCGAGAACATTCCACCTCGAATCGCATCCCGATTCCGATCGTTGAAATTCCCGATACCAGTTCCGGCCAGATTGAGCTGAGTTGCGTTGGTAAATATCCGATCGTTGGCAACTTCTCCGAAGTTCCAACCCTCTCCATAAACATACACCCTATCTCCCTGCACACCATTTTGTTCCGGATTCAGAGTTTTCAATGCTTCGAGGATATTTTCCATGACATAGACTGGATGATGTCCCATGAGATCAAATCGAAACGAGTCGATTTTATAGGCTTCGGCCCAGAGAAGAATTGAGTCTATCATAAGCTTCTCCATCATATTGAACTCAGCCGCGGTATTCTGACAACACGTGGATGTTTCGATGACTCCCGAATCGGCTGTTCGACGCATATAATATCCAGGAACGATCTTGTCTAACACGGATTTGTCGTTTAGTCCGGCTGTGGAGGTGTGATTATAAACCACATCAACAACAGTAAGCAATCCGATTTCGTGGAGTCCCAGGACCATTTCGCGGAGCTGAAGAATGCGAGGTGTACCCTCCGGATCAGTTGCATAACTACCCTCCGGAGCATTAAAATGATAGGGATCGTACCCCCAGTTGAATCCGTCGTAACTCGCGAGACCGTCGGAACGATCGGGTGCCTCGTACTGCCCAATACGTACGTAGGGCTCCTGGATGTCATAAGTGACTGGATCAGCAGCCGCTAACTGCTCAAATACCTGTCCGATAGGTGTGGATCCATGGGTATCGCAGCCTTCTGTGAATCGCGGATGTACAATTAGTTCGCAAATACGCTCAAAAGGATCATTCAGATCAATTCGCTTGGACCGGTCTTCTTCAATGGTGCTTATGTCGTTGAGTGGGAGCAAATGCAAGTGTGTCAGTCCTGCATCGGATAACCGTTTCAGATGTGCCATACCAGTGCTTAGCGGTTTTTCATTGACACCGCTGTAAGCAAATGCGCGGTACGTACCACGGTCTTCAGCCGGAACCGAATCATCCCAAATGCTGAAATCTCGGATATGTCCCTCGTACACCGAAATATCGGTAGGACGCGGAAGCTCTTTGACGAGATTATCCCATCCAGTTGGTTTCAAATCTTCGTCTTCCAGATTCACAAACTGCGAAAAATCCGAGTTCATGGACAAACTCACCGAATATGGATCCGTGACCTCGTATTCATTTATCCTATTATTGCTATAATGGTATACTTGTATTGAAAATCGATAAAACAGACGATCCAGCTCCCCACCCCCAAAAAAAGTCCAAACTCCATCATCCTGCACACCTGCGTCCACCGGCTCGATCCACCCCGTAGCCTGTTTGGCGGAATCATACACACGCAAACGCACGCGCTGGGCCGTTGGAGCCCACAATCGCAATGTGATGGAGCCATCCTCCCCATATTCTGGACCAAGCATACCGCTGTAAGTAAACAAGTCGTCGACTACCCCGGGCGCCTGAATGTGAGTCACCTGCAACAGATTTCCCTGCGCATCATAAGCTGCAGCCAGAAACTGTGATCGCAGAGCGGCGCGGACCTGCGCCTCACTCGCTTCTACCCGTAACTTCGGCCAGTCGCGGACATGCCGATAAATATCCTTTGAATCGCGCCACCCAGACTCTGGATCCGGCACCACATTCAGCGTTTGTCCGCCTTCAATCCGATCACCGTTGAGCAGCAATGTGCCATTCGGACTGTAATGAATCTGAAATCTCGTCGCACCCTCAGGAACATCCCAAATCAGTGTCTTAACATCGACCCAGTGTGCACGTGCACCATCAATCCGTGCATCCAATGCGGTGCGGACTTGTGTAGTCCCGATTTCCGGTGTTATTGTAAATGGAGTATTTGCTGACAATCCCGATGCCCACAACCCTATTGAGAGCACTCCTAACATCAATGACTTTATCATAACCAAATGATTTGTGAGTATAATAGCGTCAATTTAGATAAAAGCGGGTGAGCAGGCAAGCGGGTGAGCAGGCAAGCGGTGGAGCAGTGGAGCGGTGGAGCGGTGGAGCGGTGGAGCGGTGGAGCGGTGGAAAGTAAGGGAGTTGGTAGTAGGAAGTGGGGAGTGGGAAGTGGGGAGTGGGTTCAGTGCGCAGCTAGCTGCTCGCCATATTTTCTGTTTTCCTTTATCTGTTTTCTAAAAAACTGTTTCAGTTTTTTAGTATGTTTAAGCCATGTCAGAATCCTACCGTGCACTAACCCGAAAATACCGCCCACGCTCGTTCGATGATGTTGTTTCTCAACAACATATCATCAGCACATTGCGCAATGCAATAGACCAGAATCGCATCTCACATGCGTATCTGTTCTGTGGTCCGCGTGGCGTTGGTAAGACGACCATGGCCCGGGTTGTAGCCCGCATGATCAATGGCGTGAGTATGGATATCGACGGAGAAGAACTTGGACGAACGCTCGATATCATCGAAATTGATGCGGCTTCGAATAGTGGTGTGGATGATGTCCGCCTGCTTCGCGACGGAGTTCGGGTCCCGCCTCAAATGGGACGATTCAAAGTGTACATCATCGATGAGGTCCACATGTTGTCGAAGGCGGCATTCAATGCCCTTCTGAAAACACTCGAAGAACCTCCCGAGCACGTAAAATTCATTTTCGCTACGACTGAGCCTCACAAAGTACTTCCTACTGTAATGTCGAGGGTTCAGCGTTTTGATTTCCGTCGCATAAAAGTCACTGAAATCGTCGACAGACTGAAATTCATCTGCGATCAGGAGAAGATTTCCATCGATGCTGCTTCTCTTCATCTTATTGGGCGCAAAGCGGATGGAGCATTACGTGATGCACTTAGTATCCTGGATCAAGTGATCGCATTCTGCGGAGATGACATAAAGTATGAAACTGTGTTGGATGCACTGAATGTCATCAGTAACGATCGACTATTTGAGCTCACAGAGTGTGTCCTGAATCAAGACTCATCTCGTGGCATGCAAATTGTACATGACTTATTGCTACAGGGTCACGATATTCAGGAATTTCTGGTCGCTTTGACCGAACATCTGCGCAATATGTACTTTTCCAGATTTGCTGGTGGCGAATCCACTTTGCTTGAAGTTCCCGAAGAAGAACGTGATCGACTTAAAAATGCTGCGAAGGCCTTCAGCGAACATGATTTACTTCGTATGATGCATCTAACCAGTGAAGCCCAGATCAAGATTAGGGACTCGCAACAGCCCAGGGTGCTCCTGGAAATATCCATCCTGAAACTCATCATGATGGATCGTTCAGAAGGCCTCCAGACCCTACTCGCCGAAGTTCGCGAGCTTAAAAAAAAAACTGATTTAGAATCGGATAAGGGAGAAGAGACAAGAGAAAAGAGTGAGAAAGCGGGCGAGCAGGATAGCGGGCTAGCGGATTTTAGTTCACAGAGCATAGCACACAGTTCAAAGTTAAATGAGCCAGCGGGCGAGCAGGATAGCGGGCTAGCGGATGAGCAGACAAGCGGGCAAGCGGACAAGCAGCAAGCAGAACCCACTCCCCACTCCCCACTCCCTATTTCCCACTCCCTAGGAAATGGAGAGTCTCCCTCATCGCTCATCTCTCATCCCTCATCCAAGAGTAAAGCTCTCTTCGGTGCTCCAGCGATAAAAAAGAAGAACTCTAGTACACAGAGCACAGTTCACAGTGCGCAGGCCTTTGATGGTCAGAAAATTCAGATAGATCAGGAAGTACAGAAAGCAGGAAACCGCTCCCCGCTCACCGCTCCCCGCTCAACCGCTTCACCACTAACTACTCCCAACTCCCCAGGAAATGGGAACCGCTCTACCTCTCCTGCCCCTTCTGATCTTTCTGACCCTCTTGCACAAAAGACTAGAAATGGTTCCAATGCACCTGAACCAGTATTAGACAAAGATCTTATAGAAAGTAACTACCAGGCATTTATAGAGGCTATCCGCCAGGGTGGACAACAGGTACTGGCTCTAAGTCTTGGAAAAACCCGGTTACTGGAAACGGGCCCGGGTTGGATTCTAATCGAGTGTCAGGACGAATTTATTGCCCAATTGGTACAAGAACATCAGGATAAATTGAGCACAATTCTCGGAGATTTGATCAAGGGAAACGTCTCTATCAAAACTAAGGTTCAACAACATATAAACACGACATCCAATAATGACCCATATGCCTTGCTGCTGAAATTACAGCAGGATCGACCTATTGTGAAATCCATAGTGGATGTGCTTGGAGCAGAACTCGAATATTAAATTACAAAACAGGAGAATTGACTATGAATATGGCTGATATGTTTGGCAAAGTGCAGGAAATGCAACGAAAAATGGAAGAAACAAAGGCAAATCTGGGCAAAATCGAGGTTCAATCGGAGGTTGGTGGCGGAATGGTCCGTGTGACCGCTAATGGAAATCGGGAGGTGATCAGTATTAAAATCGACAAGGACGTAATCGACCCATCTGATCCCGAAATGCTTGAAGATCTGGTAGTTGCGGGCGTCAATAAAGCATTGACTGAGGCAGACCGCGTTGCAAAAGAGAAGATGATGGAAGTCACTCGCGACATGATTCCAGGCGGTGGTATTCCCGGCATGGACCTGTCTAAGTTTGGTTTATAAGTTAGGCGTGGGAAGTAGGTAGTAGGTTTTTAAACTGTGCACAGTGTACTAAATCAGCTCATTGCTCGCTGCTCGCTTCTCCCCGCTCCCTAATCTACTCCCAACTCCCCACTTCCCATTTCCCAATAACTAAAAATGCACCTCACATCTGAAACGTTAGAACGCGCGATCGAAGAGCTGGCTAAACTCCCCGGCATGGGACGTAAATCGGCACAGCGTATGGCAATGCACTTGCTAAAACAGAGCGATGATCATGTTAATCGCCTGGCGCAGTCACTGCTGGATCTCAAGTCAAAGATTATCTATTGCACGGTCTGTTTTACCATTACCGACTCCGATCCTTGTCCCATTTGCTCGTCCGAAAAGCGTAAAAACGGTCAGATTTGCGTGGTTGAAGATCCCAAAGATGTGTATGTCATCGAAAAAACCAATGAGTTCAAGGGACGTTATCACGTCCTCGGCGGAGTGATTTCTCCCATGGAAAATATCGGCCCTAACGATATCCGCATTAAAGAGCTACTCGACCGCATCAATGACGAGTCCCAGGGCATTACCGAAATCATCATGGCATTGAATCCAGATGCCGAGGGAGAAGCTACAGCCTACTACATCAATAAAATGGCCAAGACATTTGGTGTCAATGTGACCCGCATCGCACATGGCGTTCCGATGGGAACCGAACTCGAATTCATCGACGAAGCCACATTATCAAGAGCATTTTCCGGCAGGAATACGTTTTAAGGGGAAGTGGGGAGTAGGGAGTGGGGAGTTGTTACCTTACCCTGTTTCGTAGCGTCCAGTAATGAGTCGAACGCCGCGTTTGAAGGTGAAATAGAACCAGATCCATTCAAAAAAGACTTTAAATCGGTTTTTGAATCCAATCAGGAAGAAAATGTGGATCAACGACCACATCACCCAGGCTGTGAATCCACTGAATGTGAGTCCCCGGATATCGGCTACGGCCTTAGCTCGTCCAATGGTAGCCATGCTCCCTTTATCGGTGTATTCAAAACGGTTCTTTGCTGCTGGTTTATTTCGTGAAATATACTTCGCTAAATAATCTCCTTGTTGCATCGCAACCGGTGCAACGGCTGGTAATGGATTACCGGATGTATCTTTGACATGGGCCGCATCCCCAACTACAAATATATCAGGAAACCCAGGTAGACTGAGGTCGGCTTCGGTGTAAATTCGTCCTGCGTTATCTTGTGGCATTTCAAGTGAATCAACCAATGGTACACTTTTAATTCCCGCAGCCCAGATAATATTCGGAGTTGAGATCCCACCCGACTCAAAATGTACCATGTCTTTGGTGATATTTTTTACCGGAGTATGGGTCAAAACCCGGACGCCCATATCCTCCAGAATCTGAGTCGCTTTAGTAGACAAGTGATCTGGATACGAACTCAGAATTCTAGATCCTGCTTCAATTAGGAACACTCTGGTTTCGTTTTTACTGATATTTCTGAAGTCCCGCATCATGTTACGTTTTGCTATCTCGGCAATGGCTCCCGCCATTTCTACACCAGTTGGTCCGCCCCCAACGATTACGTAGGTCAAAAGAGATTCACGACTTGCGGGATCCGTCATTTGCTCTGCCTTTTCAAGCGACAAAAAAATCTGATCACGGATCTGAAGCGCATCCGCCACGGTTTTCAAACTGTACGTATGCTTTTTCCAAGCATCGTTACCGAAATAGTTGTACTGAGTTCCCGGTGCCAGAATCAGTGTGTCAAACGTCAATGTGCGACCATTGTTCAGCGTCAGTGATTTGTTTTCTTTGTCTACGGATGTCACCTCTGCAAGAACAACTTCCACATTTGGGTGCTTGCTCAAGACCGACCGGATGGGAGCGGCTATCTCCCCTGGGGATAATGCTGCGGCCGCTACCTGATATAATAATGGTTGAAAAAGGTGGTGATTCGTCTTGTCAATCAATGTAATCTTGAAATCAGACTTGGCGAGTTTACGTGCCAGTGTGAGTCCGCCGAATCCGCCACCGACAATTGCGATGTGCTTTTTCATAATAATAGTAGTTGTGTCCCTAACTGCGGAGGTTTATACGAGAAACTCGTGGTTAAGGTACAAGTTATCAGTAACATTGAGTTATTTGTGACTGTTTCTGGAAATTACAAGAAAACAATCGTTTGAGTTGTCCTGACTACTTACTTTAAAGTAACCTACATACCATGAACTTAATTTCAATTCAAGATGAGAATTGGAGAAATAGTTCCAACAAAGAGTGGCTAGATCATAAAAGGTTATGATTTATAGCTAAATAATTAAAATTTAATTACTCAGTTTTAACTTATTATATTCTTAATAAGTATAGCTTCAATCTGTACAATTACGGTTGTGAAATGTACGTTTTTTCATCAATGTGGTTCTGAGTTAATATGTCTTTAGTCACAAATGTATTGATCCCATTGCTGAAGATTGGACGAACAATTTCTATTCCTGGTTATAATGTCTAATCGATCAATATTTCAATATGGATAACTCCAAGATGCTTGAGAGCGAATTAGCTCAACGAAAAGCCGAATTATCACTTATTAATGCCGTTCAGGAAGGCATACTGGCCAAAAAAGCCATGCCAGAGATATATGAGCTAATCGGAGACCGGTTAAAAAATCTGTTCGAAGCTCAAGTCACCTCGATTATGACGTTCGATCACGACACACGACTCGAGCATTTTCAGTATTTATACGAGGATGGGAAACGTTTGTATCCCGATTCAAGACCGCTTAATAAGATCCGAGATTACATTATCGAAACAAAAGATGTGCTTTTGGTTAATGAAAAAGCGGAAGAAAATATGACAAAAATTACCGGTGAAGTATTGGTCGCTGTGCCTGGGACACAAAAACCGAGCTCACTTCTTTTTGTCCCATTGATAATCAAAGAAACCGTAATCGGTTGCCTGACACTTCAGCACTTAACCAAAGAGAATGCGTTTCATGATTTGGATGTACAGTTATTAAGCACGTTAGCGAACAGCATCAGTCTTGCACTCGAAAATGCCCGGTTATTCAGCGAATCGGAAAAACGTAGTGCCGAAATGTCCGTGATCAATAGTGTGCAGGCCGGACTCGTTGCAGAAATGGATATGCAGGAAATTTATGATTTGGTCGGTAACCGTATTCGGGATTTATTTAATGCACAAGTGACCGCTATCATCACGTTCAATCAAAAAGACAAAACTGAGCATTTCCAATATTTGTTTGAGTCTGGCGAGCGCCTCTACCCCAAATCTCGCCCTTATGACAAATTCAGGGAAAAACTGATTAACGACAAAAAACCGACCCTTTTTAACCAAAAGGTAATCGAACATTTATCCGAGATCAACGGTACTCCATTTAAACAGGTCCCTGGTACGTTGATGCCAAAATCGGCATTGTTTGTTCCCATGATAGTAAATGAGGTAACCCGAGGATATATCACGTTGCAAAATTATGATAGGGAACATGCATTTTCCGATTCTGATGTTCGATTACTGAATACCTTAGCAAATAGTTTGAGTATTGCTCTCGAAAATGCCAGATTATTCAAGGAGACAAATGAACTTCTTGGAATCACGGAGCAGCGTAATGCTGAGTTAGCTGTCATCAATAGTGTGCAAGATGGCCTCGTTCGGGAAATGAATATGGAGTCAATTTATACACTGGTTGGTGAGAAAATCTGTGACGTTCTAAATACCCAAACCCTGATTATCCGCACTTTTGACCATGAAGCGGAAATCGAACACTGGCGGTATGCGGTCGAAAATGGAGTTCGGATTCTGGTGGATCCTCGACCTTATAACTGGGCCAATAAAATTCTGATCGAAACCAGAAAAAGTGTCTTGGTAAATCGTGATTATGTTGAGACTTCGAAAAAACACGGTGGAAGTGGTGTAGTTAAAGGATTGCCTCCAAAATCCGCCATTTTTATCCCTATGCTTGTGGGAGATGTAGTGGTAGGCTCCGTTAGCATCCAAAATGTCGAAAAAGAGGACGCTTTTACTGAATCGGATGTTCGATTAATAACGACATTAACCAACAGTATGAGTGTAGCGCTCGAAAATGCACGACTTTTTAGTGAAACTGAACAGCGTAATGCAGAGCTTGCAGTAATTAACAGTGTCCAGGCCGGACTCGTTGCTGAGATGGATCTACAGGGGATATATGATCTTGTGGGTGATCGTGTGAGGGATATGTTTGACTCCCAGGTCACGCTTATTGCTATGTTTAATCATGAAGAGAAAACCGAAGAATTTCATTATGTATATGAAGATGGTCAACGCATTTATCCTGATAAAAGACCGTACGATGGTGTGCGTGAATTTTTGATAAATAATCGAAAGAATATTCACATTAATGATAATGCTCAAAATGAATTAATGAAGTTAAAGGGGTCTGGGAAGGCCGCTCCTGGGACAAAACTCTCAAAATCGATGGTTTATGTTCCACTTTTAATAGGTGATTCGGTTCGCGGTTATGTGAGTCTTCAAAATCTGGATAAAGAATATGCGTTTAGCGAATCCGATGTACGACTGCTCAGTACACTTGCGAACAGTATGAGTGTGGCACTGGAAAACGCGCGTCTATTTAATGAAACGGCTCGACTTCTCGGCGAGACCGAGCAACGAGCCACAGAACTTCAGACCGTTAATAGTGTTAGTAAGGCTATCGTTTCGCAGCTCGAATTAAATGCCCTGATTAAGTTTGTTGGCGAGCAAATGAAGGAGACGTTTAAAGCAGATATTGTGTTTCTGGCGGTACATGATCGCAAAACGAATATGCTTCACTTCCCCTATTGGTATGGAGATATTGCTGAGTCTCGTCCTTTTGGAAATGGGATTACCGAGAATATCATCATGAAAAAAGAGTCCCTGTTGATTAATCAAAACATCGAAGAAGCTTATAATGAGATAAAAGCTGAGAAAAAGGGTGAGATGGTTGAATCCTTTTTGGGAGTTCCGATCATTGCGGGGAACGACGCCATTGGAGTAATTAGTGTTCAAAGTAAAGAGCGCGGAAAACAGTTTACTGAGGCGGATCAGAGGTTACTCAGTACGATTGCGGCCAATGTTGGTATTGCC
>CAZJZI010000002.1:0-32738 GCA_964550435.1 uncultured Chitinophagales bacterium | reverse complement strand
CCATGCAAAATGCAGAAGCCTATCAGAAATTGCAGGAAGCACTCCACCATTTGAAAGAAGCTCAGTCACAACTTGTTCAACAGGAAAAACTAGCGAGCTTAGGTCAACTCACCGCCGGAATCGCCCACGAAATCAAGAATCCGTTGAACTTTGTAAACAATTTTTCCGGAGTCAGCCTGGAACTCATAGAGGAACTGAATGAAGCGTTAGAACAGAATGATATCGAAGAAGCCAAAGCTATTTCGGGAGATATACAGGGCAACTTGACCCGAATCCATCAACATGGAACCAGGGCTGATGGAATTGTTCAATCGATGTTGCAGCATTCACGTGGTGGGGATGGAAAAAAAATCCAGACAAATCTGAATAATCTGGTCAAAGAATACGTGAATCTGGCATACCATGGCATGCGTGCGAATAAGAATCCGATCGTTGTGGATGTATCCATGGAACTGAATGAAGAAATTAAACCTGTTTCGCTAGTAACTGAAGATTTTAGTCGTGTGATTCTGAATCTTTGTAATAACGCTTTTGATGCTTTACGTGATCATATTGAAAAAAATAGAGACACTTCAAACGTGTACAAAGCGCAGTTAACCGTTAAAACCAGACTCAACGGTCAACATGTAGTCATCGATATCATAGACAATGGACCGGGGATACCTGATGAGATTAAAGACAAAATCCTGCAGCCATTTTTCACCACCAAAAAAGGAACCCAAGGAACCGGCCTGGGACTCTCAATCACCAATGATATCATAAAAGCACACGGCGGACATATGGAGATTCAGTCTGAAATAAATTCCGGAACAACATTCTCCATCGTTTTACCAGTTTAATCTAACCGTTGCCTTGTTTCTCATTTACTACAGGGTGTGCATTAATAATTATATGAAGTTAAAGTAGGTATTTTGTAGATTAATACATCAAACATCATTCATCAATCATCAAACTTTCAAATGAGAACTACATTAGACATCGATAATGACATCCTACTTGCTGTAAAAGAGTTGTCTAAGCGTGAAAAGAAGTCAGCTGGAGAGATTCTTTCTGACCTTGCTCGACGTGCCCTAACTACATCACAAATTCAAGTACAAGAAGAAGTTACTGAGTATGGATTCCCTATGATTCCCAAAAAATCAGATGCTATCGTTACTGTTGAACATATAAATCGACTTATGGAGGAGTCCGACTTGTGAAAATCCTTCCCGACGTTAATGTTTTGATTGCATTGTTTGACCCTTCACATCAACATCACACTTTAGCGAAAAAAGAATTTATAGAGCATTTGACCACAGGTTGGTGTACGTGTTCTTTAATACAAAATGGTTTCATAAGAATTGTTTCAAATCCCTCGTATTTAAACACATTGTCAGTTTCTGAGGCTACAAACTTGTTGAAAACAGCTCAACAGAACACAAATCACTCCTTTCTAAATCATACGATTAGTTTACTTGACTCAAACAAGTTCGAAACAACCAAGTTGGTTTCACACAAGCAACTTACAGATCTATTTCTTATTGGAATGGCTATTCATCATGATGTTAAACTTTTAACTTTTGACAAAAACATACCTACCCACGCAGCAATTGGATTCGAAAACCGTCATTTGAAAGTTATCTAGTTCCACGAACTAAACTTGATATACTGACGTTATTCGAAAAAAAATATTACTGACTTTTAGTCGCATACGTGATGAAAAACTTACAATTACCCATTTTTACGACCATTTTATTGACGTTCGGGTTATTCTCAACGGCATTTTCTCAATCTGAAAAGAACGAAGTGGAACGTTCTGTGAATCGAAACGATATGCCTGAAAAGGTGTTATCAATCATTGACGAGTTTTGGCCGAACCTTCGTGGTATCAAATACTACGAACAAACAGATGGTGAGGAAACCAC
Organism: uncultured Chitinophagales bacterium; assembly: GCA_964550435.1. Lineage (GTDB taxonomy): Bacteria > Bacteroidota > Rhodothermia > Balneolales > HLUCCA01 > UBA11400. Next base: position 30,834 of record CAZJZI010000002.1, on the reverse strand, counting down.
CTACGAAGTGAAGTTCGAGTGGCAGGGCGACCAATACAGTATTGAATTTTCAACTGAAGGTTATGTCCTGGATGTAGAAAAACTGATCACTTTCGAGGATATTCCTGAATCTACAAGAAACGCGATTACCCGGGACCTCGATGGTCAGTTCAACAAATTCCGATTTACCCGGATTCAACTGCAGTTTATCGCAGCAGATGAAGATGGTGTTGATGACTCGGATTTTATCGATGACATCCTCGAATCCGATTCCGAGGACTATGAGATTCGCTATGAAATAGAACTAGATGGTGAAAACAGACGCGAACTGGGCTCATTCGAAATGCTCTACAATGAATCCGGAACACTGCTGGAAAAAAGACGCATCCTAAGACGCTCACTCGACAACATCTGGTAAATCATTCGTACAACATGAGAAAAATTCTTCTATTGACGTATGTCATTCTGACACCTCTATTTGCTCACTCACAGTCTGAAACCGAATGGATCTGGAGTCCGGAATTGTCGTATTCGTGGAGCACGTCCGACCGTGTTTCCTACACTACAAAGCTGGCGCTATTCAACGATCTCAACCAAACAGATAATCAATCGTTTCTGTCGTACATCGAACCCCAGTTTATCATGTCCTATGGTCTGTCCACCCGTCTCAAAATTGGAGGTGGATACTATTACCGATGGAGTGAGCCTTTACTGGATGGGTACAACTATGAGCATCGATTTTTGCAGCAACTCGGATTCGTGAGCTTTATTGGGGATCGCCGTGTGGGACATCGTGTCCGTCTGGAGCAGCGGATCCGATCGTCGTCCTATCAGAATCGACTTCGATACAGACTCAGCTACGACTTTCCGCTGGAGGGTGAGCGTCTTGATCCAGGAGAAAATTACATCATCCTGAAAAATGAAGCCATGACAGCCTTCAACGCCGATGAAGCCGACGCCGAAAACCGCCTTACCGGTGGTATTGGATGGTATTTCAGCAATCAATACAAGTTTGAACTCAACCTGCAATACCGCACACAGGACATCTTCAGCGACGATGGAATCACCCACATGGTGCTGGTTGGAACGTCGTTTTATATCAATCGGTAGGTGGAGAGGTTAGTTGTAGAAAGTGACACAGCTACTTGTTTAATTGATGTTAAAGGTGAGTATTTCGTAAAAAACTATCAAAAAAAAAGATGGTTTGAACAAAAATACCTTTTTAAGTAAACATTAGATGGAACTTCCGTTTTATAACTCCAGTCTCCTCACAATTCATTTATCCCTGAAAAGTGCTCCATGGACCACTGCTGGGCCTGTTTCTCCGTGTGGCCAGGTAGTTCTATTGAAATGAATTCCCAGATTACTGGCGCCTTTTTCTTTGAATGTTTCATCGAGAGTTAACTCTCCCGTTTCTGGATTAAGTTTAGCGATTAACACCCACGACATCTCATGTCCTGTGATGACTAATCGGTTTGTTGTACGATCGGCAGCTGTCCAGTGGGGCATCATAAAATGCATATCTAATTTCAAACGAGATACCTCAACAGGTTTTTCGGGATTGCTGATATCAAGTACTACAAGTCCCGGTAAAGCAGCTGCTGGCTGTATCCAATAGTTACCCATCACCACTGGAACCGCACAATCCGAACCTGCATCTAAAGAACCTGGAAAGGCATGGACAAATGTAGCTGTTGGAGAATCTGAATCAACATCTTTTAAATGGAAGAGTCCACAACCAAAAGTACTGACATAAACCGTTCCATCGCGTAAAACCCGTGCTTCGGCGGGTGCGTAATGATATGGACCTAGATCCACTTCTGGTAGAGGAATACTGGTAAGTAGTTCAAGTGTTGAGAGTGACCAAATCTGAACATGATAGGTATAACTGTAATTCCATTCATAGAATGGAGGCATTCCCATATCTGCACTCGTTGAAATTACACGATCAATCTCAGGAAGTACTGTAAGACTATAGGGCCAGTTTAGTGAGTCAGGAATTTCTGGTGTCCGGGATGAAGTGGACGCGATAACATTTCCCTTTGAATCAAACTTGACCAGTCCACCTGGAGGAGCATAAACGTCTCCTTCTGATTGAAAGGTTGCAAGAACATTGTCATCAGGCAAACGCGCAAAGCTATGCGGATATGAGTAGCCATCCAAACTGGTAAACTCACCGACAAGTCGGGGGTTTTGAGGCTCTGTAAGATCAATCATAAATGTTTGTCCGGTAACCCACCCGTTGGCAAGAAGAGTGTCATTAGGTGGATATTCGTACTCGGTGTGATGTGGCATGGTTGCATTTGCTCCCACAGGAACAGTGGCAATAATTTCGCCATAAGTAGCCGATGATTTGCGAACATCCAGAACAGCCAAAAAATCGGAATCATATCCATCTTTATCTCCAGCCCAAACAAAAAGATACTCTGATCCGGTATCTAATGAATTAACTCTGTCGGTATCTGAACAGGCCGACAAGAATGTGCCTACCATTACAAAGGTAAGTACAACAAGTTTTGTAAACGTAAATTTTCTTTTCAATTGATTATGTATTCATGTTGTATAACGGTTCATAAATCAGCATTTAAAATCTTTTTAGTTTTCTTCGATAATTTCATCAATTTCGATGATGGTTAACTTTAATTGACTCAGGTAGTACTCCATTTGTATGTAATGATGGAACACGTCGTCAAGAAATTCTGATAGTTGCTGAGGATTCATATCACGGAATTTCCCGGTTCTCCGCTCGAAACTGTACTTCTTGCTTAAGTCTCCCCACCTATCGTCTAATATTTGACCATTATCTATTAATCTGTCATAAGTAGAATTATATAGCTTTACAACCTTACGGATGAATTGCTCGTTCTGAAATGAAGAAAGTTGATTCCCTGAAACCGCTGATTGATAAGAACTAGAAATTGGATAAAATGTTCGCTGAGTTTCAAAATAGTCATTAAATAATGAATCCAGAGTTGACCTATCGTTCTGATAAAGATATTGCAAATCACTATTCAGGCTTTTGTAAGCAAAAATCCTAGGTTCTGTAAGATCAATAACGTATTGAAGAAAAGCTCTATCTTGTTTCAAGTCATTCACTACACTGGATAAGAATTCAATTTCTTTGATGTTTAGTTTTTTGCTTTCGTTCCAGTTATTAATCTGAATAGCTATCAATATTCCAATTACAACGAGCAGAATTTCACCGGTTGCATATTTCAAATATCCGCCGATTTTCCCATCTAGAATGAGGTTAAGCCGGAGTTTTCTCGTGAATTTTATCATTATTGAGGTTTGGATTTATTAATGTCAACTATAATACATGCACATCCGACATTTGCTTATTGAGTAGATCATTTGACGAATTATGTATTGATAAACTGTTAATTAGATTAAGTTTTTGCGACACAGTCTCAAATAAGTGAAAAAGTCTGAGAGTAGCAACTTAACTGATTTTTGGACTACTAATTCATAAAAAGGGTTTCTCACTTTCAATCGTAATAATTGGAGACATACTCTGTGGTGGTTTCCTCATTTGACAATTTCTTTTTCAAACTTTTTCATCTCAATGGCTTAATTTTAGACGTTTGTGATTTCTACTTGCCATTTCGCTCTTTGCGTTCACAATCTGCGAACAAAGACTTCGCGCTGAAGCGCTTGTGTTTGCTCTACGATTCCCACAACCCATAACCCATACCTGATTCTTATGCGCTTTATTTCCTCGATTATAGTTTTGTTTATTGGTCTGGCCGGAGCATCTGCCTTCGCCCAGGAGACCATCCCGCACGACTGGCAGCAGTTTGCGACGTATGATATGGATGTTGATATGGATGTGGAGAAGAATCAGTTTCAGGGGAAGCAAAAGCTGGTTTATGAGAACCATTCTCCCGATACGCTGGATAAACTATACTACCATTTGTATTTCAACGCGTTTCAGCCAAACAGCATGATGGATGTGCGCTCACGTAGTATTTCGGATCCGGATGGACGGGTTCGTGACCGGATTTTCCATCTGTCAGAGGACGAGATCGGCTATCAAAATATCCTGTCGCTGAAACAGAACGGACGCGATGTGAAGTTTACGGTGTCGGAAACGGTGCTGATCGTGGAGCTGAATGATCCGATCCCACCGGGCGGACAAGCTACAATGGACATGACGTTCGAGGGACAAGTACCGCTTCAGATCCGTCGCAGTGGTCGCGATAGCCGCGAGGGAATCCGCTATTCGATGGTGCAGTGGTATCCGCGTATCGCTGGATACGATCGCGAGGGATGGGCTACGTCGCCGTATATCGGACGTGAATTTCATGGCACGTTCAGCGATTTCGATGTTCGCATCACGATCGATTCCACGTACACACTTGGTGGAACCGGATACCTGCAGAATCCGCAGGAGATCGGCAAGGGATACGAAACACCGGGTATGACAGTGCAACGTCCATCCGGAAACAAGCTGACCTGGCATTTCAAGGCACCAAATGTGATCGATTTCGCATGGACCGCTCACGATGAATACACACACGAAGTGTATCAGGTTCCAAATGGAGGACAAGTCCACCTCCTGTATGTTAAGGGTCCTCAAACACGCGCCTGGTCACAACTGGGTGACTACACCGTGCGCGCAATCCAGTTTTTATCTGAGTATCTCGGACCGTATCCGTACGAGCAGTTTTCGGTGCTACAGGGTGGCGACGGCGGTATGGAGTATCCGATGTCGACGCTGGTCACTGGACACCGAAGCCTCAATTCGTTGGTTGGAGTGATGGTGCACGAGCTGATGCATATGTGGTTTCAGACGTCACTGGCCACGAACGAAGCGCATTATGCGTGGATGGATGAAGGCTTCACGACGTATATGAGTTCAATCACGATGAACCACCTGTTCGGACGCGAAAACGCTTCGACTACACCCATCGGCAGCTACTATGGATATATGTCTCTCATGAACGACGAGCTGGCCGAGCCTGCAACAACGCATAGTGACCATTTCAACACAAATAGCGCCTATTCAACGGCTTCATACACGCTTGGAGCCGTCGTTTTGGGACAATTAGGCTACATTATGGGCGAGGATGACCTCAAAAACACCCTCCAGCGATATTATGCTGAATGGAAGTTCCGTCATCCTGGTCCGGACGAGTTTCGTCGTGTGGCCGAAAAAGAAAGCGGACTCCAGTTGCGTTGGTTCTTTGATCAGTCGCTGAATACCAACGATCCGATCGATTATGCCATCAAGCGTGCTGGAACCAACGCCGGCGCCCTCGAAATCGAGCTTGAGCGTCCGAGCCGCGCCACCATGCCTCTCGACATTCTGGTTCGATACACCGATGGATCCGCGGAGCTGCTGTACATCCCAGAACAACTTATGCTCGGAACCAAGCCCGAGGAACCTCAGATTTACGGCGCAACTCCGCGCACTGTTTTGGCTCCATGGCGCTGGACAGATCAAACCTACTCGATTGCCCTGCAACGCCCTGGCAAGGAGCTTGACGAAGTGGTCATCGATCCGACCCTTCGCATGATGGACTCCAATCGCATGAACAACACGCATCCGTTTCCGATTTCGTTCACGTATGCTCAGCCGCTACGAACCAGCTGGACCGAGTACAACGTGTCCTGGCGTCCGGCATTGTGGTACGGCGATGTGTCCGGACTCCATCTCGGATTCGCATCCCAGGGTGCCTACCTGTTTGGAAACAATGCATTGGAGGTTTCCGCGATGCTGACCACCGGCGACCTCGACAATTTTGAAGTCAAGAATCTGGATGTCGACTATAACGTGGCGTATACCCATCGCCTCGGGCATTTCGGGAAGGCGACCACGGCAACCTTTCAGGCACGTCGCTTCTACGGCATCGGCGAGGAGTCCCTCACTCTGAATAAGTACATCGGCGATCTGGGCCGACGCGAGACTACCACGCGATTGCTATCCGTTCGACTTTTCCATCAATACAGCACCGCGACACGCAACATCGACTTCCTGCAAAATCAGTTCGATGATGAATCTGTTTTGGGACTACACCTATCCTATTTGGTAGGTGATCTGTCCGAAAGCGGCATCCAGACCAACTTGGTCACTGGATCACAAGGTCGTCGCTCGGCTACTGGATACTTCTCCGTTACGGCGAATCACCGGGCGAATTGGTCCGACTCGTTCTCGACCCGATTCGGGATGTCGACAGGAACCGGGTCCGAAACGATGCCGACCCAGTGGATGTGGGCGGTATCGGGTCCGACCGGAGAACAGGCATGGCGCAACACCGCGTACTGGTCCGTAGCCAACCTCAGCCGTGACCTTACCACCGAGTACAATCTGGTAGCCAACGACGGTACCGGACTACTTGGCTACGCGATCCCTGGCATTGGCTCTCCAGATGTCGCAGGAAACAACTACGTCACGGGAACCATCTGGAACACCTGGCAGCCGTTTTCTGACCACAGAACCCTGCGATTGTTGGAGCTCGAGCTCTTCGCGGCGATGGGTAAAAGCTGGATGGGTGGCTACACCGGTGACTTCCCTGAAGACGGCTTCCTGGCCAGCATGGGTACTGGACTCACCTTCGATGTAAGTGCGATTCCTGGCTTAAGTAGATGGACTCCACAAAGTAACTTCCTGCAAGACTTGCAGTTAAGCGTTCGCATGCCTTTCTTCCTGAACGGCATCACAGGAGAAGATGAGTGGGGAACCCGCTTCGTAATCGGAGTTTCCGAATCATTCTAACACATTTCCTTTTAACATCTTACAACGAAATTGAAGGCCCTGATTTTGTATATTAGGGCTTTCGTTTTTTAGGGGAGTGCTCCCGACAGAATGCATTCCTCGGTCAAGTTAGTTTTATATCGCCAGACTGGATTAATCAGACCTTAGTATTACTACAATCAACAGATAAACCGTTTATTATTTATGTCAAACGACACACAGAAGTCACCAGATTACGCTGCTCTATCCATCGAAGCTCATAAAAAATACAAAGGCAAAGTAGCGATCACCTCCAAAATGCCTCTCGAAACCAAGTATGATCTTAGTATCGCGTATACGCCGGGCGTTGCAGCTCCATGTATGGAAATTGCGCGCGACGAAAACATGGCGTATGAGTACACTGCAAAAGGAAACACAATTGCTGTGATTAGCGACGGATCTGCGGTTCTCGGACTTGGAAACATCGGTGCTCCGGCGAGTATGCCGGTAATGGAAGGGAAATGTGTGTTGTTCAAAAACTTTGCTGGAGTCGATGCGATTCCGATCATTCTCGACACCCAGGATCCAGATGAAATCGTTCGCACCGTCAAGTTGATTTCCCCGAGTTTTGGAGGCATCAACCTCGAAGACATCGCTGCACCACAGTGTTTCGACATCGAAGATCGTCTGAAGAAAGAGTGTAATATTCCCGTGATGCACGACGATCAGCACGGGACTGCGATCGTTACCCTGGCTGGAATGATCAATGCCAATCGAGTGACAGGACGTACCATGGAAAACCTGAGTGTTGTCATCAACGGGGCGGGCGCTGCTGGAATCGCCATCATCAAACTGCTTCAGCATCTGGGCGTGCGCGAAGTGATCATGGTCGACTCAAAGGGAATTATTCATGAAGGTCGCGATGGATTGAATCCGGTGAAGGAATCCATGGCTAAAATCACCAATCGCACGATGCGCAAAGGCACGCTGGCCGACGCCATGGAAGGTTCGGATGTGTTCATAGGTGTATCAGCGCCTGGGGTACTCACACAGGACATGGTCCGCAGTATGAAACCGGATCCTTACATTTTCGCAATGGCTAATCCGGTTCCGGAGATCATGCCTGAAGAAGCCAAAGCTGCTGGTGCGCGCATCATTGCCACCGGACGCTCCGACTTCCCTAATCAGATAAACAATGTGCTTGCTTTCCCGGGACTATTCCGTGGTGCGTTGGACTGCCGTGCTCGGAACTTCACCCGAAGCATGTTCGTGGCAGCCGCACAGGCCATTGCCGACAGCGTCGAAAATCCAAGTGCCGATCTCATCATTCCGAGTCCATTTCAGAAAGATGTCCCCTTCCGCGTAGCCGAAGCCGTAAAACGCTGCTTCGAGCAAGAGGGGGATACCTTTATTGATAAGGTGACCAGGGATCCGTATCTTTAGCTAGTTCGGGATGTAGCGCAGCCCGGTAGCGCACTTGCATGGGGTGCAAGGGGTCGCAAGTTCAAATCTTGTCATCCCGACAATTAGCCGTTTTTTCGCTCTATTGAACTCTGTTCAATGAGCGAAAAAATTCGGCGATAACCGAAAACTGTAAACGGTTTACAGCCCTTCCAGGTCACATTTTATACAGGTTACGATCTAGCTACAGTACTTTTGGCACTGAATAAATACAAATGCCATCCACCCTCATCGCTCATCTATCATCTTTTTTAATTCACTTTTCCCTTATCTCTTCTCTCTTTTCTAAAGCAAAAGCTGTAAATAGCTATGTAAAATTATTCAATGTGTTGCCGATAGACTCATCTGATTGTTTATATTACTCTGCTATATAACACGAATTCCTACTTAATCGGTTGAGGTGTATTCTATGAAATTTAATCCAAGTATATGGACTGCAAAGAGTTACATTACTTTATTGGCGCTTGTCTTGATATTCGGCATCAGTGCACAAGTTGTCGCACAAACAGCTAATAAGGACAAATCCGACCTCGAAGCCCTGTTTTTCAAGCGTGTACAAGAGTCAAAAATGCGTTTCGTCCAGGCGGATGTCGACTTTATGACGCACATGATTCCACACCACTCCCAGGCTCTGATCATGTCTCGGCTGGCGCCGGATAATAACGCAAGCACTCAGGTTCAGAAATTAGCTGCTCGCATCATCAATGCTCAATATGACGAAATCCGTACGATGCAAACCTGGCTTCGCGACCGCGGACAACCAGTGCCTATCGTTCACATCGACGGACTCAATATGACTGTTGAAATGGAAATGCCAAAGAAAGACATGGCTCATGGGGAAGATCACGGATCCATGGATCATTCCAAGCATGTCGATGCTGCCAGCAAATCCGACCACAGCATGCACCAGAAGTCAGAAGAAAAAGCTACATCCACCCACGACGGACACGATATGTCGGGCCATGAGTCCAAAGATAGTTCCGAAATGGACCATTCAACTATGGATCATTCCACAATGGATCATAGCACTATGATGGGGATGCTTACTCAAGAACAACTCGAACATCTGGCGTCTGTCAAGGGCGTAGAATTTGATAAGGCTTTTCTTAGCTATATGATCGGTCACCATGAGGGTGCTGTTTATATGGTAAATGAAATGTTTGCTGCCGATGGTGCTGGAAACGACGAAGATGCTTACAGACTTGCGGCCGATATTTATGCCGAGCAAGTCACCGAAATTGCGATGATGAAACTGATGCTTCAAGAAATTGACGCAACAGCCGAAGCAATGTCACCCCACAATTCTCACCACAATCACTAACCTAAAAGAACACGATTACCTATGGGTCTAAATAAACTCAAACATGTGGTATGGTCAGCCTCCATGGTACTTGCCATTGGAGGTATGGTTGCATGCTCGTCATCTGATGCCGTTCAGATGGCAGGTACAACACAACCTGCTACGCCTACACTAAAACCACTCTCCGAACTTAGCATGCCATCTCCTGATCCACGTGTGGGTCTTGGTGCTGGTCTGTTCGACGCTGAAGAAGCTATCTGGAACCTGAAACTAGTTTCCCAAACTCCATCCCCAGAAGATTTTGTGGGTGCCATGAATACTGACCTTGCTTTCAAGGACAATTATGTAATTCAGGGTAACTACAATGGATTCGTTGTTTGGGATATCACTAATCCTGCTCAACCTGAATTGGTAGTAGAGTTTCTGTGCCCAGCGTCTCAAAGTGACGTTTCTGTCTATGGCGACCTACTTTTCGTATCCGGTGAAGGCACAAGCGGTCGTCTGGATTGCGGTACTCAGGGTGTAGATTCTCGCGTGAGTGCTGATCGTCTGCGTGGTATCCGTATTTTCGATATCAGCGACATCAAAAATCCACAGTACATTTCAAACGTACAGACTTGCCGTGGATCACACACCCACTCGGTGTTGGTAGATCCTAACGACGACGACAACGTGTATGTATACATCTCTGGATCTGCTCCTGTTCGTCCAGAAGACGAACTTCCGGGCTGTTCAAGTGCACTTCCTAGCGAAGATCCGAACAGTGCGCTATTCCGTATCGAAGTAATCAAGGTACCTTTGGATAATCCACAGGCCGCAGCTATCGTAAATGCTCCACGCATTTTTGAAGACTTGGTGGCACCTCCACGACACGGCGAAGCTCCGGAAGAAATCGCTGCATTGGCACGTGCAAAAGCTACTGGCGCATATGTTGCAAACTTCTTCGGCGCAGAGCGAATCGTTCCTAATCGTTTGATCAACAACTACCTCGAGAGACTCAAAACTGAGCGTGGTGGTGATGCCATTACTGCAGAAGACAGTACTGCACTTCGTTCCCGTTTACAATCAATGATCGACGATCAATTCGCTGGTCCAAGCGAAGCCGCTAACCTGGGACCTGACCAGTGCCACGATATCACATTGTATCCTGAAGTGGGACTTGCTGGTGGAGCTTGTGAGGGATATGGAATTCTGCTTGACATCCGTAATCCAGAGAATCCAACTCGCCTAGATGCCGTTGCTGACTCCAATTTTGCTTACTGGCACTCCGCTACCTTCAACAATGATGGTAATGTTGTGATCTTCACAGACGAATGGGGTGGAGGAACACAGCCTAAATGCCGTGCTACCGATCCAAAAGAATGGGGAGCAAACGCTGTGTTTACCATCAATGAAGAAGGTAAAATGGAGTTCCAAAGCTACTACAAACTTCCTGCTGTTCAAACCAGCACTGAAAACTGCGTAGCACATAACGGATCCATGATTCCGGTTCCTGGACGCGACATTATGGTTCAGGGATGGTATCAGGGCGGAATCGTAATCGTTGATTACACAAATCCTGCTCGTCCGGTAGAGATTGCATACCATGACCGTGGTCCAATCAGCAACGAGCGCCTTGTTGCTGGTGGAAGCTGGTCAGTTTACTGGTACAACGGATACTTGGTCAACTCCGAAATCGCCCGTGGACTCGATATTTTCGAAATGACCCCTAGTGAGTATATCACTGCAAACGAAATTGCAGCGGCTAACACTGTAGTCATGCAGTATAAAAATGCTCAAGGTCAGCCAAAATACAGTTGGCCAGCATCAGAAGCCCTTGCCCTCGCGTACCTCGATCAGTTGGAGCGTAACCGTGAAATGGATATGGCTACCATCAATTCCATGCGCGAAGGTATCACGCGTTCTGCAACCATGAATGGTCAAGCTAAGTCGCGACTGTTGAGTGATCTGGCAAACACTGCACAACAAGTAGCTGCAAACACTCGCAACAGCGACAAAGTTATGAAGATCGCTGAGACTCTTCGTGCATTAGCACCTTAAGTTCTTGCATCATAGCTTATAAAAAAAGCCCGGCTGGATATCCAGTCGGGCTTTTTTATTGAAAATCAAATTTAACGATTCTTATCAGTCAAGACTGTTTACATACTCAAAAATTTGCGCCAGATGATCGTCATTATCATAGTCTAGGTCATTTTGACGCACAAAATCACGCACCTGACCCGACTTATCGCCGAAAAACCTCTCTACAGAACGGCGTCGGGGCATCAAGGCTGTCCATTCACCCTGTGGATTCACAAAAAGGTATCGTTCTTTGTCAACGAATTGGTCTACCCGGCTTCCGGTCTGAAACACCGGATCAAAATCTGACTCTTTAAGTTCTTTACTGACATCTTTATACGCAGACCAGTAACCCTCTTTGATCACCTGGAAATATCTATTGCGTTCAATTTTTAGTTTTTCGTCATAGAATCCGTTCTTGAATACTAATGGGTCACCGTTATTATCAAAATTGAACTCTGTAATTACCTGCGGAAATACGATCAGTGAGTCGCCCTTGAACTTCACCATAAGCAAGCTGCTGTAGGACTCAAATTTCAGGTCGAGTCCGGAATATACATTCCCATCGGTGGCTTTGATTGTCCCTTTTTGCCAGGTTGTATTATAGAATGGTGTTCCATCAATGATTCCGGCGTTCGCGTTATACGTAGCCATTAAGTTGTTTGATGAATTCAACTGCTGACTCATGAAAAAACGGTCAACATTGTCCTGTGCATGTAATCCTGTTATCGCAACAGCACCAGTGAGTAATAATGACAGACTAAATCGTTTCATAACATACATGGTTTGTGATTAATGACATTCAAGATAACGCATCGCAAACACTTTTGGTACTACATGAATATGTTAATGAAGGGAGTGGGGAGTAGGGTGTGGGAATTTGTAGTGCACAGTACACAGCTATTTGAATGGTGATAAGGGACAAGAAAAGAGCGATCAGGCAAAGTCCCACTTCCTATTTCCCATTTCCCACTACCTAATCGCTTATCTCTTTTCATTTATCCCTTGTCCCCCGGCGAGCAGAGCTCGCCGGGTAAAAAAAGGCCGGACTCTGTCAAGAATCCGGCCTTACCTACTCACTATATGTGTATGTTGTGTTTTGAGAGAATCGTTTATAGCAAATTTCGTTACGGTGCGGGTTCTTCAAGATGTGGAATCAACCACGGGACGTTGTATGCATGCGTCCATCCGAATACTCGGAGTCCGTTCGTGATGGACCATATCGGACGTGTTCCAAAAAACGGATGTTCGCCTCCTTCAGGAAACTTAGGAAGGTTACTGGCAGCTTCAAGTGCCTCGCTGTATGCACGTTGAGTGCTGTTGATATCAACCGAATACTCCATTGAATTGGTTTTAAGATATTCCGCACGTTCTTTTGCGGTATCAAGAAACACCTTTTCACCACTAAGCTCATAAGCAGCTACCAGACTGTAGATGCTGGCCAGATAAGATTCCATATCATGATCCATAGGTTTCACATCTTTTACGCGACGAGCGTGTCGAATCAAAGACTGTTTAACATCCTGATCGCCTGTCAACTGATAGTACTGCATCATGCTATGAGCGAAGTAGTTCTGTGAATAACCGTAACGATCGATGTTTAAAGACCAACCTTGCTCATTTTGAAGATCCATCGCAATCTGCATTCTATACTCAAACTCGTCGAGATATTTCTGCTCTTTGGTTGCGTCATATACTGGCAAAATATTGAACATGCCAAGGTACAGTCTTCTTCCCCGGAAGTCATGCTCTCCCCAAACTCTGCGAAGGTAATGGTCTGCGGTTAATTTGGCTATATCAAGACCACGATGATATCCATCGAGATAATAGGCAGCAACCCATCCTGGTGTCCAAACGTGTGCGGTTAGCACTGATACCCAAGGCTGATTACCATGTCGACGACCCATACCAACATAAGGACTCGATTCAGGAGTAGCTTCATACTCGAACCAGTCAATGGTGAGGTTTGTATCACCACGATACGGAGGTTTTACCGGCCAGTGGATATTACCGACATCCATTGAATACCGAGACATGTTCTGCGCTTGTAGGTAGTACTTTCGGTCACCTGTTCTCATGTATTGCATCCACCACATGAAATCCTGCGCAGGCTCGTTAACGCCCCACATATTCCAGTTCTCACGGTAGTAATTGGTCATCAGGTCACCGTAGTAGAACATTCCAAACCATGGCTCCCACTCTTGATTGAATAACAACCAGTCAAATTTGTAGGATAGACCACGCTCATAAGCCGCAAATCGGTCGGTTGCAGGAGCAAAGTTGCCGAATGCTCCAGAATTAGCATACCATGACGGTGCAACGTGAGCGTTAGGTGGATTCAAGGCTATATTCATAGCCAATTTTCGAGTGGATTCATCCGGAACCTGATCGTAGAAGTGATACACCATCTCTGTGGTTTTGGTCATCCCTGCAGCAAAGTTACCAACCATATCACCATCTCTTCGCTGATCCATACGCTGGAAACTCATAGGTCCGGCTTTTGGTGACCATAAATAGGCAGTAACTACACCTGTCGCCGGGTCTACTTCGATTTCTTTTGGATATTCTTCAATGAAATTACGAATGCCAACAGTCACACCACGTTGTCCATCGTTGACATCTACCCAGCCTGCTGCACGCTCAACTTCGAGGTTTTTGGCTTCACCAACCTGAACGTGTGCGAAAAATCCGCTCATGCGCTCATCTGCCGATGAGGTCTGAATTGGAGGGATACGAGTGGGTTCGGGTCCGCTTTGCAACACCGACGTTTTAGCCGATGCGTCTAGATTGGATGTATGTACTTGCTCTGACCCTGGATTGTACCAGGTACCATCATAGTATCCAGTGCTGAAACTACGGTTTTCACCGAGTTTATAATCAAGATTCATACCGATTGAATGGATGCGATCATTGGGCTGGGTCATTCCAGCATCCAAAAGTCGGGCTTCTTCATCCACCATCGGACCTAGACCAGTAGCAACAGCAGGATGTTCACCATTCAATGGACGACTTTTATCCGGGACACCCGTATAGGTAATTGTGTGATACACACGAACATAAGATTTACCTGCAAAAGCGTGGATTCGAGTTACAAATGGAGAGGAAGGATTGTCACCGCGAGTATATTGGTACTCACCTTCTATACGGATAATTGTGTGAAGAGGGCCGGATCCTTTTTCGATAAACGTTTGGTGCACAATTGTTTTTGATGGGTCAATTCCGCGATCATCGAGCATATCCATAAACGATCCACGGTCTTTAATCCCAGTCGCAATGATATGCTCTTCGCGGAATCCGTCACCTGCAGAGTTGACTTCCACAACATCCAGGAATCCACCCGTATTGCGTTTATCTAATTGAAAGCGCAATGTTCCGGTATTAACCTCAACACCACCATATGGTCGCTGATTGTTGATGGTTACTATAGAGTGGCCTTCGTGTGGAGTACGACGGACGTTCGGTCCGTACTCGATGAAATAGTCTTCACCTGCGTCAGCGAAGAAGAAAACCCAGGCCCACTTAATGCTTTTATCGGCTGGTTCCCAGGTCGATACTTCGGTAATCTGGGATGCAATTTCGTTGCCTTGACTATCTACTACTTTTACCTGCTCAGGATTCTGTAACACCCCTTCCGGAAACGGAACTCCCAAAGTGATCGGAGCCCCATTTTCTGCGGCATTTACCGTAAGTGGAATACGATTTGAGTTCTGTGGCTCACATGCGAGCGCCAGAACACCAAACAATATCCCTACTACCCAAAGACGTAAATTGAGTGAATACATAATCTAGTTGACCTTGTGTGTAAAACAATCCCCCCGTGCATCACACACGGGGAGACTTGGAGTGATGAGAGATTGAATTTAGTTTCCTAACATCGGGAAAAGCTGGCGAATATCGTCTTCTGACGGTTGACGACCGTATTCCGCGATTTCAAAAGACTCAACGTAGCGTACGCTGGACGCCTTGTTGCCATAGAATTTCTGTAGAGCTGGCATGTGATTGTCGTTCACGTTTGGACGCATCCAACGTCCTGCCAACCACTCGCGACGAGCTGCAGGATCTGCAGGTACCTGCTCAAGTGTTCCGCCTACCCAAGGAAGCCACTCATACATTTGTGATGTATGTGCATCGAGTCCGTCAATTTTCTTCTGAAGTGTTTTCTCAATATCGACTACAATATCGTGCTGGAATGGATATGGGAAACGGAAACGATCTTGCATATACAGGAACACCGGATTCTTCTCCAGCGGTGGTGTATCTGGAGTTACGTTTGGAACAACTACCATGTAAGCAGCATCCATCACAAGAACACCAGCATATCGGTGATCAGGGTGGTAATCGTTGATACGAAGACCTAGTACGATATCTGCGTCCCATTTACGGATTTCACGAATCACCTGCTGGCGGATATGAAGATGCGGAAGCAATTCAGCATCGTGATTGTCAAGAACAACATATTCTTTAACACCTAAACGACGTGCAGCTTCCTGAGCTTCGGCGCGGCGAATTTTTGCCAGTACACCACCACCTATTGACTGATGACCCGCATCTCCGTTGGTAATTGACACAAATTTCACTTCATGTCCCATTTCAGCCCATAGAGCTGCAGTACCACCCATTTTGGACTCAGCGTCATCCGGGTGAGCAAAAATCGCAATGATGCGAAGAGGTTTATCTTGAGCTGACATAGAGTTGGTGAATGTTCCCGTGCACAAAACGGCCAGGAAAAGTGTAAACAATAACTTTTTCATAGTACTTTGGATTGATTTATCTATTAATTGCCTAACATCGGGAAGAGTTTTCTTATTTCTTCTTCGGTCGGTTGACGACCGTACTCTGTAATTTCAAATGACTCAGCGAATTTTACCTGAGCTGCTTTCTCTGGATCATACCATTTTTCGAGCGACTTTCTGGCCTCTGGAGATACAGACATCCAACTTCCATAAGCACTTTTCAACCACTCAAATCGGGCTTCTTTATCTTGGGGTACCTGATCCAGGAATCCTGCTACCCAAGCATTCCATTCATAAACTTGTGACTCATGAGCATCGAGTCCACGCATTTTTGTTTCAAAAACGTCATCAATGGCAACTGTGATGTCATGCTGAAATGGATATGGCCGTTCGAATCCATCTTGCATGTACAAAAAGACCGGATTCTTCTCGAGAGGAGGCGTATCTGGGGTTACGTTTGGAACTACTACCATATAAGCGGCATCCATAACCAATACTCCGGCATATCTGTGGTCCGGATGATAGTCGTTTGAGCGTAATCCGAGCACAATATCTGCATCCCATTTACGAATTTCTCTGATAACCTGCTGACGAATGTGTAAATGTGGTAAAAGTTCAGCATCGTGATTATCCAGCACGGTGTATTCTTTGA
The DNA here is from genome assembly GCA_964550435.1 of uncultured Chitinophagales bacterium. GTDB lineage: Bacteria > Bacteroidota > Rhodothermia > Balneolales > HLUCCA01 > UBA11400. The sequence continues at coordinate 13,975 of CAZJZI010000002.1, read as the reverse complement.
TTCCAAGTCGTTTTACGACTTCCTGAGTCTCTGCACGACGACGATTTGCCAATGGCCCGCCGCCAATTTCATGGTGTCCGGCATCTCCGTTGGTAATAGACACAAATTTAACTTCGTGACCCATACTTGCCCACATTGCTGCGGTTCCTCCCATTTTGAACTCGGCATCGTCTGGATGCGCGAAGATCGCAATGATTCTAAGTGGTTTATCTTGAGCGATAGAAACCGAACCCATCAAAAAGAGGGCAATCAACAATGACAAGGTAGTTTTCATTTTAGCAAAAAAAGTGGGAGTGTGGGACGTTGCCACACACTCCCTTTTTGGGGTAATAGTTCGATTATCTGTGTTCTGCGTTTTGTTGCATTCCAGGAGATACGTCGAGTTCACGTTGTGGGATCGGGAACAACAACTTGGCGTTGAGTCCTTTTGAACCCATAACTTGCTGCGCTACTCCGAATCTGCGAAGATCTGGCCATCGATGGTTTTCGAAAGCCAATTCAACACGACGTTCATGTAAAAGCTTATCGGTAAATGAGCCTGGAGTACTGGCACTAATCGGACCCAATCCGGCACGAGCACGAACTTGGTTAATCAGGTTGTACGATTCGGCACCTTCGCCCAAGGCTTCAGCAAGCATCAGCAACACATCAGCATAGCGGAATACTGGCCAGTTAAGGTCAGAGTCGTTGTTCGTGAATGGTTGGCTACGGAACTTCAGAATGTGAAGCGCCTCAACCGTTAATCCGGTAGCTGGGTTCACATAGCTGGTTGCCATGGAAATATCTCTACGCAAATCACCCGGTTCGTAAGCATCATACAATTCTTGCATCGGGCGGTTACGGTTGTTACCCAAACCGTTTTGCAAGTTAGCACTTGGTGAGAAGTAGTTCGTGAACGGAGATCCTGTTCCGAATCCACCAGCACGATACTGCACCTCAAAGATTGATTCAGCGTTGTTCTCGTTCTGGACCCCCCAAAGGCTGGCGTAACTAGGCAGTAATCTATACACACCTGAGTCAACAATTCTACGAAGCGCTGTAGCAGCTTGAGTACGTTGGCCAAGTGTTAGGTAGATTTTACCAAGAAGTGCATTTGCAGCACCTTTGGTTGCACGGCCCACATTTGCTCCAGTAACGGTTTGCGGAAGCAAACCGACTGCAACCTCAAGATCAGCGGCCATCTGGGTCAGGATCTGAGTCGCGTCACTTTGAGTTACCGGTGCATTGATATCCGTTATCTCATTCAAAATGAGTGGAACTCTATCAAAGGCTAATGCCAAATGATAGTATCCCAATGCTCTCAGGAACATCGCCTCACCCTTGATGCGATTTCGTTGAGCATCGTTCATTTGAATGCCATCAATCTTGTCCAGAATGATGTTGGTTCTGGTGATCATTACGTAGGTGTCGCGATAGGCATCCCCGATAAACGCATTCAGTGCGTTTTCAGAAAATGCCTCAACAACAGCCAATTCATTGGCTAGACCTGTTACGTCTGGCCCTTGATCGGTGTTGTCGCCACGCATCTCAAACATGACCCAATAACTTTGGTTATAGGTCCCATCAGCTTGCAATCCGGCATAAGCGCCGTTCAATGCAAGTTCAAATTCATTCGCATTCGAGTAGAAGCTATCTACGTTTCGTTGCGATATTGGCGAAAGGTTTGTGAAGTCATCCCCGCAGGAGACCATAAACATCGCCAGGATCAGAACATATATTTTAGATTTCATAGTCATTTCCTTATTCAATTTCTATGGTCTTAGAGTGAAATGTTAATACCCAACGTGAAGGTTCTCATTATCGGATATGCTCCGTAATCTTCACCTTGCGTTAGCATGCTCGCACCTGACCAGTTGTTAACTTCGGGGTTAAATCCGAGGTAATCCGTCCAGGTATACACGTTGTTCACAGAACCATAGATTCTGGCATTACTGATCCCATTACCCAAAATTCGGGATGGGACGTTATATCCGAAAGTAATATTACGGATACGGAAGTAGGTAGCGTCTTCCACCTGGAAGTCACTTGGACGGTCATTTCCACCATGCAGACCTGTTTGACGGTCAGCACGTGGGAATTTTCCATTACCTGGTTGCTCAGGAGATCTCCAACGATCGTTGAATGCAGCGTATGAGTTGAAGTTACCTTCACCATTTTTCAAGTGACGACTGGTCAGGTTCAACACTTCTCCACCAACAACTCCCTGGAAGAATACACTTGCATCGAAGTTTTTGTATGAGAATCGGTTGGTGATACCAAATATGAAATCTGGCATGTAATTACCTGTAACCGTACGGTCAGCTGGAGTGATTCGTCCATCACCGTTGATGTCTTTATACATGAAGTCACCAAGTGAAGGATTCGGAGCCAACGCATCTGGCAGACGACTGTTCAAATCAGCCTGAGTCAGGAATAATCCATTGGTTACGTATCCATAGTAGCTACCGATTGGCTGACCAACCATAGTTATATGACGGATACCAGCACCACCTGCAGAAAGAATAGGATCTCCTTCAGGACCTAACTTCAACACTTCGTTATGGTTGGTTGAGTAGTTGAAATCAGTAGACCAGTTGAATGCACCAACAATGTTTCGGGTTGTAAGAGCAAATTCAAATCCACGGTTCAGTACTTCACCAATGTTTGTAAGTGCAGTTGTGTAACCAAATGCTGATGGAATGTTAACATTCAGCAACAGATCGCTGGTAACTGAGTGGTAGTAATCGAAGGTGAAATTAATTCGATCTTCGAGCATACCTAAATCAAGTCCAATACCAGACTGTGTTGTTGTTTCCCAGCTCAGGTTCGAATTACTGATAGTGAACGGAGCCGCACCACCGGTAACTGCGTTGTTATACACGTAGTTTTCAGATCCAAGTAATCCAATAGCTCCATAGTTTGGAATCAGGAAGTTTCCTGTCTGACCCCAGCTTGCACGTACGCGCAAGTAGTTGAACTGTGGAAGTGCATCCATGAAGCTCTCATCTGAAATCAACCAACCGGCAGAAATAGATGGGAAGTATCCCCACTGATTATCACGTCCAAATCGGGATGATTTATCAGCACGAATTGAAAGCGTTGTGAAGTACTTGCCTTTGTAGGTGTAATTAACACGACTTAGATACGACAAGAGTGACCACTCTTCCGCCTGACTGAATCCACCGGCGATTTGTCCACCGTTCAGGGTCTTAACAAGGTCATCTGGGAAGTTGATGGCAAAAACCATGTTTTGGCCAACGTCTTCTTTCTGTGCAGTGAATCCTAAGAGTCCTGCATACTTGTGATCACCTGTTTCACCAGAATAATTCAACGTTTGCTCAGTAATCCAGTTGAAAGATCTTGATGCATTAGCCTGGCCATATGGGTTTCCAACTACTTGAGTACGGAATCTGAAATCTCTGGACAGATAGAAATCACGCTTCATGTCGTTGATATCAGCTCCCAGGTAGGATCTGAAAACCAGATTAGGCATGATTTTGTAGTTCGCATAGGCCGTACTGAACATACGGATGTGCTTGAGACGATCATCAATATACTCGATGATTGCCAAAGCATTACTCGCATCGGTCATACCGTTACCTATATGGGCCTGGTTGTTGGTCTGGTTGATGCTACCATCTTCGTTGTACGGACGTACTGTTGGAGATGTAACGATAGCTGAGTAAACAACCCCCGGAGGTTGTGCAAAGTATGGGTTAGAGGTCGGCAAACGTTGGTGATCTGCATACGATGGATTCAGAGTGATTCCGACGTCCAGTCGATCATTGAGTTTTGCCTCAACGTTAGCCATTAAGCTATATCTATCGAATCCAGTGCGTTCGATGATACCATCTTGGGTATAATATCCACCAGATATGTAGTATCCAACGTTTTCGTTACCACCAGCAACAGAAGCTGTGTAATTGGCTGTTAAAGCACGGTTGAATACTTCAGATTGCCAGTCGGTATCGGTTCCATCCCAATTAATGAAACTTACTGGAATCAACACGTTACCATCGTTTGGTCGACCTTCGTTGGTACGTGGGTTAACCAGAGTAAGGTTCGGATACTTTTGCAGGAAGTTGTTATTACGTGCATCAATAACAAAATCGATGAGCTCTTCGGCATTCATCAAATCTACCGTTCTGGCAGCTTCCTGGACACCCCAGTAGCTACTATAACTGATTCGTGGACCAGCTCCGTCACGAACACCACGATTGGTTGTGACAAGAACAACACCATTTGATCCACGAGATCCGTAAATAGCAGCTGCCGAGGCATCTTTCAGGATTTCAACAGATTGAATATCATTTGGATTGATGGTAGCCATCGGGTTCACTGGGGGTTCGGTATAGTTCGCAGCTAATCGAAGGTTTCTACCTTGCAGCGAATTATTTCTTGAAAATGGGAAGCCATCAATAACATACAGCGGATCGGTACCGGCAGTAACAGTAGATACACCACGGATACGGATTTCTGGTCCCGCTCCCGGCTCACCGCTTGACTCTTGTACCTGAACCCCTGCAAGTCGTCCCAAAATTGCATTTTCGAAACTTGCAGATGGAATCTCACGAATTTGCTCCATCGGAACAGATGCAATAGATCCGGTAATTTCTCGACGTTGCTGAGTACCGTAACCAACAACAACCAAGTCATCTAGACCCAGGATGTCCTGAACCAATTCGATGGTGATGTCTGTACGTCCGTCGATGCTAACCTGCTGGGTGCGATATCCAACATAGGATACCAACAGAATGTTGTTATCGGCCGGAATATTGGCAATTCGGAATGCACCATCGAGGTCAGTGGCAGCACCAATGGTGGTTCCCTGAACTTGTACGGCAACGCCTGTAAGCGCTTCCTTAGTTTGCGAATCAATAACACGCCCGGTAACGGTTCTCACCTGCTGTACGACTGGCTGAACCACAGGTGGTTCAATCGGAGCAGGACGTTTGACCAAGACGACTTCGCGGCGGCGTGATAGTGCAGCTTCGAATTCCGTATCGGCCAAAGCGAGTGTTAGCGCATCGGCAACGGTTGAGTTATGAAAATCGAAATCGACTTTCTTGTTAAGAAGTGGCATATCAGGATTGAACGCAATACCCAATTGGGCTTGACGTGCAATTTCCATCAATACGGTCTTCAGTGATTCCTCTTTGAATTCTGCATTTACAACTCGTTGAAGGTCAATAATGTCATCTCTATACTCACGAACAGTATAGAATAACATATTGCTTCCACCAGTTGGTGCAAAACTCTGAGGTTTGAACGCAGTAGCTCCTGGTGACTGGGCGCTCATAGACGCCGGTATCACCAACAGACATACTGCCATTAAAACATGGTACAGTGTTGCTCTCATATACATACCTTATTTGACTGTATGGATTAAACTAAGCCCCCAGTGTTTGCCATCTATTGCGACAAGGCGTTTACAAACAAAGGTGACCGTTATGGTTGTTGTTTTTGTTGATTGTTTCGGATAAATACTTTGTTATCAATGACTTCATATTGAAGATCCACCGATTGCGCAATGACATTCATTACGTTCAACAGTGACCTTGAGTCGATAACTGCTGTGAGACGGCGTTCCAGAATACTCTTGTCTTCTAATATTACTTCAAGATCGTACCACCGCTCGAGTTGACCAATAACTTCGGCTAATGTGCTTTGATTAAATGATAACTTACCGCTTATCCATCCCAGATAATCATCTGGGTCAACCCACTCTGTATCAATTTTACTTGTTTCTGCTGAGACCCGCGCTAATTGTCCGGGTTTCAAAACTACAGAGCTTTCATCTGTGCCACTGCTTGACGATACAGCAACACTACCACTTTTTACGACTACTTTAATCTGATTTTCATCTGGATATGCTCTGACTCCGAAGTCTGTTCCCAGAACCCGGATTACTGCATTCCCACTTCTAATTATAAAAGGCCGATCGGGTGAATGCGCTACATCAAAGTAGGCTTCCCCAATCAGCTCAACTTCCCTGACATCCCTTGCAAACACATCCGGCATCCTGAGCCTGCTATCTACACTCAGGTTCACATTCGTGCCATCACTCAATTGTACTCCAGCGCGCTGACTGCGGTCAGTAGAAATTTCGCGGAATACGATTTCCTGCACCTCTTCTGATGCCGGTGTGATGACTAGATAACTTACAGCAACACTTGTTGCAACTGTAAACAGAACAATCGCCGCCATACGAAGATAATGATACATCGACCGGCTGAATCTGGTGGGTCGATTTTCCTGTTTCGGCTTGGAAATAACCGGTGTATCCTGTAAAGCAGCTACTATTTTTTTCCAATCCGACTCTTTGTCAGATCGAAGCAGACTCTCATCTTGCCAAGGAAAAGAAGAGGTCGTCCATATGAACTTGTACTCCTGAAACGCTTTGGCAAAATCAGCGTCTGAGCGTAATCGTAGTTCTACCTGCTCGGTTTCGAGTGGTGATAGGCGATTATCCAAGTAGCGGATAATCAATTCTGTGACGTCTGAATTATCGAAGATGTTTTCCATACTATAAGCTATAGACCGTTCTCGAGGCGACACCCCCTAGTGTGAGGTTACATTTTTTTTTGATTTAATCTTTTACGCAAGAATTTCATGGCTTCAGTCATTTGGTTTTCAACTGTTTTTGGTGAAACGTTCAAAACCTGAGCAACTTCTTTGATGCTCAATCCATGTTGTCTGTGAAGAACAAACACAAGATTTCTTTTGGGTGGTAGTAATCTGACCGCTTCTCTGATGGCTATTCTGACTTCACTGGCAATGACCCTGTCGTCTGCCTGTTCCGACGATTCCTCTTCCGGAATTGCAGCCTGTTGCTCATATTTTCGACGGCGCGCTTCTTTTTCGATATAGTTCAATGCCTGATGGTACACAGCACGATATAAATAGGACTTCAATGAGCCTTCAATAGAAAAAGAATCTTTCGATGACCATATTTTGATGAATACCTCCTGAGCAACTTCTCTGCCGGCATCGTACGATTTTACGTACTCGGTAGCAAAAGATGATAGCTGAACGTAATACCGGTCAAAAAGAGATCTGAAAGCCATGGCATCGCCCTGACGAACATCTTCGACCCACTTCTTTTCGATATCATGTATGTTATTGGAATGATTCAACTACACATCCTGTTTGACAAACGTAACTCGTTTAAAACTAAGTTCACCCCGAATCGAGTGAAAAGCAACACATAAACTAGACAAAATGGGATTAATACAAACATGTACTTCTCCCCTTTATTTCAAGTGTCTTTACAATATATTTAGGGTAAGAGAAGTTAATTACAGTGGTCTATCGTTACAATTCGTTTAATAAACATTAATAAATTCGCGATTATGATGCTTTCCAGACGAGATTTTATTCTAAAAACGGGACTCATTGGTTCTGCTGCAGCTTTTTTACCATTTACAAAACTGCTTGCAACCAACCCCGAAAACTTTGTCACCATCCGAAGAAACGTCGGAATCTACTCGCAACGAGGCGGAACCATCGGCTGGTTAGTGAACGGCGACGCTACAGTCGTTGTCGACTCTCAGTTTCCTGATTCGGCTGCTACTTGTCTGGAAGGGCTGAAAACGATGCGTGATGCACGAATTGATGCGTTGATCAATACACACCACCATGGTGATCACACGGGTGGAAATGCAGTTTTCGAGCCAGAAACATCGCTGATTGTTGCCCACGACCGTGTCCCACAGTTGCAGCGCCAGCAATCCCAAATGAGAGGCGACGACATAGCCGGAGTTCCGAACACCACGTATGCAACTGAATGGAAAAAAGATTTTGGTGACGAGATAGTACGACTAAAACATTACGGCCCTGCTCATACGGGTGGCGACTCTGTCGTTACTTTTGAAAATGCGAATATCGTACACATGGGCGACTTGGTTTTCAATCGCGTTTACCCGTTTATCGACCGTCCGGGTGGTGCCAACGTCCAGAATTGGATCAATTTACTGAACAGAACTCTTGCGGATCACGATACCGATACGCTTTATATATTCGGACACGGTCAACCCGAACAAGGGATGGTTGGCCGCATGGATGCATTGGTTCACATGCGATCATACCTCGAGGCTCTTGTTGAGCACGTTGAAAATGGGATCAAAAACGCACAGAGCCGAGAAGAAATTGTTGGTATTGCAGCCCTACCTGGATTCGAAGACCAGATCAGTTTCGGTCCACGTCTGTCTCTGGCCGCTAATCTTGAAGTAGTATTTGATGAGTTAGTTAGTGGATGAGGTTAAACTTCGACGCTTCTCGTCCACTAATGTGCACATGATCACAAGTGCACGAGTGCTGTTGACGCATTTGAACACTTAGTTCATAACTAAACTATCTGACCATTGTAAACTTTTTGAGAAGGGAATCGAGTCTTTCTTCTGACACTCAACTCTTGTCCCTTCTCAAAAGTTAGTAATCATACCTCCATCTAATATCCACCCCGTTGTGATAACTATCACTTCCGGTGATAATAAGATCCAGATCTTTCTTGAGTTCATACTCGACAATGATCTGCGACAATGGATTCGTCCCCAACTCTTGAAGTAAAGCCACAAAGAGTCGGTTTGAGATAAATTTACCGGCTTTGATAGTTGTTCCAGAGTTACCTGAGGCCCGGGTGTTGTCAATTTGAAGCAAATCTATACCCAATTGCTCAGTGGCAAGCTGCTCAACCCTATCCAACAATATGTCCACTGCCGCATCGGCCACAACCGATTCCGTTCTGCCAGTTATCGTCTGTTCCCAAGCCATCAAGCTGTTAAATGGTCTTCCAAAAACGGTGTAACTAATAATATCCTGTAGCTCCATTTCCGGATCACTTTCATAGGAAAACTCAGGATTCTCAGCCGTTCCGCCAATTACGTACCAGATTTTAATGTCACTTGGTTGCCTTAAAGCATACAGTGTTTTTATTTGAATTTGTGGATTAACTGGCGAACCGCTAAAAACCAGGTCACCCTGATCAAAAGTAAATCGTTTTCCCAATTGCATGACATATCCATCGTCTACTCCCATTCTGCCAAACACCTCAAGTTCTTGTTCCCTTTGCTTCACCAAATCCAACTCACCGTTTAATTGAAGCTGAATCTCAGGTCGGTTCCGGTTGCGTACCCAAAAATTTCTTTGTGTACCAAATTTGAATTCCAATACGGTGTTTTCCCATAACTTGAGCCCATCAATTAGCGAGGCCTCTTCTTCCTCAAGCTGGATTTCCTCAACTGTTCTTTCTCCAAAATTATCCAGGTAGATAAATCCACGTATCAGATTCAAATTTCCTGTTACTTTTGGCGACTCAGCTCTACCACTGACGGAAGCATTCATGGAAATAATCGCCTGTATATCGCGCGTGTTGTACACACTGAAATTTTCCGCCCGCATTGAAATTGCAACATCACTCGGAGTAAACCCATCTATCTTGATCTCACCATTCGCCCTGAACGTCCCATTACTTTGCATGCGAAGATCATTCAACACAATACTTTCTCGCTGAAAATTGATGTTAGTCGAAATATTTCTGATAACCACATTGTTCTCAACGAGCAAAATCCTCCCATTCTGCATTGAAAATTCACCACGAAGATTCGGACTCATCGGATCACCAGTTATTTTCACGTCCATAGTAACTGTACCCTGGAGATCTCTTGCCATGGATTGATCCATAAATGGGCTGACAGCTGCCAGATTGAACGAGGTAGTTTTAACTGTTAGGTTCATGTCCGTTTCTTCACCAAGGTCAACCGGATTAAATGTTCTCCAGTCAATTTTTAGGGGTATTGCTCCATACATGTACACTACTTCCTGACCCGAGGAGACCATTCTGGCTGTAATAGCAAGTTTTTCATCTGCATCGTGATATTGCCAGCCAAAATCAAAATGATCAATAGGAACACCCGAAAGTCGCCCTTCACCGTATTGAAACTCACCCGTGAATTCAGGCGATCCTGCTTGACCAGACAGTATGCCTTTGGCACTGATCTTACCCGTAGTTCCTTGTAATCCCAACCAGGTAAGGAATGTCTGTTGAGTACTTAAATCGATTTCAGCCAGTTCAATCGTACCGTTTACAGGTTCCTCAAAGAACGATTTATCGAATTCAATAGGATCGCCCGGTCTAAAGGGTACATCAATGTCAAAGTGGGCTAGACTCAAGTCATTTTGTGTCGCATTGAATCGGGCGTTAACTCGGCCTCCATCCAACCTGACATCCAACGTCGCATCATCGACCTTCAATCCTTCAAATTCAAACTCTCTCATACTGAGTTCGGCATAACCCTGATAGATTTCAGAAGCAAAATCTACGCTAAACTGAATGTCTCCCGATGCCTTCCCTTTTACATTCAATGTGTCTGGTGTCATGTGCCGCATCATGGATAAGTCCAGATCCCGAGCATTAATAAATCCACTAAACGCCTGTTCTGCAGTCTGTTTTACACCCAATGTTAACTCTACTCCCGTGCTTCCTCGAAGATATACCGGGTCTGAGGCGAATAATGTTCCATCGTAGACTAATGTGAATGGCCGGTACAAATCGAGTTGTTTATCGGGCACCTTTAATTGAAAGTCTGTGGTTTTTACACGAATTGTGTCCCCAAACTGTTCAAAATCAGCAAGGGTCATGACAGACAGTTTGTTTTGCGTATTCACATTCAGTCTGTATTGACCGTGCATTTTCGTAGAATCAACCTCACCAAAAGCTCTGAACCATGTGTCTTCCAGGGTATTTGTTCCAGCTCTAATACCGTTAATTCGCGTGTCAATTTCGAAGGTAAAGGTGTCCTGACCTTCCATAACCCCACTAAAATCCACGTTCCGGACTGAAATCGTATCCAGCAATAAATCTTCAAGAGAAGCACTAAAATCCAATCTTGCGACGCCGGCCGGAGTCCTTAGGGTTCCATCAACTCTACCCGACGCTCTGAGAATATCAGCACCAACTAAAGGAGCAAGTGGACCAACATTACCCAGTTCAAGCTCAAAATCGAATCTATTCGCCACATTAGAGAGGTCAAAAACATCATGAGTTAGCCTGAAATCAGCTGTAGCCAACGTACTTTCCAGTTTAGAATTATCCAGGGTCAAGATTCCATCACGAAACAGCACGTCGGCAATAAGAGAATCAATCTGTGCTCCGTTTATGTTACTACCTGCCATCCTGACCCCTCCTGACGCTTCCAGGTTTTGTGGATCAAACCCTGCTCCTTCTACCTGCAGCACCGCATTCAGTGAAGTCACAAAGTCAGATACATTCAAAAATTCGGCTACATTCAACTCAACAGTCCTGACCTCAGCCTGATATGTCGGTCGCTCTTGTTGCCAGTCTGATATTGACACTGTCGTGGTTATTCGCGATCTGACCAGCTGCACATAACCCGCGAGGTCTATCGATGTGGCGTTAAGACTAATCCTTGCGTCAACTTCAGCTAGTGGAATCTCATTGAAACGACTCTCTTGAAGATCAATATCCACCTCCCATGCACGCTCTCCTGGCTCAAATCCCAGTCCAGTGGCAGTAATTGCGCCCCGTATGTCTCCCACCAACATAGTATCTGCCGCCCAAACCGCAGGATTCAGAGCATCGGTCTCCATTCTCACCGTCCACTCAATATCATCGCTCATAAACTGCGAAAATTGAGCCACCGCCGAGACACTCTCGGATCCAAGCCCGACCGACATCTCAGCATCAAGAATCCCATCCTGAGTGATCGCACTGAGATTCAACCGATCGATTCGATACGGGCTCATTTCAATGTCAGTCATCAAGACATCTGCTTCAAAAGTACCCTGATCCGGATTAGCCAACGGAATATTTCCTGATCCATTTATAACCATTGACCCAATGCCTGGCATCGAGTCTATCCCCGACACGCGAGACAGATTTGCGTTCAAGACCGAGGCTTCGATCGCAAGCAACGACGGCACTTCGCCAAGCGACAATCGGGTCGACACATCGATCTGCTCGAGTCCGGTGGCGGAAACACCCAAATCAACGCGCAGATCTTCGAGCGTACCTCCCAATCCGAGTCGTAGCTCAAGGTCTTCTAGCAGATACGGTTCCGGGGTGTATGCCGCCACATCTCGCCACGACAGTGGCGAGATCGACGCGGTAGCGTCAATGGACTCGTCTTCGGAGCTGTAATCAGCAACCAGATTCAGCATTGAGTTTACAGTGTAGATGGTAAACTTGTCCAGAGATATGTCACCATTTACGTACTCTGCCTGAGCCGAAACATCCACCGGAGCCTCCAGTCGTCCTTCCCGGATACTTAAATCGAATTGGCGCAATGCCACAGATATTCCATCATGTCGCAATGTCAGTCCGGAACGAATTCCGATATTAGTAACTTCCAAAAGTGAATCCGGGAACATTCCGGATTTTACATCTATCCTGCTTTCCGATACCGATAAATCCGCTATTTCCAGTGGAAAAACGTTCGTTTCCGTCGTATCAGGAGGCAACATAGTAGCCAGATTCCATCTGCCATCGGCCCATTGCTCTACCGATATTTCGGCACCATACACCGATATATCGTTGACATTGAAAACGCTCCTGAAATAACTCCATGCCGAGTACCGGGCACGAACAGTATCAATTCTTACTGCTTCTATACCTAATGAGTCAGTCACCGTAATACCTTGTATCGTAATGTGATGAAGCAGATCACCGGACATTTTTTCTATTGATACGCTTCCATATAGCACTTCACTTCCGATTTGCTCTGCCTGACCTCGAACGATCTCGAGTAACCAATCAGACTTCAGAGATAAACGAGTACCAATAATGAGCATTACTACAACTAAAAGAGCCATTATAGACTTCCAGTGTCGAGTTAGAAAAGTGGATTTTATGTGAGTCGATTCACTCATATCAAAAGGCCTGACCTATGTTGAAATGAATACCGATTTTACTAAGTCTGCCACCGTAATCTACACCGTTATAAATACCAAGGTCTTCATCTGAAGGATTCAGTTTGTATCCAAAGTCGAGACGGACAGGCCCTATAGGAGAACGATATCTGAATCCAAATCCCGCTCCATACTGTAAATCCGCACTTGATATCTCATCACGACGCTCCCAAATCTGACCTCCATCCAGAAAGAAAGCAATCCCGAGTCCGCGGTAAACAGCATTCAGGCTCTGTCGTACTTCCACGTTAAATGATAACAGGTATCTCCCTCCTAGCGGAACATACCTCCAGAATGACCCGTCATCTTCGAAAACAGCCCGTTTCGGGCCCAGATTCCACCTTCCGTACCCTCGCACGGAATTGGTTCCTCCCAGGTAATTGAGCAAACTGGCAGGTAACACCTCGTCTTCGTCACCTAGTATAAAGTTACTATTCGCTCGTAATGCGAGTTGTGTCCAGCGAGTGACATCAATGAATCTCCTTACATCCAATCCAACTCTTTGATAGGTCAAAGTACCAGTGTTGAAGGGACCCGAAAATTCCAGATACGGCCTGACCGCCCACCCTGACTCTTGCTGTAGAAACGACGGACTATAATATCCAGTTATTCGAAAGGTCGATTGCCGATAGGTCTCTGTACTGTCACGAAATAACTTCGTGTCATTGTCAAACGCTTCCTGATTCGTCGTAAATTCGTACGAGAATGTACCTGCAAGTTCCTGATTATATTGGTACACAAAACTGTTTACAGCGCCGACTCTTGTCACAAAGAAGTTTCGCTCATCAATTCGCTGGGCAAATGGCGAGATGATAATACTGCTTTGGGTATTGAACACATATGGAATCAGGTAGTCAGTTGAAAACCGCTGCTCCAGGAAAGAGGCTCGGGCAGTAAGTGACAGATTGTGCGCATTCCCTAATGGATTTCGGTGCACCCATGAAACAGAACCGCGGACGATCTCCTCAGTACCTATTCCTCCCGATACACTGACACTGCGTAACGGATTCTCACGAACACGCACATCTAAAGTTACCGTAGAGTCACGCTCCTGTTCGGGCATACTGTTTGT
>CAZJZI010000001.1:41883-134214 GCA_964550435.1 uncultured Chitinophagales bacterium | reverse complement strand
ACCGTCATTGACCGAGTAATTGGTGGTTTTGTCAGCCACTTCGAATCCACGCTCGCGCAAATATCCGGTGGTATAGGAACGTGTGAATCCGTGGTCCCGGATCGGAGTAATGATCTCGACATCGGCAATGAGTGCATACAAAGCCACATCAAAACGAACCTGATCGTTTCCGGCGCCGGTGGATCCATGTGCGATGCGATTCGTTCCGATGCGATTGGCATATTCTGCAATTTGCTCAGCCTGAATAAAGCGCTCTGCTCCTACCGAAAGCGGATACGTGCGATCGCGAAGCACATTCCCCTTGATCAGGTAGGACAGAATGCGGTCGTACATCACATCAAACGATGGAATACATTCGAAGTGGTCCGCTCCGTGACTCAGTGCCTTCTGGCGAAGTGCTTCAATCTGCCCGGAGGATAATCCGAGTGTATCGGCCATCACCGCATGCACCTGCGTCTGGAAGGTTTCCTTCAGATATGGTATACAGAAGCTGGTATCCAACCCGCCGCTGTAGGCGAGTACGATAGGTTTGGTATTCATAAAAACATCCCTAAAATGAAAAAGGGCAAAACCTTGTTTGAAGATCTTGCCCTTTCGAGTGTAATAAGTTCCTTATGCAGTTACCCTATGCACGATCAGACAAAATCCTATGACGGCCGTTCCTACTATCCGGACGGCGCCTGTTTTGGCTAATACGTGTTCTATTTTTCTGCATGCCACTAGTTAACACCTTTTTCAGATTTATGCAATATCCTAGTGTAAATCCGTTTATTTTTAATGATTACACAATATTGAGTCTGAAATGACATCCATCCAAAACACGACCCAACGTATTAGAGAACATGCACTTAGACTCGGATTCGAGGCTTGTGGATTCTCACGTGCCAGGCGCCTTACAGAGGAGGAAAAGCGTCTTGAGGAGTGGTTAAATCAGGGGCGACATGGGTCAATGAGCTGGATGGAGAATCATTTTGACAAGCGTTTGGATCCCACGTTGCTGGTTCCGGGAGCAAAGACAGTGATTTCGGTTTTGATGAGTTACAACCAGCCGGACACCTTTCGGGAAATTGATGCTGAAGCTGATTCACCGCGTTTATCCAAGTATGCTCTGGGTCAGGATTATCATGATATCATGAAGCCACGACTGTTTGAGCTCTTCGAGTTTATCCGGGAGACCGTAGGACAGGTAGAGGGACGCGCATTTGTGGATTCTGCCCCGGTGATGGACAAAGCCTGGGCGAGGTTGTCTGGGTTGGGATGGATTGGCAAGAATTCAAATCTGTTGAACCGGGAGCTCGGATCGTATTATTTCATAGGGGAACTGATTTTGGATGCTGAATTCGAGTACGATTCCCAGACTACTGATCATTGCGGATCGTGTACCCGCTGCATAGATGCCTGTCCGACCGGTGCCATTTATGAGCCCTATCGCGTGGATGGTAGCAAGTGCATCTCTTACTTTACCATTGAACTGCGCGATGCAATCCCATCCGAGTATCACTCAGCCATCGGAAACTGGATGTATGGGTGTGATATCTGCCAGGATGTGTGTCCATGGAACCGAAAGGCAAAACCTGGTCGCGAACCGGCCTTATTTGCGAATCCAGAGCTGGTGAACCGAGGCATTGACTTCTGGGAAGAACTGGATCTGGACGAGTATCGAAGACTATTCAAGGGTAGTGCAGTGAAACGAACCAAGTTTCACGGACTTAAACGAAATATTGACATTGTGGCCGGAAATCAGTCAAAGATGTAGAAAAAACTGCGTAATTTAGTCCTGAAAATTGATTTCAACACATGAACTACGGCAAAACACCCATCAGATCAACACTATTCATACTCTCACTGCTGCTCCTTGCTTCATGCAAACAGGATGCGGGACAAGAAGAGTTTGAGCGTCAGGCATTTACCACGCCGGCTGGATTCACTCAGACCAATAGTAACGGCCAAATCCTAAATAATGATCCCGATGACTGGCGGATTGGTCCTTTGTTTCAGGGATTGATCGAGGTGAATGCGGTCCCATATGCGAATCCAAGTGTGGGACTTCAGTTCCGCTTTGAGTTGCTGGTCACCGGACTTGAAGCCGTTTCCGGACTCGAAATCTATTCACGTGATCCGTTTGGACGACCATTCCTGGTGTACAACGACAACCGACGTCCCCTACCGCCGGGATTGATTGATATCGCTCTGGAACCATCGTGGTTGACTCCGAGCCGGATCTATAGTGAAGCTGTCGGATTAAACCGTATTTTCATCTACGACGCCAATGGAAATCTCATTTCGTATGGAGACCTGAAAGTAGAATGAACAGACCCCGAATCACAAAGTCCGAACGCCTGATCCTGAGTAGATTGGTCCACCAGGAGAACATCGAAACCCTGATGTCAGAGATTGGACTGCAATTTGGTGAAATCCGTGATGATTTGACCAATTTGTTGAGTGGTCGGATGATAGATGTATTTGAGGACACCGAAAAAGGTCGGGTTCCTACTACATTTTATGATTTGGATAATCTGGGGGATTATTATTTTAGGGCAACCAAACGAGGTCAATCAGTATTAAATACACCCACGGAGCCTGAATGGAATTCGAAATAACCTACCGCGATACTCCGCATACCGTAAAAGTTGATGAGAACATTTTAGAAATGAATGGATCTGAGCATCCATTTGAGATTCAAAAGAATTCCGAGACATCGGCCTACGTCAGACTCGGTAACAAAACGTTTTATTTATACGATATTCACATCAAGGACGGCGAGTTAAGCTATAAACTTGATGGAACTCGTTACGCGTTCCCATACAAAGACGAAATGGCTATTCTGATGGCAAAAATGGGATTCAAGTCGTCGAAATCTGCAGGCCATGGATCCATCAAGTCGCCTATGCCCGGAAAAATTCTTGCTATTAAAAAGCAACCTGGTGATACTGTTTCGGCCGGAGAAACCGTTATCGTCCTTGAGGCCATGAAGATGGAAAATGAGCTCAAATCTCCTGTATCCGGAATTGTCCAGTCGGTGCTGGTTACAGAAGGAAAATCGGTCGAAAAGAACACATTATTACTCGAAATTCAATAATCCAGGTACAATTCATTGGACAAATTTGTAATTCAGGGCGGTACTCCGCTCAAAGGATCTATTCCTGTTAGTGGATCAAAAAACGCTGCATTACCACTTATGGCAGCTGCGTTGCTGGGAGACACTCCTTCCATTATTCGAAATGTTCCACGCCTTAACGATATTTACACCTTCAACAAGGTAATCGAAGTCACCGGAACATCGATTGACTTCCGCGAGCAACAGAATGAGCTGGTCATTGACCCATCCGGATTGAACAATCCGGAGTCCCCTTATGATCTTGTTCGAAAGATGCGTGCTTCGTTTTACATGCTGGGGGCACTGCTGGGCAATAAAGGACACGCTAAGGTGTCGCTCCCGGGCGGTTGTGCCTGGGGTCCGCGTCCGGTAAACCTGCATATGGAAGGTCTAAAAGCCCTTGGCGCTGAAATCACCATGGATAAAGGCTATGTGATCGCGAAAGCACCGGGTGGACGACTCAAAGGCGGGAATTTCAAACTGGAACCAAGCAGTGTCGGAGCCACGGTCAATATCCTGCTCGGAGCGGTTAAGGCCACGGGTTCGAGCGTGATCGAAAACGCCGCAATGGAGCCCGATGTGGTGCTTTTATGCGAAGCGCTGGTCCAGATGGGAGCGAAAATCGATGGAATAGGAACATCTACCCTGCGAATTCAGGGTGTGGATCAACTACAAGGATTCGATTTCAGGAATTCTCCGGACCGCATTGAATGCGGAACGTTCATGATCGCGGCAGCGATGCACCCAGAGAGCGACCTGACGATCACGAACATGGAACCGGCTCATCTTGGTGAGTTCACGGAACTGCTTCGTCAAACGGGCGTTCAAATGGAAATGGGAACCGACTCGGTGCGAGTAAAAGCTCCAGAGCAGATCATTCCGATCTCAGTTGAAGCGAAGATCTATCCCGGATTCCCTACCGACCTTCAGGCTCAATGGGCAACCATGCTTACACAGGCTGAAGGAGAATCGACCGTCACAGATTATATCTACTACGATCGATTCAGCTACATTCCAGAGCTGAACCGACTTGGAGCAGATATTTATCTTCACGAAAATACGGCACACATCAAAGGCAAGTCCAGACTACAAGGAGCTTCGGTCATGAGCACCGATCTTCGGGCAAGTGTAAGTCTTGTCATGGCTGGATTGGTCGCTGAGGGTGAGACCGAAGTGCTTCGGGTGTATCACCTCGACCGTGGGTATGAGTCCCTGGAGGACAAACTCAGCGCCGTTGGGGCACGTATTGTACGTGTAAATCAGTAAAATCAGCCATTTTCCGGATCATTTCAGGGTAGAATCACCCTTCAAAACAGAAATAAAATCGGTTAAAAGTGCAGTTTATTTACTGGCTTAACTGACGTATATTATGCAATCCTGCAAACAGCAGGACCAATCTTGAATTATCATAGGAACGCACAATCTTGCCTAAGCTCGATTTTCATATTCTGAAGCATATCTGCCAATTGGTGGTTGCGCGTTGCTCTGTACTCATTTCTCAGGTCGAATCCTCATCGCGTGCCGAAGAAGGCACTGCTTGTATGTCGGTCGACCACACGCAGTCTGAAGGTATCAGACTCCGATCAAACAGAAATTTCAGCATGGACGGGTACCACCCGAAACCACGTTCTGCAACTCCTTTTTTTGCAATGATTTTAACACATCTTTCGCCATTCGGAATTACGTCAGAATCTGGTTCTCCTGGTATCCGCCTGTTAAAAGGCAACTTTAATGAAGAATCAAATTATTATTCACGCAGCGGGCAAGCAAACCCGTATTGCGTTACTTGAAAATGGCGAACTAGCGCAGTTATTCATAGAATCTCCCGAAAACCAACGTA
The DNA here is from genome assembly GCA_964550435.1 of uncultured Chitinophagales bacterium. Lineage (GTDB taxonomy): Bacteria > Bacteroidota > Rhodothermia > Balneolales > HLUCCA01 > UBA11400. Next base: position 129,277 of record CAZJZI010000001.1, on the reverse strand, counting down.
CAGTTGGTGATATTTACCTCGCTGAGGTACGAAAAGTAATGGGCGGTATCCGGGCCGCTTTTATCGACATGAACACCCCGAAGGACGCCTTCCTTCACTTCTCAGATTTGGGTGAGCATCTCGACGATTATCTGGTCATGCTTAACGGCAAGGAAGTCCTGGCTAAGGACGCCGCTGCAAAGCTTGCTGATATTCGTTCAGCAAAAGATCCGAATCAGACGAACAAAAGTGGGACCAACACTGAAGAGCAAAACCTACTGGGGAACATGCTTAAGCCCGGTCATAAGGTGCTTGTTCAGATTGTAAAAGAACCGATCGGATCCAAAGGTCCACGTGTTTCGACCAATATCTCTATCGCCGGACGCTTCCTGGTTCTCATACCAATGGGCGATTATGTTGCAGTTTCCAAGCGTATAAAAAGCTACAAAGAGCGTCGTGTACTAAGACAGACAGTTGCTGATTTGCTTCCAGACGGGTTCGGCGTCATCGTTCGTACCGTTGCCGAGGGACAAGATTCCAAAATGATTGAAGAGGATCTCAAGGACGTTCTGGAGAAGTGGAATAACATCATGAAGGATGTCCATACAGCCAAACCTCCTACCCTGCTGCACCGTGATTTGGAAATGACAGAGAGTCTGGTTCGTGACCTGTTTGCCAAAGATTTTGACCGCATTTTGGTCGATGATCCAAAAATGCACAAGTCACTGCGTTCTTATGTGTCCAAGATAGCTCCAAGTATGCTTCCGAACATCGAGCTCTACAAAGGCTCCGGACACATTTTCGATCACATGCGAATCATGCAGGATGTTGAATCGGTGTTTAGTCCACGAGTTAAAATGCCAAGTGGCGGTTATCTTATTTTTGAGCAGACCGAAGCCATGTATGTGGTGGATGTTAACTCCGGCCGTTATGCTGCTAAGAAAGCCCAGGAAGACAACTCCCTAAAAACCAACCTTGAAGCCGCCAGAGAAATTGCCAAGCAGTTGCGTTTGCGTGACATTGGTGGAATCATTGTAGTAGACTTTATCGATCTTCGCGATGATGTAAACCGCAAAAAAGTCTATGACGAGCTCAAAAAAGAGTTCAGAAAAGACCGTGCGAAGACCAATCTGCTCCCAATGAGTGATTTCGGACTGGTCCAGATCACCCGCCAGCGTATTCGCCCAAGTGTTGTGAAATCCGTAAGCAGGGTGTGTCCGATGTGCGGTGGCGGTGGAAGCATCGTATCTCAGAACACATTGCTCTCCGATATAGAAGCATGGTTGAACAAGTTCAAGAACTCAACCCACTACCGATCAGTAGATCTGCTTATCAATCCATACATGAAAGGTATGCTCACCAAAGGATGGGTCAGCCAGCATTTCAAATGGATGATGAAATATCGCCTGAGAATAGGCTTGATCGAAGATCAGACACTTTCCATGAACGACTATAAATTCACCCTGAGTGGATCGGACGTAGACATCACCGAAACCATTTTGATGGATCAGTCCATCGAGCAGGCCATTAAAGCTGCTGAACAGCGCATTGCAGAGCTTGAAAGTGAGCTCAAACGCGATACTACTACGCTCGATATTTACAAAAATGATCGTAAAGACGATCGACGTGGAGATAAAGGCGGTCGCCAGCAGAGGGATGACCGCGATAATCGACGTTCTGATGATCGTGGATCCAGAGATGATCGCTCATACGATGACCGTAATTCCCGTGACGACAAAGACTCGCGAAATGATCGTGGATCAAACCGGTCAGATGATTCACGCGACAACCGTAACTCGCGTGACTCCCGTGATGATAGAAACACCCGAGACGATCGTAATCCTCGTAATGAACGCCAAAACGACAATCGTGGTGGTCGTCCAGCCCCAGCTCCAGCAGCACCTGCACCTGCTTCTGCTCCTGAAACCAAAGAAGTTGAGAAACAGGAGAAAACTACCGCAACGGAACCAAAAGAGACCCGTGCACAGGCTCAGCAACGACGAAATCAAAAGATTTCCAAATACTACAAGAAATCCGATGAATCCGATGCGGAATCATCTTCTGAAGACAATGAAGTAACTGATGAACCTAAAACTTCACCAAAATCTGAGGTGGGTGAAAAATCAACTTCTCCGGATAAACCGTCCTCAAAACCTGCGGCGGATACTGGCTCCGATCAGATCAAAGATGATATCGTTCCGGAGGAACTTTCACATCTACGGTCGGCTCTCGAAGTAGCCCGTGAGTACAAACTCAAACGCGAGAAAGAACTCAATGGTGAGATAACGACCCCATCCAAGTCCGAACCTAAATCTGAAGCCAAGCCTAAAGTTGAGGAACTAACCAAGGAGACGAAAGAAGCAGTTACCCAACTGGAAACGCCAGAAGACGCGACTACCTCTGAGAACATTGAAGTTAAATCTGAAAGTGAAATTAAAGCAGATGCTCTGGGTTCTGATGATACCGACGCTACTAAAACTGTAGTGAAATCAACACGTAAAAAAGAGCCTGAAGCAAGAGCGGTTTCTGAAGATGCTGAACCAGCAGAAAAAGCCCCGACCGAAGCAACTTCACAGATACTTTCAGCCGTTTTGAGTGCCAAAAAACCTGCAGCGAAGCCAAAGGCCAAGCCAAAAGCGCCAGCAGTACGCAAAAAACCGGACACCAAGGCAGCTCCCAAGAAAAAGCCTGCCGTAAAAAAAGGTAAGCGTGGTACGGACGACGAAATTATTGACGACTTCGGATCGTTATCAGATGACAGACCGGTAAAAGGAGATTAAGATGAGCGCATTTAATTTACATGCGACTACCGTTGTGGGAATCATCCATAACGGCAAAGCAGCTATTGGAAGCGACGGTCAGGCTACGCTGGACAAAGTGGTTATGAAAGCCACGGTTCAGAAAGTCAGAAGACTACACAATGGCAAGATTCTGGCCGGATTTGCTGGATCTACCGCCGATGCATTCACGTTGTTCGAAAAATTCGAAGAAAAGATCAACCAGTATAACGGAAAACTGGAGCGGGCTGCAGTTGAACTGGCTAAAGAATGGCGTACAGATCGTTATCTACGCCGTTTGGAAGCCTTACTGGTAGTTATGACCAACGAAAAAGGTCTCATTATTTCAGGTCAGGGCGACGTTATTGAGACCGATGACAATATACTTACAATCGGTAGTGGTGGATTCTACGCCCTTGCAACAGCCCGGGCGCTCAAGAAACACGCCCCCCATTTGTCCGCCCGTGAGATGGTAGAAGAATCACTCCGATCTGCTGCCGACATCGACATTTATACGAATCATAATCTGACTATTCTGGAGATTGACTGAATTGAAAACACTTGAATCCCGTTACGACTTGACCCCAAATCAGATTGTCCGTGAACTCGACAAATATATAATCGGACAGAATAAGGCGAAAAAGGCGGTAGCGATTGCTCTAAGAAACCGTTGGAGACGCATGAAAGCTCCGGAGGGTATCCGCGAGGACATTATGCCGAACAATATCATATTGATTGGCCCGACTGGTGTGGGTAAAACTGAAATTGCCCGCAGATTGGCCAAGCTGGCACGTGCACCGTTTATTAAAGTCGAAGCTACCAAGTATACTGAAGTGGGCTATGTTGGCCGCGATGTTGAGTCTATTATTCGTGATCTGACCGATCTGAGTATCACTATGGTGAAGTCTGAGATGCAGGAACGCGTCAAAGATAAAGCCGCTGAGAATGTTGAAGAACGCATTTTGGACCTTCTGATCCCCCCTCTGAAACGCCCTTCGGGATTTCAGCCCAATACCGCTCAGGTTACTGCCGGTGATTCCAATTTTGATGCTAACAAAGCAACCGACGAAGAACTCAATGAGCGCACTCGCGAGAAGTTCCGCCAGAAACTACGTAGTGGCGAGCTCGACGACCGTACAATTGAACTTGATGTGAAATCCGGCGGAATGCCGACCATGCAGATTTTCGGCCCGGGTGGCATGGAAGAACTCGGAATGAACATTCAGGATATGCTTGGTAATCTTGGTCAAAAGAAAACCCGCAAGAAATCGGTTAAGATCAAAGATGCACGCGGACTCTTACTGGCTGAGGAGGCTGAAAAGCTGATTGACCATGATGCGGCGGTCCAGGAAGCCCTGAATCGTGTCCAGACCTCTGGAATCGTATTTATTGACGAGATTGATAAAGTCGCTGGTGGATCGACCGGTGACGGTAAAGGTGGTGGTCCAGATGTGAGTCGCCAGGGAGTACAGCGAGACCTGCTCCCAATTGTAGAAGGTAGTACGATCTCCACCAAATACGGCATGGTCAAAACAGATCACGTTCTTTTTATTGCATCAGGTGCATTTCATGTGTCAAAACCTTCGGATCTGATCCCGGAACTTCAGGGTCGCTTTCCGATCCGTGTGGAAATGGACAGTCTGACCGAGTCTGACTTCTATGATATCCTTACTATTCCGCAAAATGCACTCACCAAGCAATATGAAGCGATGCTTAACTCTGAAGGCGTTGAACTCAGCTTCGGTGATGATGCCATCAAGGAGATCGCACGCATTGCCGCTGAAGTAAACGCTTCGGTAGAGAATATTGGTGCACGTCGCCTCCATACCATTCTGACCAGCGTACTGGAAGAACTCCTGTTCATGGTCCCGGATGAAATTCCGGGTGGAAAAGTGATCATCGACCGCGATTACGTGAACAAACAAATCGACACTATTGTGAAAAATCCGGATTTGAGTCATTTCATACTCTAAATCCCTATTTTTTGTAAAAAAGTGCTTTATTTGTGCTTTAAATGCATTACTTTACTTGAATGTAAAACATATCTCAGGATTTAGCGTTACAATTTCGAGTTCGCAAAAATCTAACTGCTGAAACTATTTGCTCATATGACTTTTAAAAAATTCCTCGCTCCTAACCTATTGGTTTTGTTAGTTCTATCAACCGCCTGGTACCTCGGGTACGAAAAGGTATTCAAGGAAGAACGAACAGATACCATGAACCTGCAGAAATATATTCAGGTTCAACGGGTTATTCTCGATAACCACTATAGCGAAGTGCAGATCAACGACTTGTATAAGGCAAGTATCAAAGGATTCGTACGTCGCCTGGAAAACGAGGAACTGGATATCAAGGATACCCCGCTTGACACCTTGTTCACAGACTTTAATATCACTAGTCTTCGTGAGTCTGTTCAGTATTTCGAGCGGGCATATCGCTTCCTGGATCAAGTCTCTCCAGACGAAGACATGGCAGCAAGAACAGATGATGCCGTAGTTTCAATGTTCTCAATTCTGGATCCGCACTCCAATTATCTCGAGCCTGAGCGTAGCGAACGTGAACAAGAGCAATTCAGTGGTAAGTTTCAGGGAATAGGCGTACAGTTTGACATTCTGGAAGATACTATTACCGTGATTTCAGCGATAACAGGTGGTCCATCAGATAAACTTGGAATCCAGTCAGGCGACCGGATCATAGAGATTGACGGGAAAACAGCAATTGGATTCACACAGAATCAGGTCCTACGTACCCTTCGAGGTGAAAAAGGATCTATTGTCAACGTGGTCATCAAACGCCCACGGATGGCGAATACGCTTAATTTCGCTATAGAACGTGATGATATTCCTCTGTACACGGTCGATGCCAGTTATATGCTCGACAACCAAACGGGATATCTGAAAATCAGCAACTTCGCTTCTACAACCTACGATGAGTTTATGGAAGCTATGGTTGGTCTCGAAGAATCCGGTATGGAGAAGCTGGTTCTTGACCTTCGTAATAATCCGGGTGGATATCTGATTCAAGCATTCAGAATCGTTGGCGAGTTTTTCCCTGCCAATACTCCTATTGTTCGTACAGAAAGTCGTCATGCACGATTTGTGTCCGATTACCAGACACAGCGTAACGGACGTTACACCGACATGCCATTGATCGTGCTGGTAGATGAAGGGTCCGCTTCAGGTAGTGAAATCGTTGCTGGAGCCATTCAGGATTTTGACCGCGGTTTGATTGTTGGTCGAAGAACCTATGGAAAAGGCCTTGTTCAGGTTGAATACTCGCTGGTCGATAATTCAAGTGTGAGAATCACAACTTCAAAATACCTGACTCCTTCTGGACGACTGATCCAAAAACCATTCTTTGAAGGGCGTGAAGCGTACGCGTATGAATTGTATGAGCGCGAAGATGATGCATTGTCTGATGCCGAGCATTTTGCACAGAATGTTCCAGACTCTTTGAAATACAAAACCCGTTCAGGTCGTGAGATCTATGGTGGAGGTGGAATCCTACCAGATCACATCCTGCAGCGTGACACGACACGTAGTTTTGTCTTTGCCTTTATGCGCCAAAAAAACCTGAATACGGATTTCGTTCGTAGCTTTATGGATCAAAATGGTGATCAGGTGCGCAGTGAATGGAAAGATGATTTTGATCGATTCCTTACCGATTTCAGCTGGAGTGATGCACAGGTTGAAGAGTTTAAAAATAAAATGACCACTGCCGGTATGATTATGACCGATACAGTTGCCCTGTACGAACCAGTGGTTAAGGGCGACAGTATGTTTGTTAACCCGGCCGCTTTCGAGAAGGACCGATGGATTTTGGAAGGCTCTCTCAAAGCTGAACTTTCTCGTCAACTTTGGGATACACAGCATTACTTTCAGGTTTTTAACGAGATTTTTGATGTAACACTCAAGGATGCCGTAGAACTCTGGGGAGAGGTTTCAGACCTTCAGGCTTATGTAAAACAGTCTATGAGAGATCAGACACCTGTTAACGCGTCTCCCCTTCGCCCACAGCCTCAACAACAAAATTAATTTTACATTACCCATTTGCTTTAAAACAGACATCTGTCTGATTGAAATATGAACCTACTGGACATCAGGGACGCTTTCGACCCTGTGATTTTCGACTGGGTTATTTTGCCCGGTATAATATTCCTGGCACGTCTGATTGATGTTGCGCTGGGAACCCTCCGTATCATTTTCGTGTCCCGCAGTATGCGGAAACTGGCACCTCTGGTCGGATTCTTTGAAAGTTTGATCTGGCTTTTCGCAATCAGCCAGATCGTCATGAATCTGGGTAACGTGATGAGTTATTTCGCATTTGCTGCTGGTTTCGCTACCGGTAACTTTGTTGGAATCTACCTGGAGAACAAATTATCCATTGGATTGCTTTCGGTTCGGGTGGTAACATCTGAAGACGGCAGTGACTTGATCAACTATCTTCGAGAGCACAATTTTGGCGTGACCAGTGTTTCAGCTACTGGAGTTTCAGGTCGTGTGCGACTAATCATAAGCGTGATAAAACGAAAAGACCTCGATGAATATGTAAACATAGTCAAGGAATTTAATCCCAAGGCATTTATGTCGATTGAAGACGTCCGAAGTGTGAAGGAAGGGTATTTTTTCCATGAATCCAAGCCTACATCAAAACTCTTCAGCGGATTGATGCAACGAAAGTAAATCACCAAAAATCCTGTAATTAGACAGGGTCTTTGTAGAGTTGGAGCCCGTCAGATTTGGCAGCTGCGTTGTTCACAATCGAGATGAGCTTAACAACGGCCGATTCAGCACGCATCCGAATCGGTCCAAGTGATACCATCGGAATCTTTCTTGATTCCAGAGTTTCTGTTTCCCGGTCCGAAAATCCACCCTCTGGACCGACAAGTATAGCCAGTTTATCATCCAGGATTCCGGGTTTAAGATACTTCTGAATCGGGTCTACACTCATTTCATGTGCAGCGATAACAGTACCCGAAAATGTCTTCAGGAAGGCGTCAAGTGAGTTGTGAATGGCTACATCGGGTTTATATACCTGTAGAGACTGCTTCATTGCAGACGCTGCAATTGCGTCCAGCCGATCGGGTTTCAACTTTGAGCGTTCAGACCGATCAGCCTGAATGAGATGGATACATCCTACTCCGAGTTCAACGGCCTTTTCTATGGCAAATTCCAGGCGATCGCGAAGCCTCAGTACTCCAAATCCAATATGCAGGTTATGATGCGGAAGTCGCTCATACAATTTTGAATTGAGTACTTCACACCGAATTGACTTCTTGGATGTTTCCAGAATTTTAAGTCTGAATGCCCAACCCTTCCCATTTGTGGCAAGAAGTTCATCTCCCGGACCATTTCGAAGTACTTTAACAATGTGCTGAACTTCATCACTTTTAAACTCGGTGATGTCATCGCCATGTTGAAGATCCGGAAAATAGAACAGATTCATGGTCTACTCATTGAAATCAGGGTCTACTTCGCCCGGAGCGAACGTCATTTGACCTGTTTTGATCATGTTTGAGATGTATGGTCGACACATACCGCAGTTATCACCAGCGATTTTCTTATCCATTACTTCCTTTAGAGTAGACAATTCGTAGGTGTCCATTAGCAATCGGATTTGCTCAAACGTCCGGTAGCGACACACGCAGCGTGTGACAGTCTTGGCTTTTGGATTCATCTCTAATCTTTGAAATGTTTACTTAGTTTCAGGTCCTGGCCTTGATAGTTACTTTCAATGTCACGGCCGTAAATAAGTTCAGGGATCTCGGTATTTGGCTCAAAAACCATCCGGAAAAAAGTTTGCCCATCTTCGATCAGAAACGGTACGTCATGGGAGCGGACTTCGAGAACAGCTCTGGCACCACCCTCTGATTTTCTACCACCAAAACCACTGTCAAAGAATCCGGCATAATGTGTTCTGAGTTCACCCGACCCGGTATCGTAAGGCACCATTTCTGCTGCTAAATGAGCTGGAATTCGACATCGTTCTTTGGATGCAAATATGTAGAATGCTTCGGGCTCGAGGATAAGATAGTCGTCCTGATTGGTATAAATCGGATCCCAAAATTCGGATACTTTGTAATGATTGATCATATCAAGATCGATCAGATCACGATTCTTCTTGGCTTTATATCCAACTACATTTCCTTTCTCACTTTGAAGACTGACGCTCATAAAGAGCCCATTGTTTACCTTGAGATCATCAATTGGAACTGGGTTAACACTATCGGTGAACAGAAACGGATCACTATGGTGCGTACGCAAGATGTCTTCGTCAGACAACAATGAAAATCCATGACGAATACGCAGTTGATTGAGACGTTGTCCCGTGCGGACCCTAATCGGAAATGACTTAGGAACGACCTCCAAATAAAGTTTGCCGGTATATCCAGGTACGATTTCTTCAAATCGATGTGAATAATCAGTGATCACACGGGTAAAAATATCCAGACGTCCTGTTGAACTTTTGGGATTCGTTCTGGCGGAAAGTTTTTCCTCTGTGAAAATTACCGCAGGTTCAGATTTACCCTTTCCACCTTTCTTGAACTGTGAGTATATCGAATTATCAGGTAGGTGAAGTTCTTCGAGTAAAGGAATGATGTAGGTGCAGTTGGGTTCAAGTACTGCTCCTTCATCGATGGAAAACGAATGTTGCGTCAGCTTTTTAAGCTTATCTTCAACGGATTCATTTTCTGGCAAAAAACTGCATCTTACCCGATGAGCAATTGTACCCAGACGCAGGTCCAGCGAATTGGGTTGAAACTGCCCTTCCTGAAGTGGAAACTCTTTGGGAGTAGTGATCACTCCAAGTTCGTGAAGCAATTTGATTCGTTGAATGGGCAGAACACCTTTGGTTCTGAGATATATGGGGTCATTTTGTGCCATATCAGACTGGTTTTACGCCGGCTAATTGATGTATGATGTTCCACTCTTGTTCCGTCACCGGATTAATACTAAGTCGAGAACCTCGTTGAAGCAAAATCATATCCTCAAGTCCTTCCGTCTGCATCAAGGTCTCACGTAACACCGGATTTTCAAATTTCTGGGAGAATTTCACGTCAACCAACATCCAGCGTGGATTATCATCGCTGCTTTTTGGATCAAAATAGTCTGACTTGGGATCAAATTGTGAAGGGTCCGGATAGGATTCGGTAACTACATTCATCGTCCCCATAATTGCCAATGGATTGGCATTGGAGTGGTAAAAGAGTACACCATCACCGGGTTTCATGTCGTCGCGCATAAAATTTCGTGCCTGATAGTTTCGTACGCCTTCCCAGCGTGTTGTCTGATTCTCGGCCTTCATTAGATCATCGATTCCAAACTCGTCGGGCTCCGATTTCATGAGCCAATAGCGTCTTTTTGACATCTAAACTAAATGATTTCTAAACGTGTTGGTTTACATGTAGTGCAAAAAAGTAACGGTCAAATGTAACAGAATTTGTCGTCATTTTTCGCGATTTTGTGAACTTTATCATGGCATAATAACAAACCCGATTTATATGTCCAACATTACAAGCACTTTTCGAAATTTTGCACTCATATCTATTTTCATAAGCGCATTTGTCGCTACTTCATGCCAGTCAAACTCCGGACGCGAGGTTGCTCCTATTGCCGTTGGCGACACGGTGACCATAAGTGTACTGACATCTACCGATTTACATGGCTGGGTGGTTCCATGGGACTATAACACCGACACCGCAGAGGAACGATACGGTATCGCAAAAGTAGCGACATTGGTCGACTCTGTGCGTGCAGTTCAACCATATACTCTGCTTATAGATGCTGGTGACTGGCTTCAGGGTAACCAATTGGCAGCCTATTATGCCAATGCTGACACCACGACACCCTATTATCCACTGCTAAAGGCCGCCGAAGCAATGGATTATGACGCTTTTGTACTTGGAAACCATGAGTTTAACTTTGGAATTGAGTATTTGAACAAGCGTTTGGAACAGTCACCAAATATCGAGTATCTGGCGGCAAATGTGTATCATTACGGTACGACTGAACCCGCATACAAACCCTATCATATCACCAATGTGGGTGGTGTGAAGGTCGGAATTGTAGGTTTAACCACACCGGGTTCTATGGTTTGGGATCGTCCGCGGGTTGAAGGTCGACTGGATTTTGTGGATGGTGTTGAAGCTGGTCGCCGTTTTGTTGAGGAAGCACGAGCAGCTGGTGCTGAAGTCATTGTCGTTCTGGCTCACTGTGGTCTTGAACCCGGATCTTCTTATAATGACCCAAACGTACCAGAGGAGAATTTTGGACGAGAATTGCTTGAGTCTGTCCCCGGAATCGATCTCTTCGTCTTTGGACATTCCCATCGAGTGACCGAGAATTCATACGTCCAGCGAACCGAGAATGTGTATGTGCCCGTAATTCAAGCCGGACGATGGGCGTCACACCTGGGTGAAGGGAAACTCACTGTAACACGTACAAATGAAGGTTTGGTCCAAGTTGTTGACGCGGTTACACGTGCGTTTTCGGTTCAGAATATTCAGGCTTCTTCACGCATCACCGAGCTCATGCAACCCTACCATGAAGCGACGAGAAACTATGTGAACGAAGCTCTGACAGCCACCTCAGACAGTTGGGATGCCACAAATGCTCGCTTAGAAGATCATCCTATCGTTGATCTCATCCACAAGGTACAGATAGAAGTGACAGGCGCACAGTTATCTGCCGCTTCTGCGTTTAACACCAATGCCCAATTTGGACCCGGCGACATCAGCCGCAAGCATATGGCTGCTATTTATCCCTTCGAAAACATGCTCTATATGATAGAAATCAATGGAAAACAGTTACGCGAGTACCTGGAACAAAGTGCACGTTTTTACACTGGAATAGAAAACGGCCAACCAGTTCAGGATCGAAGTATCCCTGGGTACAATTTTGATAGTATCGCTGGTGTGGAGTACGAGCTGGATTTACGTCGTCCCGTAGGAAGTCGCCTTACAAAACTCAACTTTAACGGAAGTAGAGTATTAGATACGCAGACTTTTACAATGGCTGTAAATTCATATCGCGGTGAAGGTGGTGGTGGCTATACCATGTTAGCGCAGTCACCGGTTACCTGGGAATCAGACATTTCGGTAAGAACGATGCTGGAAGAATACCTCTCTGAGCAGGACTCTCTCTCCACACAGGATGTATTTGTTAATAACTGGCGTTTTGTATGGTAAAATTAGCAAATCGATCGTTCTAATCATCATAAAAGGTCACCTGTTCATCACAGATGGCCTTTTATATATCAACCAGAGATTAATTCGATCGTTATCGATTCCAGACGTTGTTCGAACGATCGGTGTCAGGATAGTGACGCTCCGCATCAATTTCGATTTTGGCCACATTGCGGTGAGGAATACGAATCTGTGCTTCGCGTTGACCGGCCAACCAGTTTTGAACTCCATGGCGGTGCGTGTGAACTTCACCGTTGCGTAAAGTGATGGTTAAATCAACGGGCATTACGGCGAATCCATTATCGCGTACAGTTACCACAGAACCATTGCGATCTTGCTCAACACGAACTATTTCCTGATCCATAGTCCATGTTTCGAAATACCAGCTCCTCCAGAACCAATAAAGATCCTCACCAGACACGGTCTCGACAAACGAAAACCAGTCGTATACACTCAAAAGTTTGAAATTCCATTGGTCAAACAGAGCACGATGGACTTCCATGAACTTTTCTTCGCCCAAAACACCTTTCAATGCGGTCAAAATCGTGGCAGGTTTAGGGTAAGAAGCAACCCCGAAAGCAGCCGGTGTATACTGATAGTCAGACCATCGCATCATCTCGCCTTCTTGTGCAGTTCTGGCGAAACCCAGGTAGCTGTTTCGGGTCATTTCGCGGTGATCAACACCTGGAATATACTCCAGTTTTCCAGAGTCCGTCTGAAATACAGTATATCCTTCATCGAACCAGCTGTAACGACGCTCATCGGTACTCACGATCAATGGTATCCACATGTGCGCTAGTTCATGCAAAGTGACACTATAAAGTGCATTGGCCCCCGCACGATTGTAATCCCCGATGATGGTCATCATTGGAAATTCCATCCCTCCGCCGATAATATTTGCAGCTTCGACTGCAGTCATGTGTGGCCATGGATATGAAAAACCTGTATAGCGGGACAAGAAATTGATCGCATGCTGCTGGTATTCGGCAGATTTCGCCCAAAATGGTGCACTTTCACGCCAAAAAGAGTGTACCTGAATGTAATCCTCGTCGCCGTCGCCGTCTTTGTCGCCCACAGAGGTACGACCGCTATCCCAAATGGACTCCCGTGTCGCTGAGAAAGCAATATCACGGACGTCTTTGGCGTAGAATTTCCATGTCAACGTATCGGTAGCTGATCCGGAGGTTGCTGCTTCTCCGAACTGTTCCGGACCAACAACCTGAATGATTTCATCGCTTTGTGCCGCTTGACGGTATCGTGAAAGAACATCTTCAGCAAGGGTTTCTTCTGGATTCAGAAACTCACCGGTGCTCATGACAACCCAGTTACCAGGGGCCGATATTTCAATCGAGTAATTTGCGAAACCATGATAAAACTCGGCACGTGAAAGAAATGGATCCGGGTGCCAGCCAATCAAATCATCATAAACAGCCATTCTTGGGTACCAGTACGCAAGGAAAAACACGTTCCCGGAATCATAACCCATACGTCCACCTGCACCGGCTTGTGGTATATCAAGTGTCCAATCAACTTCAAGATCGACTGTCTGACCTGGGGCCACAGCTTCTGGTAGTACCAGAACCATACGCGTCCCCATGATCATGTATCTGAATCCACTACGTCCACCTGCTGCAAGAGCCTGTCCGTTTGCACTGACACCCAGTACAGTAACTGCATCTGTTACTTCGGCGTTTTCATTTCTAAGGGCTCCTTCCTTATGCGTATTAAGGTCTAGATCCATGTGTAACATCCTCAAAGAATCCGGAGAATTGTTGTAATACGTAATAGAGACCTTACCCTCGACCAGATTCTTATCAGGATGTAAAGTTGCCTTGATGGTGTAGTCAGCGCGTTGCTGCCAGTAATTCGGGCCTGGAGTCCCATCAGTATTTCTGGTTCCTTTATCGATGGCACGCAGGTATTCTTGTGGTAGTTCAATATCGATTGGATTTACAAAAGGACGCTCCCAAGTTGTTTGAGCGACCATAATCAAGGGTACAAACAGGGATAAAGCGGTCAAAAAGATGCTTTTTTTCATAATCTTTGAATTAATTTGATTGATTCGATGACTAAGTATAGGATTTTTTAAAGTCCAAATTTGTGAAAAGATTCACATCAATCGTGGCGGACACCGGGAAATCCTACAGTTTGAATAACTTCCCGAATGATATGTAAGGTTTCTCTGAGCTCTTCATCCGTAATGACTAAAGGCGGAGCAATTCGGATGAGTGTGTTCGAATGTAAAGTCCACCCGAGTAAGATTCCCCGACCAAAGCACTCTTCCACTACTTGTCGTGTCTGCTCAAAGCTATAAAGCTGAATACCCAGCATAGCTCCAATACCACGTATTTCTCTGACAGGTTCAATATCGAGTACTTTTCTAACTTGATTCTCGATTTCAGCAGCTCTTGACATCAGATTCTGCTTAAGAAGCACATTCAAAGCTGCATGCGAGGCTGCACAACTTACGGGATGTCCCCCAAATGTTGTGACGTGATTCAATGGAGGGTCATATTTGAATACTTCGAATATCACATCAGAGGATGCGAAGGCGCCCAGTGGCATTCCACCACCCATGGCTTTCGCCATACATAGTATATCGGGTTGAACTCCGTAGTGTTGGAATGCGAACAGTTTTCCGGTTCGCCCGAATCCACTTTGGATTTCATCAAAAATCAGCAGTGCTCCCACCTCGTTACATCGACTCTGTACAGCACGTAGCCAAACCGGGTCCGATTTGATAATCCCTCCTTCACCCTGTATGGGCTCAAGGATTACGCATGCTGTATCTGTATCTATAGTTTCAAGTCCGGCGAAGGAATTAAAGGTAAGAAAATAGACGTCTGGCAAAAGAGGTAAATATGGATCACGATAGACATCACGACCTGTTACGCTTAGACTTCCATGAGTGTCGCCATGATAACTGTTCTTGAAACCGATCATTTTTGTCCGACCGGTAAATTTCTTGGCAAGTTTCAATGCACCTTCATTGGCTTCGGTGCCGGAATTCACAAAATAGATTCGACCCAACTCCTGTGGCAACTGACTCGCGAGCAACTCGGCCAGTTCACTTTGAGGCTTCTGAATAAATTCACCATAAACCATCACATGCATGTGCTTTGCTGCCTGTTGTTGAACTGCCTTAACCACCTCTGGATGTGCGTGTCCCAATGAACTGACTGCAATTCCAGAGATAAAATCAGTGATTCGTCGTCCATCCATTGTGTAGAGAAATACCCCACGGGCATAATCAATTTCAAGGCCGATAGGTGCGTCACTGGTCTGAGCGATGTGCTTGAAAAAAGCGGATTTCATACTGACAAATGATCAAGTTGATTTAGTGAGTGCCTGGACCCCTTTGGAAATATCCCGTCCACTAGGTTGCTGGAATATTTCCAGGTCAAAGAATCCAGCAGCTGCCAGTAAGTGGTCAAATATATCAGCCTGAATAGTTTCGTAGTCACCCCAGACTGTAGTATTGGTAAAACAGTAGATTTCTAATGGGACACCTTTATCATCGATAGATAATTGGCGTACCATGATGGTCATGTCCTTGCGTATTTTTGGATGATTTCGAAGATAGAACTCTACATACCGACGAAATACACCAATATTCGTCATTCTTCGACCATTGATCAGCTCAGTGGTATCGATGTTATTGTCTCGATTGTATTGCTCTATTTCTTGTTGCCGCTGGGTTACAAAGTCTGTAAGTAAATTAAACTTTTTATAGCGCTCACGGGTATCGGGATCAACGAATTTGATAGAATCCACATTCAGGTACACCGATCGTTTGATTCTGCGACCACCACTTTCCTGCATTCCACGCCAGTTCTTAAAGCTATCTGTGATGAAAAAATACGTCGGTATGGTGGTGATAGTTCGGTCGAAATTCTGAACCTTTACTGTGTTCAGATTGATGGCTATCACATCACCATCTGCATTGAATTTGGGCATTTCAACCCAGTCACCAATCTTGACCATGTCATTGGCAGCAATCTGTACACTTGCGACGAGGCCAAGAATGGTATCCTTGAATACTAGTAAAAGTATGGCGGACAATGTTCCGAAGGCTCCGAGAAAGTAAATGGGTGAACGGCCCAATAGTACAGAAAGGATCAGAATTCCGGCAACGATGTACAAGACTATCCTGACCAGTTGAAAATAACTCGTAAGCGGTTGATCCTTAAATGCCTTAGAGTGATGTGACCATTGCTCTGCAACCCGTGTGAACGCCATGATAACCGTTAATCCAACGGCAATTAGGTAGGCATCTGTAAGCTTGATTACCGCTGGAAGTGCTGCCTCAAAGTCCTGAAAGATGACTTCAGCTGTGAATCTGATAAACAAAGCTGGTACAATATGCGCTAAGTTATTCAGTACACCTTTGTCCGCCAGAATGTCATCCCAGGTTACTTTTGATCTCCTGACAATTTTGTATATGTAGTTAACAATGACGCGTTTCGTTATCAGATACGCGATAAACGAAACTACTCCCAAGAGAATCAACATGATACCCAGGCGCCAGTAAATGGCACTTTCATCAGCTATCCCGTTAGATACCACCAGGGATTCAATCCATGTCTCAATACTGTCCATACTTATGCTTTAGTGAAAAAAGATACATTCGACACATTTTAATCACAGAAAATAAGCAGATATGGACAGAAATGCGGGATTAATTACTTTTTCGATACCATTTTAATGGCCAGAAACGCCATCGGGAAGTAAGCCAGTACCAAATCAATGATGTTAAACCACATTGGTGATGGAATAGTGAAGATCATAGTTGTACCACCTGCGAAAAAAAGCGCCCCAATAATCCATGCGAATGTATTCCCGTTTGTAGCAGCATATTTGGCAGCGATATAAGCTCCCACGAAAGTCCCGACGGCATGACCCAAAAACGGCATCAAGAAGTGAATTGGTTTAAACATAGACATTGAAGCCGCGAGACCATCCATAGACGAGACATCTGCCCCTTCGGGTAATGGAATCAGAACTCCATTGAGTGATACGATCATCGAATTGACTACGCTACCTATTACAATTCCGGCAACAAATGCCAGAATATTTTTCATAACTGGATTCATAAGACACCTTTCTGTTTAGATTGACAACTCTAACCAACTGATTATCAGTATACTACAAACATTTTCAATAAATCAATACTCCAGGTTTAACACTCCAAGCACCTGCAATGGATAATTTGTATTTTTGGTGATATGCAAATTTTCGACACAATACTTCGGAATCACGACACTGATATCAGAACAGATTTCAGCATGGAGTTGGAGCAGCGTGTATCCGATATTTTGGAGCCCTACTTCGAAAAACGGGGTCGCCAGGTCAGACAACCCATCGAGGATTTTCTTTTTGAATACTACTCATTTGGACCAACCAAACTTCTAACGTGGAACCCAGGTTTTAGTGTCCATCCCCCCTCCAATTGGATTCCATCTGACTCAAAGTACCGTTTGGAAACTCATAAGCAAAGATGGGTACTCGATTCGATCGATTTTCCGGAAAAACGACTAAAAATGCTGCGTTGGGTTATTGAGCTACAACAAGCAATATTAAACAGACCTCCTGCCTTTGGATGCCATGGTTTACACGAATGGGCAATGGTCTACAAAATTGAAGAGGTTCGTCATCAGCAACTTCCGCTTCGGTTGAGTCCTGATGATATAGCAACTACTGTCGATTCCCTGCCTATTCGGTGCTCACACTATGATGCATTCAGGTTCTTTACTCCCGAGGCAGAACCTTTAAATAGCTTAAACCCTACCTATGAGCAACGACTTCGATTTGAGCAAGGAGGTTGTATCCACGCTAATATGGATCTGTACAAATGGGCGTATAAGTTTCATCCCTGGTTGGGATCCGAGCTGATATGGGAGACGTTCTTACTGGCCCGGGAGATTCGATACTTCGACATGCAAGCGAGTCCGTATGATTTGAGTTCTTACGGATTGGAGCCAATCTGTGTCGAAACCACAGATGGCAGACGGGAATACACTCTTAAACAGCAGGATTTTGCCGATAAGGCCAGAATAGTACGCGGAAAATTAACCGTAGAACTAAAAAAAATGGAATCCTGGGTTACCCAAGACTCCATTTAATTTATTTGAATCAAATCGTATTACGCACTGACCGGAACTCCGGCTGCCTCTAGCATTATGTTGTGGAGTTCTGTGTTTTTTACGAATCCATTGATGGCTTCGCTTCCCGGTCCCATGCTTGCTAGTTCAACCAGATCGCTGGTATGATTGTTTCCTGTGAAATTTACTGCAGTATAATTGGCCAGAATTTGTCCAAGAACAGCATGTCGGGAGTTCATCAGCTTGTACAGATTTTTGTAGGTCCCCTGCATAGCTTGTTTAAGATAACCGGCTTCTTCAACCGTGATCGCATGAGATGTGTACATCTCTACGACCTCACGGATTCTTGAAGCAGAATCGGTTTCACTGAGCATATCCAGTATAGAATTATTGGTTCTGGTCGCTTTGAGAAGTGTCTCAAAAAAAGGATCGGCATTAGCATAACCCGGACCATCACCATTTAGTGCTGGATTTGCATTTCCGTGGTCTGATGTGATGATGAGTAAAGTATCTGGATTAGCTTCAACAAATTTTGCGGCAACGGCTACGGCATCATCGAAGCCGATCTGATCAAAAACCAATCCAGATGCATCGTTACTGTGAGCTGCGTGATCAATCTTTCCACCTTCAACCTGAAGGATGAAACCTTGTGATCCGGAAAGCATTTGCAGAGCCTTGTCGGTCATTTCAGCAAGTGTTGGCACTGTTTGTAGAAGCTCTGGAATATTGTTGTGATCCACAACGTAAGGCAAATGGTCATCGGTAAACAATCCCAAAACTGGAGTCGCCCCTGTCAAAGCATTCATTTCGGTTTTGTTATTTGCCAATGTGTATCCCTTTGCAGCAAATTCGGCAAAAAGATCACGATTGTCCTGACGCTGGTCGCCAGAAAAAAAGCGACGTCCACCACCGAAGTACACATCCACTCCACGGTCAAGCATTTGAACGGCGATTTCATTCTCCATACTTCGGCTTGGCACATTAGCAATGAATCCGGCCGGTGTAGCGTGAGTGATACGGGTTGTTGTAACCAATCCGGTTTTCTTTCCTGCATTCTTGAATTTAGTCAGGATGGGTGTGTACTCTTCACCATTCGGTCCAACATTCAGCGAACCGTTCTGAACCCGGTGTCCACCGCCCCATGAAGCAGAGGCCGCTGCCGAATCCGTCACTTTGGAGGTCAGCGATGCCATGTCCATCAGGGAACGTTTAGCTCGATTGGATTCGTAAAGATCGATCCATGTCGAAGGAGTTCCACGTTGAATACGGATCATGTGATCGGCCATACTGAGTGTGCCAGCACTCATACCATCACTGACCATAAAAATCACATTTTTGGCGCCACCTTTCCAGTTTGTTCCATTTCCTGCACCCGCTCCAACACAGGAAACACCGACTGTTCCGGCCACTAATGATCCAAGGGCACCAGTTTTAAGAAAATCACGACGTGAAAAAGTAGACATAACAATTCCTTTCGACAATTAAAGCTTTTGTAGGGGGACTTTTGGATTAATACTCCACAACTTAATCAATTCTTCAAACTGAGGTATTAAATAAATGTGAAAATTCGTGACTAATTGGTACCAATATCAGGACGGGAAACTGATTTTACCCAATACCGTTTTTTTGTATGTTCCATCGGGTTGAGGCACATCCACGGGACGACCCATGACGCATTCATTGGCCAAAGCTGCAAAAAAGACCGCTTCCTTAGCGTCTGCATCTACTCCCAGTACAGAAAAATCCGCTACTTCGTCTTGTCTCAAGGCTGTCTTTAAATTCGACACTAGAGTTTGATTATGCGCACCACCTCCACTGATGTAGACAGGTACCTTCCCAAGCCCTTTTGTAAACTCAAGTATCGCATCGGCTATGGTTTCGGCCGTGAAACGATTCAACGTCGCCATCATGTCCGCCAGGGATATCGCACCACACCCAGAACTCTGAACACTTGTGGACAAAAATTCCGGTGAAAAGGCCTCGGGCCCAGTCGTCTTTGGAGCCGGTTGACCGAAATACGGATGTGCTTTCAAGGATCGGAGCAACGCTTCGTTCACCACACCCATTGCCGCTATCCGGCCTCCTTCGTCGTATCTGACACCTTCGCCCAACCCGCGCATCACGTGATCCATCAACGTGTTCCCGGGACCAGTATCGAAGGTCATTGGAATCCCATCAGCATCGTTTACGTCCAGTATTGTGATATTCGATATCCCCCCTACATTGAGCAAAACTTTACTCCTCCGGTCTCCGGTGAACAGAATTCGATCCCCATATCCCGCCAGTGGCGCTCCTTCACCCCCCACGGCAATGTGTTTTTGTCTGAAATCATGCACTGTGATAATACCAGTGAGCACGGCAAGATGGTCACCATCACCCAGTTGAAAAGTGCTGTTTGGGAGATTTTCCATTTGGTGTATACGTCTTGGAGCATGCCGGATGGTCTGCCCATGTGATGCCAGTAAATCAATCGAATTTGGATCGACATTCCATTCTTTTAGAAGCTCAGAAATCATCTCGGCGTGCCAGTGAGACAACTGTGCATGATAAATGGTCAATTTCTGCATGTTGACCATTTCCTGGGTAGCAAATTCCCGAAGTACAGACGCCTGACTGTCAGAGTACGTTACGGTTCCGTGGTGAATCACTTTAAATTCTGTAGTTAATCCCGAACCTGAAAATCGGCATAATGCAACGTCAAGACCATCAATCGATGTTCCCGACATGGTGCCTAAAATCAAGCGCGATTCTTTACTTCGTATTGTAATTAGTGATTCAACCCAGTTATAAAGGTTATTACTGTGAGAACTCATTGCATGATTATTCATTATGTATCGAAAATTTCACCCAAAGTACTAAAGCAATGGGACTCTTGCCTGTGCGAAATCAAAAAAAAGAAGTAATTTATAGGTGAACCGAAACGAGAGTCCGCCCGGAGCAATTATGTCAACAGATGATGACCTGACGTTATTCGAAAACGATATCAATGAATTGGTATCGCAAATTCGTACCGCATTCAATGCCGAAAAGTCACGGTGGTTCCTACATGAACAAACGGACACCCTATATGTAGAGATCAGTGGTATAGATTCCATATCAGAAGAGGAAATCGATGCCCTGATGACACCTATCATGGACGAACTCGAACTTGATTTCGAAGAGATTATTCTGCTGCCTTATACAGACCAGTGATGGTTCGATACATCCGGGACTGAATTGTTGATCGCTTTTCTACCTGGTTAATTTTCCTGACTAATTATAAATCGTATTGGATAAAACCTATGTCTTCAGCTTATACGCTTCGTTGTTTGTTATGTGACCATCTGAATGATGAGAGAGAAACTTCAACCTATTGTACTCAATGTGGTGGAGTTCTGACCGTTAAATACGAGGAATCGAGACCTGAACCTCAGTTTCCAATTAAGAATATCGTTCCAGACCCACTGAAACATCAGCCTACGGAACTGAGACGATTGGACATTCTAAGTGAGCGATACGGTGTCGATATGTGGGCAAAAATGGAACTTCAAAATCCTTCTGGTTGCTTCAAGGATCGTGGTAGCTACATAGAAGTCCAAAAAGCGATGGAATTAAGTGTAGATGCGATATGCCTGGCATCCACCGGAAATATGGCCGCTTCTGTTGCTATGTATGCATCCTATTTCAAGATTCCATGTTTTGTGTTTGTTCCCGAGAACACTTCGGAGGCAAAACTTGCACAGGCAACCATGTTTAATGCAAGTATCCTGCGAATCAAAGGAGATTTCTCAACTTGCGAGAAGTTATGCAAGAAGTTCGCTAAAGAAGGAAATTACTATCTGGCAGGTGATTATGTTTTCCGCGAGGAGGGACAAAAAACGTTTTCCTATGAGGTCATTGAGCAGCAGAACGAACCTTTTGACTATGTTTTGATTCCAGTAGGTTGCGGTACCAATTTTGGGGCTATCCATAAGGGTTTCAGGGAAGCTATTGATGGAGGTTTAAGTGATCATATGCCTCGTCTGGTCGCCATACAGCCGAATGAAGCATCACCCGTGGTCGAGGGTATCTTCAAGAAGGAAAAGGTGATCAAAGAGTATGTAACCACAATGGCTACAGCAGTCGCTGCTGCGGACCCAATCGATTTTCATAAGGTTCTCAGAGGAATAGAAGACTCAAACGGACTCGCTTATACTGTTACAGAGCAGGAAATTCTGCTGGCACTACGTGAAATGTCAGCCGATGAAGGTATTTTCACCGAACCGTCCTGTGCACTGCCACTAGCAGCCTTGAAGAATAATCTTGATGAGTTCAAAGGCAAAAAAGTCATTCTTGTTCTGACGGGGACCGGACTGAAGGACACCCCGGTTGTTGTTAAACATGCACTTCCCTCACCTGTGCTTGATAATGACCTGAATCAAGTCATGGATTTCATTTCGTCGGGATATCTTCAGGTACAACAGGAAGCATTCGGAAAATCTCGAGACACCTTGCTCGCTCAGCTGAAAATGGATCCGAAGCAACAGAAACTCATGCAGGAGTATCTGGGTAAAATCAACAGAAAAGGAAAGTCACTGACACCTAAAGAGATGGAAGTCCTTCAATCTTTAGTGTTTAATGATATCGCCGACCTTGAGTACCCCGTCGAGATCATGGATTACGATATTACCATGCGTAAAAATGGATTTGTTCACGCTTTGGTTACCATGAACGTAAATGGCGTCGAGGTTCAATCAGCTCAGAATGGTGTTGGTCCGCTTGACTCGGTTTTGGGAGCCATACGCAAGGAGTCTGATAAAATATTGAAAGTAGATTTGTTAGACCATAATCTTGAGGTACTGAGTCCCGGAACGAACGCACTTGTAGTAGCTACACTTACACTGGGTTATCAATCAGAAAAGTATCAGGTAAAAGCGGCGTCGCCTGACGTCGTTGAAGCTGCAATCAATGCTTATATCAAAGGTTTTGCGGTCATTTACAAGAAGAATAAGTCTTGAAACAAAAAAAGGGAGTCACTAGCCGGACTCCCTTTCAATTTCGCCGATTACATGGTGTGATTATCAACCGTCTGGATTCGATTTCAAAATAAATCCACGCTTACGAACAGTCTGGATGTAATCCTTATCCGTAACCTCATTAATTTTCTTGCGAACATAACTCACATAGACATTGATAAAGTTTGTCTGCGTGTCAAACTTTATTCCCCATACTTTATCTGCAAGCTCTTCTTTATCAACAACCTTATCCGCATGTTTCATCAAGTAGGCCATTAGGTTGAATTCATTATTAGTCAACCATACAGGAGTGCCTTTCACAGTAAACTCCCGTTTTATCAGATGTAACTTCAATTCACCACAAGCCAGCGTATCGTTTGATACCGCATCGGGATTAGAACGGACTCGTCGGGTAATTGTTTGAATCCTGGCGATTAACTCTTTGTTATCAAATGGCTTAGTAAGATAATCATCCGCACCGGCTGTCAACCCTGAGACTTTAGTATCGATATTCTTTCGAGCCGAAAGAATCAAAATCGGTGTGCTAACTCCAGACTCCCTCAGATCATTGCAGACATCTAAACCATTCTTATCTGGAAGTGCCAGATCAAGGATAATGCATTCATATGACCCATCTTGTGCAAGCTTTTCCCCCTGAATTGCCTGAGATACAGATGTTACTTCATAGCCGTTCTTCTCCAACACGCGTTGAATCAACGTTCTGACTACATCGTCGTCCTCAATGACCAAAATCCGCATGGTTCCTCAATTTTCTTCAGTGTCGTTCGGTATCGTAGTTATGCATAAGGTAAATATGCTTTTTGATGAAATTAGTCAACCACAAACATCTGATTTTTTTAATTAATTTTACTTTTTATCAGATTCTTCTACTAATGTATATCCTTGATTTTTCAACCAATCGATAGTTTTTTTGATCATCGTGATTGAAAGCTTATGTCCGTCATTAACTCCGAGGAACGTTGCATCGATTCCTTTGTCTATCATTTTTTGAATATGTTCTTTCTGAGAGTCCGGACTTACGATTTCATCTTTTAGTCCGTGAACGGCCAAAACCCTCTGGTGCTTTAAATTCGGCCATTTTGTGCCAAGAAGTTCCGTTTTGATGCGACCATTAATGACCACTAGCTCATTCGTATGTTTCCAGCGTGAGGTTCCAAAATACCCTGCCATGTATCCACCCATGGAATAACCAACAACACAAAGACGCGATACCTTAATGAATTTGATTATGTGATCGATAATTTCCTGAATAAATTCTGCAGTATACTCAAGAGATTTTACAAAGGAACCCTGCCTGCCATTGTACAGGTACCAGGAGTAACCCCACTTTTCTTTATTTCTTGTGAGTTCAAAGTCTGCATACGGACCTTGTATAAATAAATGATAGGCATTGATGTTCATCATGTCCTTAACCTGGCGTTCGAAAAGTGGGATGTTCTGACCTTTTCCATGGAGATAAACAATCAGGGGTTTTTCACCCTTAGGGCCGGTTTCAATAAGTTTATAGGGGACTTCTACTTTGAACGAAGTTTTTCCCGATATCAGTACATCCATGCTGAAAAACAGAATCAGTGGTTAAGGTTTTGACTCCAAATAATGCCTGCATTAAGATAGCGTTTTTTACTCAGTATCGACTCGTTTGAGTCCAATTTTAGTCACTTTCTTTCAGATTGGTTAATGAACGTACATTTTTTCTGAGATTTTCGATGTTTTGTGGTAATTTCATCGGCATACATTCAATCCAATCATTTAATGATAGTTGTTACTATGGCCGTTATCCGACACGACTGGACACTCGAAGAAGTTTCAGATATTTATAACTCACCCCTATTAGAGCTCATTTACCGGGCGTCACGCGTTCATGAAGAACACCAGGCTATTGGTGAAGTTCAGGTTAATACACTTCTCTCCATCAAGACGGGTGGATGTCCCGAAGATTGTGCATACTGTCCGCAATCGGCGAGATACAACACCGAGATTGACCCAGCAGGCCTGATGCCTGTAGACGAGGTTCTGGATGCTGCAAAGAAAGCACACGATTCAGGATCTACACGATTCTGCATGGGTGCGGCATGGAGGAAAGTACGCGACAATAAAGATTTTGATCACGTTTTGGATATGGTTCGTGGGGTTAACGAACTAGGAATGGAAGTTTGTGCGACATTGGGCATGCTAACACCAGAGCAAGCGGTAAGACTCAAAGAAGCTGGACTAACAGCCTACAATCATAATCTGGACACCAGTGAGAACTTTTATAGTCGAATTATCACTACAAGAACGTATGATGACAGACTGAATACTATTTCTCACGTCCAGAAAGCGAATATTTCAGTTTGCTCTGGTGGGATTATTGGTCTTGGTGAAACGGATGAAGATAGAATCAATATGCTTCATACCCTTGCAACTCTCGACATTCACCCAGAGTCTGTTCCTGTTAACGCACTTATTGCTGTTGAAGGAACTCCACTTGAAAATCAAAAACGCGTTTCAGTGTGGGAAATGGTTAGAATGATCGCGACCGCTCGTATTCTGATGCCTGACGCTATGGTTCGATTGTCTGCCGGACGAGTAGAAATGCCTGTTACTGAACAAGCTTTATGTTTTATGGCTGGTGCAAACTCAATATTTGCTGGTGAAAAATTACTAACTACACCAAACAATGCGATAGATGAAGATCATCAAATGTTTGAGTTACTGGGACTGAAACCACGTATTGCGCACAAGACCCGGAAACAACCAGAGGCTGTTGAAGCCTGAATCTAACAGGTCATAATTAAGCTCAGAGCTCGTTGAGAATGTCAATTACATCATGACAGGTCTCATCGAGCTCTGCTTTTTTAATACAGTATGGTGGCATTAAATACACCACATTCCCGAGCGGTCTGAGTAGCATTCCACGCTCAAGGGCTTTCTTTTTAAAAACCTGTCCTAATGAATTCAGATATCCAGATGATTGATCCTTGGTTTTAACATCAAAGGCCAGAATAGTCCCACAATGACGGATCTTTTCAACGTTTTGAAGTTGACCTAATTGAACTATAAGCTCAGTATACATAGTGCCAATCACATCATACCGACTCTCCCCTGATTCGAATACGTCCATTGAGGCAAGGGCTGCCGCGCACCCCAGTGGATTAGCGGTATAAGAATGTCCGTGCCAAAATGTTTTCAGTGAATCCGGGGCGTTGAATGGTTCAAAAACCTCATTAGTCGTCAGTGTTACAGACATAGGCATAAAACCACCCGTGAGGCCTTTCGACAAGCAAATCATGTCTGGTTGTACATCAGCCTTCTGAAACGCAAATAGACTGCCCGTACGACCAAATCCGGTCATTACTTCGTCAAAAATCACCAAAACACTGTATTTTTTAGCGATTTCAACCAGTTTCAGCATAAAATCTGACCGGCACATACGCATTCCACCTGCTCCCTGAATCAGAGGTTCAATGATGATTGCAGCATAGGTGTCAGGTGAGCTTCCAAATATTGATTCCACTTCGTTCAGGATCCTGGATTCTTTGTCCGGTAAAGTGGTGTCATCAATCCATGTCTCTGGAAAAGCCAAATGATCAACTTCAAACATCCATTCACTAAATGCCTCATTAAATATACTACGCTCACCGGCAGACATGGCTCCGAATGTGTCACCATGATAAGCACCTTCAAATGCAAGAAGGCGATTTCTTGTATTAATACCTTTGTTTCGCCAATGTTGCTTTGCAATTTTCAGAGCTACTTCTACTGCTGTCGAGCCATTGTCGGAAAAGAAAACTTTGCCAAATAGACCGGAAGTTGATCCAATTAATTTTGATGCCAATTTCTCTGCCGGATCGTGGGTATAGTCTGCAAATATTACATGTTCCAGCTTCGTTGCTTGTTCATATATCGCGTTGGCAATGGCTGGATGGGCGTGACCATGTACATTGACCCACCAACTTGAGATTAAATCCTTAATTTTCCTTCCATCCGCAAGCGTTAGATATAGACCAGACCCCGATTCAACTTTAAGTGGTTCGGGACTAGTACCTTGAATCGTGAATGGTTTCCAGATGAATGAGCTCATGAATTGAAATGAGTTTCAAAGCCTTCTTCTTTCCAAATTTTGAGAAGTGTAGCTCGGTCAACTTTATCTAGTTTAGGCAGACTTCCAAGGTGTTCAATTTGACCGTAATCCTTCACAGCGAGTTCATTTTCGAGGTTTTTTGGGCCGTTCATGATAAATCCTTTGATTGGGATTCCTCTGGAACGAAGTGCTTCGATCGTGGTCAAAGAATGATTGATAGTCCCAAGTGTGGATCTACAAACAATAACAACTGGAGCGGCTATTTGCTTAATTAAATCAATCACGTAGTTTTCTGCGTTGATTGGAACAAGCACTCCCCCGGCGCCTTCTATAATTAGGTATTTGTTTTTGATAACAGCGGCATCCGGTTCATGAAATGAATCCAGATCGATGGTAATATTGTCGATTTTAGCACTCAAATGAGGAGAAAGCGGCTGTGTGGTTTTATACACTTCAGGTATAAAATGATCTTTTGTCAAGCCGGAAACCTGTTTAACGAACTCCATGTCTGTTCCTGTCAGAGTGCCACTTTGAATCGGTTTCCAATATGACGACTCCAAAGCCGTAACCAACATGGCGGCTACAACAGATTTACCAACATCTGTATCTGTTCCCGTTACCCATACTGATTTGTAGCCATGTGTGCTCATTATCTAGATTATCTTGCGTCGAATTGCACCAAATGTGATACCATAGGTGATTTTAAACGAATCCAGGCCCTTCTTGAGCCAATGCTCATTGAGGTTCAATACAGCACCAACCGAATTTTTATTGCCTCTTTTCTGCGTTCCGGCACCAATACGTTTGAGATTCCGAAAAAATTCTGAGGGCGAATCGTATGATTCAGAAAAGAATTCATTGGTTGTACTTTCCCAACAAAATCTGTTCGTATCAATTTGTAACGGAGCACTTGTTGGTAATGGATTCCCGGTGAATGGCACACCAGATTCAGCGCAAAGTGCCTTCCATTCAGGGAAACAAGATTCGTCCAGATATGAATAAATCAAAAGCCCACCAGGTTTCAGTGATTCGGCATAACGTTTGAGTGTGGCTGTTGTATCTTCAAACCACTGAGCGGTCATAGCCGTGGCAATAAGGCCGTATTCTTGCGAATCGAGAGGTTGTTCTGCATCGCGAATATCAAATACGATCTCAGTACCAGTAGGTACTACGAGATTCTCACGACATACATGAAGCATCTCTTCGGAGAGGTCTGTGACGTAAAACACACCGGATTGTAAATGTTTGAGTAAAGGTTGGGTCAAAAAACCCGTTCCAGCACCAATTTCAAGATATGGCCCGGATAATTCACTCAGCTGGTCATCTATCATTGAAACCAGAAATTCGGCAGCTGTTCGCTGTACTTTGGCAAACTCGTTGTAGTTTCGGGCATGCTGACCGAAAGAGTCGGCTACAACTGCTTTTAGTAGCTCGTCATCTTGTGAACCAATGTGAACCATGATCAATCTAAAATTCGTTTTATCGCTTTGATTATCCCCTGGACGATTTCATCGGAGTGTGTCACCGGTAGGGCGTGTCCACCACCCACAACAATCCGACCTGATGTTTGGTTCATTCCCATCATCCATTGTTGCGTGTGTGCTGCAGGTACTATCCGATCCTGAGATCCGTGAAATAGGTAAATCTGGCAGGAATCCGGGAATATTCGCTCCGAGAGTTGGTTTGTGTTCAAAAATGTCAAATCTTCGAGCAATCGAGCGAGCCTGATGTTGGAAACGTCTTCAAATTGGAAATTTGGACTTACCGGTTCTGGATCAAAAACGTTAGCATAAAACTCTTTGAGCACATCCCCAGGGTGATTATCGAATTGTTTTATCATCTTTTCTACAACTTTTTTCGATAAGTCAGGTTGAACGGCATGAAAGTCAAGAAATCCCGAAATACTGATTAATACATCGGCTTTGTGAAGTAAACTGACCGGCACAAAATGTAATCCAAGCGAATGTGCCACAACAATTTGTAGGTCACCCTGTCTCATTCGGACAATCGCAGACGGATCACTGAAATATCCACGGTTATTGACGTAAAAATCAGGGTTGATTCCGGCAGATCCTGGGAGTGATCGCTTAATCTGATTGATTACACTATTCCAAACCCCTGGAGGGAATGCCCAACCATGGTAAAAGTAAAAATCTGCAGTACGAATAGGTGCTTTTCGGCGAGTCATGGTTCGGAAGATACACTTTTTTGGATGATTTCGATACATCCAGACAAGTCTTCCCTGGTGTGGTGAATGTTTAGCGTGAATCGGAGTCTACTTGTACCCGGTTCAACGGTAGGCGGGCGAATGGCATTTACCCAATACCCATAATCTTTCAAAGATTCAGACAAATGTAGTGCCTTGAATTCGTCCCCGACATGTACTGGAACGATGTGCGAAGCCGACCCAAAGGTATGAAACCCACTTTTATTCAATTCATCCCGGAACCATTGACTCAATTGTATCAAAGTTTTTCTTTCTGAATCCATCCCCTTAATAAGATCCAAGG
Source organism: uncultured Chitinophagales bacterium (assembly GCA_964550435.1). Lineage (GTDB taxonomy): Bacteria > Bacteroidota > Rhodothermia > Balneolales > HLUCCA01 > UBA11400. The sequence goes on along the minus strand of CAZJZI010000001.1, from coordinate 99,669 downwards.
CACATTGAGTAGAACCAACAACAGAAGGCGGTAATGCGGTGGTGTAAATAAAACCGCCACAATAGTTTATTAAATAACTAATGAGGTCATTTGAACCAGCAACATATGCACCAAATGATCCGAATGCCTTTCCAAAGGTACCAATACGAATGTCTATACGGTCAAAGGTATGTCCAATCCCCTTACCACCCGGACCTAATATACCTATAGCATGAGCTTCATCTACGACCAGTATTGCATTGTATGTGTTTGCCAGCTGCGACAATACCTCTAAATCGGCGATATCTCCATCCATGCTGAAAACACTTTCTGATACTATAACTTTACGAGTTTTGTGTGTGTCTTTTTCAAGGAGAGACTCAAGATGTGTATAATCAAGGTGTTTATATCTTCGCATCGTTGCCCGGCTGGCAACGATTCCCCGTACCAATGAGTTGTGATTGAGCCGGTCGGAGTAAATAACCGTATCACGATCTGCAATGGCTGGAATCAACGAACTGTTCAACTGATACCCACTGTTAAATAGTAGAGCAGATTCAGTTCCAAGCCAATTGGCGAGATCTTGCTCTAGTTGCTTGTGGTAATCACCAGAGCCGGTAATAAGTCTTGAGGCACCACTACCTGGACCAAATTTGTCGAGATAATACTTGGAGCACGATATAACCTCTGGGTGGCTGCTGAGTCCCAGGTAGTCATTGGAACTCAGGTTGATATAAGTGTTTCCATTAACCTGAATCGTAGAATTTTCAGTGTGTTGAACCGGAATTAGTTCGCGAAAACGACCACTCTGCTTCCTTGATTCCAGCGAATCCCTGATGAAATGGAAACGATGGTTTGATGAAGTCATTCAGTGACGGCTGGTGTTTCTACTTGCTGAATGGTCTGTGAACCGACCCTGAAATCGGGGTCTGTTTCGAAGGTTCTTGCTATAGCTTCAAATTGATACAGGAATCGTCGTTGGCGATAGCGGGGTGAGAACTGACCAAATTCCATGAAATAGATCCGCTTCTGGGTCTCATCGTAAATGGTATAATTGATGAAAGGACCTCCCATTGAGAAGTCATTCATTACCCACATCCCTTTAGATTCGTAGGTCGGTTTTCCATTAAGTTGTATATACTTAGTCTCAAGACTTCTTCTATGATCGGTTCGAGTATAAGCCTCTTCTCTGGTACCTCGGATGTAAATCTCTAGCAGACTATCACGTTTAGCATGAATCCACTCTTCAGTTACCGAGTCAAAATTCTCGACCCCGTCAATCCAATGAAACCAGATCCATCGATCGTTGTCAGGAAGATAACGACGAAGTGAAACAAAATCGGTAGTATCGATTCCTCTTTCGTAATCGTGTTGAACCCGTATCTTGAACCCGTGTTCCATCATAAGAGTGTCAGCGAGTAACGGTTGTTCTCCCCTTCGGTAGACTTCTTCGGTCCAGCGTGCGAGTTCCATATCGTATAACGAGTTCATTTGACCCCTTGAGCCGTTTCGGATTCTTTGAGCAATTTCCTGCTCATCGGTTCCGGTATAAATCACGATCCATTGATCACGATACCATCTATCTCGAAGTGAGATCTCTCGTAATTCTCCACTCCTTACCCGATTCTGAACATCCTCACTGAGTATCGAGCGCAAAAACATACCTATGTTGGTATCTTCATCCAGAGTACCAGCAAAAATGAGGTTTCTGCTCTTTTGGATGTTCTCCAATTCCGACTGTGACTTAAAATCTCGGAATCGAAGGTCGTACATGGGTTCACGACGTGGCATGGTCGTGATATACTCACCGTAAGTATCGTTCAATGCTTGACCAATAGGACCTTCAATGCGTGAAGAGTCCATGGCTACAACAATTTCTGAAGGTTGCCCAGCTGCCTTTTGTCTGTAGTCACCTCCACATGCAGAAATGAGTACGGCTAGTATAAATAGTGATAAAATCGGAGTGTATTTCATGAAAATATTGGATTTAATCGTCATTTCTGCGCTTAGTATACGAATATGGGCGATTAAATTGAATGACATTATCATGTGAGTTGATGTTAGTTCTAATCAACTGTTACTCATTCAATCAATTCTTACCCGACTTTATATCCTCAACAAACTCACCGGTACGTTGCATCCAGTCTGAATTGGGATAATTAGCCGCAATAAAATTGATAAGCGCACTTCCAACCACAAATCCAGCGACTTTTTCAGAAACTTTCATGGCATCGGCATGTGATTTTATCCCAAATCCGACCAAAACCGGATTGCGTGTCACATTAGTACGTACCCTATCAATGAACCGGTCCACCGAGTCTGCAACTGTCGTCCCTTCCCTGGCACCTGTAACTCCCGTGACTGAGACACAATACACAAAACCTTCAGACTCTTCATCAATTCGATGCATACGTGCGTCAGCCGTGTTTGGAGCAACCAAATATATGAGTGCCATCTGTCTTGATTTACACGCCTCTTTTATTAATCCTGATTCCTCAACGGGAACATCGGGTAGAATAAACCCATCAACACCAACTGAAGCTGCCTGCTCAAAGAAATCTTCTATTCCATAATGCAAGACTGGATTTATGTATCCCATTAGAACAATTGGTATATCAGACGATTTCCGGACTTCACGAACCATGTTAAAAATCGTATCTAAATCGGTCCCGTTCTCAATCGCAATTTCACTGGATCTCTGAATGGTGGACCCATCTGCCAATGGATCACTGAATGGCATACCTAATTCGATAATATCAGCTCCGGCCCGTTCCAGTTCCAAAATGAGTGAGGGAGTGCTTTCCAAATCCGGATAACCGGCAGTTATGAAAAGACTCATGATTTTATTATTCGTTTTTTGTTCAAAAACGCGTTTAATTCTGTCTGTAGGCATGATTATAGCTTATAAAAATTTCGATATTGTTCCCATGTCTTTGTCTCCACGTCCCGAACAATTGATGATAACAAGGTCATCTTTGTTCGTTGATGGCATAAGGACGTCCAGAAATGCTATAGCATGGGCAGTCTCAAGTGCAGGAATAATACCTTCTAACCGAGAAGTTAGTTTAACTGCATCTAAAGCTTGTGTATCCGTTACCGGAACGTATTTAACACGACCGGTATCATGTAAATGAGCATGTTCGGGACCCACGCCGGGATAATCAAGGCCGGCACTCACCGAGTGAGCTAATGCGATTTGTCCCTGTGGCGTCTGAAGCAGATAGCTCAGCGATCCGTGTAACACTCCAGGTTTTCCTTTACTGAAGGTTGCCGCCGTTTGATCGGTATCAGCACCCAATCCGGCGGCTTCAGTACCTATTAATTTTACAGTTTCGTCGTTCAGGAAGGGATAAAATATACCCATAGCATTTGATCCACCACCAACACAGGCGATGACATAGTCCGGTAGTCTGCCTTCGAGTTCCATCAATCTAGACTTGGTTTCATCGCCAATAATCCGATGGAAATCACGTACCATCATCGGATAAGGATGTGGTCCAACAACTGATCCAATGATGTAAAATGTATCAGAAACATTAGTCACCCAATCACGGATTGCCTCATTTGTCGCATCCTTTAGCGTTTTAGATCCGCTGTGGACTCCTCGAACCTCAGCTCCTAACAACCGCATCCGATCGACATTTAGCTTCTGACGCTCCATGTCTTCAGCACCCATGTAGACCACACAATCTACCCCAAACCGAGCGCAAACCGTTGCTGTTGCCACGCCATGTTGCCCGGCCCCTGTCTCTGCAATGATTCTTGTTTTACCCATACGTTTTGCGAGAAGCACCTGGCCCACGGTATTGTTGATTTTGTGAGCACCAGTGTGGCATAAATCTTCGCGTTTCAGGTAGATTTTACCTTTTCCGTAATAGTCAGTCAATCTTTCTGCGAAAGTCAGAGGTGTTGGTCTTCCAACATACTCATTCAACAGTTCGAGGTATTCGCGTCGAAACTCTGGATCATTCTGGGCCTCAGAATAGGCGATTTCGAGTTCTTCCAGAGCTGGGATAAGAATTTCGGGGACAAATTTACCTCCGAATTTCCCGAAATAACCGTTTTGAGTTGGAAAATTATATGTTGTGGTATTCATAGTTCAAATGTTTCATTATAGTGTCTGACAGCTTCGATGAAATCATCCATCAGCTGAAAATCCTTAACTCCCGGCTCTGACTCCAATTTGCTTGACGCATCTACTGCCCAAGGATGAACCTGTTTAAGAGCGTCTGCAACATTCTCCGGATGGAGTCCACCGGAAAGGAATATTGGAAATTCTTCTGCTACCCGTTGAAGTATGTCCCAGTCAAAAGTCTCTCCTGTCCCCCCTGGCATCCCCTTTTTGAATGTATCGAACAAGAAATGATCGACTACATTCGTGTATGGATCAATCAGATATCTAAGGTGATCTGCGGTCATTTCAGGAGACACCCTAAATGCCTTAATAATTTTGTGCTCCATTAACTTACAGTAATCAGGAGTCTCATCACCATGTAACTGTACGAATTGAATCCCGGAAATATGCCCGTAGTCATTCACGTCGTCGATTGGCTGATCGACAAAAACTCCAACACACTCCGGACCCTCAAGCCAACTGATAATGGCTCCGGCTTCTGCTGGTACGATATAGCGTTTTGACTCAGGCCAAAAGATAAATCCCAGATAGTCAACCAGCGCACCGGAAGCGAACCTGGCATCTTCAAGTCGGGTAATTCCGCAGATTTTGATTCGTACTCGCTTATCGTCTAAAAACATATCATCAATAGTTTAAAATTTCCTGTAATGCTGGTCCCACTTTGGATTGCCGCATGAAGTGTTCACCAATCAACGCTGCATCTATTCCTGCATCGTGGAGCAGTTTAATGTCGGCTGGAGTTTTCAGTCCACTTTCGGATACAGTCACAACATGTTCAGGAGCTCTGCAAAGCATCTCTGTCCCACGGTGGACATCAACCTTGAATGTGCGCAAATCGCGATTATTGACACCAAAAATTCGAACGATGCCAAAGTCAGTATTATCTAAATCATGCTCATCGTAACATTCAACCAGACATTCTATTCCCAATTCAGAAGCTGCCTGGTGAAGATCTCGCAGATGTATCGGATCCAGCATGGTAGCGATCAATAAAATCGCGTCCGCTCCAAAAGCCCTTGCTTCTTCGATCTGATAAACATCGTGGATAAAATCTTTTCTTAAAACAGGAACTTGAACCGCCTTCGCTACTTCAAACAGATAATTCAGATGCCCCTGGAAAAATGGCTCATCTGTGAGTACCGATAGCGCTGAAGCGCCATTCTCAACATATTCCAAAGCCAGATCACGTGGATTAAAGTCCTCCCGGATCAAGCCCTGAGATGGTGAGGCTTTCTTAATTTCAGCCAGAATCCTAACAGCTTGATCGTTTTTCCGCCGAAGCGCGTCATACAAACTGACTCGCTCGCCTTCGTAACCCTCCATCGACCGGAAATCGGACACTGAAACCAATCGCTTGCGTTTGGCTACGTCCTCCTTCGACTTGTCGTAAATTTTATCAAGTATATCCATCAGGACTTATTATGGTCTTGGGTAGCTGACGCGAACAGGTTCAAACTTTTAAACGCAGAACCGGAATCAATACTTTCTTTGGCCATTTGTTGAGCCTCATTCAATGATGCTGCAACTCCACTCACGTGTATTGCAAACGTTGCATTTAATTCAACGATGTCACGTTGGGCTTTTGTCGAGGTACCCGATAGAACATTTCGAACAATTTCGGCATTGTGTGCAGCATCGCCACCCTTAAGCAAGTCGGTTTCAACCGTTTCATACCCAAGATCAGCTGGATCGAATCGTACCACATCGGAAGTGACACTATGTTTAAGCTCAAACGTATCAGTTAGTGTTGTTGTGGTTACTTCATCTAGTCCATCGTGTGCATGTACAGTTATTGCATAATCACTATTGAGATTTGCTAGTATACGGATCATCGTATGTGCGACATCCCTGCTGTAAGCACCGATCAATTGACGTTTAACTCCAGCAGGATTAAGTAATGGCCCCAGGATATTGAAAAATGTACGCATGCCAAGTTCACGACGTGCTGTCATAACGTGCTTCATGGCGGGATGAAACAATGGCGCGAACATAAAACCAACGCCGGTTTCCTTGTAAACGGAAGCAACTTGCTCTGGACCTAATGCTGGAATAACTCCTAATTGCTCTAAAACGTCATAACTCCCACTTCGACTGGAGATACTTCTGTTTCCATGTTTAAGTACCTTCACTCCAGCCCCGGCTACAACGAACATAGATGCCGTCGAAATGTTGAACGTACCTGAATGATCACCACCTGTACCGCATACATCAATGGCATCCGATGCATCAACAGGTAATCTAATTGCCGCATCACGCATTGTTTTTACAAAGGCAGTAAGCTCTTCGATGGTCTCACCTTTGGAACGCATTCCAAAAAGAAAGGCGGAAATACGAGTATCAGGTACATCGCCCGTAAGAATGTGACTCATAGAGAATGTTGACTCCTCGTGAGTCAAATCTTCACCTCTGGACAGTTTTTCAAGTATGTGAGTAAATTCCGTGCTCATCCGTTTATCCAGTTAGCGATTAATTTTGGACCCTCGATCGTCAGAATACTTTCCGGATGAAACTGTATGCCTTCAATAGGATATACTTTGTGCCGAACACCCATTATTACTCCATCAGGAGTTCTGGAAGTGACTTCGAGTACGTCAGGTAGTGTTTCTGGAGCCAAAACAAGTGAATGATACCGTGTTGCCGTAAAATACTGTTCTACATCCTTAAATACCGACTTCCCATCGTGCTCAATGAAAGATGTTTTTCCATGCATCAGCGATGGTGCATGTACAACATCACCACCAAATACCATTCCAATAGCCTGGTGTCCCAGACAAACACCCAGTATTGGAGTCGTTGGTCCCATTTGACGAATGATGTCAGCTGTAATGCCGGCATCTTCTGGTCTTCCTGGTCCGGGCGAGATCAGAATTTTGTCGGGAGCAAGTGATTTGACTTCGGCTACTGTAATTTTGTTGTTACGTATCACCTTGTAGTCGGGAGTATGCTGAGCTACCAAATGGACCAGATTGTAGGTAAATGAATCGTAATTGTCGATTATTAATATCATAGTGGATTAAAAATGCCGAACGATTCCAGTTGCTTTTCTGATGGGTTCCATGACTTGTTCTGCCCGCTCTCGTGCCTTTTCTCCGCCTTCACGTAGTACTTTGTGTAATCCATTAATGTTTGCAGCCAGTTCTTTACGTCTTTCTCTGGCATCACGGAAGTAGTCATCGATGAGAACTAATAGTTCCTTTTTGGCATGACCATACCCATATCCACCGCTTCTGTATTTAGCAGCAATTTCATTGGATTGTTCTTTTGGTGCGAAGAGTTTGATCAATGCAAATACGTTACAAGTCTCTGGGTCTTTGGGAGCTTCGAGTGGTGTTGAATCTGTTTCTATAGACATCACCTTTTTCTTGAGCTCAGAACCTTCGTCGAATATACCTATAGTGTTGTTGTACGACTTACTCATTTTGCGTCCGTCTGTCCCAGGAACAGTGGCAACGGCTTCAACGATACTGGCCTCTGGCATCCGCAGATATTCTCCGTCATAGGCCATATTAAACTTGACGGCAAGATCTCGCGTGATTTCAATGTGCTGCTTTTGATCTGCACCAACAGGAACAATGTCTGAGTGGTATATCAATATGTCTGCAGCCTGAAGAATCGGATAAGTGAATAATCCTACGTTCGCGGAAAGCCCCTGGGCGACTTTGTCTTTGTAGGACACTGCTTTTTCCATCAAACTTACCGGGCACAATGTTCCCAGCATCCAACTTAGCTCGGTTACCTGTGGAACATCACTCTGCGCAAAGAATGTACATTTGGATGGATCAAGTCCCAATGCAAGATAATCTAAAGTGATATCAAGAGTATGTTGATACATGAGGTGTCCGTCGTGGCGCGATGTCATGGCATGGTAGTTTGCTATGAAGAAAAATGCGTCACCTTGGTCCTGAAGCTCGATATGTTGTTTGATAGCTCCGAAGTAGTTGCCAATGTGTAATCGCCCGGAAGGGGTAATTCCCGAAAGTATGGTTTTTGGACGATTTTTTGCTGAATTTGATTCAGTTGGTGTCATGATTGGTTTGGTTTCAAATTACTGATTCAGGTCAATAGCCACACTCAGCGCTTCTACCAACGCTTTGGCCTTGTTGACCGTTTCCTGATACTCATTTTCTGGTACACTATCTGCAACAATTCCGGCTCCGGCCTGAATATATACAGTATCGTTAGTTGCAACCATTGTCCTGATTGCGATACAGGTATCCATATTTCCCGAAAAATCGAAGTATCCAACAGCTCCGGCATATGGACCACGTTTATGGACTTCAAGCTCATCAATAATCTCCATTGCACGAACTTTCGGGGCACCACTCACTGTCCCGGCCGGAAAACAATACATTAATGCTTCGACCGATGTCATGTCAGCAGCGAGTCTCCCCTGAACATCAGAAACGATATGCATTACATGTGAATATCGCTCGATGGCTTGATTACGAACTACTTTTACGGTACCTGACTCACAAACACGCGATAAATCATTCCTCCCAAGGTCAACCAACATGATGTGCTCAGCAACTTCTTTAGGATCGTTCTTGAGGTCTTCTTCGAAAGCATCATCTTCCTGAATGGTTACCCCACGCGGTCTGGTACCAGCAATAGGAAGTACTTCGGCAACTTTATCCTGGACTCTTACCAACACCTCAGGGGATGATCCGATCAGAGCAAACTCATTGAAATCCAGATAAAACAGATATGGTGATGGATTCACCATACGAAGTGCACGATACAACATGAAGCGGTCTCCCGAAAAGGTCTTGCTGAAACGCTGAGATAAGACTACCTGAAAAATATCTCCCTCATAAATATACTCTTTTGCCCGGGCAACCATTTGTGCAAATCGATCTTTTGGAGTGTTACTTTTCAGTGTATCCTCGCCAAGAGTAAAATCACCGCTTGAAGCCTCCTGAAGCATCACCTTCTGCATGCGATCTAAAGAGTCCAGCGCTGCCGAATATTGATTTCGCAGATCAGTTGAAGGATCTACGAATACCGTCTTCATAAGAATAACCTGATGTTTAACGTGATCTATAGCATAGACTTCATCGTAAAAGGACCATTGAGCTTCAGGAAGCTTTAGAGGATCTTCAGGTACATTGGGGAGCTCTTCAGTGTAACGGATAGTGTCGTAGGCCGAGAACCCAACCGCTCCTCCTGTAAGACGAGGTAGTCCGTTAAGTTTAGGTTCAGTGTGTTGTGTAGTGAGGTCTCTGAGTACATCATAAAACTCTCGTCCTTCAACAAGATTATTTTCACCACCCGGAAGACTACGGAGATATGGTTTGCCTTGTATGCTGGTCAGAACTTTGTAGGGATTCCGTCCCATAAACGAATACCTTGCCAGACGCTCACCACCCTCTACCGATTCAAAAAGAAACGGATACTCAGCATCCTGTCGTAGCTTCAGGTATAAGGATACAGGTGTTATCACATCAGCAAGTAATTTGCGATAAACCGGGATGGCGGTGTATTTAGTTGAAAGCGATTTAAACTCTTCGAAATTCATTTTAATTGGTTCCTAAAAACAAAAAACCCACAACAGGTATCTGATGCGGGTTCGACAAAATTCTGGTAAATGTACAAAACAAACCTTATGCGAACCGCTATGCGAGCGGCCACCACCAAGTTGATTTCTGATTTGTTGTGTTTTTCATTGCGCCAAAATTAATCCGAGATCAGTGCAATGTCAATGATTATTTTATGTTAAATTGGGGCTTTAAAACAATAATTCGACCAAAATTTTGCTTTTTTGGTCCTTAGTTCTTGTTATACATGAAGTTCATCCCAGAGTATAAAGCTCTATTTTTTAGCATTTTGATTTTTGCACTGTTCATCTACGGCTGTGGAGAGGATAATCCATCCTCATCTGAAGTCTCTGAACCATTTATTATCTCCCAGCTCTATGTAACTCCTACGCAGATCAATTTCACACCATCCGACGGCGTTAAAGACTCAGTGGTTGTTATTGCAGTAAACGGGAATGTAGTGGTTAATGTTCAAAACCCGGTTGCATCTGTACTGAATATGGAATTGATCCGTGCATCTGATTCCCAACCGGTCGCATTCAGAAACTTACCTATACAGACTACAACCTCATTCGAGCAGACGATCACTATTCCAAGTAATACTACCGATTTCAATGATTATCGATTGTATCTGTATGTCACAACGGCAGATCAGCTTACCTCAAACTCTGCTCAAGCCACTATAAAGGTTCGTGGATTCGCATTAGGTGTGCCCGAGATTCTTGCGACCAGCAATCCCGATACAGTCCGGATTCCTTCCAGTGGAACTACTCCGTTCGCACTACAAGCTAAAGTAACTCATCCCGACGGACAAGCACTTATCGATCGGGTTTTTGTTGACATCCGTGATCAACAAAACAATCTTTTGTCCGGATCCCCGTTCCGCCTTTTTGACGACGGTAACGTTGGAAATTCAAATTCTGGTGATGCAATAGCTGCTGACAGCATATTTACCAGGGCCTTCAATATCGGATCTTCCAATAATCCGGATGTATATCAATTATTCTACTATGCTTTGGACACTCAGGGAGCAAGCTCCGATACCGTTCAAACCCAAATGGTAATTCAATGATAATGAGTATCAAGCAACTGAATTTTATGATTAAATCCATCAAGGTACATCGAATTTGTCTACTTATTCTGATGGTCACAGCTACCGCATTCCCCAGTCAACTCTTTGCACAAAATGCCGGACCGTTACCTGAACGTACATTTATTTTTTCCCAAAATTCAATTTCTAACATCGGAGCTATTGGTGATACACTTTGGGTAGGTCCACAATTGACCAGAAACATCGGGAATAGCTTCGACTGGTACATCGCCGATACGGATTCTGTGGCCCGCGGTCGTGGAAGACTCTACTCCGTTGCTTTGTCACCCGATACCGTCATGGTCGGACTAGGGTATATCACTGAAGATGGAGATAATTCAGTTCAGACAATGATGGGATTCTACTTATCAACTGATGGCGGAGACACATGGAATTTCGTTGACCCTCCTCTCGATAATGTTGAAGACACCAGTATCAGATATGGTGGACAGGACATTCCGGCGTTAGCTATTGTTGTTCCCCAACAAGCCCCACCCTACAATGTCGCTTTTCGTGGCCAAACACTGTTCACATCAGCATGGGCGCTGGGTATTCGAAGATCAATGAACTTCGGCTCAACATGGGAACGTATACTACTTCCCCCATTCGAACTTGATGAACTAACGCCTGAAGGTACTTACGATTTTGAGTTTAATCCCCGAACACCTAATGCTAACACTCAGATGGGACAACGTTATCCCAATGGTTGGACGAATTTTCTTGGATTCAGTGTTATGATTGATAACGAATGCAATGTTTGGGCCGGAACTGCGGGTGGATTGAATATCTCTGATAATGCACTGACAGCGTCTGCAGACAGTATACGATGGAGACACATACGTGCCGAAGGTGGTATCAACGGGATGCTCGGTAACTGGATCATTCGGATTCGACAAAATCCATACGATAACAAAGTCTGGATGACAAACTGGATAACATTTCAGGGTGAGCGTCAGGGATTGGTAGCAACATCCAATCATGGACTCACATTTGAGCAACACTTGGTTAACGAAGATATTCTGGATGTCACCTTCAACGGAGAATACATCTTTGCTGCCGGTAGAAATGGATTATTCATAAGTCCTGATAACGGTTCAACATGGATCAAGCAATCACAAATTCGGTCAGCAAACTCATTCATAAAAGAATCCGCAAGCTTTCAGACTGCAGCCAAGACCACAGAACGTGTCTGGATTGGAACTTCTGACGGACTAATTTCTACAGCCGATAACGGACAAACATGGGAGATTACTCGCGTAGACTTTCCAACAAGTGGAGGCAATATATATCAATCAGAAGACACCGAAACGGATACATATGCATATCCAAGTCCCTTCAGCAGGACACAGGATGGAATTGTTCGCATACGATTCAAAACTTCATCCACAGGGACTGCCACTATTGAACTCATGGATTTCGGCATGGATCGAATTATCCGTTTACCGGATGTAACAGTTGGTCAGCCAGGTGTTTATGAAATGGCTTGGGATGGATTAGGTTCACAGGGTAACCGAATTCCTAATGGCCCGGTTTTTTATACCATTAAAATTGGCAGTGAACGAATCAATGGTAAATTTTTGATCTTAGACTAATGAAAAGACTCCTATACACATTACTATTGATCGGTGGATTGTTAACAATTCCGGGATTATCCCTGGCACAATCCGGTGGAGGTGCTATGTCATATCATCGAATTGGATCAAATGCACGAATTTTAGGCATTGGCAATGCATATTCTGCTGGAAGTAGACTAGGAATCTATCCCCAGTATAATCCTGCCCTCGCAGCTCAGTCGACTTTCAATCAAATTGATATGAGTACTGCAGTGATGTCCTTTGACCGTAATCTTGCATCATTATCGGTCAGTTTTCCGCTACCCCCGAATGCAGGTTTGCACATATCTACTGTGTATTCAGGTGTACAAGATTTTGATGGAAGAAGTCCCAGTGGCTACCCAACCGGTGATTTCAGTACACATGATCTACAAATTGCTGCCACTTTCGGATTGCAGTTAAATCCTAAACTGGCACTTGGACTAACCGCCAGATTCTTAAACGCTCGTTACAATCCCGATATACCGGCTCCGACTGCCTTTGGCGCTGATATTGGATTCAGATACATCATCAATGAAAATTCATCCATCGGATTCACAGTACAGGACCTATTGAGTGAATTCACCTGGGACACACAGGATTTGTACAACACTGCCGGGTCGATTCAGACCACAGACAAACTTCCGACACGGATCAAAGTTGGCTACGAACGCATCGTTTCTGTGATTGATTTGGTAGTTTATGCTGAGGCAGAACGTAGAATCACATCCAATCAAGTGTTCGAAAGGTTCACATTAGTTGACCAAGGCAGACCAGTTAAAAGGGTGCAAGTCAGTGACAAGAGTATCGCTACGCAAATTGTACGATTAGGAGTTCAATGGGAAGCACATGAGCGTATCGATTTACGTGCAGGATGGCAGTCTGGTGATATTGAAGCTATAGGCATATCTCAACGGTTCAGTGGTGGGTTTACCATTAAGTTGCCATTTGAATTATATTCACCGGAAATTGATTATGCCATCATGCGTGAACCAAATGGGATTTCATGGATGCATTTATTCTCCATCCGTCTTCATGTAAACAATACTAACTGATGAATACATACCTAAGGATATTTTCTCTGGTAGCCATTATGGCTGTTTCCGGGCTACCCAAGCAGGCTTTTTCACAGTCAGGGGGATTCCAGTTACTTGGAATCGGACCCGATCCGGTCACACTGTCACTGTCAGAAGCGGTGACCGCCCAAAGTACTGCGGGAGCAGCAATCTTTATGAATCCGGCAAACAATGCCCAAATTTCCAGTCTCTCTGCCTCGGCAAGCCACACTTTTTGGCTTGAAACCTCAGGCAATACCTATTTTTCCGTTCATAGTCCAAGTAGATACGGTGTGTTCAGTGTTGGAGTGTTGACATCTGCCATAAATGATATCGAGGCACGACAGGTCCCGGGTTCCCCATCTGGACAATTTGATGTAAGTTATTATGCTTTTGCGGGTTCTTTTGCCAGGAGTTTTGGTCCTATTTCGGTTGGAGTTACAGGCATGTATCTGTACGAAGAACTTTATAATCTTTGGGCGACCGGATACGCAATCAGTGGTGGAGTAACCGCAAGTTTACTCGATAACAGACTTAGAATCGGGTCTTCACTTTTAAATAATGGTGAAATGGAAATACTTGTAGACGAACGATCTCCACTTCCAACGATGTGGCGAACGGGTGTTTGGTCAAGAGTTTTACAATTATCAACTGTCGGTTCGTCCGAAATTCCATTAACAGCTGCTTTTTCTGCCGATTTTACCGTTCCACTTAATGATGAAGGTTCATCAGACGGTGCAACAGCAATAACCGATCCCTGGATCAGTACTGGCGTCGAAGTTATCGTTTCAGACCTCATATCACTTCGTGGTGGCATACGGACAGGTAAGACAAAACGGCGATTCAGCACCGGATTAGGCATCGAACAAGGAAGTTTCCGTTTTGATTACGCCTATGTTCCATTTGAAACAGGCTTTGGTGTCACTCACTCTCTGGGAATCACTTACAGGCTTTAATCACGATTTCTCTTCCACTTTTTAAAAAGCGTAAAACTTATTAATCGTCACCGGATTCGTGGTGTCAAAGTGCTAAATTTGAGTCAACACCTACTCAGATGATCTACACACTACGAAATATAATCCTGACGTCAATCGTCCTCTTTTGGGGATGCGCTTCTGGTCCACAATCAGTAAATGAAATCGATTGGATAACCTTGGAAGAGGCTCAGCAAAATGCCGCAGAGGATGGAAAAAAAATACTTGTGAATGTATACACAGATTGGTGTGAATTCTGTAAAAAATTGGATTCGGATGTTTATCCGGATACTACAGTCAGAATGAACATGGATTCATTCTATCATTCTGTCAGAATTAATGGAGAATCTGAAGACCTGATTTCATTTAATGGCGAATCTATGTCTAAAATCGATTTCGCGAGAGAATTAGGTGTACGTTCTTACCCTACAATTCTGTTCATTGATAGTGAAGGTGAACTAATTTTACAGATTAACGGATACATGCCCGTTAATGATTTTCAGAACATGTTAGTTTACATTGGAGAAGAAGCTTACAAACGCACGGAATTCCACGAATTTGTCGTGGACAGATAGAGCTGAATCGGGCAAATTTCAAGAATTCTCAACCAGTTTTCTGAGGTGTGTCGGATGAGTGTTCATCAATATCAGCAACGGAATTCTCTTCTGACATGATCTCCTTCCAGAAGCGGCCCAAATACATGATTAATCCCTTCAGGATGAAAATCGAAAATGCGATGATCAAGCCCCATTCCTGGAGCAACGCGATTATTGCAGCATAACCAAGAAAAATGAAGATAGTTTTGCGTTGGCGACGCATTTGACCACGTCTAAAACGAGGTATTTTGTCAAAAGGAACAGTACTGACCATCAAGAGTGATAACAGAAGTACCATTGGAATAACCACATTGTTGACTCCGTATTCCAATACATCAAACACTTCCATATTCCGGCTAAATGTAAGGAAGAATCCTACAATCATGATAGCTTGAACTGGAATTGGTAGTCCTTTAAAGGTTTCCGATTCTACAATCTTTGCGTCGATATTAAATCGTGCGAGTCTGATTGCCCCACATAATGCAGGTAATGCGGCAAGAATTAGACCTGGTGCCTGAAGTCCGTTCAATGAGAAGTTGTATAATAAAAATCCAGGTGCTACCCCAAAGGATACCACATCACTCAGAGAATCTAACTCGATTCCAAATGTGCTATGTGAATTGGTCAAACGAGCCATAAATCCGTCCAACGCGTCAAAAACTCCTGCAAACACTATGAGCCAGGCTCCGTTATGCAACTGCCCCTCAGCAATCTGTACAATGGCAAGGAACCCACAAAACAAATTCATCAGCGTAAAGAAGCTTGGAACAACAACGCGTGGAATTGGTTTGCTAAATCGCGGTTTGACCCGCTCGTGATAGCGATCCCGAATCTTGACTCTTCTGGATTTGTGTGTCATTTTAGCGCTTCTTTACCTCGCCCATTATGGTTTCTCCAGCCACAACCATATCTCCGACCTCCACATTGAGCGATATATCATCTGTAAAAACAAGATCCATTCTGGAACCAAATTTCATCATTCCAAAACGGGTACCAGCAACGACTGCATCCCCTTTTTTAATGTGAAAGACAATACGTCTGGCAACATATCCAGTGATCTGTCTGAAAAACATTCTGGCTCCCGAAGGGTTTACGACTCCAAACTCAGATCTTTCGTTCAATTCAGAAGCTTTTTCATGCCATGCTACCAGATATTCACCGGGGATGTATTCAGCGTATTCAATAGTACCTGAAAGTGGAATTCGGTTCACGTGAACGTCTAAAGGCGATAAAAAAATACTCACCTGAGTAGCCTCTGATTTTAAATACTTCGGCTCGAACACTTTCTTGATTTCGATAACTTTGCCATCTGCTGGAGCAATGAAATAGTGGTCTCCAACCGGAGTAGTTCTATCTGGATCCCTAAAGAAGTATAATGTAAATGCTACGATAAAAAAGGCTAGAATCGAGCATATTGCGAGTATTATCCCACCAAAGTACCAGCCAATTGCTGCCAAAATTGCCGCCAAAACGACGACTTTTGTAATTACTCCATATCCATCGGGTGCAAACACGACTCTTATCCTCCAATAAATCGCATGATGTCGTTAAATGTCACAAAAATCATTAGTCCGATAATCAAAATCATACCGAACTGTTGAAGTGCCATTCTTACTTTCACTGAAGGCTCACGACGTGTGATACCTTCATAAATCAGAAATACCAGATGCCCACCATCCAAAACTGGAACAGGAAGAATATTCATAATTGCAAGTGTGATCGATAACATTGCCGTGAACATCCAAAATCCGACCCATCCCCCTCTGTCAGTAGCTTCTCGTGTAACAGCGGCAATAGCAACAGGTCCACCGAGGTTTTCACGTACTGAAATACTACCTGATACCAATCTGCCTAAACCTTGTACAATTCCTACTGTATTGTCTACGGTAGTTACCATACCTTGTCCAATAGATGAAAAGAATCCGTATTTCACATACTCTACACCAAAGTATTCCATCGGATCAACCGGTGCTATTCCGATTGTATTGGTGTCTGGATTTGGTGTAACTGCTATGGCAAGTGTTGAATCACCTCGTTGAATTTCCAATGCAAGTTCACCTTTTGATTCTCGAATCATTTCTGCCATCTGGGTCCAGAACTGAACCGGAGTATCGTCTATGGCAACTATCCGGTCGCCAGGTTTAATTCCGGCTGTCTCGGCGGGTGATCCAGGTGCTGTAGTGCTTATTTCAGAAGGCAATGCATACTCAATGGAAAGCAACTGTGGATTCTCGTTAAGTAGATCGAGCAAATTAGCTGGAGCAGTAATATCAACGGACTGACCATTACGAACTACATTAAAAACAACTTCACTTTTTGTGATTTCACTGATTGGGATAAGATTTCCGAATTTATAGCTTTCTGCTCGGAACCCATTGACCCCAACAAACTTATCACCGGTTTGGAATCCAAGCTCCTGTGCCAGAGAAACCTCTGGAATGTATAAGGCACCCACTTTATCAGCTGGGATGTGTTGGGCACCATATGAAAAATACATGGTAGCATAAATGAGAACCGCGAGAATCATATTGAAGATTACTCCTGCTGAAATCACTATAATCCGCTGCCATACTGGTTTGCTTCGATATTCCCAAGGCTGTGGTTCACTTTCAACAAAGTCGGTATCCATACTCTCATCAACCATACCGGATATCTTCACATATCCCCCAAGTGGGGTTGCGGAAATACAGTAGTCGGTATCACCCTTTTTAAAACCGAACAGTCTTGGTGGAAATCCAATCGAAAATCTCTCCACTCTCATTTTAAATAGCTTCGCAGCCAAAAAATGTCCCAATTCGTGGACCAATACCAGAATGAATAATGCTCCAATAAAAATTCCTACAGTCTGTAGGAAACTCAAAATCGATTCCATTTAATTATACTCTCACTTTTTTTGCAAAATCTCGCGTTTTTTGATCTATATCCAGAATTAATTCTCTGGAAATGTTTTCTTCGATGGATATAGAATCAAGACATTCAGATACAACTTTAGAAATACCAATATACGGAATTTCTTTGTTCAAGAACCGTTCAACAGCAATCTCATTCGAAGCGTTTAAAACAACAGGTGCTGTTCCTCCGGCTTCAATAGCCTGTCTGGCTAAGTTAAAACAGGGAAATTTCTCCAAATTAACGGGTTCAAATGTCCATTGTTGGCTCAAATCCCAGTCGATTCTAGGTACATCAGACGTCCATCTATCAGGATATGAAAGGGCATATTGAATAGGTACCCGCATATCGGGAACGCCTAATTGGGCTTTGGTAGATCCATCTACAAACGTTGCCATTGAATGAATAATACTCTGGGGATGAATAACAGCCTGAATTCGATCTAATGGCAAGTCAAACAGCCATTTAGCTTCAATAACTTCAAGGCCTTTGTTCATCATTGTCGCCGAATCAATAGTAATTTTTGCACCCATAGACCAATTCGGATGTTTCAAAGCCGATTCTACTGTCACCCTATTCATATCAGAAGCAGAATAGGTTCTGAATGGTCCACCACTTGCAGTTATCACAAGTTTTTCAATTCTGTTTACAGGTTCTCCCACCATACTCTGAAATATGGCCGAGTGCTCTGAATCGACAGGAAACACTTTCGGTGACATTGGTTCTAAATACTCTCGAAGCAACTCTCCACCCACTACCAAAGACTCTTTGTTTGCGAGTGCTACTCTTTTCCCTGACTCCAGGGCTGTTAACGTCGGAAGAAATCCACTAAACCCCACCAGACTATTTAGCACGATGTCTGCCTGGGTATCACGTATCAATTTGAGTAAATCATCGATATCGTAATAAAATTTGGTATGAGTACAAGCTGCTACACTTTCAAATTCTGATTTAACAGAAGTATCTGTCAAAACTGCAAAGTCTGGATCAAATTCATAGACCTGGTCTCTGAGTAATTTCCAGTTTGAATGAGAAGAAAGACCGACGATTTGAATTTTGTTTGCATGTCTACGGGCAATATCTAAGGCCTGCGTACCAATTGATCCAGTTGATCCCAGCAATATAACCCGAACTTTTTCTGTGACTTGTGTCATATTGAACGATTAATTATCAAAAATCTTGCCAAGCCCAATCACTCCCATCATTCGTCCACTTTCTTTTCCCTGACGTCTGTATGAAAACAAATTGGAATCTTCGAATGTACAACGAGAATCCGATAAAATCCGATCCCGATGTATTCCAATATCTTGCAATTGCTGAATGAGAAATGCTTTTAGATCAATATGCGGTTTTTCAAATCCTTCTGAATACACAAATTGTGTTGGAAACTGAGCTGCTACTTCATCGCCCACCTCGAAGGCATTTAACCCGATACATGGACTCATCCATACGTGGAATTCAGAACCTCCTAAACTCTGCATTACACGGATACCTTTCAAAACAATGCCCCCAACCGCTCCACGCCATCCAGCATGAAAAGCACCGATTATTCTGTTAACCGGATCACAAACCAATACTGCTGCACAATCAGCGACCAGGATTCCAATTGCCAACCCTTCTACATTCGTTACCAACCCATCAGCTTCGCCCAATATCCCCGGGCTTTTCGCAATTATAACATCAGTTCCATGGACTTGGCGTACTATTGCAAGCTCTTCAGGATTTAGACCGATTCTGGTAACACAATCAGATCTATTGGATTCGGTTACGGTCAAATCCGTCAGTGTATTGATTCCCATATCAGCTTTTTCGCGAATTAGATTCTCAGCATCAAAGACCATGGCTGTAGAGAATCCAGCTTTTATACCGGTCAGATTCCACTCCGGAACAATCAGATTTGATTTCATGATTGAGTATCCTCTTTTTGTGCGACGAAATACTCATTAAGCAGAGATCTCACATCTGAAGTCGGAAATTCTTCATTTGTGAATAATTTAAACGCATGTGAAGCCTGACCAATAAACATTTCGAGACCATTAATGGTTTTTGCGCCATTTTGCCTTGCCTGTCTCAAGAATCTAGTTTCAAGTGGGCGGTAAATCAGATCATAGCAAATCTTGCCATTCAAAAGGTGTGTTAATTCGTCTTTAACCGGGCTATCGTCTACGTTTGGATACATTCCTACAGGTGAAGTATTGATAAACAATTCACATTCTTTGGCAACATGTACCCATTGGGAGTATGAAATTGCTTTAAAATCAGGACTACCCAATAAATCCGGATTTCGGCTCACAATATAAACCGAACTTAATCCATAATATTTTAGTGCATACACAACTGCTTGTGCTGCCCCACCAGAACCAAATATTAGTGCTGATTTACCGTACAAAGATTGCTTGATTATGTTCAGGGGTGCAAGAAACCCATCAATATCTGTATTGTCTGCCTTTAACTTACCATCTAAAGTTAAATAGACCGTATTTGAAGCACCTGTAGACAGAACTGTTTCCGATACGTGGTCAACAAACTTGGCAACCAGTTGTTTGAGCGGGATAGTGACATTTGCTCCGCGAAAATTAGGATGTCTAAAAAGATCACTGAGTTTATTCTCATGCCCTTCCGGCACCAAAATAGGATAATACACTGAATCGCTGTTGATTCGATCGAGTGCAAAATTTTGGACCAGAGGTGAAAGGGAATGTGAAATCGGTCTTCCAAGAACTACCAGAAATGGATTCTCATCTGCCTTGGTTGACAGAAATTCATCGATAGTAAAGATTACGGGTGTTTTCATCGCCACGAATATACATAACTTCAGTAACTGGCTGAAACAAAAAAGGGGAAGCGTTGGCTTCCCCTAGAGTAAAAAAGTATTCCGTCAAAGATTAAACAGTAGCTTCTTCTTTAACTGACTTTTTGGTTTCATTAAAGTTACCGGACTCAGCCAGATCTTTGAAAGTTTTCAGATCAGCCTGTAGTGTTGCTGGTAATTCAGCGATGAATTTTGCAACTGCTTCTGTGGGCTCACCGAAGAAAGTACGGTAATCGAGGCTGAAATCAACACGAGTACGGGTTCCGTTATCGAGTGGTGTGAAACGAATGGTCCCAGTCTGATTCAGGTTACCATTAATGGTAATCCAAGCGAATCGAGTGTTACGAAGATCGTCGATAATATTTGTAGTCCAACGAAATTCTTCGCCACCAATTTCGGTTATATACTCGAACGTTTGTGAATTGATCTTGTTAACCTGGTTGATAGACTTCATGAATTTTGGAAAATCTACAGGGCAGCTCATTAATTCATAAACCTTGGCCAGAGGCAGATTAACTTCGATGTTTTCGTGCGCCATATGTACTATTGTGATTCGTGGAGTTAGTATTGATTGCTCGCGATGGCGTTCACCGCTGATTTTCTTCGGATCCTATATTTGAAGTGTTCTTGAAATACAATATCCATAATTCACTAAAAATACGGACTTTTCACGTCATCAGCAATCATTTTTCACATAAAAGAACCGAAACAACCCATAATTTTTAACCATTGCATATTCTAATCGTGTTTTTTAGATTAACTTATCCCAAACTAGTATCCTTTTTTTGCCTGCTAATCCTACCGTTGCAGGTTATTTCACAAAATACATTTTCCGGGTACTATCGTTTTGAATCAGGTGCACTTACCAGTGATGGTGGTGAATTTCTTTTCAACAGAAATATCCTTCAACCTGAGTTTCGCCACCAAACCCCTATCTACTCGGTGAATCTGGCTCTTCAACTTCGCCAAAATCTGACTTCAAATAATATATTTTCACCCGAAATCAGGCTTAGAGAGGCCTTTTTTGATTACAAGAAAGAGCGATTTGATCTGCGAATCGGGCAACAAATGATAGTTTGGGGTCGGGCGGATGCAGCACAAATTCATGATATAATTACCCCGATGGATCTGTCTGAGTTTCTGACCCAGGACTTCACCGATTTGCGTACTGGAGTAACAGCCATCAATCTCATCTATTACAGAGAGAATAATAACTTTCAGTTTATTATCATCCCGATTTATCTCCCATCAAATCTGGCAGAGCCTGGAACACGGTGGAGTGCCTGGCCAACGCAGAATGTTGAATACATCGAAACTGAGTATCCATCTGCTAAACTTTCGAACACTCAGGTTGCTCTACGTTGGAATAATCGATCTAATTTGAACCTGGATATTGATTTATCATTCTATTCGGGTTTTAATCCAACACCTGCTTTGTCTAAACGTGTTAAAACCTTGTTTCCTGAACCACAACTGCAAGTTACTCCCAAGCACAATCGCAACAATGCTATTATGTTGGGTGCAGAATACCGTGTTAATCAAAAATTAATACTCACTTCCGAACAAGCTTTCTGGACGAACTCATACTTTGACTATTTACCTGAGTCTCTTAGAGGAACAACATCAACTACAGTTGATTTCGAGGAATTTACCAAAGCACAAGACAATGAGTTCCTGGCATCCTCACCCTATTTACAGTCATTGTGGGGTTTAAGATATCCCTTGGCTAAAGGGAATCTAAGTCTTCAGTTAATTTTTGAATACATTTTTGATCACAATGAATCAATGCTTCAAAATCAAATCCACCACATTGGCTCCTTACTGTACACCCGAACTTCATCCGATGAAAGATGGAACTTCAGATTTCTATCCAGATATCACCTGGAAGGTAATGACACCTGGATGAATCCTGATATCACTTTTGCAGGTATAGATGGCCTGCGCATAAGTTCAGGAGGGCATATTTTTACCGGAGATCGACCAAAATCATTTTATGGGCATTTGACTTTCTATAATTTTTCGGATAATTCATTTGTTTATTTGAAACTAACTGCATACTGGTGATGTTTAACCACCCAAATTAACCATATCAAGTGCAGTTACTTACAAAATTTATACTTGCTTACCCCAGGACCATCTTTGTGACCTTCCTGGTCCTGATGGTTGTTTCTATATATCCGGCATCGCAGGTAAGGACAGATTTTAATCTGGAAGGCTTTTTCCCCAAAGAATCACCAACTATTCAGGATTACCAGCTTCTCAGTCAAGAATTTGGCAGAGATGACAACCTGATTGCGGTTGCGTTTGAAAAAAACAACGTTTTAGATAAGCAGGTTCTTCAGGATATAAAAGAACTAACCGAATCCATTGAGTCGATTGAGAATGTTACCGACGTATTCAGCATCTGGAATGCAAATGAATTTCGTAATGAAGATGGCCAATTGATTAGCGAACCCTATGTGTCAGAGGCCGAGCTCTCTACTTTAGAACAACATGAGCTACTCAAAAAACTGACTACTAATCCTTTCACATCCAATATTCTGATCAACCAGGATGGCACGGTTACCTCAATAATAATTGAACTTGATGACACCCTAAACTCCTATCCTGTTCGAAGTCAGGTAATAAACGACCTACATGATATACTGAGACTTTACAGCGCAGAATATGACTTTCGTATTGCTGGTATTCCGTTTTTCAGGAACCAATACGTGGATATGCTGAACGAAGAAATTATCATGTACATCAGCATTTCATCCGTGTTCATCATGCTTTTGCTTTGGGGGTTATTCCGTAATGTTAGGGGTATTTTGATTCCAATCGGGATTGTTTGGCTTACAATACTTCTGACTGTAGCGTTTATGGTCATAACGGGTGGTTACTTTGAAATTATGAGTAGTACGATAGCTCCCATCCTATTGTGCGTTGGTGTGGCCGACTCTATTCATCTTCTTGCGAAGTATCAGGATGCCAGATTAAATGGACTTGCACAAGGTCCTGCTCTCAGAGAGACGCTTATTATCCTGGGGGGAGCCACCTTTTTGACCAGTATCACTACAGCCATTGGATTCGGTACACTGTTTACAGCCGATGTAGTACCCATGCAGCGATTTGGACTCTATACTGCTGCCGGGGTATTTATTGCTTTCATAGTAACAATTTTCGTTCTACCGACCATATTGCCGTGGTTCAAAGAATCGAATAATAACAATGACGCTCAAAACTTTGTTCATCAGGTACTTGGAGCATGGTTGAAACGCGCTTTTTTGTGGACCAATCTACACTACAAAAAAATTGTACTTATATCAGCATCAATAACGGCCATTTTCATTTTTGGTGCCTTACAACTCAGGGTCAACGGGAAAATATTTGATGATGTAGGTGAAGATACTCAGGTGATGCAAGACAGTAACTTTTTCAATGAAAGACTTGTACCACAGTTCCCACTAGAATTTGTTATCGAGACTAATGAACCTGGATTAGCACTTTCAGCCGATTTACTTCGTGAGATTGAGGCATTTGAAGCGTATTTGAATACATTTCCAGAGATTTACAAGACTGTTTCACTTACTACACTTCTCAAAGAAGTCCATGCGACCATGTCACCAGAATCTGCAGCTATTGATCCCCTACCGGACAACGATCAATTAATCGCGCAGTACATGTTACTTCTTGAGATTACAGATCCTGACGCTGCCAGCCGTCTGGTCGATTTCGATTACACTAAAATTCGACTGGCATCCAACATAGAAGACGCAGGTTCATACAGAGTGAATGAAATGCGATCTGAAATAAATGACTGGTTACATAAAAGATTCCCGGACGAAACTATTTATGTGTCTGGTACCTCCGTTCTGGTTTCAGACTTGACCGGAAACATTGTAAGTTCACTTCAGAACAGCATAATACTAGCTTTTATTCTTATTGGTCTTATTATGGGATGGTTGTTCAAAGACTGGAAACTTACATTCATTTCTTTGGTTCCAAATCTGGTCCCATTGATAATTACTGCTGGAGTAATGGGTTACCTGGGTGTCGATATTAAGCCATCGACTGCAGTAATCTTTACGATCGCATTTGGAATTGCAGTGGACGACAGCATACATTTTCTGGCACGACTAAGAGTGGAAATTGGTCGAACTGCAAATTTGAGAGAAGCTTTGGCTATCACCACTGAAAAAACGGGTCGAGCCATCATTTTGACAAGTTTGATACTCGTAACCGGGTTTGGAACACTGGCTACCAGTGCCTTTACATCGACTATGCTGATGGGTACATTGACATGTTTAACAATCGTAACTGCATTGTTTGCTGATCTTTTTTTACTCCCATCTTTACTACTGTGGTTCAGAGATGGATTTAAAACCCAACCTGCTAAATTACGCACTTAACCTCAGTTTAATTTTTTATCGACCTCTTTTAAGATAAGTTGATGAATAGCATTCATCTCGCCATCAGCCTGAATAGTGATGAATCGACCGTTAGTTGTGGCTAATTCATCAAATCCACCGATGACCGCCCGATAAAATTCGGACCCAGATCGTTCCATTCTATCTTTGGTAAATTGCGATCTGCGCTTTTCAGCTACTTCAAGGTCAATTCTCAAATAAAAAGTTATATCTGGTACGAGTCCGTGGGATGCAATTGTATTTAACTGGTGGACCTGCTCCAGTGGAACTGACTTTCTTCCATAACCCTGATATGCAACAGTTGAGTCATAGAACCTATCCAGAATCACAATTGCATCGGTAGTACTTAGTGGCTTTACTTTTTCGGCAATTAACTGAGAACGAGCCGATGAAAACAACAGCATTTCGGTGACAGGATTAATTTCAATCTCAGGATTTAACAAAATTCCACGAATGACTTCAGACAGTTCCGTTCCGCCCGGCTCGCGAAAAAAAAAGACCTCATGTCCGTTGGCTTCCAACTGTTTTTTCAGCAGATTGATTTGTGTCGTTTTGCCACTTCCGTCAATACCCTCAAACGAAATTAAAATCATGATTCAGTAAGTTATTCGGACAATGCCGGTGGTTCTTTGTCCAGGATTAGTCCTAGTGCCAGATAAACTAAAGCCGGTGTACCGGAACCAACAAGGAAAAATACTACAAAAAGAATACGAATAAGTGTAGCGTCAATACCCAGATAGTCTGCAATCCCACCACAAACTCCAAAGATTTTTTTATCTCGTATGGATTTGAAAAGTTTCTTTTTCTTTTTGAATGCAAAAGAATCAACTTGGCCTGCTGGCCCCCGTGTTGCCGATGCATAACGGGCCATTGTTCTCTCCTTAAGTTCGTTGTTTTTCTTTTCTTTGCGCTTTTTTCTCTTACGCTCGCCACCTACAATGCCAAGGCCGTATAAAAGTACTAAAATACCTCCGAAAATAGGGAGTACAGACAACGGTCCCATTACATCTACATTCATTGTTGGAATTATTAGCTGCATTACAGCAACAAATCCTACCATCAGCATAGCTAACCCAGAAAGCGATACAAAGTTCAGAAGTCTTGGTTTTTCTTCCTTTTCTTCTGCCTCCAAATACGACTCAAGCGTTGATTCCAGCTCAGTTTCGCTGATATCAAAAACTTCGTCAATTCCCGTATGTCTTTGCTTTGTTTTAGTTCTATCCACTAAATTCCCCTTTGATTACGCTGTAATATACTTAACCCGTAGCTATTATGCATTCCTACGTATAATCCCGATTTCGGTTATCAAATAGTCCATTGGAATATCAAACTGATCTATTGGTAATTCATGAATTACACAGGAAATCGGGCAGATTCCAATTTTTACAACATCATTTTTAGACAAGTAGCGATCATAGTAACCCTTACCATAACCGATTCTGTATCCACGATAATCAGCTCCGAGCATTGGAATAATCACCACTTCTGGAATTGATGAATCATCTTTTTTGAAATCCACTGGCTCTGGGATACCCCATGAGTTAGTAGAATAAACAGTATCCATATTAATGATAACCATATCCATTGTGAAGTTGTCACCTACAACAGGCACATATGTTTTGAGACCTGACTCAAGCAATGACTTAAGTATAATATCAGTGGAAATCTCGCGACTTTTCTGGCTTTTAATGTAACATCCAACGCTGTTTAAACTTAATTTCTTGAGCAAATCAAGTACATTTTTCTGTATTTCCACAGCGATTTGGTTCCATCGTTCCTCACTAATCTGGTTTCGGTACTCTTTGAGCATTTCCCGCAGGCGACTTTTTACTTCAAGCATAAAAATAATCCCCCTATTCTCTACAACTCGATAATATAGTGCGAGTCAAGGCTATGTGAATCAACAACTTCCAGAAGTTGATCAAGTAGATCTACTCCGTACTTATTCAAGAAGTAAATAAAACCAAGACTGCGTTCCTGAAGCACTCTACCTGGGAACAAATTATTTTGGACGCGATGAATTCGCTTGATCTGGACTTCTTGCTTAACCTTAACGGCTTTAAAGATTTTACCTTTTAATTGGTTCAAGGAGTTATTCTGCTCAGATTCAATACGTTTTAGAGTACCAATCAGTGTTGGGTCTACAGATTCAATAACCTCAATTTTTGACTCAGCCAGTGCACTGATTTGTTCCGACCACTGATTGAAAAAAGTATTTAAATCATGCTCTTGTGTCTTTTGAACAAATTCTGATTCAAGATCTTCTCGTCTTTTGGCAAAATCTGAAATATCGAAGGGTAACTCTGCCAAACTTTTTTCGATAGCCGGCTCAATCAACATTCCACTGAATCTGGGAATCACTACAGGCATAGCCATTTCACAAACCTTGTACATTTCACGAGTCTGAGCATAATAGGCAACTTCACCCGGTCCAGCCACAATTGCGATATTGGGCAACAGAATATCCTGTAGTAATGGACGCAAGAATACATTGGGAGACAATATATTAGGGTTTTCGAATACCATCTCGACCAATTCATCTGTAGTGACAGATAATCCATCAGAAGAAACCCAAATGCCATTGTCATAATCTAGTTTACGCCGACTTCCATCTTTTTTACAGATAAACCAATTCGATGGAGAAACTGTCACCTGCCTATGGTAAATGACTTCAAGTTTTTGTGAAGTATTCTCAAGTGCTTTATAAATTTCATCACTTTTAAGAATTAGCTTCTTGAATGAGTCTTTAAGCAGAATACGGGATTCTGGTCTTGCAGAACCAAAAACCAGGAGACCAAAACGGCTGAATAACCTTAATATGAGCTCTGCAAAGGCGTCATTATGTGTATTGCCTATAGCATAGGAGTCTGTAAGGTGTTTTGCGATATCGTGATGAAAATCGGTTTCAGGCAGATGCGACAACAGATCTTTGACCTTTGTGATTACTTCTTCTGTAACTGGAATAAACCCAGCTCTTTGAGAATCTACCTCAGGATTGTTCAGAGTCACAGTCTGAAATTCGGTGCCTGAAGGTACGGTAACTGAGGCAATCTCGTCGAAGTCCTGATCCTCATCGGCCAACCAAAAAATCGGAATAACAGGATGACCTAGAATTGATGAGGATTTCTTGGACTCACTGATAGTCGTCAAAATCTTAAACATTGTAAACAGCGGTCCACCAGCCAGAGTGAGTTGTTGTCCGGTTACTATGGTTCTGGCATTTGGATTTTCAATCAGTTGTTGAAGATTTCTCTTCGCTTTATCATGGAGAAGGTGTGATGGATTATAGGCTTTAAGCGCTTCCTCCAATTTACCGATCTGCGGTTCTGGTTGAATCTTGTTTCGATGAATTAGTGAGCTAGAATCAAACGGGTTGTATTCAAAAAACGAAATCAAATCCTCTGATTGTGTGCAATAGTCACTGAATAACTTACTGAAACCTAACTCTTTGAATGGTAATTGCCTAAGATTCAAAGCAGGCCTTTCAATTTTTGAAGTTCGTCTCTCAAACGGGCAGCAAGTTCATAATCTTCGGCTTGAATGGCAGCATCCATATTGTTCTGAAGAAGTTGAATACGTGTTTCAACATTTTCGGAGGATGACTCTGGATTCGTAGCTGTCGCAGGCTTTGAAGGTGCAGTTTTTTTCTCGGAGGGTTCTTTTGTAACAGTTGGGTCAAGTTCTTCAGAAATAATTCCGGCATCATCAAGCACTGAAGTTGCGACAAAAATGGGTGATGAGAATCGGATTGCCAATGCGACGGCGTCGGAGGGTCTCGAGTCTACAGTAACCTCTCCCTCCGGACCCTCAAAAATCATTTTCGAAAAGAAAGTACCTTCTTTTAACTCACTGATATAAATATATTTGAGAACATACTCAAATGCTTCTACAATCTGTTTCATCAAGTCATGGGTCATTGGACGCGGGGGTTTGATATGCTCCAGTTCCAGTGCGATCGCCTGGGCTTCGTAGCTTCCAATGATAATTGGTAATCTTCGACTACCACTTACTTCATTTAAAATTAACGCATAGGCTCCGCCACTACTTGGTGAAGTGGATAGCCCTAATATATCCATCTGGATCTTGTCCAAAACGAACTTCCTTTTTGGTAATTGGTTTAACTCGGTATCGCCTGAACGGTAAACTTAACCAATTTCATTCACCTCATAAACATATTTGAAAAAAAATATGATTGATTAACGAATTTTCGGGCTTAATTGTGACTTAAGTTGTAAATTGTTGTCGCAGAATACAGGTCATTGGCTAATAATTTATCCATTTGTCAATATCGGTTCTAAACAACTGAAGTAGGTATGCTTGAATTGACATTTCAAGCAGATGACCCTAATTTTGCCCATCCATTTTAACTATAGTTATCTATGTTTGAATTATACTTTCCGATTCTTTTATTATTGGTGATCGCATTGGTTCTTTCTGTAGTGCTAATGCTGCTATCCAGATACATCGGCCCGTACAGACCTAACAAAACCAAACTCACAGCCTATGAAAGTGGGATGGATCCTTTTGGTCAAGCAAGGGAACGTTACTCTGTGAGTTTTTATTTGGTAGCTGTGGAATTCATCGTTTTCGACCTGGAAGTAGTTTTTATCTATCCATGGGCCGTTCGCTACCAGGAACTTGGTGCAGGTTCTTTCTGGGCGATGATGATATTTATTACCATATTATTTCTTGGACTGGTTTATACTCTCAAAAAAGGAACCCTCGATTGGGACTCGACTCCTGTCCAGGCTACAACCGATAATTCATAATTGATTTCAGACCTATGGGTATTGACAAAGCCCTCGAGCAGGGATTCATCACCACAAAACTTGATGCATTGGTTAACTGGAGCCGCTCAAATGCCGTTTGGCCCATGCCTATGGGGCTTGCTTGCTGTGCTATCGAAATGATGGCATTTGCCGGTCCAAAGTATGATGTAGCTCGTTTTGGTTCCGAAGCGATGCGATTTTCTCCACGCCAAAGCGACGTAATGATTGTTGCAGGGTGGTGTACATACAAAATGTCTCATGCCATCCGGCGAGTATGGGATCAGATGCCCGATCCAAAATGGTGCATCGCTATGGGAGCCTGTGCATCCACAGGTGGTATGCACCGTTGCTATGGCGTGGTTCAGGGTATCGATAACTTTTTGCCAGTTGATGTTTATGTATCTGGCTGCCCCCCTCGTCCAGAAACTCTGATCAATGCTCTGATGCAAATTCAGAACAAAATCCGTGAAGAACACACTTTAGCCCTCGACGCATAATGAAAGAGTCCTTAGAAAAAGTCGTTCAGGCTGTACAAACGAAATTTGGAGATACTGTATTAGGTGTCAGCGAATATGCCGGCGACGTTATCATTCTGGTCAGTTCGACTTCAATACTTGAAGTGCTGAAGTTCATGAAGGAAGACCAACACTTTATGTATTTGGCCGATATGATCGCGGCAGACAGATTCACCAGTACCGATCGATTTGAAGTAATATACAACTTGGTCTCACTGCGTGAACAGCTTCGAATTTTTGTAAAAACCCGATGCAGTGAGGAGAATCCCACCCTGCCTACGGCAACTTCCATCTGGAAAGGTGCGAACTGGCATGAACGCGAAGCCTATGACATGTTCGGTATCCGTTTCGATGGACATCCTGATCCCCGAAGAATTTTCATGCCTGAAGATTTCGAGTATTTCCCGCTACGCAAGGAATTCCCACTTATCGGTATTCCCGGCTCACTTGATCTTCCTAGCTCTAATCCAGACGCCGAGTAACTATGCCAACGAATTTATCACAAATTGACTCTAAACTGGACGCTAAGTTTCAAAAAGAGCATCAGCGTGCTTTTTACAAGAGTCTTGAAGACAAACATACTACGTTTGATCTGGTCGATGACGATCCGCTCAATACACGAATGATCTTAAACATGGGTCCTCAGCACCCAGCTACACACGGTGTACTCAGGGTATTGACAGAACTTAAAGGCGAGCGTATCACTCGTAATAAACTTGACATCGGATACCTTCACCGAGGTGTTGAGAAAATTGCTGAAAACAAGACCTATCAGGAGTTTATGCCATACACCGACCGTATGGATTACCTCTCTCCTTATTCTAATAACGTAGCCTTGTGTCTTGCAGTAGAAAAATTAGCCCAAATCGAAGCACCTGAACGAGCTCAATACATCCGAATGATAGGATGTGAACTTGCTCGGATTTCATCTCACTTGTTATGGCTCGGAACCATGGTTATGGATGCCGGAGCGATATCGTTCTTCATCTGGACATTCCGTGAGCGTGAAAAAATTTATGACATTTTCGATTACTTCGCCGGGCACCGATTTACAGTGTCTCACTCTCGAATAGGTGGTGTAGCTTCTGATCTTACTCCAGAATCTATAGCCAAGATTGAGAAATGGATTGCAGAGTTTCCGGATGAAATGAAAGACTGGAAAAAACTTCTGAATAAGAACAGAATATTCGTCGATCGTAACATGGGTGTTGGACCTGTTAGTTACGAAGATGCACTTAAACTTGGTATGACTGGTGCTGGTCTCAGAGCGACTGGTATTGCATACGACATGCGCAGATTCTCTCCATATCTGAAGTATGCAGAAATGGATTTCCAGGTACCAACTCGTCTTGAAGGTGACAACCTGGCAAGATATTACGTCCGAATGGAAGAAATGGGTGAATCTATTAAAATTATTCGCCAGTGTCTCGACAAGATGAAACCAGGACCTGTTCGTGTAGACAATGCCAAAAAATCTTACCCTTCCAAAGATGAAGTTTACTACTCGATGGAGGGTCTGATCCATGATTTCATGATGACAGACACGGGGGTTTGTCCACCAGCCGGTGCAGAGTGCTACCATGCAATAGAAGCACCTAAAGGAGAACTCGGTTTCTACATCCAAAGTGATGGAACCGGACACCCATGGAGATTAAAAATCAAATCGCCCTCTTTCGCTAATCTGCAGGTACTCGAACATGTACTTGATGGCCAAATGCTAGCAGACACGGTGGTTGTGATCGGTGGAATTGACCCTGTAATGGGAGAAGCAGACAAATAATTATGCAACAGTACGAATTCACAAAAGAAGAACTCGAGAAAATCGATAAGATAATAGCCAAGTATCCGAATCCACAGCCAGCTGTTATGCCGGTTTTATGGATGGCTCAGGACAAATTTGGCCATGTTGAAGTAGAGGTACAACAATTGGTGGCAAAAACGTTGGGACTACCTGAAGCTCATGTGCATGGTGTGGCTACATTCTACACCCAGTACTACAAGGAGAAAATGGGCAAGTATGTATTGGATGTTTGCACTAGTTTTAGTTGCCAGGTATGTGGCGCCTACGACACGCTAAAATATCTCGAGGACAAGCTTGGGATCAAAGCTGGTGAAACTACTGACGACGGTTTGTTTTCAATTCAAAGCGTTGAATGTCTGGGTGCATGCGGATATGCCCCAATGATGCAAATCACTAACGATGTATACGCAAACAATCTTACTCCTGAAAAAGTCGACGCTATTATAGATGACCTGAGGAAAGATAAATTGCCTGAATTCGAGTCCATCCCATTGGTACAAAATCGCGAATCTGCAGAATAATTACGCATGAATACTGACTGGAAATCATATAAGCCTACACTGATTCCTAACATCAAAGATCTTCACAAGATTGATGTCTATGAGAAAAACGGTGGATATGGCGCACTTAAGAAGATTCTCTCTAATCAAAGCGAATTTACTCCTGAAAAAGTAACAGGTACCGTTAAAGATTCTGGCCTCAGAGGACGAGGTGGTGCTGGTTTCAACACAGGCTTAAAATGGTCATTTATGCCAAAACCTGATGGCGGTCCACGCTATATCGCAGCAAATGGTGACGAATCGGAGCCTGGGACTTTTAAAGACCGAATTATTTTTGAATTCAATCCGCATACTTTCATAGAGGGATCAATAATTGCAGCATATGCAATGACAATCACTACTGTCTATGTGTACATCCGTGGGGAATATCGCAGCTGGATTCGAATGATGGAAAAGGCTATCGATGATGCCTATGCCAACGGTTACTTAGGTAAGAATATTCTGGGAAGCGGCTTTTCTGTCGATATGGTTGTCCACAGCGGCGCAGGTGCTTACATCTGTGGTGAAGAGTCTTCCCTGATGGAATCATTAGAGGGGAAACGAGGATACCCACGTGTAAAACCTCCGTTTCCTGCTCAAAAAGGACTTTGGGGACGCCCAACGACCATAAATAACATTGAATCACTGGCTAATGTGCCTTTGATTATCAACAATGGTGCTGATTGGTACAAGAATATCGGAGCCGCTACACATCCTGGTCCATTACTTTATGGTATTTCAGGTCATGTTAACAAACCAGGAGTTTATGAATTCCCTACCGGAATGCTTATCACCGACCTGATCAACGAGGTTGCGGGTGGTGTAAGAGGTGGTAAGAAAGTAAAGGCGGTGATACCTGGTGGATCATCCACCCCGCCATTGCGAGGCGATGCTCTAGACGGTGTTCGGATGGATTCGGATTCTCTACGTCAGGCAGGATCCATGCTTGGTACTGCTGGGATATGTATCCTGGATGAAGATACCGATATGGTTGATTTCCTCTGGAGAGTCTCTCACTTCTACCACCACGAATCTTGCGGACAATGTACTCCATGTCGAGAAGGAACCGGATGGTTGGAAAAAATCCTCATCAAGATTAAAAACGGTGAAGGTAATATGAGAGACCTGGACCTTTTGCTTGATCTTTGTACGCAAATGGAAGGCCGAACAATTTGTGCATTGGCAGATGCCGCTGCTTGGCCAGTTAGGTACACCATCAACAGATTCCGCGAAGACTTTGAAGCTCGTGTGAAAAAATCAGTATACGCAGTCGCATAATTTTTGAACTATCAAGCTCATGGCTGAAATTTTTATAGATAACAAACGATTTGAGTTCGAAGGTAAAGTCA
The DNA here is from genome assembly GCA_964550435.1 of uncultured Chitinophagales bacterium. Classification (GTDB taxonomy): domain Bacteria; phylum Bacteroidota; class Rhodothermia; order Balneolales; family HLUCCA01; genus UBA11400. The sequence continues at coordinate 65,631 of CAZJZI010000001.1, read as the reverse complement.
AGGTTCTTCAGTTTATCCTTGATCAAGGCCTCGAGCTACCTTTCTTTTGCTACCATCCTTCCCTTTCCATTCCAGCAAACTGCCGTCAATGTTATGTTGAGGCCGGAACCCCGGTGATGGACCGTGAAACCAATTCCTTTAAAATTGACGAAAAAGGTGAAAGAGTCATTCAGTTTTTCCCAAAACTCATGACTGCGTGTAGCCTCGACGCAACAGATGGAATGGTCATCAAAACACACGTCACTTCCGAACTGGTTCGACGTGGACAAAAAGATGTCCTCGAATTCATTTTGATCAACCACCCACTCGATTGCCCAATCTGTGACCAGGCTGGTGAGTGCCCCCTACAGATACAGACCTACAAATATGGTCCTGAAGGTAGCCGTTTCGAGCACAAGAAAGTACATAAACCAAAGAGAATCCAACTTGGACCCCGTGTCGTTCTCGATGCAGAACGCTGTATCAATTGTACTCGATGTGTTCGTTTCACTGAGGAAATTTCAAAAACGAATCAACTTTCCATTGTCCAGCGTGGCGACCACAACTATCCAACGACTGCACCAGGAAGATCTTTTGACGATCCATACTCAATGAACACAGTGGATATCTGTCCGGTTGGTGCGCTTACCGCTGCAGATTTCCGTTTCAAAGCACGCGTTTGGGAAATGGCACAAACACCTGGTATCGACATTACTAACGGGAAAGGTTGCAGTGTTGATATCTGGACACGAGACAATCTTGTCATGCGAATCACTCCACGTCATAATCCAAAGATTAATGACCACTGGATGCCTGATGCAGGTCGCGAGGCATATAAATTATTCAATGAAAACCGAATCTCTCGCCCTCAGTTAGGTACCGACAGTGAACCCGTCAAAACCTCCTGGAGTAATGCACTGCTTACCTTCTCAGAGCAAGTTGCCGCTGCAGGGAAAGATGGAGTTGTTTTCATTGGCAGTGCATATGCATCTGTAGAGGATAACTTTGCAATATCACGATTCTTCAACCTTTTAGGTAATACCACTTCTGGATTTGTACCACATATCGAAGCTGGCAAAGGTGACGGATTCCTTTTGAGCGATGATCAGGCTCCTAACACTAATGGGTGCAGGTACATCGGACTTGCTGAATGGAATGCTGAAGATGTAAAATCAGCCGTTAAAAAGGCAACAGTAGCTGTCATACTTCAGGAAGATTTAATTGGACGAGAACTGTTGACTGAAAGTGACCTTAAAAGCACCTTTACTGTATATCTTGGTACAAACAATAACTCAACTTCAGCAGCTGCAGAACTTACGATTCCGGTTACAAGCGCAGTTGAGCACTTCGGGTGTTATGTGAGTGTGGATCATATCGCACAACGAACGATTCCAGCAAAGGAAACGATCTACACTAACCGTAGAATCAACCTCGAAATGTCGATGGGACGTCTGGATCACTTTGGTACCCGTTTCGATAACTGGGTGTCTGACAAAAACAAAGTAGATTGTATTCCAGCCTGGGAAGTTATGGTAAGGCTAGCTAATGATATGAACCTAGACTTTAAGTACGAATCAGCTCATCAAATTTTTGACGAAATTCGAGGATCTGTAGATGCATTTGCTTCCGTAACTTACGATCGAATTGATGAAGAAATCGGTGTTTCACTATCTAACGATCAAAAAGAAGCCGTTAATTTAGCCTAAATCCCTTCATGGAATTATTTACTCCAACTCTGATAACTTCACTGATTGTAATGGGTGCCGCTTTGGCATTTTTGCTGCAATCAGCCGCCATTGTAGTATATGCTGAACGACGAGTTGCAGCGTTCATTCAGGATCGTGTTGGTCCTAACCGAGTAGGTCCATTCGGACTTTTACAACCACTGGCTGACGTACTCAAATTGATAATGCGAGAGGATATTACCCCTTCTGCTGGTAATAAAACAATCCACTCTATTGCCCCAATGATTCCAGTTACCACAGCGTTGATGACTGTGGCTGTTATCCCTTATGGTGATGGGTTGGTTGCATCTAACCCAAATATTGGGGTACTATACCTTTTAGCAATCACTTCTCTTGGTGTATATGGTGTAACTCTTGCTGGCTGGTCATCAAACTCTAAATACTCTCTACTTGGAGGACTTCGCGCAGCAGCTCAAATGGTTAGTTACGAATTACCTATGGGTATGGCCGTTGCCTCAACCGTTTTGATGGCATCATCTCTAAGTGTAGTCGATATTGTCAATTCACAATCTATGTGGTGGAATGTGCTTGTTAATCCAATTGGAGCCATAATTTTTATCATCGCATCCTTCGCTGAAGCTAATCGAACACCATTTGATCTCGTTGAGGCCGAACAAGAGCTTGTTGGTGGATATAACACCGAGTACAGTTCTATGAAGTTTGGGATGTTCTTTCTGGCTGAGTATATGCACGTTGTGATCGGAAGTATGCTCATCACAACTTTCTTCTTTGGTGGTTATCACCTTCCCTTCGCAGATGCCTGGTTACCTGAATTATCCACATTCTGGAAAGGCTTTCTGGATGTAAACGTGTTCCTGGCAAAGACCTCATTTTGGGTATTCGTGTTTATTTGGGTCCGATGGACATTGCCTCGATTCAAGTTTGATCAGCTCATGCGACTTTGCTGGAGCCGATTATTACCGCTGTCTATCTTGAATTTCATGATTATCGCTATCATTCTTTATATCATGAAAAACTATTTCTAATTTACGTAGGCTTTAGTTCAAAAAGCCCGGTGAACATCGTTTATCGGGCTTTCTTTATTTATAGTTTTTGATCAAAATCTGTTTTTAATTTTCATTATTTAAATGGATTATCCATCCTAATGTGATTACTTTGCCCTGCTATGAAACCCTCCAAAGACTCTTTACCCGAACGCATTGAAGCGTACCTGAATAACCAGAAAGAAATCTACGGTGACGTGATCTTTGACCCAGCAATGCCCCTATCAATAGGGGCACACATTTCATTCAGTAAAGAAACCACCAATACCATGCCGAAATCCGATTCTTTAAACGAAATCCAAACCCTCGACGCTTTAAAAGAGTTTTGCCTTGGAATTGAAGAACTTCGAACTGATTTGGATGGGACTCAACTGGTTTTCGGTAAAGGAAATCCACATGCAGATTTACTACTCATCGGTGAAGCTCCTGGAGCTGAAGAGGATAAACAGGGAGAACCGTTTGTAGGAAGGTCTGGACAACTACTCACAAAAATATTGGAAGCCATTAATTTTACACGTGACCAGATATACATAGCCAATATTCTGAAACATCGTCCACCGGATAACCGGAACCCGACCGCAGAAGAACGTTCTCGCAGTCTACCATATCTGATGAAGCAAATTGAACTTATCAATCCTAAACTGATATTGTGTCTGGGTAAAATCTCAGCAGAAACTTTGTTAGGGATAAATTCTACCATGAAAGATATGCGTGGATCATTTCATAAATTTTCGGAAAAATATGAGTTATTGGTAACTTATCACCCTGCTGCTTTATTGAGGAATCCGAACTGGAAACGGGAAACCTGGGAAGATGTAAAGCTGCTTAGAAAAAGATATGATGAATTGGGATGTAAACCCTGATTCTGTTCACATTTTAAAGGATTCATAAACTCTGGATGGCTAAGAACTCGTTCAAATCAAATCAAAAATCGGTACAGGATGATCACATTCTGGAACGAGAGGGTCGCATCCCACCGCAAGCTCTTGAAATTGAGGAAGCTGTACTTGGTGGCATGTTAATTGATCGGGACGCAGCTATATTAGCCGTCGAATCACTAAAAATCACCGATTTCTATCGCCCATCACATCGGCATATCTTTGAGACCATGGGTAAACTGATTCAAAATAAGAATCAGTTGGACCTTCTCACCCTTGAGAATGAACTTCGGGATCAAAATCTACTCGATGTTGTTGGAGGTTCAGGGTATATAACCCAGCTAACCCGATCAGTGAGTTCATCGGCAAACATTGATTATCATATTCAAATCATTTCCGAAAAAGCGCTTAAACGTGATTTGATTCTGTCTTGTACCGAGGTAATAAAGGAAAGCTACGATCCTTCGTCTGATCCATATGATGTACTTGATCTTGCCGAAAAAAAAGTATTCGAACTATCGAATCTCAACTCCAGAGGTAATGTCGAGTCCATCACCGATACCATCAAATCTACCCTCGAATATCTCGAAGAGCTTAGAGGTAAGAAAAGCGCTATTACCGGAGTGCCCACAAGCCTTGATGTGGACAAGTTGACAGCCGGGTGGCAAAAAGGCGACCTGATAATTATTGCTGCCCGTCCTTCTATGGGTAAAACGGCTTTTGTTCTTACAGTGGCACGAAATGCGGCATTGCATCCAAATCCTGACATGCGAACGCCAATTGCATTGTTTTCACTGGAGATGTCAGACCAGTCACTTGTACAGCGTCTTTTGACCATGGAAGCACGTGTTGATGCGCAAAAAGCAAGAACCGGGCAACTCAACGATGAAGAATTCCAGAATCTAATCGAGGCCGCCGGACGTCTCTACCCTGCACAAATATTTGTAGACGATACTCCGGGAATCAGCTTGATGGAAATGAGGTCGAAATGTAGACGCCTTAAAAATGAAAAAGGAATCGGTCTTATTATCGTTGACTATCTTCAATTGATGACCGCAAATGTAAAGGACAATAGTAACCGAGAACAGGAAATTGCATATATCTCTAGAGGGCTCAAGAGCCTCGCAAAAGAGCTGAATGTGCCCGTAATCGCACTATCTCAGCTTAGTCGGGCAGTAGAACAAAGAGGAAGAGATAAGCGTCCACAGCTGTCGGATTTACGTGAATCCGGATCCATCGAGCAGGATGCCGACGTTGTATGTTTTCTTTATCGTCCAGAGTATTACGGAATTACTACCGACGATGAGGGTCGTTCTACTCAGAATATCGCCGAGGTAATCATTGGGAAGCAACGTAATGGACCTGTTGGTGCCGTACCACTTCATTTTGTCAAAGAGTATGCACGATTTGAAAACCTTACTTCTGCCACGTACGATGAGTACCATGGTAATCAAAGTTACGAGGCCATAATGCCAGACGACGAGGAACCCTATGGTTCAAGCCATCGAAAAGGCCAGAATCCGGCAAAAGGTCTCGGACCCGTAATTGATGATGACTCACCTTTTTAAAGCCATTCCTTCGGTAATGTCAGTGCTTAACTGTTGAGACTATATTCTCGAACACTTCATCAAATTTGTTGATTCTCTTTTGCCAATCCAGATGTGAATTGATGTTTCTCAAAGTCTGTATGGGTAGGCCTTTTGTGTCACCCATTAATAACTTTCGCAATTTTTTGAATAGGTCATCTTCATTGTAGTAGAACACCGGGGCATGTAATAAGGGCTCTCTGAGATGTTCGGGAATCAATTCGGTGTATGTAAGTCCAGCTGGCAACATAGGGTGGCAACCACAGTAAATGGCTTCCATCACTGCTGTACAGAAAAACTCATACGTCGAGGTAGAAATAACGATATCAGATTTATGCAGTAATTGGGAATACTTTTCGAAATTGTCGACATAGCCATAATGTAAAATTCTGTCGCCATAGCGTTTCCAGATCTTTTCAAGTTCCTTGGGTCGCTCTTGAGTCTGATCTCCGGCCAAAATAAGGTCAAACAGACATCCACTATCATCAAGCCTATCCATAATTCTGAAAAACATCGCAGGATTTCGGTCATGTTCCCAACGTTGATTCCATAAAATTACAGGTCTGGCATTACGTGTTCTAAACTTGTCAAACTCAAGATGCGGTTTTAGATGAAGACCTGGATGCACGACCTCGCTTTTTTCAGCAATTTTATCGATGGAAGGTAAATTTTGATGATCTGGGAGCGTTTTCAGGAACCGGGGCAACTCTAGCATCAGTGAGTCAAAATGAAATTGTGATGAGAAGATCAACCTGTCTACCGATAACATACTCAAATAATTGATGTAACAGAATGTATTGTCTCGTTCCTTGCCTTCCGGCATCGGTATGGTGAGTTGATTCTCATGCATATACATCACTGACGGAATATGAGCAAACCGTGGATTCGTGAGTGCTACAAAAGCCGGGAAATTGGTCATTGAGCTAACCAACAGTAAATCGATTTCATCGGTTATTTCATTTGAACGATCTGCGAGTGTTACTGCACCGCCATGCAATCTCCATCGCCAAAACTTGTCTGACATTGTCAGTGGAATAACCCGATTCCTTGAGTACTTTTTAAGCCCCTCTATAAAAGATTTGTGTGACCCACCTAGAAAAGGTTCCAGTGCCAGGATATTCATGCTTAGACAATTTTGTTAATGACTACGAAATTTAGATCGAATTTCATCTAAGGCAATATAGGAAATTGTAGGCTTGTTCAGTGGGTCTGTGTAAGGTTGATCACACGAAAATAGTTGATCAACCAAGGTTTCCATTTCGATTAAGGAAAGTTTTTTTCCCCTGGGAATCGCTGTTTTACTTGCAAGTGCAAGTGCCACTCGTTCTCGGGGTTCCAGATTTAGCGATTGACTATACGACTGAAATTGCTGGAGCATTGATTGAATGAGCTGTTTCTCATCACCCATTGTGATATCTGCAGGAACACCATTTATTATAGCGGTGAAACCACTCAACAATGAAATATCGAATCCCATTCGAGTAAGCTCAGGTAGTATATTCTTGAGTTGCGCAAAATCAGATGCAGAGAACTGAATGGATTCTGGAAATAAAAGTTGTTGTGTGCTTGGGAGCCCCGACTCAGCAGCCTGAAGGGCTCTTTCGTAAATTATGCGCTTATGGGCCGAATGTTGATCTATCATACATAACCCTGACAGTGTCTGGGTTATGATGTATGTATTATGGAGCTGCCAGAATCCAGCTTCTCTTTCGCGATCGGGTCTTGTTCCTTCTGCATACCGACTGCCTTGCGATTTAGAGTATTCATCATCACCAGTTGGAGCATAAAGTCTGTCTGTTAACGACGGTCGGTTTGATCCAAATTTGGGGCGTTCGAAATTTATACGGGACGGGATTTTACGGACCATTTGGTTCGGTGTCGGAAACTCAACATCTCCACGACGAGAAACATCACCCATGAATGAATCATACTCATCCTGATCATTTCGTGGCATTGCAGGGACCTGAAATCGTTGATTCAAAATTCTTTTCACTACTGATTTTGTCAATCCAGCAACCGATCGTTCATCTTCAAATTTGATTTCCATTTTGGAAGGATGAACATTTACATCTACTTGAGTTGGATCTAACTCATAAAACAATGCAAAAAAGGGATATTCATTGTCTTTGATCCAATTTTTATACTCTGTCAGTATGATATGAGTAAGATGTCTATGCATCACTGGCCGCCCATTCACATACAAAAATTGCTCACCCCTGTTGCGCTTTGTGAGTTTTGGATCAATTATGTATCCGTAAATCCTCAAAAATCCTGCAGTTTCATTAATTTCGTACAGACTGGCTTGGTAGGACTTTCCAAAAATATCGACGATACGTTGTTGAAGTGATTGTGCAGTTAGGTGATAAACTCGTTCATTATCTGTATAAAGTTCAAAAGTTATTGCTGGGTTGGCCATAGCCATTTGTTGAAAAATGATAATACAGTGACGTAGCTCTGTAGCATCTGTTTTTAGAAAAGCTCTACGGGCCGGGACATTATAAAATAGTTGATCTACAGAAATTGAAGTCCCATTGTCAGTGGCAACTGGTTCGAATCTCTTCTCTTCACCACCCCAAACTTCGTAAATAGTACCAGACTCATCTTCTTGCCGCTTGGATTTTAGAGTTACCTGGGCAACTGAAGCAATTGACGCCATCGCTTCACCTCGAAATCCGAGCGTGCGAATGGCATACAAATCATCAACCGTATTAATTTTTGATGTTGCATGTCGTAAAAAACAGAATGGAAGATCCTCCCGCGACATACCGCATCCATTATCAGATACCTGGATTGAGGTTCTACCTGCGTTTACCAGTCGTACTGTAATTTTTGTTGCACCTGCATCAATTGCATTATCCAGCAACTCTTTAACTACAGAAGATGGACGTTGTACAACCTCTCCTGCTGCGATTTTGTTCGCGATTTCAGGAGGTAGTAGTTTGATGATACCGCTGGATTCAATAATAGATTCGTCGCTCAAAATAAACTTTCGTCAGGCATTAAGTTTAACTATAACCCATAAAATCCCACTTAGTAGTAATATATAAAACAATATACTACCTCCAGTGCCACGTCGAACTTTCGTTTGAATCCTCATACGCTCTCTTATCCTGTTCTCCTTACTCGGATCAAAGTATCGAGGTTCGTAATTAAATCGTTTGTAGGAGGCTCTTCGGCCAAAAAATGATCTGATCATAGCTAATTTTATTTCCGTTTTTTGGTCTTCATCCATGTAACGGACACTGTCGGAATATATTCGATTTATGTGCAAAAGGGAAATGAATATCGATTTTTACGGAATCTTTTCTGTAAAACAGTTAACTAAATAGTTACATTCAAGTTGTTTGAAATATTTAAATAATGGTGGACAAATTGATACAGATACCCTATTATCGTTGCATAATAATTGAATGAACTTATGAGAATTCTGGTAATAGAAGACGACGTATGGATATCTGAGATGTTGCGTGTCGGTTTTACCGCAAATAATTACGAAGTCACCTCTGCTCCAGACGGAGTTGCCGGAATTGAGTTAGCTACAACTCAGAATTTTGATGTAATTGTTACCGACGTTATGATGCCTGGTAAAACAGGTATAGATGTTTGTAAAGAAGTAAGGGATTTCAATCCACGTATTCCAATCATCATGCTAACAGCCTTGGATACAACCGAAGACAAGGTAATTGGCTTTGATGCCGGGGCTGACGATTATTTGGTTAAACCGTTTGATTTTCGGGAATTATTGGTCAGGATCAAAGCACTTACCCGAAGAAGATTCAACGAGGATGAGGTTGATACACTCCGTTACGCAGATCTAGTTATTGATATTCCAAAACGTAATGTTACACGATCTGGTAGAAATATATCATTGACCCCACGTGAATTTCAATTACTTGAATACCTGGTAAGAAATTCAGAAAAAGTCATTAGCAGAGCCGAATTGAGTCGGGAAGTTTGGGATAAACATTTCGAAACAGGCACGAACTTTGTTGATGTCTACATCAACTACCTTAGGAATAAAGTAGATAAAGAGTTCAATACGAAACTCATCCATACACGCCAAGGAATGGGATTCATATTAGAAAGTAAGTAGCAAACACAAATGGTTTCACTACTTACTCCTTTTCGTCTTTAATCAAAGTCAATTCAAATCTTTGATTTTTGGAAGAGCCGCTTCAATCTGAGAACGTTTGGATTCTAACCATGGTGGCAGAATCAACTGCTCACCCAAATGTTCCAGATTTTCATCTCTTTCGAATCCAGGACCATCGGTCGCCAGTTCAAACAACACCCCATTCGGCTCTTGAAAATAGACAGATTCGAACCAAAAACGATCAATCAACGGGCTGGGTTGCAAGCCAAAAGCGGCAACTTTCTTTCTGAGCCCAAGTTCCAGATCACGGTCTCGGGTTCTCCATGCAACATGATGAATCCCTCCGTATCCCCAACGTCCTTGGGATAAGTCAGGAAATGCCTTAATGTCGGCGTAAGTACCTGAACCACCTACACCAGACTCAAACCTAATCCAACCGTTATCTTCACCAATCTCGCGGAAACCCATGAGTTTGGTCATTAGCTCAACAGTGGGTTCAATAGTGTGTAGTTTCATTCTGACTGAATGAAAACCACGTATCTGTTTCTCATTTGGTACAGGACTTTTCTCCCATGTAACGATTTCAGTCTTTTCTTCTGAAATTTCAGCCAGTGATAATCCGAGTCCATGCGGATCTCTAAATGATATGACGCGACCACCATACCTCATTTCAGAGTTTAGTTGATCTACATTAAACCCGGCCAATCTTTCCATCCAAAATTCAATTGTCCCGTCTGGTATAGCAAATGTAACCTCAGAGGCAATTCCATACCCGTCTCTGGCCTTGGCAATATTTGGAAATGGGAAGAATGTCAAATCCGTGCCTGGTGTCCCATTCGCATCGGCAAAAAATAAATGATAAATATCCGGGGAATCTTGATTCACCGACTTTTTAACTAGTCGGAGTCCTAATACCTTGGTATAGAAATACAGATTTTCATTAACATCGCCACTGAAAGCTGTAATGTGATGTATACCGTGAACAAATGTGTTTTCCATAAATTCTCCTGTAATTGTTTTATTCTCGTTACAAGTTTACGATAATTTATTTGTTTAAACAACTAATTTGTTCACCAAGTTCCCTGAAAATAAGCTTAATATATATTATCGACTCAGCCAGGTACGAATCTGGTCATTATCTAGGCCAGCAAGTTCCATGGAAATGTCTAAATAGCGACCGGAACGCCAGATTTTGAGGTTAACCACTTCACCGGGTCTATGTAGAGCAATTTTCTCTTGTAGTTCATTTGCTTCGTTAACATCAACACCGTTTACAGACATGATTACATCCGATACTTTGAGTCCAGCAGTATCTGCAGCTCCATTTCGAACCAGATTAATGATCTCTACGCCTCTAATTTCATCCAGACCAAGTTCTCGTGCACGCTCTTGAACTATCGCAAGAATCGATACTCCTAAATATGCTCGTTGAACTTCCCCAAACTCAATGATGTCCTTAGCGATTTTGTAAGCCATGTTTACTGGTATCGCAAATCCATACCCTTGATATGCTCCATTCTCTGTTGCGATTGCAGTATTAATTCCAACCAGATCCCCTTGTTCGTTAATTAAAGCTCCCCCGCTATTTCCCCTGTTTATTGCAGCATCGGTCTGAATGAAGCTCTCAATTCTCATCTGTTCATTTATGATATCAACGTTTCTTCCAAGTGCACTTACAATACCAGCAGTAACAGTTGATCTAAGCCTGAATGGATTTCCGATTGCAACGACCCAATCTCCTACTCTTAGATTATCAGAGTTTCCAATCACGATGTTTGGAAGATTCTCACCATCGATTTTAAGTACTGCCAGATCTGTGTTAGGATCAGCTCCAATTACAGTTGCTGGGAATGTTCTTTTATCATTGAGTCCTACTAGTATGGACCCGGATTCTGCTCCTGCAATGACGTGATTATTCGTGAGTATGTATCCATCTTTGGTTATGAGTACACCAGATCCAATAGAAGTCCCCTGACGTCGTTGAAAAAATCTGTCGAACATTGAGTCGTCCTCAGTACCTTCACTTCGTTGACGACCCAATGAGACGGTTGTTTCGATGTATACTACAGATGGAGTCACTTCCATAGCCACATTACTCAGAACTGGTCGCTCTTCACCGATCAGACCATCTGACATAGGAGCGGATACATTACGGGATACTTCAGTCACATTAACTTGAGTAGAACCAACCGACCTTCCAGAACCTGACAAATAAACCATCGAAATCATACCTATCATGATACCAGTCAGGACCAACAACATTCCGGTCAGAATTTTTTGATGCAATTTCATAATCAATATCTCCTAAAGTAACAGCTGGTCAAATATTTGGTCTGATTTTCTATCACGTAATCCGTCTATGTGATGTTTCAGATAAACATCTAAATGTCTTATAAGCAGTTTAATTTCATTTTTGCTTATGCCGTTCCTGAATTGTTCGGTTTTTTTTGTAAGCAGTGTTTTTTCAAGATAATCTTTCTGCATATCTGTCAGTTTAAAGGCAAGTCCGATACCTGGAGTTTGAGAGAGAATACCGTCTTCGATGTTCAGAAAATAATCGGTGGGTGTTTCCTGATTGGTGATTTTTTCAACTTGTAATCCTATTCCATTCACATCAGCTAAGCGTACTTGTATATAAGGGAACACGTTAGCCATGTCCTCCTCAGTTTCGTTCAGCCAGGATATGATTTTCTCAGATAATGTAAACAGTTCAGATGATGGCTCCTGCTCATGTACCATCCCATCAATCAACTCTATTGTTGCCATAAGAACTGCAAGCCTGCTGAACTCGGATCTGATTTTCCAATTTCTCTGTCTGAACGAAACTTCTGTAAGATTCTGAACACTGCGGCTGTTCTTCATATACACAACAACATCGAGCATATTACCAGTTTCAAAATATCCGGCAAACTTGCTTTTGGGCTTTCTGGCCCCTCGCACCATAACTCCAAACTTTCCATGGTCAGGAGTTAACAAGGTTACAATTTTACTTGATTCTTTAAAATCAACCGTTCTTAAGACCAGAGCCGGTGAACTAAGAATCATAATCAAGTATAAATGAGTTAATATTGGTCAAACACTAGAGGCTATGAGAGTAAGAGTCATTATTTCTAGCGTATGGGTTGGTCGTAGAATTTGATCCAATTTCGATCTTCAAGCCATTGGATAAGAGCTGGCAAAAAAGTTAATGCTGAAAATAAGGTCATTCCGATACCGGTAACGGCAAGTAATCCGATAGAATAGAGTCCGGGATGTGATGTAAACAACAGCCCCGCAAATCCCAACATAGTTGTGAGTGAACCTATCGAAATATGTTGTCCTGTGCTTTTAAGCACACTCCACATGCTATTTCGACCTTCTTCAAGATATCGAGCCGCTAAATGAACCCCATTATCGTTGCCAATACCGAGTATCGCTGGTAAAACGACAAGATTGTAGAAATTAAAATTGATGTCAAACAATATCATGAGTCCAAACGTCCAGCCAAGTCCTACTAACAATGGAATCATGGATATAATTGACCATCTCAACGATCGAAAAGCAAGGTTAACCAAAATAAAAATCATCACAAAAGTAGCTGTTACCATGTATGGACTTTCAGTCTGCATCAATTCCAGCATTTCAGCAGCTGCAATGGAAGTACTTGCTGCATAAAATTGATTCCCATCTGGAGTTTCAACAGAAGCGATTTCATTTTTAAATGCGATTGAATTTCGACCATCAGACAACCCAACTGCCGGATATATAGTCACAAACCTACCAACTTCTCCATCTTTTGTGAGATATCTGTCTCGGATAAAGTCCGGCAGATCATTTAAGTCCAGTGGTCGGGTTGCGCGAGATGCTCTTCGAAGGCGATCTAAGTCCCCGCTTTGCTGATTTCGGATAAAAGGATCCTGAAGTAGTTCTCGTACTTCCTCAATCCTTCTGAGTTTTTCTTGTTCTTCAGCAGGATTCTGTGGGAATCGCTCTTGTAGAGCTTCAACATCCAGGATTGTAGATTTTTCTCCTAGAAACTCTTTACGGGCTCTGATCTCGTCAACAATGTACCGAACCTGGTCATTGTCGTCGGCGATAATGTAAGCAGGGTTACGTCTTGATACGGAATTCGTATTTCCAACAAAATCTCGGAAAGCTTCGAATTCCTCAAATTCAGGTTCTAATTTCCCAAAATCATACTCAAACGATAGGTAGTTATTAAATACAATAACTAATACGATTACTGCAAACCCAGTTACAACCCAGGCTCGGGAAAAGGGGTATCGATGTTCGGGTTCTACATGGTCTTCAGCAATTGAGTTTCGATTCACAAGAATGAATCCAAACCGCTCAAAAATGGTAATGATTGAAGGCAATACGTAAATCATGCACAAGAACGCCAACATGATCCCAAGACTGGATATAAATCCAAACTCCGAGAATCCTCTAAAATCTGCAAATACGAGCACAAACAATGCTACTGCCGTCGTTACTGCACTGGTGAGAATTGCAGATCCGGTTGAATCATAGGTAAACAACAAAGCCTTTAGTACATCTTCACCTGCAGATCTGCGTTCCAGATACCTTGCATAAAAATGTATTCCGTAATCTATTCCCAGCCCAAATAAAATTACAAATAAGACTGAGGTCATCGTATTCAGTGTTCCAAAAACAAGGTATGTAATACCGAATGTGTAAGTTAGACTAAGAATGAGAGGTATTCCAATCACTATAATGGAAACGGGCATCCTTATGATATGACTCCACAGTGTGTGAGTTCTCTCGATGGCTTTACCACGTTTATAGTTGATGTATTTCTTGAAAAAGAAGTAAAACATAACCAAGAGCAACACACTGGATACCCCAGTTGAAAAACTACTAAAAACGTCATTTGTAATGGACTCAATCTCGGTCAGATGGCGCTTCAGTCGACCACCATACAAAACTTTCATATCAGGGTGGTAAGCAGTCGGATTTACTTCCTCAATTAGTTTTCCATAATCGTCAAACATTCTTCGTAGGAATGAAAGATTACTTTTTGATCCACTTGGATAGAATTTTATGCTTAGTACAGTAGAGTCGGCATTAACGGGATACTCGGAAGGGATCAGTTCATCATACACTTCTTTGAACCGGTCAATGTTAGTTGACTCTTCCATTTCATCGTCTTCAAATCCGAAGTCAACAAAAAATGGATTCGCCTCAATTTTGGCGTTTTCAATTTCATCTTCAAGGTACCAGAGAAGCTCATCAATTTCATCGTCTGTAGCCAGGTAAAGAGCATAATCTCTGAGTATATCAGTATCTTTTCGAAATTCTACACGATTGAAGTACAGATTTCCGGTTCTTGGATCAATAAGTTCGAGACTTCGTTCAATGAGTTCATTAGCAAATTCGAGGTTCTTTTGAAAATCTGGTGAGCCTATTGCTACATCCATCTCGGTTTCCCCACCAATTGTGTCACGAAGTCTATCCAGAGCTACTACATGTGGATTATCCGGTGGAAGCAAATTTGCAATATCGGTGTCGATTTTAAGATTAACAGCTAAGGACGCACCCCAAACCGACAAGGCAATTGCAACAAGTAATACCGAGACCGGTCGACGATAGTTCAGTTCGATCAGAGGCCTTAATAAATCGAGAATGTACTTCATGTATTAGGGGGTAGCACTTGGCAAGTAAAATTTACCGATCAGAACAAATATTCTATCAAGGTAGCGATAATTAATTATTTATTTACGGCAACTTCAGTGATCAATTGGACATTAAGATGATAAATCACTCTAAAGTTAAACAACTGTTTAACGAATAAATAATGAAATTCGTTTATTAAAGTTAAAAAATGATATAACTAATTTAGTGAATTACAATAACAATTATCTGAGCTAAGGTGATGCCGCTGAGACTGTTAAGAGCAAATTAGACAGAACGTGACAGGTCAAACTGTGATTGCTGAATCCCTCTTTCTTTTCTAAGACGATTCCAAACTCTTTCGGTAAACTCAAAGAACGGTTGTTTCTGGTGTAACCATCCAAAGTGAAGTATGTATGGTGTTGCCATCAGATAATCTGTTCTACCTGGAAAAATGGACAAAAATCTAATGAAAAAGTTTCTCAGAAATACACTCTGGATTCCCCTTAGTGAGTATGTAAATGAAACTGTGTAGTACTTACATGATACATACTCAAAATCGGCATCATATTGAGTTAAATCTTTGATAAAATCAAGCTGAGGGCTCTCATGTCCCATTAGCCAGGGATAAACGGGGATATTGAGTTTAGACATTGCCATAGCAAGACTCCATTCGCAAGACTCTTCCGTTCTGCCCTGCTCTTTAGTACGACTTTGAAAGTGCGTCTCGGCCTTGCGATCTAACATTTCGGAGGCAAGTCGGCATACTTTTGCAGATGTTTCATAATCTTGAGTGAAAATTACACCGGATTGTACCCTGCTCAAATAAGTCAAACCGAATCGTTTTAATGTTCTGGCTCGTCTGCGAAGGAATAAATCACGAAGTACTGCAAAACTTTTGGGACCGCCAAAAAATGAATCCGCAGTAAGTTGACCAGTTATTGTGAAATTATATGCTGAGAGTGATGTCCAGAGTGAATCAGGATTTTTACACCAAATCATGTCACAATCCAGGAATATAGATCGCTCAAAAAGCATGTACTCAAAAAAGTTATGCTTAAATCCAACGATAGAGCAATGATCTGGACTAATAGGAAAAATGACATCAAACAAGTCGTCCAGGCCAAGCTTTTCCAACAGTTCTCGGTGTTTAGTCTCACAAACGATAGCAACCGGTCGCTCGGTGTCATGTCTTCTCAGAGATACAACTGATGCGATGGCATGTTTAAGGTATTTGAAATCCCCATAAACTGGATAGATGTACCCTTCTTTGCCGTAGACTTTCTTAGGTATTGCTCTGAGCATGAACGAATAAAGTTGATTTCAAATAAGATATAGCTTAAAAAGCTAAAATATGATATTAACTGTTTGCTCTTTTTCGAACAGTTTCCATCAAGGCATCAAAACCTCTACGACGGATTACATTTTGAAATGATCGTCTATATGATTCTGCTGTAGATACATTGTCGATGGCCATATCGGTGATAAACCAATTGGATCCTCTTTTCTCCATTTCGTAACTCACTGGAGTACGAACATTATCCAAGGTGGCTGTTGTAACCACGGTAGCTTTGCTACCTTCGACCTTGATATCATTGTAGGCCACTTGAGCACGGTAGATATCTAGTTTATTTAGCGATTGATTACGGATAATAGCACTAAACAATTCTACAAACTCTGTTCGTTGAGCTTCAGTAATTGTGTTGTAGGTTTCCTGAAGAGCAATTTTTGCCATGGCATCATAATCTATGATACCGTTAATGATATCTTTCAGTTTTTCTCTCTGAGCATCAGTATGTGCAGTACCTTCAGGGCCAACAAGCTCTTTGATCTGCTTATCTCGTAGATCCATTAACCTCTGAATCTCGGTAGATCCCTGCGCCAGAACAACGCTAGAATAAGCAAATATTGACAATATTAGTGATAGAATAAGTCTTTTCATGTTCGTTAATTCGATTCAATAGTGGGTAAGCCCGCAGCGCGGTTAAGCTTCATTACATTAACGTTAAAATCAAAAATTCGTTGCTTTAAAGCAGCCTCCAATTCGAGATTCTTTTGAACGGCATCGATTAATTTTTTAACATCCCCAAAGCCCAAATCATAGTCTATCTGCTCTAAACGCAGCCATTCCGTACTTATTTGAAACGCTTCGCGTGTGTTCTGAAGCTTCGAAAATGACATCATCATGTTACGATACTTCTCTCTGATTTCAAGAATAACCCCGTCCGTTACCGCCTCACGTGCGTAACGTGTCTGGCGGAGTTGTATCTCGGCACGATCAATATTTACGCGATTAGTCAAGAAATTCAGATTCTGACGGAACCCAAATCCGTACGAAACAGAAGCATAATTTGTACTGTTGATAATGAAAGGATTATCCTGTTTGGGTCGATTTGGAGTGTAAGCAATCGAGGCTGATAAACCCATGAAGAGGGATGGATAATTTGCAGCTTTATTAGCCTGTAAACCAAATTTGGCCGCATTGTATGCTGCTTGAAGTTGTCGCAACTCTGGCCGCAGACTACGAGCTTGCTCCTCATAGTAAAACACATCCATCATTTGATAGTCTATCTGATCTAAAAATGGAGATTCAGGTGAGTAATTGATCTCTTGTCCTCTATTATTGAGTGCAATATTCCAAGCTGCCTCAGCAAACTCCAGATTTCGTTTCACTTCATCTACCCGGGATAAGAACTCGTATTTGAATATTTTAAATTCAAATACATCCGACTCTTCTAGTTCGGGATCTCCCTCTTCGATCATTTCACTGAGTTTTTCTTCGGCGTCTTCTAGTTGGTTTAGAGCATCAGAAACGAGTCTGTCCAATTCCATTGCTAAAAGCCTGGAATAATATAACTCTGTAAGCCGTTCTTCGTAAGCAGAGGTTTGTACTTCGAAACCAGCTTCAGCAGCAATAACTCCCTGCCTGGCAGCGCTAATGGCATTATCTATGGCTCCCCATGTATAAATAGGTTGAAGGGATGTAATTTCAGCTCGCGTAAATATTCCCCAATTGTACCAGTCGTTCTTGAGATTTGGATCCAGGTAATATTGTCCTCGCGGGAGGTTTGGGTCATTACTGGTCACAGCCGGTACTAGTCCATGAGCGGTATTGAGTTCAATTCTGGGTAAAATGCGTTGCGCTCGTGCCTGGTTCACCCGGTTAATCGAGAGATCGACCTCCGTCTCACGGGTGTTCAAAAATGTTGATTGAGATTTGGCAAGATCCAGAAACTCGATAAGAGATACCCTGATCGTATCAGATTGAGCAAAGGCGTCGCTGACAACTGAGCATGCCAGTACTACAATTATCAACAGTGATCGAATCAATTTTGGCATAAGCCGAGATAATTTTATGAGTATTTACAGACAATCTAACGCTTTTAATCCGATGAGATTGCTGTAAAACAAAAAAAGCTCCGTTGCTCGGAGCTTTTTTGCGGAGAGAGAGGGATTCGAACCCCCGGAACCTTCCGGCTCAACGGTTTTCAAGACCGCCGCATTAAACCGCTCTGCCATCTCTCCGGCAGATTTATAATATACAAACTTTTTTATCAGTTTGACAAGGCTTCAGCACCAGAAACTATCTCAGAAATTTCGGTTGTGATCGCAGCCTGACGAGCCTGATTGTACTTTAATCTCAATTGGCGCATGATTTCGTTCGCATTTTCAGTAGCGTTGTCCATCGCAGCCATTCGTGCACCTTGCTCAGAAGCATTTGATTCCAATACTGCTTTCCACATTTGAGTATTCAAATGAAGCGGTATTATACTTTCCAGAATCGCATCTGTTGATGGTTCAAAAATGTAATCCACGTCCTCTACTTCACCACTTGCCAAAGAATCGACATTCAGTGGCAAAACCTGAGACATTATTCTGTTTTGCGAGATAACTGACTTAAACTCATTGTATGCAAGGTAGACAGAATCGAATTTAGTGTTTAAGAACTCGCTTGTTGCAGTTCTCATCACTGAGGCTGCTGCATCAAAATGAATTTTGTCGAAAAATCCAACATGACTACGCCTGACCTTATAACCTCTTTTTCTGAAGTGATCATAGCTTTTTCGACCGATACACACAAGTTCAAGTGTACCATTGTTCTGCTGGGATTCAAACTCGTTACGAATCTGATCTTCAACATATCGAAACAAGTTACTGTTAAAACCACCGCATAATCCACGATCAGAACCAACTACGATCAGAAGTACGTTCTCATTGGACTCCGTAGTACGCATATATGGATTTTCAGATGTCCCATCAGAAGCAAGTTTGCCGATTACAGATGCTATGGAAGCAGCGTAAGGTCGAGTAGCAACAACACGCTCTTGTGCTTTCTTCAGACGAGCAGCCGCAACCATCTTCATGGCTTTGGTAATCTGTTGCGTATTCTTAACCGATGCTATCCGGTCTCGTATGTCGCGTAAATTTGCCATTTACCGGTTTCTTATTTCGAGTTCAGTTGTGAAATAACTCTCTCTGCTTCAGAAATCAGTTTATTAGACAGTTCGTCTGACAAAACTCCAGATTTTTGAAGAGCATTGAGTTCATTTGAAAACTTCAAGCTTATCAGGTTAAGGTATTCTGTTTCAAAAGCTGCAATCTGATTCACTGCAAGGCTATCGAGAAGACCCTTACTGTTGATAAGTAGAATCGCTATTTGTTTGTCTACACTTAATGGAGAGTAAAGCCCTTGTTTGAGTACCTCTACAGCACGGGCACCACGGTTCAGCTGACGTTGAGTGGATGCATCAAGGTCAGATCCGAACTTGGCAAAGGCTTCAAGCTCACGGAATTGGGCAAGTTCGAGTTTCATGGAACCCGAAAGTTTTTTCATTGATTTAACCTGGGCAGAACCCCCTACACGAGAAACTGAGATACCCACGTCAATAGCTGGTCTAACACCATTGTTAAACAAGTTTGACTGGAGGAATATCTGACCGTCTGTAATCGAAATTACGTTGGTAGGGATGTACGCAGATACGTCACCGGCTTGTGTTTCAATGATCGGAAGTGCCGTTAGTGATCCACCACCTTTTACGAGTGGCTTCAATACTTCAGGAATATCGTTCATATTCTGTGCTACAGAATCATTTTTATTGATCTTAGCGGCACGTTCGAGTAATCGACTATGTAGATAGAATACGTCACCTGGGTATGCCTCACGCCCTGGAGGACGTCTGAGGAGCAAGGAAACCTCACGGTAAGCAACAGCTTGTTTGGAGAGATCATCATAAATTATCAGAGCGTGTCGACCAGTATCTCGGAAATACTCTCCAATTGCGGCTCCAGCATATGCTGAAATGTATCTCAAAGGAGCAGGTGCAGAAGCTGGAGCTGAAACGATTACTGTGTAATCTTTTGCACCATATTTCTCTAGCGTCTGGTTTACCTGAGCAATAGTAGATCCTTTTTGTCCGATGGCTACATAGATACAGAAAACGCCGTTCCCATTTTCATGGGTATGCTTCTGATTAATTATAGTATCGAGTGCTATTGTTGTTTTACCAGTCTGGCGATCTCCAATAATCAACTCACGCTGGCCACGACCGATTGGAATCAACGAGTCAATAGCTTTTATACCTGTTTGGAGCGGCTCGGTAACTGGTTCGCGATAGATTACCCCAGGAGCTTTGCGCTCTAGTGGGAGTCGAAGTGTTTCACCAACGATCGGTCCGTTGCCATCCAATGGATTTCCTAGTGGGTCTATAACCCTACCAAGAACTCCATCACCCACAGGAATAGAAGCAATATCATTGGTACGTCGAACGGTTTGACCCTCCTCGATAAGACGGGAAGCTCCAAAAAGTACAACCCCAACATTATCCTCTTCAAGGTTCAAGACCATTCCTTTGATGACATTGCCTTCAGAATCTTTTGAATCTGGGAATTCAACAAGCTCACCAGCCTGTACCTTTGAAAGTCCATAAACACGTGCAATACCATCCCCTACTTCGAGTACGGTACCTACATCATAGACATCCGACTCGTTATCGAAACCGGATAACTGTTTGCGCAGAATTGCGGATACTTCGTCTGGTCTTACTTGACTCATTTGTTTTCAGCGTTTGTTTGAATAAATGATCGTTTAAACAGCACTCACCTGTAGCAGGTCGGTAAGTCGTTCGAGTTTGTTTCGTACAGATCCGTCAATTACGGTATCTC
Organism: uncultured Chitinophagales bacterium; assembly: GCA_964550435.1. GTDB lineage: Bacteria > Bacteroidota > Rhodothermia > Balneolales > HLUCCA01 > UBA11400. The sequence continues at coordinate 44,574 of CAZJZI010000001.1, read as the reverse complement.
CGTACTTGATTGCGACTCCACCAATTAGGCTTTTGTCGGCTTTAATAGTGTATTTAATGGTTTTGCCAGTTGTTTTTTCCATGGCTTTGACCATACTTTCAATCTGATTTTTTTCTAGATCAAATGCCGTGGTAATGGTTATTTCCAAAATACCAGAATGTTGATTGTAGACATCCTGGAAGCTGGATGCTATCGGATAGAGTAATCCGAATCTATTCTTCTTTGCCAGAATTTCAACTAACTTGAGAGTTGTATCTGTGACTTTACCCTTCAAAACTTCTTGAATGATCGAGTTCTTCTTGTCTTCTTTGACAATAGGTGACTTCAATATTTTCTGAAGCATCGGTTCTGAATTGACCGCATCACGGATGTATTGCATATCAGAACGAATTGCCTCAAGTTTACCGGTTTCCAGGCTTACTTGGAGTAGTCCATTTGCGTAGCGTTTTGCAGCAGTAACAGATGACATGAATTAATTTTTAGATACTTCGTTGATGAAATTATCAACCAGTTTTTTGTTTTTACTGGCGTCAAGTTCCGTGTCCAAAATCATTCTAGCTGATTGAAGAGCCAGATCTGCGACTTCATTTCTGAGTTCTTGTAGCGCCTTTTTCTTCTCTGCTTCGATTGTTGCGCGAGCTTGCTCTAACAATTTGGCAGCTTCATCTTTGGCTTTTTCAATCTTGTCAGCACGAATTGCTTCGGCTTCGGCCGCAGCTTCTTTACGGATTCGTTGAGCAGTTGCTTCTGCCTCACGAAGAGCTTTTTCGTTGTCTTTTGATATTTCTTCGGCTTTTTTGAGCGCTTTTTCAGCTGCTTCGATTGAGTCTTTGATTGACTCTTCTCGTTGTTGCAGAGCGTTCAGAATAGGCTTCCAGGCAAGTTTAGCGAAGATGAAAACAAAGAGAACAAATGTAATAAGAATCCAGACGAATAGTCCTGGATCTACATCTAAAAGTCCGCCTTTTGCTAATATGATACTCATGGTGAAACTGGTGAATAATAAAAAGGATGCATGCCGGAATTATCCGGCATGCGTTGTTGTACAATCGAACTATTATTTAATAGCAAGAATGAAACACACTACCTGACCGAAAAGTGCAACACCCTCGATAAAGGCAGCTGAAATCAACATGGAGGTTCTGATATCGCCACCAGCTTCTGGTTGACGTGCAGTTGCTTCCATTGCACTCTTACCGATGATACCGATACCAAGACCAGCTCCGATAGCTGTAATACCTGCACCAAGTCCGGCTGCTAAATATGCCATTTCCATAGTTTTAACTCCAAATGATTATGTTAGTCGTGATTTTATTGCATCATGATTGTGCGTGATTGGCCTCTGCCGGGTGCACATGCTCATGCTCGTGATCGTGATGATGATCGTGTTCTTCAACTGCCATTCCGATAAATAGCGCAGACAGCATCGTAAAGATGTATGCCTGAAGGAAAGCTACTACGATTTTAATTGCGTAGATGAACAACGCGAACAATACCCATATCCATGATGTTCCCCAGGCAATGCCGTCTCCAAAAATTCCTGAGAAAATGAATATGAGTCCGATTATACTGTAAATGAGAACTTTACCAGAAGCCATATTAGCAAACAAACGAATAGTAAGAGCAAATGGCTTGGTGAACAGTCCAATTATCTCAACTGGAGTAAGGATTACCCTGATCCAAGCAGGTACTCCTGGAAACCAAAATACGTGCTTCCAGTGATCTTTAGTCCCATTCAACTGGGTAATCAAAAAAGTGGTGACAGCAAGTGCAGCAGTAACTGTGACATCAGCTGTTGATGATACTCCCCATGGCATTAAACCGAAAAGGTTCATGAACAAAATCATGAAAAATGCCGTGATGAGATATGGTGTAAATTTGCGATACTTTTTAGGGCCAATATTTGTAAGGGCGATTTCATCACGCACAAACACTACAAATACTTCCATCATGTTCTGAAAGGTTCCTTTTGGCTCGGTATCTCGTCCAATTCCAGAGGCATATTTACGGGTCAATGGAATGGCAAATGCAAGAAGAACAAATCCAGCAAGCCAAAAATAGACAAGGTGTGAACTCAATGATAAATCTACCTTGTTTTGAGTCCCGTCGGCACGAACTAAATTGTAGGATACCGGAACAACATCTTCCGTGAGTCCGCTCTCTGCGTAGTGTGTATCGATATACTTCCCACTTTGGAGAGCAGAGGAAGAACTCCCATAGACAGAGAATCCATCTTCGTCCCAGAATATTCGGGGCAGTTCTACCTTTCCGACCGGTTTAAAATCGAGATAGTAGTGGTTTGAAAGTTTGTCAAGGACGTCAACTTGCTTGGAATTGTTTTCAGCATCAGCAGCCAGTGCAGTTGAAATACCGGTAACGAATAATAGTATCGTCAGATACAAAGATTTTCTCGGAGTCATTAACTCTTTTCGTGTCTTTGAGTAGAATTTTTATGTATAAAAATAATTTCCAGTACAGATTTGTAAATATACGAAATAAAAAGACTAAGTATGAAAGTAATTTGTGGGAAATTACTGACCACTAATACTACGCCTATCACTACCATCATACCTATCATTCGCCCAAATGTACTGCCATATACATAGGAGTTGAACTCTTCGGTCGATGCATCGATATACTTCTGTATGAAATAAAATCCGATCCCTGCATTTAGCGAAGTGATTAACGATG
>CAZJZI010000001.1:0-41873 GCA_964550435.1 uncultured Chitinophagales bacterium | reverse complement strand
TTATCAAAGCATACGCATGAACCGGTGCAATTTGGAAATACAGTATACCGGCAATTATGATAGCAATCAGGTCTGTAAGAAATATTTTCGAATAAAAACCTGTTGCCTTCGGATTCATTTTAAGTTGTCTCTTTTTTTTGCTTTTCTGTTCTCTGATTCCTGATTTGCCACCCAGGCAATTTTGAAAATAATTGCAAAGATGCTGACAATTCCAAAAAGTGCACCTACGACGGTAAGCCACGGAAACAGATCAAATTTTTTATCCAGCCAGATTCCTGCCAGTAAGGGCACAAGAAGTGAGGCCGCAATCTGTATGCCGAGTCCCAAATACTCCCCGTATTCTGATAGATTCGGCCTGTTGGGTATCATTTCAACGCCTGTATGCTTGTGTGATTTGTCGGATATTGAAATCCGTTTCGGCATCAGTTACTTTTCGAACTGGATTAATGCTCATAGTGCAAGTTCCTTCGAAAACCGCCCCATCATCTATGGAAATGGATTTGGCGTGAATGTTACCAAATACGTGTGCAGTTTGACGAAGTATGAGTTTACTCTGTACATGAATATCCCCGCTGACTGAGCCGGAAATATCAGCTTCATTGGCATAAATGTCACCTTCTACTATTGCTGCATTTGCCAGGATACACTTACCCGCGACTTCTACAGAACCATGAATTGTACCGGAAATCCGAATACTATGATTTGATTTAATATTGCCCGTGAGTTCGGTACCTTCGCTGATCAGATTGATGGATGGTGTCACTTTGCTGCCACCATTACTTGAATCAGGAGAATCAGATTTCTTTGTAAACATTTCTAACTAATCTAAGAGATAATTTATTGGATCTATAGGTTGCCCATTTTGCCACAACTCAAAATGAAGATGAGAACCAGAACTAATTAATCCACTTTTTGACACATTGGCTAAAATAGCACCTTTCTGGACAAAATCACCTACTTCTACCATAGGAGATTGTGTGTGCTTATAAACGGTCACAAACCCTCTTGCATGTTGCACGATTACAACGAATCCAAAATTCAGAGTCCAGTCTGCATTTAAAACCACTCCATCAGCCACTACCTTAACCGGTTCTCCTACTGTAGAAGCAATATCAATACCAAAATGACCAGATACCAAATCGAAGCCTTGAGTAAACGAACCACGTACAGGTGGTTCTGAAGGAAATCCTGGATTTTCAACGATACCAGTATCAAAGTTGAGCTCCATTATCTGTAGAAAGTCTGTAGCTGATACCGACGAAGTGTTCTGAATTATCTCTGGTTCCAGAGGCTGTACACCTTGAAAGTTTCTGGTGGGTCCAACCTGAAATGATGTGTCTACTCTATTAATGATTACATCTTGAATCCCTTTAAGTTGGGATTCCCTTCTATTCAAAGAATCTTGAAGTGCCAAAACTCTCTGGGATATTTCAACCACTTCATTTCTGAGTGCAAACTCCTCATAATTCAGAATTATGAGCCCGAGAGGAGTAAAACGAAAAATGATGATTGTCAAAACAATCAGCAAAAATCCCAAAACACCTGCGCTCACAATTAAATGATTTGGAACGAAATTGAAAGCTTTTGGATCTTGAGTGGTATTCTCATCCCAAAGCACAACCGTCACACGCTTGCCCCTGTTGCCAAATAAGGTCCTGAAGAAATCAAGCATGATGGTCTTAAGGTTTTACCGAATCAACGGGTGGAATAGTTCGGAGACTCTTTGGTTATTGTTACAGAGTGCGGGTGACTCTCACGCACGCTTGAAGATGAAATCTCAACAAACTCGGCATTCTGTAACGCTGTTATAGTAGGTGCCCCGCAGTATCCCATTGCAGCACGTAGGCCACCCACCATTTGATAAACAACTTCGCCCAAATTACCTTTGAATGGAACCATTCCCTCGATACCCTCGGGTACAAGTTTTTTGATATCATCTTCTACATCCTGGAAATATCTGTCTTTGCTACCTTTAGACATTGCAGCAAGACTCCCCATTCCTCTGTAAGACTTAAACTTTCTGGAATCATAAATGATGGTTTCACCCGGACTCTCATCCACTCCTGCAAACATACTTCCCAACATAACCGCGCTCGCTCCTCCAGCCAACGCTTTCGGAATTTCACCAGTCTGCTTAATACCACCGTCTGCTATTACCCCTAGTCCTACGGTTGTAGCGTAATCTGCAACCTCCATGACTGCAGTTAACTGAGGAACTCCTACTCCGGTAACTACTCGTGTAGTACAGATTGACCCTGGCCCCACACCGACCTTAACTACATCAGCTCCCGCTTCGAATAAAGACTTTGCTGCTGCTGCAGTAGCGATATTACCGGCTATAATGTCGAGTTTAGGAAAGTGCTTCTTTGATTCTCTTACCATCCTAAGAACCCCTTCAGAATGACCATGAGCAGTGTCGATAGTAATAATGTCCACACCAGCATCAACTAAAGCTTTGATTCGGTCAAGGGTATCCGGAGAAATCCCAACCGCTGCACCGACCCTCAAACGCCCCAACTCATCTTTACATGCATTCGGGAAGTTCTTCTTTTTCTCAATGTCCTTGAATGTAATCAACCCCACTAATGTACCATCTTTATCAACTATGGGTAGTTTTTCAACTTTATATTCTTTTAGAATTCGTTCAGCCTCTGCTAGATCAGTTCCGATTCCAGCAGTAACCAGTTTACCTCGTGTCATGATTTGACCGAGTTTTCTATCCAAATCAGTTTCAAATCGCAGGTCTCGATTAGTTACGATTCCGATCAGCTTACGGTTTGAATCTACGATTGGGATACCACCAATTTTATGTGTACTCATAAGAGAACCAGCATTTCTTACCAATGCATCTTCAGTCAGTGTAACGGGGTCCACAATCATTCCACTTTCAGAGCGCTTCACTAATCTAACCTGCTCAGCTTGCTGCTCAATGGTCATATTTTTGTGCAAAATCGCCATACCACCTTCTCTTGCCAGGGCAATAGCAAGACGATACTCAGAAACAGTATCCATTGCCGCACTTAGTATCGGGACATTTAACCTTAGTCGTGGTGTAAGATTAACTGAAACATCGACATCTCGTGGCAATACTGTAGAATGAGAAGGCACTAATAGTACATCGTCGTACGTGAGGCCTCTTCTGGAAATGCGGGGATGGGATTGATTTGGATGCATTTGATTGGATTAAATCGTTCACGTTTCCCTAATTTACGGAATTAACATTTTTCTCGCTTGCACAAAATCTGTTGTTTTTCAAATTCCTGGATATGAATGTCTATATGGTTATTTGACTACTGATCTGGATTGAAATGAACACATTGTTTTGCGTTATATTAAGAATCTTCGAATTTTTATAGAATATTACCGATTTGAATACGCCTATTACCTTCCACAGACCATTTACGAATCAGGATGAGCTTAATGCCATCGATTTGGTGTTGAAAAGTGGTGTCCTTAGAGGTGATGGCCCTGCATCGCGTCGGGTTCAAAACATTATCTCTAACGACATACATGCTAAGTATGTGTTTTTCACCACTTCCTGCACTCACGCACTTGAAATGGCCATCATGTGTTTGAATTTACAGCCAGGCGATGAAGTGATCCTTCCCTCTTTTACGTTCGTCTCGACCGCTAATGCTATCCTAATCCATGGTGGTAAACCCGTTTTTGCAGACATTATTCCTGGTACATTGAATATTGATCCGTATGATGTAGCCAAAAAGATCACATCACGAACAAGAGCTGTCATCCCGGTACACTACGCAGGAGTTTCTGTCGATTTTGACGCCTTAAAAAGTGTCCTCTCTGGTAAAAATATTCTTATAATCGAAGACGCCGCTCAAGGAGTTGATGCTTATTTCAAAGGAAAGGCTCTGGGAACCGTTGGTGATATCGGATGTTATAGTTTCCATGATACCAAGAATGTAACCTGTGGTGAAGGTGGTGCATTTATCACTAATTCTGAAGAAATCGCACGGAAAGCCGAAATAATCAGAGAAAAAGGTACCAACAGGTCAGCTTTTTTGCGTGGCGAGGTCGATAAATACACCTGGATTGATCGAGGGAGTAGTTTCATTCAATCTGATATTCTTGCTGCTGTACTTGAGGTTCAGTGGCAAAAACGCCAACAAATCAAAGAACTTCGAAAACAGATTTGGAATAGATACTTCTCTGTTATGCTTCCATTTTCACAACGTGAGTTGATCACTCTTCCGGAAGTACCCGAGTATTGTGAATCCAATTATCACATTTTCTTTGTTAATACCAAAAGCCCTGAGATTCGTGACCAACTACTTTATCACCTCAAGTCGTTAGGGATTCAGGCTAGTTTCCACTATGTACCATTACATAATAGCCCGTTCGGCAAGCAGTTAAATCCAAAACAAGAACCCCTACCACATACGGAATTCTTGAGTGACACTCTTATAAGACTTCCAATTTACCCTGATTTATTTTCAGACCATCCCGATTACAATGATCGGGTTTATCATGCATTTGAGTCCTTCTTTAAATAGTTCCAAATTTTGAGCACTAAAGCTATCCATATCGAAAGGATTTCACGAGCAGAATGGATTGATACTTGGCATGCTTCGGAGTATGCAACATTTTACGAACATCCAGATTGGTTTGACTGCTGGAAAGTTATGTATCCTGGATCTGATGGTCCTATTGCACTTCGGATAGCCCTAGACGAAGATATTTCAATGATTGTTCCTTGTTTCAAACGAAAATTGGCAAAAGGACTGTTTTCAAAGTTTGAGTGCAGTCCGGGAGGATTGTATGCTGGACCACTTGGTCTTAAAGAGACAATGAATCAAGTACAGTTTGAATCCATACGAGATGCACTTATCAAAGAATTCAACGACATTAGTTTCCGTTTTAATCCATTCATAACCGCTGGTATAAGCTTACCTTCCGATACCCGGTTATTTACTCAGTTAGTGGATCTCAATAAACCAGATGAAATCACGGAAAAATTTCAGCATAGTGGAGTTGCGTACGATGCAAGAACAGCCAAACGAAAAGGCTTGCATCTTAAAATGACAGATAAAAATGACATCCAGAAGTTTTTGCAGGTTTACGATGAGCTAAAAAGTACATGGGATAACCCAACTTCAGACTACCCTCTTGATTTCTTAAATAGTCTTATCTCTTCTGGTCATTGTGATTTTTGGAGCCTATCACACCGGGACAACTATATCGGTGGTGGAATCATTCTTAAGGGCCCGTATCATGCATCTTCCTGGTTGACTATAATGCATCCAGAATCAACAAAACTTCGACCTTATGAGTTTACTTATGTAAATCTTATAAAACATTACTCCGAAATAGGGATCAGATGGTTCGATTTCAACCCATCTGCGGGACTTGAGGGCGTAGTTAAATTCAAGGATAAATTCAGTACTAAACGTTTACACTTTGGACAGTTTGAGAGTGTAGGATCCATGAGCTCATTAATTTCAGCCATTCGGGGTGAAAAACCATGATTCAGGATTTAAAAAAATCAGCTTTCAGAAACATGCAATGGACAGGATTATCATCTGGACTTGTTTCTGGTTTACAACTACTGAACACGGTTGTCCTGGTTTATTTTCTTACGCCAGAAGAGTTTGGCACAATGAGCGCCATGTTGCTATTGATATGGTTTACTCAGTATATCTCAGATGGAGGAATGAGTCCGGCAATCGTACACCAGGACACTAACCCACCTGGTGTGATGAATACTCTCTACGCGATCAATATTGGCCTAGCAGTTGTTTTGTACTTTATTGTACAGTTTCTAGGCGAGCAAATTGCACTACTTTACGACGAATCTACTCTACAAACGTACCTGCCAATAGCTATGCTTTCAATGGTAGTAGCTTCTTTCGGCAATCAGTTCAAGGTAGTTTTGATGAAAGAGTTACGCTTTGATGTAATCGCAAGACAAGAAGTAATCACTGCATTTATGAACTCTGTTGTTGCAATAACTCTCGCATCGATGGGATATGGAGTATGGGCAATGGTTATCGGACATCTTGGCGGAGTGATTACCGGTAACATCGTACTTATTGCTTCTTCTTTGAAATTCTGGAGGCCCGGATTCCATTTTTCAGTTAATGGATTAAAGCCCTACCTGGATTTCGGGATGTATCAGCTTGGTGAAAGGATAAGTTTGTTCCTTAATACGCGTCTAGACCAGTTAATAATCGGACCAGTTCTTGGAACAGCAGCTCTAGGTATTTATACCGTCGCACACAATCTTGTGATTAGTCCAACTACACGGGTCAACCAAGTCATTAGTCTGGTAATGTTTCCAGTTTTCGCGAAGGTTAAAAACGACGAAACTATACTCAGAAAAGGATATCTGAAATTGGTGAAATTGGTCACCACTATTAATACTCCTGCTATGCTAGGGTTAGCCTTAACTGCCCCATTTTTTATCCCTTTATTCTTTGATACAGAATGGGCTAAGAGTATCTATATCATTCAGATTTTAGCCATATATGCCTTAATCAGATCAACTGGTAGTCCAGCTGGTAGTCTTCAAATGGCCAAAGGTCGAGCGGATCTAGGTTTCAAATGGAATGCAGTTCTGGTTTTTATTAGTGCTCCTATATTGTATCTGGCTTCAACCCTGGGTGGATTGGAAACTGTAGCCTGGACTCTCACAATTATGCACGCTGTTTTGTTTTTTCCATATTGGAGATTTACAATAAGACCGTTAATTGGACCACCAGCAATTGACTACTATTTATCTGTACTAAATGGACTAATTCCTGGCGTAATCATGGCCGTATTTGTGTATGTCTCAATCAGCGACATGATCAATTTTGATGCACCTGTAAAATTAATTCTTGCAGTAGTAACAGGTATATTCGTCTTTATTTCAAGCCTGAGCATTTTTCAAAAAGAAATGGTCAAAGAAATCAAAGAGCTTTACCTTAACAGAAAATCACCTCAGCAGAATTAAGTGGGTTATAATGGGTTCTGAACTACGAGTTGGGCATTTTCATCCGGTTTGGTTACCTAAAACCATGACCTGGCTCTATCGACAAATAACTGAACTGGAAGAATATTGTAGGAATTCAGTGTTCTGTGAGCGCGTTGAAAACAGTGAGTTGTTTCCAATTGATATTGTTTATGCCTTTGAAAACGAACCCTATCTGAAGCGGGTTTCTGACCGATTCCGAAAAAAATTAGGTAAGTCATCTGGGTTAAACTCTATGACTTCAACGATGAGGCGTGATCAGATCCAACTCCTTCATTCACATTTTGGACACGTTGGAATAACGGGAACCAAGGTAGCAGAAGAGCTCGGAATACCTGCAATCGTCACCTTTTATGGGATGGATCTATTTCAAATTCCAAAACGCTATCCGGCACTTGGATCACAGTATCCAGATATGTTCTCCAAAGCAACAATGATCTTATGCGAGGGTTCTCAAATGGCCGAATCGGTCATTTCCTTGGGTGCAGACAGCTCTAAGGTAGTTGTCCACCCTCTGGGAATCGAATTAGATGCAATTGGTCACACTCACAGGCAATGGAATCGGTCAGAGCCACTAAAAATCCTTATAGCTGCGTCATTCAGGCCTAAAAAGGGCATTCCTGATGCAATTAAAGCACTTTCAGAGCTAAGTAAATCGTACGAAATTGATATTAATATTATTGGGGACTCTGGTCTTGACCAAGCTTCAATTTTAGAAAAAGATTGCATATTTAAAACTGTCTCTGATTCAGGTCTGCAGAGTAAAATTAATTTTTTGGGATTTAAATCACACACTGAGCTTCTCGAAATCGCAAAATCTCATCACATATTCCTCCAACCAAGTCAGCATGCTGATGATGGGGACTGTGAAGGTGGTGTTCCTGTTACGCTGATAGAATTAGCGGCACAAGGTATTCAAGTTGTCAGTACGTACCACTGTGACATTCCAAGTGTCATAGAACATGGGAAAACGGGCTGGCTTGCTCCAGAAAAAAATATTGATGAACTTGTTAAAGTATTGTTTGAAGCTGTTGAGAATTATAATGCTTGGAATGAAATTAGTATCAGCTCGCGGAAACATATAGAATCTCATTACGATGCCAAAAAACAGGCAAAGGTGCTTTATGACCTATACAATGGAGCGCTAAATGGATAAAATCATGCTTGTTTGTCCATTTTGGGGACAACGTGGCCATGTAGGTACTTTTAGGGCTGAGAGGCTTGTTCGGTGGCTCGTAGAATCAAACTATGAGGTCATTGTTGTGACTTCCGCGCATTCAGATGATGTTTCGCAACAGTGGTTTGGAACATTAGTCTCCGTCCGCGATCCTCTGAAAATCTATCCAGTTGCAGGAACAACAACTGTCGGCAAAGACACAAGAAGGAAACCAAATGCGTTTCGGAGATGGTTTGCATATCTCTTGCTGAATCCTGATTTGCACATTGTTTGGGCACGTACAGTACTGAGATCAAATGAAGTTGCAAAATTTGCCAAAGAATGCGATTTCTTTATAGCCTCCTCCCCACCGGAATCAGCTTTTCATGCTGCTAGTACTCTGGCCGACCGCTACGATGGAAAATTCATAATGGATATGCGTGATGGGTGGCTTGATGAACCGATGAAGCCTCTGCTTAGAACTATGTGGTTGCAGAAGTATAGAGAATCAAGACTTGAACGAAAATTTGTTACTAAAGCAACCAACATAACACTGACCTCCGAGAATTGGAGAGAACTTTTATCTAAACGATACCCAGAGGTCAAATCCAAGATAGTAGTTATCCCAAATACGTACCCAGAGTTTTTTGAAGAAGCTCCGATTAAAACTACAAACCAGAAGTCGTTGAATGATGAAAAAGGCTCTTATACGTTGGTTCATGCGGGGAGATTATCAAGTTCAAGACCAGAACGTAACGCAGATTTTTTATTCAATGAAATCATACATCATATTGATAGACATATAGATACGTTTCATATAAACTTTTTAGGAAACCTCGAACAAGATGAATTAAACTGTCTTGATTTTTGGAAACAACGCTTCCAGAACAACGGTTCTGATCTGAATCACATTGAGCAGGTTTCCCGTTCGCAGGCACTTAAAATTTTAGCCAATGCTGATGGGCTATTAATGATCAGTAATTCATATGCTTCAATTCCTGCCAAGTATTTCGACTATTCAGTATCTGGAAAACCGGTACTCTGTTTTACAACACCAGACTCCGTAATCACCGACATATCAAAAAAACAACCTCAACTACACGTTATTTTTGAAGGACATAGTGATAGAAACGATATAGTCATCAACAATTTCCTAAAAGCAGTCAGAAATCACGATAGATACAATAGCTCCAGCCTATTACCTGAATTCACTGATAGTGTCGTGAAATCAAGTTTTCTGGCATTATTTAGATCTTGAAATGTCACAATCCAAATTGCCAAAAGTTCAGGTTCTGTTATCTACATTCAACGGTCAACGTTACGTTGAGGAGTTAATTAGAAGTATTATCGGTCAAGTAGATGTAGAAGTTGAAGTCCTAATTCGTGATGATGGTTCTAGTGACGATACGTTGCGTATTATCGATGCTCTATCAGAGAATTTTTCTCAAATAAAACTTATCAAAGGACAAAACCTTGGGGTAGTCAGAAGTTTTTTTGAACTGCTAAAAATTGCAGGAGATTCAGACTACTATGCATTTGCGGATCAAGACGATATTTGGAAACCACAAAAACTTGCTTCAGCTGTTCTAAAGCTAAAAAAAACGAATCCTGGTATAGCTGCTATGTACTACTCCAGACTAGAATTCGTCGATGTGAACCTTGAACATATCGGATACAGTACTAAGCCCGTATTTAGTGGATTTTATAATGCATTGGTTCAAAATCAAGCTACTGGTTGTACAGTGGTGTTAAACGAAAGAGCCCGGCTAATCATATCTGCAAAATTACCTGATTGGGCTTTAATGCATGATTGGTGGTGTTACTTAGTGACTTCTGCTTTTGGCACTGTTGTTTATGATGATAATTCATACATCCTTTATAGAAAACATGGCAAAAATGTGACTCCAGCTACACCTTTTTTTGCTTTCGAGCTTCTGGCCAGAATTAAAAGGTATTTGGGTGACGGTAATATCCCTGAAAAAGTCACTGATCAGGTTAGAGAGTTCAAAAAATTATACTTCTGCGATCTGTCACCAGAAAACAAATCCTTAACGGATGAATTTCTCTTGGCTAGAAACTCAGATTTCATCGGAAGATTTAAATACATCTGCTTCGAACAACGTGTTAAAAGAAACACCAGATTAGATAATCTTATACTTAAAATTTTAATCTTAGTTGGGAAATTCTGATAGATAAATAGACCTCTATTATTTATAATCCATATTTAATTATCTCATTGCTATTCATTATGTTTAGTCTAAGCTAAATTCATAACTTTTAGCGAGTGAACTGCTGTTTCAAAACTACAGCTACCGTTAAGATATTGATTCACCCAGTAATAGACACTTTTCCTGCGTGCGAGCACAAACGGGTCACGGGTTGAGTATAAACCATTAAGCTCATCCCTGAATCCAATCATATCAATGGCAATAACCAATTTCATCGAATCAGGAATACCGCTCCACCCCATCCATTCCAGAATGTCTCTTGATTCCTTGATCAATGGATGTATCTTAGAGTTTGTTGCAGATGAAAGAGTATTGGCAACCGGAACCGAAGTCAGCATCGGGTAATTATGATCTAGTTTTATTGCTGATGTCATTTGAATCTCCTATTAAATTGACTTTTTAAGTATCTGATTCAAAATTAAACAGGGGGTGTGACAACATTATGTCACCCCTTAAAAACTTTTTTTTAGTATTATTATATTACTATCCCACCAACCAAAATTGCATGTTTGAGTCCCTGAACTTACCGGTCAGTGATCCAGTATTGATTGTAGCTATTGTTATGCTCATCATTCTGATCTCGCCGTTGATATTTAAGAAATTAAAGGTGCCGGGAATAGTTGGTATCATCGTTTCTGGTACTATAGTCGGCCCTTCTGTTACCGGACTACTTGAGCGTGACGCAACAATAATCCTGCTGGGGACCGTTGGTCTACAGTACCTGATGTTTATGGCTGGATTATCAATAGATCTGAATCAATTCAACAGACTCAGAAATAAAAGTATCATATTTGGTATGATATCATTCGGAATGCCGATGCTATTGGCCTACCTGATATCTCCCACACTTCTGGGTTACACTTTAGCAACTGCCTTTCTGCTTGGTTCTATCGTTGGTTCACATACGTTATTGGCTTATCCTATCGCACACAGACTAGGAATAACCAAAAATAGTGCCGTTACCATGACAATGGGTGGAACAATGGTCACAGATGCTCTATCTCTGGCAATTTTAGCACTTGTGGTTGGTTCGATGGAGGACGGAATTACGCTGGGATTTCTGGGATCTTTCAGTTTAAGTGTTGGAATATTTGTAGCGGGTTCGATTATTGTTATTCCACGTTTGGGACGTTGGTTCTTTAGAACGTTCCCAAAAGAAAATGACGCTGATTATGTATTTCTTGTTGCAATTCTCTTTGTAAATGCATGGTTAGCTGACTTAGCAGGACTGGCTCCAATCATTGGTGCATTCTTAGCGGGGTTACTACTAAATAGACTGGTTCCTGAGTCTAGTCCACTAATGAACAGAGTTCAATTTGTTGGAAACGCACTTTTTATTCCGTTTTTTCTGATTTCTGTAGGTATGCTCGTGGATGTAAGTGTATTATCGAGCCTGGAAGTCTGGTATACAGCACTATTGTTTACTGGCATTGTAATCTTAGGTAAACTTACGGCTGCATTCGCAACTCGATTCATTTTCAAATTAACCAATGCAGAGGGGTTTACAATACTGGGTTTATCAGTTCCACAAGCCGCAGCAACCCTTGCTGTAACACTTATCGGATTTGATGTAGGACTATTTGATGAACTTGCGGTCAATGCAGTCGTTATCATGATTTTAATTACGTGCTTAATTGGTCCATATCTGGTTGAGAAATTTGGACGTCAAATAGCCGAAGCCGAATCCCGAAAGCAATACACGAAATCTGACGCTCCTCAACGTATTCTTGTCCCACTGGCAAATCCAACTACTGCAGAAGCCCTTATGGATATAGCATTCGCTGTACGTGATGAAAATAGCTCAGAGAGTGTATTCCCATTGACAGTTGTCCGTGACGGATCCAATGTCGAAGCGCAAGTTGCAGAATCCGAGAAAATGCTTTCTCATGCAGTAATATATGCTACCGCAGCGGAAGTCCCGGTCTCACCAGTCACGAACGTGGACATGAATATTGCAAACGGGATTAATCGCGCAATCAAAGAAAAGCGGATTACCAGTGTGATTATTGGGTGGAACGGTGAGAGTTCAGCTCGCCAACGAATTTTTGGAGGCGTTTTAGACCAGCTCCTTGAACAAACCGATGAAATGATCATGGTTTCGAAGATTGAGGAAAAAATTAGTACTAATGAACACGTCGTACTTGCAATTCCTCCTTTTGCCTCACTCGAACCAGGATTTGTAGATGCAGTTCGAAATATCAAGATCCTTGTAAACCAGATGGGGACCGATTTAAAGGTCATAGGAGTATCTGATCGCCTTCAAATTCTCAAAGGAATTATTTCAAAAGCAGAACCTACAGTAAAAACTGATTATATCGAAATACCCAATTGGTTAAAGCTTATTGAAAAATTGGATGACCTTTTAGATACTAAATCCTTGTTTATCCTAATGAGTGCCCGGGAAGGTACTATTTCCTGGAGACCTGGACTAGACCGCCTACCCGGATTGATTGCGAACAGGTTCCCAAAAAATAATTTCATGACCATATTCCCATCCGAAATGGTTTCTGAACAACACGATTCAAATTTCAAGGTCAATCAATGCGTGGACGATTCAGCTATAACTATTAAATCAGAATCCGATTCAGATTTAAAGGACTTGATGCAGGAAATGCTAGACAGAAAATTTAAGGACGAGGATACTCTAAAAAACACCCTTTTGAATGATCTTTTAGACAACTCACTTGATTATACCCCTGAAATCATCCCTGGAGTTTCGATTTTTGACACTCACACTGATCTTGTTAGCGAAACCTGTGTGCTAATTACCATCAATCCAGCGGGTATAAAAATTCCTAAAACTTCAGGACCAAGTAATATTCTGGTTCTCGTGATTAATCCAGATTCATTAGGATCTGATGCTCATTTTAATAGACTAAATGAAGTCGCCCGAATTTTTAAAAATCCAAAAGTTATCGGGACGTTAAAAGAAGCCGATAGTGCCGATAAGGTAATAAATATACTTCAAGATTTTGCAAAAGCCGGAAAAAAGGAAAAGTCACTCACTGAAACGGTTGTTAATCCGGATAAATAGCACGTTTGGCAGCCAGTAGGGTATTTTTCATGAGCATCGCGACAGTCATGGGACCAACACCACCTGGAACCGGAGTTATCCAACTTGCCTTCTCTGAAACAGTGGTATAGTCGCAATCTCCAACGAGTCTGTACCCGCGATCAGTAGAAGGATCAGGTATTCGGTTCATTCCGACATCGATAATTACGACATCTTCCTTGACCATCTGTCCTGTAATTAATCCCGGTACACCCGCAGCCACAATAAGTATATCTGCATTAATGGTGTGACGAGTCAGATCTTTAGTGTACTTATGACAGATTGTGACGGTTGCTTTACCCTCATCATTTTCGCGAGATAGCATAATTGCTGCAGGTGAGCCCACAATATTACTTGCACCAACAACGACCACATGTTTCGATTTTACAGGAATGGAATAATGTGACAAGAGTTCCATTATCCCGGCTGGTGTACATGATCTGTAACTGGCTTGGCCGATAGTCATTCGGCCAACGTTCATAGGATGAAATCCGTCCACATCTTTTCGGTGATCAATGCTTTCGATAATAGCAAGCGGTGTCATGTGTGCTGGCAAAGGCAACTGTACTAAAATCCCATCAACACTGTCATCCAGATTAAACTGGTTGATTCGCTGTTTTAGTTCTTTTTCGGATGTGGTATCCGGAAGGTATAAGGTGTCAGAAAGTATTCCTACTTCGTTACAAGCCCTTGTTTTGGCACCTACGTATACCTTTGAAGCCGTATTATTGCCTACTAATATTACCTGGAGCTTAGGGGGTCTATTGCCAAGTGCAACCCAGGAATCAACGTCCTTCTTGACTTCTTCTTTTATCTTGTTTGAAACAAGAAGCCCATCAATTTTGTTTACAACATGACTCATAATCAGATGGTTTTATTCTCTTCAGTTTCAAATAAGGCGAGCATTTCTGCAGCTGTTTCACACCTAGCCAGTAACTCACGGAAATCATCGTTGTTCATGAGTCGGGATATTCTGCTGAGTAATTTAATGTGAAGACTATTCTGCGTCTCAGGTCCGACCAACATAAAAATCATGTTTACTTCTTTACCATCAATTGAGCCGTAGTCAATTGAGTTTTTGAGGCACGCGAAAGCAGCATAATTGATTGTAATTCCATTCACTCTTCCATGTGGGATGGCCAGACCCTTACCTACTCCTGTAGACATGATTGATTCTCTTTCGAGCACGGCATGATATGCTTTTTCAGCTATATCGAATCCTACCGACCTCTGCATCGCATCGACCAATTCTTTTAATGCTTGTGTCTTATCCGATACCTCGAGAGATGGAATAACGTTGTGTTCGTTAAGTAGATCTGAGATTTTCATGTCTATCTATCAGTTTTTTGTTTCAGCCTCAAATATACTGATGTTATTTTCCAACTGACAACCTAAAAACGAATTAGAACAAACATCTGATCAACGATTTCAGATTAAATTTGTACCTTTCAACATGCAATTTCTACATAGTTCTTACGCTGTTTTTATGAAGGATGCCAGGCTTGAATTACGCACCAAGTTTGGTATAAACACAATCATTGCCTTTGTTTTGGCCTCTTTGATGGTTTTACTCTTTGCACTTAGGGCCGAGGATCTGCATGATCACGCAAAAAGTGGGTTATTTTGGATAATTGTACTTTTTGCCTCATTGGCATCTTTATCCAGATCATTTGTTGCCGAATCTGATCAGGGAACCCTGGACTTACTCAGATTAAGATTCCCGGCAACTCATATTTTCACGGGTAAATTGATTTATAATTATATCTTCACACTTGCTGTCGCCGTTTTTTCGTTTCTCCTGTATCTGTTTCTACTGAATATCCAAATCATACTGTGGCCAATCATGTTAACTGGGTTAGTGTTTGGCTCTCTTGGATTGGCATCAGTTTCTACCCTACTGGCTTCGTTGGTAGCTCAAAGTTCTCAAAAAGGTGCTGTTTTTTCGGTACTGGCTATTCCGCTATTGATTCCATTGATCTTAATTGTGGCTAAAGTAACATTTACAGGTTTCTATGGCGATCAGGATGGAACATATGTAAGTGATATTGCTGCACTGATTGGGTACTGCGGAGTCACTATAACGACAGGTTCACTTTTATTTGATTTTGTTTGGGATGAGTAATATGGCTGAATTTGCAAAAACCAGCGTCCTGGGACAGGATAAAGTAAAACAAGAAATCAGTAAAGTTCTCGATTCAGGTCGCATCGGCCATGCATATCTTTTGGCTGGACCTCCGGGGGTTGGGAAAAAAGCATTGGCACTTGCACTTGCTGAGGCCGTGAACGGCATAAGTAATCTAAGTGATTTGGGTGATACTGGTTTTTCAGCAAAAAGTAGTTGGATGAACCATCCTGACATACATGTATTTATTCCAATCCCTCGTGAGTTGTCTAAAACCGAGTTCAACGCCCGGATTCGAATGCTAGCAGATGATCCGTATGCTATAATTGATTTTGCCAATAGACCTGATCTTAATGATGACATAAGTAAAAATAGACGTGCATTTTATCCCATCGCCTATTTTCGAGAAGACATTCGACCTGTTTTTTTTCTCAGACCCAATGAGGGACGTAAGAATATCATAATTCTCACAAGCATTGAGAATATGCATGAAAGTGCTTCAAATGCGTTTCTAAAGGTGTTGGAAGAACCACCTAATGATGTACTCATTATCATGACAACCGACAACCTGAATGCCTTGCTCCCCACTATTTTGTCTAGATGTCAGGTTTTGAAGTGTACCGGACTCACTACCGATGAAATCACAAATGGCCTAATCGAAAGGGATGGTTTATCCAAAGAGGATGCAGGTTATATGGCACGAATTTCAGGAGGAAATTATGCAATAGCCAGATTTTGGGATGTAAAACAGGTTAAATCACTCCGTGGTGAAATTGTAACCTTTTTGCGAATGTCATACACCCTTGATGCAACCGAAATTTTGAATTTGGTATCATCGTGGATCGAAGAGAATAACACCGAAGGACAAATTGTTATCCTGAATCTATTGGAAGTCTTCCTGAAGGACATCATGGTGTATATGCATACATCAAATTCTGCATTATTAGTGAACTCAGACCAAATTGAAGTTATTTCAAAATTTGTTCAATCTATGGGCAATGCCCAGGTAGAAAAGATGATTGCTCAAATCGATTCAGCAAGAACAATGTTACGCCAAAATGTTGGAGGTAAATACATGTTCACTGTTATGGCTATTCGATTTAGTTACCTTATGCGCGGATTAGAAACACCACTTCCCGGTTCCGACCCCTGGCTTCATTTACCTGCTGTAGAATTGATATGAATACTCCTTTTTTTAAACTCCAGGGCACTGGTAACGATTTCATTGCCTTTGATTTTCGAAATTCTGGTTACAAAGTGCAGCATTTAAAGAATTCCGCCTCTATACTTTGTGATAGACGTTTTGGAATTGGAGCCGATGGGATTTTGGCCCTTTATCCCAGGGAGATTCCTGACACAGACTACACTATGGTATACCTGAATGCTGATGGTAGCGATGCAGGCATGTGCGGGAATGGGGGTAGATGTATTGCTCGCCTTGCTTCAAAACTTGGGGTACCTTTAAAACATCGTTTTAGTGTACACGAAAACCTCTACTCTGTAGTTGTAGATGAATCAGAAGTAACGTTGAGTTTTCCTGCAATACCATTGCTTAGAAGTATCTTTGATGAAGAATTTGGTAGCATAGAGATTCTGAATACTGGCACAGAACATATTTGTATCAAGCTTGATAATTCTGACGAGCTGAGTAACTTAGAATATCTGAGATTAATTGGCAAAAGATTACGATTTGATACCAGATTTGCTCCCAAAGGTACAAATGTAAATTTTTATTACCCCATCGACGACGATTCTATAAATCTGATAACTTATGAACGGGGCGTTGAGGATTTGACGTTATCATGTGGTACCGGCTCACTTGCATCAGCTATTTGCCATGGCCATGTAACTAACCGTAAATCGATTAGAGTATTCAACACGGGCGGAATGGTTACTTGCACATTTAATTCTTCTGAACATATTAATACTTATAAAGAACTGACTCTGAAAGGACCAGCTGAAATTGTTTTTCAAGGCTCGATCAATCTTTACTAGAATGGCTGCGGGTTTAACCTGTTTGCTACTAACTCAATGCGGAACTTCTGGACCTGGTTTATACAGTGACTCACCTACCACTGGCTCCCAAAAACTGTACGTGAATCAGTTCACTGTCCCAGGTCAGAGTCTCCCGGCTGACGACATCAAAAGCATCCAGTTATTTCGAGGTGCTCATGGATCAGCACCTATAATCGAATTAAACTCTTCACAGCGACTTACCCTTCAATTTGATGACCTGGGTATCGATTCAGATATGTTTAGAGTCGAAATAACACATCACCAATCAGATTGGTCCGACTCTCGCCTACTTCCAAATTTCTTTTTGCGAGGGTTCCAAAGTGACTATTTCGGGGAAGGAACAAAAGGTCGACCTCAGAATCCTTCATACTTGTCATACTCTTACACAATCCCAAATGAACGGTTTGGAGTAACCAGAAGTGGCAACTACATGATGCATGTGTACCGACAATACAGTAATCAGGTACTCTTTTCTGTACCTTTTTTTGTGGTCGAGACCACCGGTACTTCTGAAATTCAAATTGAAGAACTCTTTAATCAAGACGAACGCTACCTTCGACATCACCAGCTTTTTGCCCGATATAAGTATGAAGACACTTCAATCATCCCACAAGTTGATCTGAATATTTACTTTGTTCAAAATCAGTTTTGGGCTCAGGCACGAAAAGCAGATCAAAAGGACTTCTCGGAACAGTTTAATGCTCGGTTGTATTTATCCAGAAACCGAGCTTTTATCGGTGCTTATGAATTTTTCGACTTGGGTCTAGGTAATATTGACCAATACTCTACTCAAGTTGTTGATTTTGAAGATAGATTCACAATACCACGAGTGACATTAAACAGGGATGTAGTGAATTTGAGTGTAGCTCCACAACAGCGCAGATCGAGGTTGACTACATCTCCTTCCAGAACTTACGATGCGAGATACGCACTGGTGCAGTTTAGTTTGGAAATGGATGAAGATACAAGGCCGTATGGAGATGTATACCTGATCGGTGGATTTAACCAATGGGGAATTCAACCGTCGAGTAAAATGACCTGGAATCCTCAGATTCGTATGTACACGGGAGAGGCTATCGTAAAAGAGGGTCAATATGCCTATAAGTATGTAGTATTGGAAGGTAACTCAATTAATGACACTGTTTTGGATGCCTCATTTGCATCAACAAGACAAGAATATCATGCTTTAGTTTATCTAAGAGATCAAGCATTTCAGGTTGACAAGCTAGTTAGTGTATCAACAACCATAAGTGAATAAAAAAAGGGATAACCAAATTTTTGTTGATTATCCCGATATAAAGTAAAGTTTGAAATATCTAGAAGTCGAGTCCGATGCTGAAATAATGTACTCTTCGTCCAAAACTACCATCGTAAGGCCACCCAACATCCCATCTGAATGGTAACCCAAGTAAAATAGTGCGGAGTCCAAAACCAGCACCAGCTAGGATTTCTTGTCTTTGATCACCTTGCCATGCAGTACCAACATCGAAGAAAGCATTTCCAGTGATGTTGTATAGTGGTAAAATTGGAATAGGTCCCGGGAGCAAAGCAGCAACGAGTGGAAATCTGAATTCTGCATTAAACAATGCGAATTTATCCCCATTAACAGCATTATATAGGTGTCCACGAAGTGGAATTGCAGGTAGTGTAAAGAAGATGTCCTCAAGTCGGTCAATAGGCAACTCTCCTCCTGCCCAGGAATAATTGATCCAGTTATCTATCCCACCAAGGAAGAATGTTTGGCTGTCACGACCAAAGGAAGCAGCTCCAGAAGCTCTGAAGGCAAATGTGTACATGCCGTTCAATAAACCAAAGTACTGCCTGATGTCGCTGTTGACAGATGCAAACTGTAACACGTCATTCCCTATTGGTGGACTACCTGATATACTAATTGCATAGCGTCTACCTCCTCTTGGAGCAAGGAAACCAGGTAGCGTAACATCTTTGGTGTACGTAAGCTGTGGATACAAGAAGTATCCTTTTTCATTCTCACGATTTGAGTTCAAAATATTACTAAAATCCCTCGAAATGGTTATAAAGCTGGCACCGTAATCAAATCTTTCAAATTTATTAAAAGGTCTCGAGAAGGTTACTCCCCCACCATAGTAACGAAATCTGACAATCTCACCCGTGAAATATTGGAAATTTCTAGATGTATGAAAGTAGTTCGCAAGTACATTTGTACGGTTTTTAAAATAACCGTAAGACAACACGTAGTCAGAGTTTCGCAGGTCGAATACCAGGTTAGAAGCTATTCCTATCTGATGATCACCCAATAAATCAGAAAATACCAACTGAGTTAAGGCGAAAACGCCGTATCCGGTAGACAACGCTCCTCCAGCATAGGTGAAGTCAGGTGTAAATGTGAGTCGGTATTTTTTAGGTATATAGCGCCCATCTTCAAGACGTGTATCCGACAAGTTAAAGACATCAGTCACCATTGGTTCACCCGTTTCAGGGTCGGTCAAGTCTCCAAAAACGTAGTTCCTGAAATCTAACTGAGAATTTTCAGTTACTGGTTCGATAACTTTAGTTGTGTCTTCAATTGTGAGTATCGCTAAATCCGGATTGGCGGCCGGTGTGGTGTCCTGCAGGCCGAACTGTAGTAGGTCACGATTGACCAAACTTCTTGAAAAATTAATCCCCGGTACTCGCTCCACATCTTCAACCTCAGATCTGAATTGTGCCCAGTTATTCGAGGTAAGCGGTTCAGTTTTTATTCTGTTTATCGGATTTTGAACAAGAAATATATCGATATATCCCTTATTAATACTATTAATGGCCATTCTGGTACCATCACGACTCACTGACATCTGCATAACACCATTCAGCAGATCCGTAATTGGAGAGGATTCTGAAGTTACTAGATCCATTACATACACATTCTGAATTCCGTTTTCATCAGAAATAAAGAACATCTGATTGTTCTGAGCGAGCTGTGGTCGCATCTCCGAAAAGTTGTCTGTTCGGGTGACCCTCTCTGCTTCTGTGTCCCCTATCCGAATTCGATAAATATCGGTCTGGTTCAATGAAGGGTTCAACAACATGCTGAAGTTTTGTCGATACGTTCCAACTTTGGTTCTTGCACCTCTATCAGAAACAAAGTAAACGTACTCCGAATTAACATCCCATGCAGGTTCACGGTCACTGAAGACATCATCCGTCAATGAGTACAGTCTTTTAAGATTTAGATCATAGACATAAATACCTACAATAGCCCCATCAGTCCCATCAAATGCAATTTTGGATCCATCGGGGGACCATGCGACACTACCTACAGCGTTCAATCCCGGAAAAACGAGTTTCTCTATGTCTCCAGTTTCGTAATTCACCAAAGTGACATCATTCCGACCCTCAGATCGCGTAGAAAGTACAACATACTTCCCGTCTGGAGACCATCCCAAGTTTGGGCGTAGTATATTGAGCTCTTCGAAATTGACATTATCCTCACCACGAATGAGCGTTTTCAAAATCCTACCATCAAATGAGTTGAGAACCACGACGTCGAAGTATCCTCTTTTGTTTGTGATAAGTGCGATTTTATCACCTTGAGGAGATATTGCAGGGCTGGTATTGTAGGCACCTTCAAGTTCACGTTCCGTAATCTGAGAGCTTATATCCCGAAGGGTTTCACGATTTGTAATTTCAGGGAAATACCGTTTCCTGAGCCAGTCAAGCCAGCGTTCTGATAGATCATCAAGGTCTAGGCCAAGAGATTGCCTTAGACCTGCCTCGACACTTCGGGTGGATTTGATTCGCTGTAGAATTTCGCCAATTTTCTCTCTACCATACTCGTCAGAGACAAAAAACCAGAACGATTGCCCGCCCCGATATGCAAAATATCCACCTAGTTGCGTTAATGGGGGGAGGTAGGTGTTCATGGTTGCGTC
The DNA here is from genome assembly GCA_964550435.1 of uncultured Chitinophagales bacterium. GTDB lineage: Bacteria > Bacteroidota > Rhodothermia > Balneolales > HLUCCA01 > UBA11400. Next base: position 20,439 of record CAZJZI010000001.1, on the reverse strand, counting down.
CCGCATGAACATATCGGTGTTTGAATCCCACCCAAGTGCCATGAACTCTGCCAAACCCTCTTCAAACCAAAGCGGGAATACTAGTTGTATGTTGTTTTGTACGATAGACTGAACTGTTCCACCATAAAACATGTCATTGAATACAGCATGGACCAACTCGTGTTGAAGTACCCTTCGAAACTCGGCATAATCCCCCTGAAACGGCATGGTAATGCGGTTTTTGTACTTGTCAGTAACTCCACCTATACCTTGAGCATCAATGGGTAATGGAACGACATTCGTTTCAGAAAATTCTGAATGTGAAGCATACAGAATCACTTGGATTCGATCTGTAATCTCATGTTGGAAGTCATCCATCAGCTGTTGATACGCTCCTTCCAGAGCATATGAAGCAAATTCAGCGAGATAATAATTTTCTGTGTCGTAGTAATATACATCGAAGTGATCCGATTGAATATAACGCCATTCAAAATTACTGTACTGAACTCGGTTTTTGCCGAATGAAAACTGGGCACTGGACGGAACGCTGATTAGTAGAACAATCAGGGTTGCCAGGAGGGTTATAAGGTTTCTGGATTTCATATCATTATGAAGTAGATTCATCTAATGAACTTAAAACGGTGGAAGTTTGAATTTAGCATAAACCTGAGTTACTTAGATAAAACAAAATCTATAGTTCTTTGTTCCAGATTGGTTGAAAAAACTTTTACTCTGATATCGCCACCAAGTTGATACGTTTTGCCACGAGTTCTGCCTCTAAGTACATGTCGTGTGGCCTCGTAAATATAGTAATCGTCATCAAGATCACTGATTCTTACTAATCCTTCACAATACACATCTTTAAGTACAACAAACAAGCCTTTATCGGTCACACCGCTGATTGTTCCATCAAAAGACTGACCAATACGATCAGACATGAATTCTACCTGTTTCAGTTTAATGGAATCTCTTTCGGCATTTACGGCCATTTTCTCGCGTTCGCTGCAATGGAATCCGAGTTCTTCGAGTTCACTATATCTGTAACTGGGTACACCAGCTGCATAACCTTTCAACAATCGGTGTACAAGTATATCAGGATATCGTCTAATCGGACTTGTAAAATGTGTGTAATGTTTGAAATGAAGTCCAAAGTGTCCAATATTTTTTGGACTATAAACAGCTTTAGCCATTGACCGAAGTACAAGTTCGTTTATGGTATTTTGAAGTGGGTGCCCTTTGATGGCTTCAAGGAGTTCATTTATTACTTTTGAGTTGATTTTTGCAGGGTTCGGCTTAAATTGAATGCCAATAGGGCCAACCATTTCACCTATATTCAAAAGTTTTTCTGGATCTGGTTTATCGTGCACCCGGTATATAAATGGAAACAGATTTTTGTCTCTGGTCTTTGATTTTGGGGCATCGTTTCTGAGGTTTTCAACATGAATAGATACCGTTTTATTCGCCAAAAGCATGCATTCTTCTACAAGTCTATGTGCCTCTAGTCTAGGCTTGATCACTACCGATAATGGGTGCCCCTTTTCATCGAGTTCAAATCTGGGTTCAGGGGTATCAAAGTCCATTGCACCGTGTTTAAAACGGTTCTCAGTCAACATTTTCGAAAGTTTATGCAAGAGATGCATTTCTTTTGAAAACTCATGAGTTTTACCTTCAATTACCTCCTGGGCTTGTTCATAGGTGAATCTGAACTTCGAGAAAATAACCGTTTCGCGGATTTCGTAATTTACTACCTGCCCCTCAGATGTTATCTCCATGAAACATGAATAACATAGCTTTTCTTCATTTGGGCGCAAGCTACATACCCCGTTGCTCAATGATTCAGGTAACATTGGAATCACCCTATCTACCAGATAAACGCTGGTCCCACGCTCCAAAGCTTCTTTATCTAATACAGTTTCGGGTTGCATGTAATGCGTCACATCTGCAATATGGACTCCCAAATAGTAATTGCCATTGTCGAGTACATCAATACTTAGTGCATCATCAAAATCCTTAGCATCAATCGGATCTATAGTAAATACAACTTTATCACGGATGTCTAATCGTCGTTTATACTCTGATTTCGGAATCTCAACGGCAATTTTGTCTGCAAACCCATCTACTGCTTTAGGGAAAGTGCTTACAATCTGGTTCTCTGCCAGTATTGAAAGCACGGCAGCATCATTGGTTTTCTTGTTTCCAAGGTTTTCGATTACCCTGGCTTCTGGAAGTGTTTTCGGATGAATCCAGTCAATGAGTTTAAAAACGACTTTATCATTATTTGAAGCCCCCAGAGTGTTATCTGGGTGGACAAAGAAGTCGGTTTGTGCAGATTTTTCGTCTGGTACAATGTAACATGAACCGGATTTCTCACGAACCATTGTTCCTACAAATATTCTATTTGCACGACGTTTTACCTCGGTTATTCGACCTTCTTGTCGGTTATCAGACCTGGATCGTCCCATTAACTGGATACGAACCAAATCACCGGGTAACGCAATACCCATTCGTTTTGAGGGGATACGGATATCCTGATCCTGCCCATCCAAGGTCACAAAGCCTGTTCCAAACCGGTTTACCTGAAGTATACCCTCCAAAATAGAGGAATCTTGTTCATTCACTGAGGGTTTGACATGTCCCGACTTATTCGTTTTTAACATCTGCCGTACAATCATTTTTTGTACTGTTTTATTCAGACGTTTCATGTCTCTGGCATCATGCATTTTGAGTGCTGTAGCAATCAGATCCACAGGGACATACATATCCGGATAATGATCCAGAAATTCAATTATTAGTTTTTCCAGACTGCTCGTACCCTTTTTTGCCATATACTTCCTTAGAAACGTTTTAGATTTACTACGACTCATCAACGTCATTGTCGACGCCAAAAAACCTTCTGATTTGGGCCCAAATCCTTGACCTGAATTCCGACCAGGTATTAAATTGAACCTGAGCTTCCAAACCTACACCATTAATACTTTCAACCTGAGTCTGATTTCCAACTATTGATCTTAGGGTAGGATCACGCCGATGAAATACTTCAACAGAAAGTGCACGATTTATTCTGTAGGTGATTCCCAAGTCACCTAAAGTGGTTTCCGCACCCGTTTCTGCCGCCGAAGAATACTGACTCTCGCCTCTTAGTATTAACCGGTCATCAAACAATCTTAATGCAATTCCGATATCGGCCTGATCAAACCCCGTAAGATTTAAATCTATATCAAGATTACTCAGACTACTGTTTAATATGGCATTAATCTGATTGGATAACAACTGAGACAATCCAACTTGTCCGGCTCTGGCTTGTAAAGAAGCTCCTAACTCTCCGGTCTGTCCTTCACCTGTAACACCTACAGGTATAAATCCACCCGTAAATAGTAAACTTGTAGCTTGAATCAGTTTTTGGTCTTCACTGTTCAGAATTGATAAGGTTGATGCATTCTGTGATACATCTGTAGCGTTTGGGAATTCGAAATAAAAATTATTTTCAATTGATTCAATTGTTCCAGTAATTACAAGCATCAAGTCTACCGGAATTCTGGTTTGTTGATCACCCAATGCCGGTGATAACACTCCAATATTTGGTCTGGTTCTATATGCAGTCGTGATATTAAGCGATGCATTGGCCGGATCACCGTCCCAACTTATGGTCCCTCCGTCTCTAAGTTGAAAACGCCTGACAAATATATCACCGCCAACAAAAACGTATTCACCACTGTTTACATTGAAACTACCGAACATCTGGAAATTCTGATCCTCTAGTGTAATCCTGATACGACCACTTCCCTGTGCATTCAGAATCTCACCAGTCAATGGATCAAAAACCAACTGTACTGATGAATTAACAGGAGCAATGAACTGAAGATCCATTGTAACTATTTCCATGAATCGATTTCCAGAACCCTGAGTCGCTTGTATAACTTCTTGTCTGGTTTCAGGACTGTTCAGTTCTGAAAAACTCCGAACAAACTCAATAAATCGTGCTTGTTCTTCGACAGAAGTTTCATCTAGCAGGGGTATCGATAACCGGGAAGTCGATGTGGTAGTAATTGGAGTTATAGTCCTCAAGAATGGCGCCTGATTGGAGCCAGTTAAACTTACTCTACCGCTCCCAAATACTCGTCCATAAAATGGTATATCGGGATCGAAATTGTTGTTCAGGAACTCAAGTTGATTCAGCGTGATTTCCAGATTGAATGGGCGCTCAACCTTGAAATCATTAAAGCCAATAGTACCAGTCAATACACCTGTCCCCAATCCAGAATCACGTATGTTGATCCTGTCAAAGGTAACACCTTCCTTACGGTCAAGTTCCAGGGAGCCTGACATTGAATAATTAGCGAGTAAGAACTTAGGGATGGCTTTGATTTCCTGAACCTGTAGTTGGGCATTGAAATCGAAATCCTCTGCTGTTCCCCAAAAATATCCAGTACCTGTTGCGGTTCCTTCTGTACTCACAAAAACTGATGGAACTATAGGTGTAACGATCCACCCATCAATCTGATTCAAGTCTACATCAAAGTAATAAAGTGTATCGACGACACTGGGATTATCAGGGGCATTGATCCAGCCTTCAACCCGAATATCTTGCCCGATGTTATTGTTATTGGACAGATAATCGCTGTATTTAATGGGATCAGTAACGATCTGCATTTCGACATCAAATCGATTCTGAAGTGAGTTGAAGTTGCTGGCAAAACTAACGTCTCCAACTGTTCTGTTATCAATTTTAAGGTGATCTACATTAAAAGATCCTGAAATAACCGGATCAGTAAAAAGAGTTCTGGTTTCAAAAGCCCCATTCAAAACACCGGCAAATGAACTTCTTCCTTCTATCAGGTCCGATATGGTCGACAAATCCAATGAAGTAACGTCAACTTTTAGAGAATCTTCAAGATTAGATGAGTAAATCCCTTTGATAGCCAGATTTTGATTGTTATTAATCAGCCGAAATCGTTCAAATAGTATACTGTCATCATTATTGTATATCACAACAGCAGGTTCACTCAATCTCCAAAGATATGAGTTATTACCAAGATTGAATTCTGATATGTTAAACTGAATGTTTGAGTCCATTAGTTTAACATCCATAAGAGCGTTCCCACCGTAATCAGCCTGACCTACTGTCCTAACATTGGTTATAACACGAGCAGAGTCCCCATTAATTGAAGCTGAAATACTAAGATCGCTCATATTTACACTAGGACTTATAAACTCTTGCGCTCTAATTACGATATCGGCAATAGAGAAATCTTTCAAAAGTTGTCCGTGTTGAAGACTTAATGTATTTACAAGTGAGTAATCTTGCAGGGTTGCTGAGCCAATGGTTAGGGATGATCCTTCAAAAAATGAATTAAGTAGTATACGTCGCTTTGTTGCTTGAATTGAACCTTCACCTCGAAGATCTGCCTCCAAATTAGGTATCGTTGGAAAATACTTCTTCGCTAGAGAAGCATTTTTGATCTGTATGTCAAATGAAAGGTCTAATGTATCATTTGTAGTCAACAACTCATTCATTTTGTCATTAGTCATGACTGTATCATGAACCATCTCTCTAAGAAAATATTCCTGTTCAATTTGACCGTAAATATATTCGCTCCAGTGGGTTCCTATACTTTCGATTAAAGCTGAGTTCAGGTCACCTCGAAGGCTTAAATCAAAGAGCGTTGAAGTAAAGCGTAGTTCACGTTGATTATTTTCAATTTCAAATATATCAGCATAGAACTGGTGTGGATTCAGTGTATCACCTGACACAACTGCTCTTGTAACGTCAAGGTTGATTCTACCAGTCAAACTATCCGGATTGACACCACGAGCTTCAAGATTGACGATAAAATCCAGATCTGTTTCCGAAATTACATCACTGAGTATGTACTCATTGAGATTGACACGTTCGAACACCCCACTTAAAGACCAAGTGATATCATCTTGTAAGGTAGCAGTTAACTCGCCGTCAAGACTTGCATTGCCGTCAGTTAGAAGAAGCTTTCCTGTCAGGTTTCGATTGTCATAGTTGCCATTCAATTCCAGTTCTTCAATGAAATATTCGCCAATTTTAGACTGAAGTATTGAAAAAGTCAGGTTTGAGGTCATCATATCAACATCCAAACCTGCTCCCTGAAGCGTGATTGTGGAGGTAATCTTTGATTCAGGGAAAATATTCGAATCTAGTTGGCTGAAATCAAAATCCTGGGTTTGTAACTCGACATCATAGATTGGATGTACTCCCCATTCAATCTCTCCAGCAATTTCAAGACGAGAAGGACCACTCTCCAAACGTAAATCAACCATACTTTCGCTGAGATTACCTGTTAGTCGTCCACTTGTAGTGACTTTGTCTAAAAACTCAAGACGTTCGTCCCAGTTTGGAATAAAATCTCTGATTTCATCCGCGTTTATAATCAGATTCCGCACATCGGTGACATATCCTATTTTTTCGGAATCAAGAATCTGTGTGAATTCACCTACTAATTCGACGCTACTTTTACCATAAGTCATTTCAAATCGATCAACCTCAAATACATCAGTTGTCCCACTAACTCTTGTGGTAAGGTTTAGTATATGATTGAAACTATTGAGACCGGGAAACAGTCGGCTATAATCACTCAAAAGGATGCGTGTAGAATCCACAGATAAACTGTATGTAGCTTGTGCTAATTGTTCTGTACGATTTGCACTGAAAATATCAAGGTCAATAACCTCTCCGTTTAATCCAATTGTATTTGAACCATTCCAAACCCTGAACCCGTTAAATTCCAGAAAATTTGAGTCATGATACACTTGTCCTTTAAGCTGGACAAAAGGTTCATTGAGAACATCCAAATTAGCCATTAAATACTGCAGGTCTACAAACTGTAATTCATCTGAAAATTCAAGAAATGAACTAAGTTCTATTCCGGTAATACGTAACGGTTTACTCACCGTTGAATCTCTGAAAGAGATTGTAACAATACCGTTCTCGACAGTAAACATTGGAGCTAACACTGAGATTTTGCGAACGACATTTTCAGGTTCATCTCCTGGAGCTTCTTTTCGTTGGAAAAGGCGGTTCAAGGTTACGAATCTGTTATCTGGATCGTATTTAACAGTAATTACAGGATCTGTTACTACCAACGACTGCACACTCAAACGATTTGAAAGCAGATCTAGTGGATTTAAAGAAAGATCTATTTTTTTTACTGAAATCAGTGTATCCGGTTCATAACCTTCTTCTTCCCATACTACATCAACGTCATGAATGGTGGCCCGAAAGGGAATTAGTCCTTCAACAGAACCAATAGAAAGTGTACCATGATATCTATTACTGAAATTGCTCTCTATCGACTGGATAAAATACGACTTAGCAAATGGCAATTGAAGCCAGGCAAATGCTACAATTGCCGACAATATCATGAAGAAAGCGATTATTGCAATCGATCGGGTTACATATCTCCATGTTATGTACAAAAATTGAAGCATGAATTACTTTTACCGACAGTTCAGGTGTTCAAGAGAAAACGACCATGCTCGCTTCAAAAGTGTGTAGTCGCTAAATGTGACAACTTTCGGAGCACCATAAGAATCCAGCAAAATCAGTTTCAATGAATTACTGGTCATTTTCTTATCCCGATGCATCACTTCAATAAGTTCATCTATCTGATTTTCCAATCCCGTAGTATCCAAATTAAATAACTTTCGATATGATAAAAGTCGTTGTATATCAACAGTCGCCCCCAGTTCAGCAGACAACCAGGTCGCAGCTACTAAGCCAACGAAGACGGCTTCACCATGAGCAAATCGAGAAAAATTGGTCGCTTGTTCAAGTGCGTGAGCAAAAGTATGCCCAAAATTTAAAAAAGCTCTTTCTCCAGCTTCCAGTTCATCTCTCATCACAATTTCTGCCTTAATACGTGCACACTTGATAATCAATTCATCAAGAGTTTCAATATCACTCCAGTTTGAAATTGATCCTATTTGATTAAATATTTCGGGGTCAGAAATACATGCATATTTTAAAACTTCTCCAAACCCACAATTCCATTCTCTCAAAGGTAGGGTTTTCAGAAAATCAGGGTCAATAAGTATCGATTCAGCTTGATAAAAAGCTCCTATCAAATTATTGCCAGAAGCGTGATTTATTCCAGTTTTACCACCAATAGAGCTATCTACCATCGCTAAAAGTGTCGTTGGGACATGAATCAAGCGCAATCCACGGTGAACACTTGCTGCTACAAAACCTGACAAATCACCGGTAACACCCCCTCCGATTGAAAACACGACTGAATTTCTTCTGACTGCGTGCTCTAGTAACCAATCAGATAGTCGCTCAAACTCATTAATCGATTTACTTTTCTCTCCGGCAGAAATGCTCAAAAAATGAACATGAGTTAGTGTCTTTAATCCACTATAAAGCTCTTTTTTGTACAATTCATTTACATTCTCATCAATCAATACAAAACAATTGATGTTGAAGCTACCAACAAACTCTGAAAGTCTGTTTCGAATCCCCTTTTGAACAACGACATTACAAGTATGTCGTCTTTGGGTGTCAATATTAAACTCCATGACTATAACTTGTAATTAATCTTAGCAGTTCTGATCCAGATTTTTCTGGAGACCAAACCGGTTCTGGTTTGAATTGTATATGTGCCTGTCGATAGAAATCAATCCTGGATTCATAAAGAGGTAACAAGTCGGCTTTTAATTCACCTTTCGTTTTGAATGATCCGTCAGCATTCATAACTAAAGGTCTTTTGGATTTCCCCTGAATTCTGGAAATTAAATCATCGAATCCGGGATCAATAAACACGAGTAAATTATTTTCTTTAATAAAGTCAACCAGTTTTTGAGAAGACAGACTTCCTCCACCCAACGAAAGCACTCTATTTTTGTCCAATACTTTTCTTTGTATCATTTCACGCTCAAGACTCCTAAAGTAGTCCTGACCAAATTTTTCAAATATCTGGGGAATACTCAACTGAATTTCATGTTGAATACACTCATCCAGGTCTTCAAATTTAATCTGTAGTTTACTTGCCAGATAACGACCTAAACGGCTCTTCCCAGACCCCATAAATCCACATAGAACCAGATTAGTTATCTGCATTTATTTCATCGGGTTTAAAAGGTGGAACTAACAATACTTCTTCCTTATCAACAAAAACTGCCCCAGGTGCCATTCCTTTAGATTTACGCACATATTTTCTTTTGGTAAAGATAACAGGAACCAATGAGGATCCCTTTGCTTTTGAAAAAAAAGCTGCAAGTCCAGCTGCGTACTCCATCACATTTGGCGGAGGTAATTGCTGATTCTTGTTCATCGGAATGACTACATGTGATCCAGATACTCCTCTGGCATGTAACCATAAATCGTCTTTCTTGGAAATTCTGAGTAGTTCATCGTTTGATGTTGCATTTTTACCCACTCTAATCTCATAATTACCAATAATATATGATCGAAAATGGTCAGCCGTTTGTACGGAATCCGCCTCAGAGTAACCGATTCGTTTTAGAGCGTTTTCATTTGCCTTCAACCACTTTTCCAATTCTCTTGCAAATTGTATGCCTTCAATCTCATTGAGTAGTACCTCCAGTTGTGACGCCTTATGCTTGAAATCAGCTAATCTTTTGGAGTAAGTTTCAATTGTTTTTCTTACACTTCGGGATTTTTGATAATAATTCTGAGCATTCTCGACCATAGTTTTAAGGGGGTCAACTTTAATTTTTATTACATCCTCTACCTCGTAAAAATCAATCACATACACAAATCCATTTTCTGCAACCACATTTGGACTCGCCATGAGTAAATGTCCATACTTTTCGTACAATCCCACTTTTTCATTGGCATCTCCAATCGAAGTCAACTCACTTATAGCCACATAAGTTCGTGCAATCGACTTCTGGACTCTGTCTACAACTGACCTTTTTTTAGTTTCGAAATCCTGAAATTTTACCCATCTGTAAAATGAGTAAGCAATTGCTTCGTTGACATTATTGAAATGCTTTACTTCTGAGAGTCCAAGAACTTCGGGGTCAACAATACTGAATCCAATTTCATCGGAATAATGTGGGTATGCTCTATCCAAAAGTGATTTGCGTAGTGCTTTCACTTTTAAAATGGAGCTATCTGTATTTTCAGTTATATCAGTATGTGTCAGAACACCTCTGACAATATTCCGAGGTAACAAAGGATCCACACTGGCTATAAGATCATTAATTTTACGAATTTCAGAACTCTCTGGAATTGAAACCGGTGCAGGTACTGGTGCTGGTTGTCCAGATAGTTGTTTATCTTTTTTGAATGCCTCCTCTATTCTTCCTTCACTAACAAGAATCGAATTGGCATGATTTGAATACAGTAGAAAGATTAGTTCTCTTCCGGAAGAGAACATAAACTGCACAAATCGATCTGCCTCTGCTAGTCTAATTGCTGTTAACGTGTCACCGTGAAGGTCTTCAAAAAAGGTAGACGTGTTTTGACGCTTGGGGACTTGATACCTATCAATAAAAAGAGCAGCTTTCTGGGGATTGGAAGAAAAAACCAATCGAATTTTGGTTTCGTTTTTTTCGAAGAATAACTCCAATATATTCTTACGAGTAGACAAAGAAATATCAAACGAGGCGCCAATTAATTTTTCCTTCCACTCGCGAATTAGATATATTAAGGTATAATAATTATTCATTCAGGAAGTTAAGAGATACTGAGAGCATGTTAAAACATTTTCAGGTTCAACCTTACCTAAATACACTGTCGTAGTCAATGAAATACCCAATTTTCAACACCTTTATAAACCGCATCAAATCAGACTTGAACAGAAAAAATATCGAACCTGCAGCGTTCAATGTATGGACTGATGAAACTATAAATGCAACGGGTCTTGAAATAAAAATAGATTTAACGGGGGTATCAGAACATGTTCGTGATGTCACCATTAATTTCGACTGGGATAAGTTTCGTGAAATCAACTGTGCTCGTCAATTGCCTGGCATGGAGAAACACCCACTATTAACAACCAACATATTGGTAGAACATTCATCTGTATTACCCGGGATGGATGTTGAAGTAACCTGGAATTTACGTCCGGATGTGATTTTGAACGAAAAATCAGAAGTTGCAGATGCAGATCGTATTGAACGGGCCTCAGTTTGGATGGATACGATAAACAAACGAATCCATGATACCCTTCCGGCTGATTATATCATCAGTAGATGGCATATAGAAGTAGATGGAGACACGGTTGGACGGTACTTATCGACAATGTCATTGATTTCATACTTCCAATTCACACTGAACCAGATGACAGATCTGAATCAAATTCTGGAGTTTATCTCGAAAAAATTGCAACTGATACTGATCCGCTCAAACAGGATAATACAGATTGCTGAATCATCCTTGAAATCAATAGCTGCCTAATTCCATACTACAAAGGTAGATATAACTTAGTATCCCCAAAAAATAAAAGCCTTTTACAGGCTTTTATTTTTTCTTATGTCTGTTTTTTCTCAGACGCTTTTTACGCTTATGCTTAGCAATTTTAGCGCGTTTTCTTTTCTTGCCACTTGGCATTGAAACCACCTTTCTTTGTTTTAAACTCGTGAAGCGTTACTACACTTCTTATTACCATTACCGAAAGATTGCCAAGATAAGCATTTTTTCGATTCGTGTATACTTAAATGTAACTTCTAATCGAAAATTTACGAGTTTATTTACTTAGAGAGGTATGTACAGCGGTCTTAAAATCCTTAGATACCTTAAGAACAGGTACATACTGTGATGGCACTGTAACTTCTTGATTGGTTTTTGGATTTCTGGCTACTCGTGGAGCTCTTTGAACAACTTTGAAGCTACCGAACCCTCTGAGTTCAATATGTTCACCTTTTTTCAACGATTCGATAACAGTTTCCAGAAAACCCTTTACAACAGCTTCGGTTTCAATTTTTGAAATTCCAGTTGAAGAGGAAATGATATCTACGATGTCTGACTTTGTCATAGGAGTTCAATATTTTAAGTTGTTTAATACAGCTTATTTGTTGTTGGATGAAACTGTGATATGAAAATTGACTTGTTAATAAACAGTATAATGTCAACATGGCCAACAGTATAAGTAAATAAAAAAGTTCCGCTTATAAACTAAGCTATAAAATATTTTATCGAATATTAAGATATTGCGAAAACTTTAATACCTTGGGACGTCAAAGGAAACCGCAATTAATAGCGTCAAAATGGAGTTATTTGGTCAAATCGTAAATACTCTCAACGATCTGGTGTGGAACACCCCCAGTATATTCCCGTTGATGGTGGTCATTCTACTTGGATATGGAATTTTTATTACACTTCGCCTTGGTTTTATTCAGGTTAGGCGATTCAAACATGGAATCAAGGTAGTCTCCGGATACTATGATGATCCGAATGATGATGGAGATGTGAACCACTTTCAGGCTCTAAGTACCGCCCTATCTGCCACGGTAGGTATCGGTAACATAGCCGGAGTAGCAATTGCAATTCACTATGGAGGGCCTGGAGCCTTGTTTTGGATGTGGGTAACAGCGATACTTGGTATGGCTATCAAGTTCTCGGAGTGTACCCTGGCTGTTCATTATCGTTCCAAAAATGCCGATGGTTCTGTGTCAGGTGGACCTATGTATTACATTGAAAAAGGCCTTGGTCCAAATTGGAAGTGGCTGGCAGTTATCTTTGCCGTCTCTGCCGTGATTTGTTCATTTTTAACTGGAAATGCAGTTCAGGCAAATACAGTTGCCGATACCGTATTTACAAATTTCAATATACCAGTTGCAATTACAGGTTTAATAACTGCTTCTCTTGTTGGAATAGTTATCATTGGAGGCATCAAACGAATTGGAAGTGTGACTGCCCGTCTGACCCCTCTTATGGCTATCATTTATGTGTTTGGTGCCCTGGTAATCCTTTTAATGAATTACGACCAAGTATTGCCATCATTGGGGCTGATCATTACTTCTGCAATGAATCCAGAAGCAGGTGCCTACGGAGTTGGATCTGGTGCGATAATCACGACTATGGTATGGGGGATTAAACGTGGCTTGTTCTCAAATGAAGCAGGTCAGGGATCAGCACCTATAGCCCATGCAGCGGCTAGAACCGATGAACCTGTTCGCGAAGGAGTTGTAGCTTTACTTGAGCCATTCATTGACACACTGTTAATTTGTACCATGACTGGTCTGGTGATCATCATTACTGGAGTTTGGGATGATAAACATCCGGCTACTATACCCTTGAGTAACGCAGATACAGTTATCCGAGTGGACACACCCTACAATGGATCACAGAGCACATTATTCGTTGTAGATGGTATACCTCAAAACGGCACTCTTATTCGTTACGATTTCAGTGTTGATACCCTTTATGCAAATGTTGAACAAACACAATACTTTACAGGTACAGTTGCAACTCTTTCACCTGGATCAGGACCGGTTGCTGTCAGTGAACAAAACGGTAATTCAACTAGTCTGTATGGGAATGTAATCGAGAATGGAGCCAGCTTGACCAGTTATGCCTTTGACAAAGGCCTGGCACCATTGGTTCCAGGTGGTAGGTACCTCGTAACGATTTGTGTGTTACTGTTCGGAATTTCAACATCGATCAGCTGGAGTTACTACGGTGACCGATCTATTCAGTACTTGATGGGCGACAAGTCTATTATTTATTATAGGGCAGTTTATGTTGTCATGCATTTTGTAGGTGCAATATTATCTCTTTCTATGGTTTGGACCATTGGCGATATCGCGTTGGGAGTTATGACAATTCCTAACCTGATCGGATTATTTGCACTGTCTGGAGTAGTGGTCAAATTGACTACCGATTACTTCAAACGCATGGAAATCTGACATGACGAATAACTGCCAAATAATTGTTGTTGAACATCCCGTAGTAGCCAGAGATCTGACCATACTACGGGATAAAACTACTCCATCAGCAGTTTTTAGACCTGTTTTAAACCGTTTGGCAACGATTCTTGCATATCATGCACTTGATAAACTTCCATTAAAATCGGTTCACGTACAGACTCCAATGCAGGTAACTACTGGATATGTGATTGATACCGGCATTACTGTGGTCCCTATTTTAAGGGCTGGATTAGGCTTGGTTGACGCCATAACTCAATTCATTCCTGACGCCCGAATAGGTCACCTTGGTATTTATCGAGACAAAACAACCCACAAACCTGTAGAGTACTACATCAATTTACCCAAATCCGGGCTTGATCAGGATACAATTCTGCTTGTTGACCCCATGCTGGCTACCGGTGGATCTGCAATTGACGCAATTCGCTATCTAAAACAACAAGGTGCAAAGTCTATTCGTTTTATGTGTCTGATAGCAGCACCTGAGGGTGTTGAAGCAGTTCACAATGAACATCCTGATGTTCCAATAATCACCGCATCTATAGATGAACGACTCAATGAAGACGCCTACATTCTTCCGGGATTGGGTGATGCCGGTGACCGAATTTTCGGTACAACATAGGTATCCTCTACTGAACCTTGTTTTTCTTGTTATACTTACTATAACAGGATGTAGCGAGGTATCTGAACAAGATCGTGCCGCAATTAGCAGTGCTCTTTCTGACTCTACATCGTACGAGTCAGAAACATGGGGTGTGACTTTGGAGTTAATCGAAGATGGCCAAAGATTCGTACACATTACGAGCCCCTATGCAGTTTCAAACGAGCAAGGTGAAAACTCCTCCACTGTCTTGTATGGGCCCGTGTATATCGAAGTTCGAAATGAACTCGGTGAACCCGAGACATATGTCTCGGCGGGGCGGGCAATATATTTGAGCAAGAGAAGTGAATTCTATCTGGATGGAGGGGTACGTGTTGAAACTATTGATCAAAAAATACTTAGAACAGAGTCACTTACATGGTTTCAGTTCTCCAGAAGTATCGAAACCGAAGGTGCAGTCACAATCATTACTCCTTCTGATAGCATAGTAGGTATCGGCCTTCGAGGTGACGACAGACTAATTATCTACACGCTCGATTCGGTTAGTGGCACTTTCACTATTGAAAATGAAAGTAATTCGGACGAATAATGACAAAGATCTTTCTTACCATTTGCTTTGTGCTACTATCATCCAACCTGTTACAAGCCCAGAGCGTAGTTGATTTGATACGATCAGACCGAGTCAGAACAGAGCAATCAGACCAGGGATTAATCCGCAAATTAACAGGGAATGTCTCTCTTAGAACTAATAATCTTCAAATTGAAGCCGATAGCGCCTGGCATTTCATAGACCTGGATCAAGTTAATGCTTTTGGAAATCTAATTATTACCACAGAAAGCGAGAAAATTTACGCTGACTCCCTCCGATACGACATTGTACAAGAAATAAGCACACTGTCTGGTAATGTGATAATTACAAACACTACTACAACAATATACAGCCAGGAGGCGCTTTACAGTTTCTTGACTGAAATTGCCTTATTCAATCAACCAATTTGGCTTCAGGATACATCAGGAGTGATACAGGCCAATTCGGGGGTCTACTTCAATATGAACGACAGTGTAGCCTTCTTTGGCGATGTACAGTTAGCAGATTCAACTCAATATATTGAGGCTGATAGTCTCTTTTCATCCAGAGCATCAAAAACGTACGCTCTTTTTGGGAATGTTTTGATCCAAAGCCAGGAAGACAACACAGATATTGCAGGTAATTATGTCTATGCGGATACCACCGGAAAAAGAATAATATCCGGGAATTCAAGATTGATGAAAATGAATGAAGATGTCAGCGACACAACTTGGCTTTCTGCATCTTATATAGAAGTGAACAGAATCGACACCTTAAATACTATAGATGCCTTCGGGTTAGTAGAATCAGTGCAAAAGGAAAACTCTGCTCGTTCCGACACACTTTTCTACAGTGAAGCAACCGGAGTATTCAATTTGATTTCAAATCCAGTAGTTTGGTATAAAAATATCCAATTGTCGGGCATAGTAATTGATATTTATACTGAAAATGATTCCTTAAAGTCACTTTGGGCAATACATGACACTTTTGTAGTACAAGAAGACTCTACAACAAATAGACTACATCAAATGAGTGGTGACTCTTTGAGAGTTGTATTTGAATCTGGTAATGTTCACCGAATAGAGAATTTTGGGGCAAGCGAAGTTTTACTACATTATACCGATGATCAGGATCAACCAGATGGTGCACTAACATTCACCAGTTCTGGATTAGTCATGTTTTTTGAAGACGGGGAAGTGGCTGATGTTACAGCATTAAGTGATGTTGACGGAGAAACACTTCCTGAAACTGGTACTTTACCTTCACAACAACTTGATGGATTCAAGTGGGATCCTGAAATGCGACCTCTCAGATGGGATCAGCTACTCAAACCAAGACTTGATCCAATACCCAGTTCCCCTCCATTTACCAGAACAAATTTCCCTTAAAGAATTTCTGGTCCGCCAGTAGCGGACCAGATTCTTGGTAGATTAGTGTTCGTCGTGCTGAACATTTTCCTTCATTATGCGTTCCTGTGTATCTCGAGGAACAGGTGCATATCCGGAAAACTGCATTTGATAGGTTGCCCTACCCTGTGTCATTGATTTCAAATGAGTGTAGTAACGGTTCAGTTCAGATAATGGAACTTTGGCTTTTACAGTTTGTAATGAACCCTCTGAATCCATTCCTTGAATCTGTCCCCTACGAGTAGATAGGTCACTCATAACATCACCCATAAACTCTGCAGGAACGAAAACATCTACATCATAAACCGGTTCAAGTAACTGAGGTGCAGCATCCAGAAAACCATTTTTGAATGCCATTAACCCTGCAGTCTTAAACGCAGCTTCGTTCGAATCCACCGAGTGCATAGATCCGTCATAAACAGAAACCCTGATGTCACGACAACGACAACCACTCAATGGTCCATTTTCCATTTTGTCCATGACACCTTTCAGTATTGCCGGCAGAAATCGTGCATCGATGACTCCTCCAACAATACAGTTTTGATACACTAATTTTCCTCCCCACGGAAGGTCATACACTTGAACATCACGAACTGTAATCTCAGGTGGTGGTGGCATTCCTTCATACCATGGTTCGACATATAAGTATACTTCACCATATTGTCCGGCACCACCAGATTGTTTTTTGTGTTTATAATGGGCTTTAACCGGACGGGTAATTGTCTCTCGATATGGAATTTTGGGATCAATGAATTCCACACTTAGCTTGAATCGATTTTCTAGACTATGTTGAATTACAGCAAGATGCTCCTCACCTTGCCCTCCCAAGATAATCTGCTTAAGCTCCTGACTTTGTTCAACATATAAAGATGGGTCTTCTTTGTGTAATTGATGAAGTGCCAAACCGATTTTATCCTCATCCCCTTGTTTAGTCGATCTGACAGCCATTCGAATTGTTGGCTCAGGAAACGTGTTAGGTTAAAATCTTTGGCTTTAACCTTTATCGTTCAAAGTATCACCAGGTCCGGCATCTTTTAACTTAACTACAGCTCCGATATCACCCGTTCGCAGTTCAGACACTTCTAATCTTTTCCCTCCTTGCGATGCATAAAGACCAGTCAACCGATTTGCGTTTCCGGAAGTGGCATTGATCAGGTCCATACCAGGTTTGACTGTGCCACTATATACCTTGAAGAACATTAAATCTCCCACGTGCTCTTCAGCATGTGTTTTGAATAGGAAAATGCTGGCTTTACCCGATGGATCCAGTTTGAAGGATTCTCCATCCGTTAATTTTGGAGCCGATATATCTAATGGCGATGGTGCAACAGCATCAATAAAACTCATTACACGTCCAGAACCCATATTTCGCTGAGCAGAAACGCAAAATAAAGGAAATACCAATCGGTTTAACATACATGATTTCAATCCATCGATGAGTTCATCTTCATCCAAATTCCCTTTCTCAAAGTAGATATCCATCAGAGATTCATCATTCTCGGCGATGATCTCTATGAGTTCGTTATGCATGAGCTCAGCACGATCTTTCTGTGAGTCAGGAATAGGAAGTTTTTCAGGTTTACCTCCACCCTCTGGAAATTCATACATGGTCATCTTCAACACATCGATAATGGCATGAAAGTCATTTCCCTCAGAGTAGGGATATTGCACAGGAACCACTTGACGACCAAAACGTTCTCTTGCCATTTCAACGGTTCTATCAAAATTCGATTTCGGATGATCCACTTTATTCACGACAAAAAGAGGAATCGAATTATACTTTGCAGCCTGTTTCCAAAGGATTTCAGTACCAACCTCTACGCCACGCTCAGAGTCAAGTACAAAGATTGAAGTCCCAGCAACTTTGAGTGCACCAATTATTTCACCTGAATAATCAAGGGTACCTGGTGTGTCAATAAGGTTTATTTTGTGTCCACGCCAATCAAGTGTCATAAAGCTCGAAAACACTGATTTTTGCTTGTCTTTTTCGATTGAGTGAAAATCAGAGACTGTATTTCCTTCCTGGATGGATCCACGGCGAGAGATTGTTCCAGATTCGAAGAGCATGGTCTCAGCTAAGGTTGTTTTCCCGGATCCGGAGTGGCCAAGTAACACTAAGTTCCGAATCCGGCTTGAGTCATATACGTTCATAGGACCTCTTTCTGGTACTCTTTGTACCATTTATATTTACCTATTTTAAAAAAAACGTCTTTCACGTCTAACGCGACAATTTGTGAGGTACCTCCAGCTATCGTGACGGTTTCTCTGACTAAGTTATTTGCCACGTTGAACATTGTAACATTTTTTTGGTAATATGTGAAGGATTTTCCTGAATGTTCTTCAAATTCTACAACAAATACTCTCAAACTAGCATCAAATTTCGCCACAGTTAATGACAAGTCAACGGAATTCACTTAAAGATGTCCTTGTCCTCCAAACCGGAGGAACAATCATGATGCAGAGTAATGTCATAGATCCAGGCGCTGTATCTGCGGACCCTGAAAAAGCCAGAGGTTATCTTCTGAAGCAGGTTCCTGAACTAGAAAAAATTGCACGTTTGAATGTTGTCGAATTGTTTTACGAAGACAGCTCCTCTCTTACACCAACCCATTGGGAGTTGCTGGCTACTACGATATTGAAACATGCTCCAGAGTATCATGGATTCGTTGTTCTTCATGGGACCGATACAATGGCATACACAGCAAGTGCACTTTCTTTCGCATTGCGTGGTCTCAATAAACCCGTAATATTTACTGGTAGTCAGGTGCCGTTAACCACACTTCGTAGTGATGCTCGTAGAAATCTGGTCAATTCTGTAGAAATTGCTACGTATGAAATACCTGAGGTCTGTATCTGCTTTAATGATATGCTTTTCAGGGGAAATCGGTCCACAAAGATGAGTATAGGTGATTTTGACGCTTTCGCTTCACCCAATCTGGCACCTTTAGCCGAAATTGGACTCAATATTGAATTGGGAACGCATATACTTCGGCCTGCTATACACTCAATAACTGAGGCAACTTTCAGCACTGAAATCGCCGTCGTGAAACTATTTCCAGGCATGAATCCAGACTTCTTCAAAAGTATCTGTCAGACGCCTTTTAAAGCCATGGTCATTGAAGGTTTCGGATCAGGTAACTTCCCCATTAAAGGAAAGTTTTCCCTTGTTTCGGCATTTGAGGAGCTCATACACTCAGGAAAAATTCTGATAATGTGCTCACAAGCTCCCTTCGACGCTGTAGATCTAAAAAAGTATGAAAGCGGCAGAATGGCATCAGAAATTGGAATAATTAGTGCTGGTCCTATGACTATGGAAGCAGCTACAACAAAAATCATGTATCTTCTAGGGTCTTACACTGATTCAATAACGATCCGGAATGAATTTTTAGAAGATTTTGCCGGAGAAATTAATTAAATATGTTTTTTGTATTCGATTTAGAAACAATCCCAGATCTTGATTTACTCAGAAAAGCAGTAGACGATGCATCAGAAAATGATATCGAGATGATGGATCAGGCTACTGAGCAAATTTCACGGAATAAAAGTGGATTTATGCCACCAATGTTCCATAAAATTGTGTCTTGGGTAGGTTTATGGATAGAAAACAATGGCGAACCCAGAAATAAAGTAAGTTGGAGTGGAGAGGACGAAAAAGAAGGCCTACAGAAACTATTTGAAGCATTGCTCATATACAAAGATTTCGGGTTGATTCATCATAATGGAAAAGGTTTTGATTTACCGGTTATCACTTATCGTGCTATGAAATATGGTCTCCAAATTCCAGTTCGGCTCAACACGCATGACATCAAATACCGATTTTCAAAAGTAAACGTGGATTTGATGGATGAGTTCAGTAATTATGGAGCAAGCATGGGTCCAAAGCTCAAACACCTTGGACTATTAATCGATA
This sequence comes from uncultured Chitinophagales bacterium, assembly GCA_964550435.1. Classification (GTDB taxonomy): domain Bacteria; phylum Bacteroidota; class Rhodothermia; order Balneolales; family HLUCCA01; genus UBA11400. The sequence continues at coordinate 118 of CAZJZI010000001.1, read as the reverse complement.
TTCCCTTCAAACAAACGGCGGAAGGTAATGCCGTATACGATATGTATAAAGAAGGTAAAATTGAGCAAATCGAACACTATTGCTATGAAGATGTAATGGCAACATACCTCATTTGGCT